>NZ_NIRT01000009.1 GCF_003207795.1 Komagataeibacter nataicola | reverse complement strand
TCTGAAAGGCCACATCAACAGGCCTTACAGAAGACCGCACACGATCACACGTCAATATGGGTCAGAAAACTCTTGCATAACGGACGGTAACCACAGAAGATATCCGTGCTGGTCCCGCCTATATCCATGGTGATGATGTCGTGGATATCCGCCAGTCCCGCCACATGGGCGCTGGCCACCACTCCGCCCGCAGGGCCGGACAGGACGGTATGGACCGGCTTGGTGCGCGCGCCATCAATGGTCATCAGACCACCTGCGGCATCAATCACCATAATCGGCCTGTCCGCGCCCAGCCCCAGCCCCTCGCCCGGATCACGCAGCAGATGAGACAGAGAACGCAGGTAATTCTCCATGACAGGGCGGAGATAGGCGTTCATCACGGCCGTGCTGCCGCGCTCGAATTCACGGAATTCGGACACGACCTCGGCCGAGGCGCACACCACCACGCCCGGCAGCAGCGCCTCGAGTTTTTCACGCGCCCTGCGCTCATGGGATGGATTGGCGTAGGAATGCAGGAACAGGATCGCCACGGCCTGCACCCCGGCATCCTTCATCTCCTGGGCGATCTGCTCCAGCGCGCCTTCATCGAGGGGCTCGACTTCCTCTCCGGCGGCATTCATACGCCCGGCAACGGTAAAGCAGCGCTCACGTGGAACCAGCGGTTCAGGGCGGACAACATCAATATCGAACAGGCTGGGCCTGTTCTGCCGCCCGATCAGCAGGATATCACGAAACCCCCGGTTGCACAGCAATGCCGTCCGCGCGCCGGTGCGCTGGATGACTGCATTGGTCGTCGTGGTCATTCCATGCCCGACATAATCAACGTCGGCGCCACTTTTCTCCTGAAGGGCCAGGGCCGCCTTGAGGCCCTGCACCGTGCCCACGGCCCGATTGGTCGGCGTAGTTGGCACTTTGGCAACAGTGATGCGACGGGTCGCCGCATCATATGCAATACTGTCCGTAAAGGTTCCACCGACGTCGGACGCAACGCTTAGCTGCGACAATGCTTGTCTCCTAAAACATGGAATCAATGCTGCCCTTGCAGGCAGTTGTATGGACCGGCCTGCCCCGCAGGCCGTGCCAGCCCATCTGTTACGTTTTGCTAGAATTCGCCCCTGATGGAGCCAAAGAACATGCGCGGTGCCCCCGGCGCCAGAGAGGCATAGGTGAGGGCGCCGCTGGAGATGGCCATCGGGTTACCGTTGGCCCCCATGGTCGAGATGTAGTGTGTATTCGTAAGGTTGGTGACATTGAGGCTGAAGATCAGATTTTTCACGACCGCGAGCTTCTTGTCGTATTTGCCCAGGTTGGAGAGCTTGTACTGGATACCCAGGTTTGCCATCCAGTAACCGGGCACCTTTACATCTCCGGTATAGCTGTAGTTTCGTGCACCGATGTAATTGCCATCGATATAGGCCGTGGCATTATGCCATTCATATGACAGCCGCCCCTTATACATGAACCGCGGATAATTAACGATCTGCACGTTCTTTGTATTGTAGGAAATACCTGCGTTGCTGATATTGTTGTCATAAACCGCGTGGTCGTAACTGATGCTGTTGGTCAGCGCCAGGTTCGTGATCGGATTGACGGTCACGCCCACATCCACGCCATTCATCGTCACGCCACCAACATTCTCGACCACCGACTGGGGGTTGATGATGCTGCCGGACGTAACCTGCTGCAGGCGGTTCTGAAAATTGGTTCTGTAGCCATAAACCGATGCGGAGACGATCGGCGAGGAATACCGGTAGCCTGCGGCATATGTCCACGCTGTTTCAGGGTGCAGGGCAGCGACGGAAGAGTTGTACGCACTCTGTGTAACCGCAAAGGGCGAGTTGGAAAGATGATAGCCGGATTCCGCGTAAGTATGCACGTTCTCCGAAATATCGATAAAGAACTCATGCCCCGGCAGGAAGCGCCAGTCCACGCTGATATGGGGCAGGAACGGCTTTGAAGTCGTCAGCCCGACACCGCTTGCGATCTCTGCGCCAGCGCCATAAAAACTCGGATTCAGGAAACCATTGCCAACACGCGTCGTGCTCAGGACCGACTTGAAGCCAAAATGCAGCGAAAGGTTGCGGATCGGCGAGTAAGTATCCTGAAAGAATGCCGTGAAAGTGTTGGTATTATACGACTGATTGAACATCTGCGCAAAGGGGTCGGTCCATTTGCCCAGTGTCTGGGGCAGTCGCCCTTGCACCACGCCATCAACCACATTCGGCACCGCGTAGGCATTCATGGGCGAATCATAATGGTTGTTTTCATACCATACGCCCGCGCCAAGATGGTTATGCGCGATA
Organism: Komagataeibacter nataicola; assembly: GCF_003207795.1. Taxonomy (GTDB): domain Bacteria; phylum Pseudomonadota; class Alphaproteobacteria; order Acetobacterales; family Acetobacteraceae; genus Komagataeibacter; species Komagataeibacter nataicola. Next base: position 135,594 of record NZ_NIRT01000009.1, on the reverse strand, counting down.
TCGTAATGGACCGCCGACATGACCCCGAAACGGCGGATCATGGGCTCCTTGACCACCTCGGCCAGAGGCGAGCCTGACGGGTCAACCATGTTGCTGTATTCGCTTGTGGGCGCCGTCCAGGTTGTCTGGGCTTCTTCCCCATGCCCGTAGGCCGTTGTTGTCCAGCGCAGATGATTGGTGATGGCCAGGTCAGCCTTCAGGCCGCCGAGGTAGTCAACCTGGTTGGTGCCTCCATCATAATAGGCGATATCACGCTTGCCGCTCAGCCCGTTATAAGAGGCGGGATAATTGCCCAGCGCCACCTGCGTGGCCTTTTCATACCCCGAGATGCCGCCATTGGTGTAATCGGTCACCCGGTCACCCAGGGCCGCGAGCACGGCGGGCGATTCACTCTGATAATTGTTCTGGTGCAGATCAGACCAGTCAAAGAAGGCAGAGATCTCGCTGCTGTCACCAACCGGCTGCACCAGCTTCGCATTGACCTGCTGCACGAACTGTTCGCCATATCCTTTCCACTGCGCCGTGTCGTTGCGCATATAGGAGGCAAAGAATTTCGTGCCAGTTTTATTGAGCCGGCCGCTGTCAAAGCGGATAAACGTATGGTACGCAGCGTAGCTCCCGAAGCTCTGGGAGATCACGCCGCCCCTCTTGTCTTTCGGGTCGCTGGACCGATACTGGAGTGCGCCACCAAGGTTGCTGGTCGATGCAACAGCCTCGGCCCCCGCCGATTGCGACACATCGATACGGGCCACGTTTTCGGAGGAAATGGCCTGGATGGGGTTCAGACCGTTGTAATTACGGTATGTGAACTCTCCGAGCGGAATACCATCAAGGGTTGCCCCGATTTCCGACTGCTGGAAACCATGCATGAACAGCTGTGCCGACCAGTTATCCACGCCCTGCGCATCGTTACCCTGAAACATCACGCCCGGCATTTCGCCCAGCACTTTCAGTGGATTGCTGCCCGGCACCTCGAGCGCCATGCGCTTTTGCGTGACCGAGGCAATCGCACCACGTGGCACGTAATGCGACTGGACTGAAATCTCCTCGGGCGAGAGGTTTGCCGCGGCCGCATTGTCATGCCCGGACGCCGATGCCGCCTGCGCTCGTGACACGGCCCTGGCCTGCACCTTTTTGGGAGCGGCACTGGCCTGGTGGCATATGGCCGTGGCCATGATCGTTGTTGCCAGGAGTGCCTTTGATAATGGAAAAGTGCGTCTCATCACATATCCTATCGAAGCTGGGAAGGGCTGCCGATCCATCAGTTTTTGACCTGTGCGGGACGGCTTTACTGGTACACCCCGCAGATAATTCATCGATGCCAAAAGCACTGCCGAACTAGATAACTGGCTTTATGTCATTCCCCATTCACGGATTGAATGACACTCCATTCGCAAATACAAACCAAACATAGTATTTTACGTACATACCAGTTTATTTAAGTAAACAAGTAGAACCAGAAAAGTTATTCCTGAGAGCCAAGCCGCTCTGAACACCGCTTTGTTTCGATAGTGGAATATAGTCCGGAAAAAGACGAACCTGATAATAAGTTTTCCTTATTCAGGCCCTGTTTCCCCCCGTTTCCCGGCACGCCGCGCGGGCGACTTCCCCTATCTTTCAATACGGTACGCCTGTCTGGCGTGCCGCATGGAACATGGCGGCCGCCCGGGGGTCATTTTCCTGACGGTTCATCCCGGCCCGTGCCATCATGCCGCACTACCTGACGTTTCACGCATCACGCGGGGCAGAACGCGCCCGGGGTTCATGATATTGGTCGGATCAAAGGCCGCCTTTACCGCCTCCATCATCTGCAGTTCGAGGTCATCCTTGTAAGCCGCCATCTCCGGCACATGGAGCGCGCCGATACCGTGTTCGGCACTAAAGCTGCCCTTGAAACGCATGGCCTGATCATACACCAATCTGTTTACGCGCTTTTTCATCCCGGCCTGATCCGCAATGCCCGCCCATACGCTTTTTTCAAACATGACGTTATAGTGCAGGTTGCCATCACCGAGATGGCCGACAATCACGATCTGCGCCTGCGGGAACGTGGTACGGACCGCCTGCCCGGTTTCCTCGATAAACGCATGCAGGGCGCGCAGGGGAACGGCGACATCGTGCGAAAATCCCATTCCCTCGGTTTTATTGGCCTCGGTCACGCTATGGCGTATCGCCCATAGCGCCTCGCGCTGGGCCATGTTGGCCGGAATCACCACATCCTCGATCAGACCGTCCTCGATCCCGGTTGCAAGCCTTGCCTCGAATTCGGCAAGCAGGGCATCACGATCCGCCCCACAGGCTATATCTACCAGCAGGAACCATGGGGCCTCCCCATCAAGCGGGCAACTGACATGGGGCACATGTTTCAGGACCAGTTGCAGTTCACTGCGCGAGATCAGCTCCAGCGCGGTCAGCGTTCCACCAAACTGCGCGCGCAGCATCTGGGCAACCGCAAGTGTCGCCTCCAGGGTGGGGTGGGACATGAAGGCGGTGATCATTTCAGGCTGATGGGGAAAGAGCCTGAGCGTGGCCGCCGTAACAACTCCGAGCGTACCCTCCGACCCGATAAAGAGCGCACGCAGGTCGTAACCGGTATTATCCTTGCGCAATGTGCGCAGACCGTTCCATACCCGGCCATCAGGCAGCACCACTTCCAGGCCCAGTACCAGATCGCGCATGTTGCCATAACGCAGGACAGCCGTGCCCCCTGCATTCGTGGCAATGTTTCCACCAATCTGGCATGACCCTTCAGCCCCGAGGCTGAGAGGAAACAGCATGCCCGCAGCAGCCGCCGCCTCCTGCACGGTGGCAAGCACGCAGCCTGCCTCAACCGTCATCGCGCCATCTTCCACACTCACATCAATGACACGCGACATAAGCGACATGTTCAGCACGATGCCCATGGATGCATGCGGCGGCACGGAACCCGCACAGACACTGGTATTACCGCCCTGTACATAGATCGGTACCGCATGGCGGTGGCATAGAGCCACCACCTGCGACACTTCGGCCGTGCTGCGGGGCCGCACGACACACAGGGCATCTCCCTTGCACCGCCCCCACCAGTCCTCAAAATAGGGCAGGACCTGGGATCTGTCGGAAATGACGCCGTTTTCTCCCACGCATGTGCGCAGGCATGCGATAAACTGTTCTGTATTCATCAGGATTTCATCCTTCAAGCAGGCAGAAGCACCGTATCGGACGGAAGCCAACCCAGATGGATCTCGCTATCTACCTGCAGATTCGCATAATCATTATGGGCACGCGCCTTGAACTGCAGCCGCCCTCCACCACGCCCACGCACGGTGACCCGTATGAAACCGCCGACAAAATTGACGTTTTCCACAATAAAAACAAAACGGTTTGGCATATCCGCCGATGGCGTGACACACATGATGTGCTCAGGCCGCAACAGAAGCCTGGCAGCCCCGCCAACAGCAATATCAGGCCTGCCCTCGACATGGATCGACAGCCCGCAATCGCTTTGGAACAGGTCCTTGCCAGCAAGACAGCCCGAGAGAATATTGGACTCTCCCAAAAACGTGGCGGCAAACTCCGATACCGGCCGGAAATACATTTCCTGCGGGGAGCCGATCTGCTCTATCCGCCCCCGGTTCATGAGACATATCCTGTCAGAAAGGTTCAGCGCCTCCTCCTGGTCATGCGTGACATAGAGGAATGTGGCGCCTGTCGCATGATGGAGGGTCTTGATCTCATCCTGCATCTGTTCGCGCATGTTCTTGTCCAGCGCGCCAAGTGGTTCATCCATCAGGATAATGCTGGGTGAATAGACAAGACAGCGCGCGATGCCGACACGCTGCTGCTGCCCGCCTGAAAGCTCCCGCGGTTTACGGTGGGCAAACCCTTCGAGCCCCATGCGGCGCAGGATATCCGCGACAGCGTGCCTGATCCGGTCCGCTGGCCATTTACGGACCCTGAGCGGAAACGCAATATTGTCAAAAACATTCATATGAGGCAGGAGCGCATAATTCTGGAAAACCATGCCCAGCCCCCGGTCACGCGCCGGTACGTCGGTGACATCGCGCCCGTCGATAAGCACGCTCCCCGCATCGGGTTGCGCCGCACCGTTTATGACGTTGAGGATCGTTGACTTGCCCGACCCGCTCGGGCCCAGCAGGCTCAGGAACTCCCCTGGCCTGATGACAAGGTTGATGTTGTCCAGCGCCAGGAAACTGCCATACCGCACCATGACATCCTTCAGGCGCAGGCGATCTGGCGGCACCACCATGTCATTATTTGTATTGGCTTTTTCCATATGAACCATCAGGATGCCACAGGAACATTATAAGCCAGAGGCAGGCGGCCACCATCGGCATAGATCACCTGGCCGGTAATATAGCTGGCCATTGGCGAGGCCAGGAAAACAGCGATCTCGGCAATTTCCTCAGGCTGCCCCAACCGCCCCATGGGGGTGCGCGACAGCATGCCGTGCCGCATGTCAGGGTTGGCCTGCATGATGTCACGCAGCAGTTCCGTCTCGATGCTGCCAGGCCCGATGGCATTGACGCGGATATTGGAAGGTGCAAGCCCCAGCGCCATGACACGCGTCAACTGGTTCATGCCGCCTTTCGAGACCGCATAGGGCACAATGCCCGGACTGCAGACAATGGCGTTGATGGAACTCATGTTAATGATGGAACCACCCCCCTGCCCGGCCATGACCCTGGCCGCCGCCTGCCCGAGCAGGAAGGGCCCCTTGAGGTTCACACGCAGCACACGGTCGAAATCTTCTTCCGCAAGATCAAGAAACGCCGCGCTGTGGTTGATCCCGGCATTGCACACCGCGATATCAAGCTTCCCGAATGTTGCGAGCGTTTTTTCTACCGCGTTATTTACATCCCGCGCATCGGAAACATCACACGCGATGAACAGGCACTCTCCCTGCTCCGAAAGCTCGGTAGCCAGTTCTTCACCTTTTGCAACATTGACATCGATGATGGCGACCTTCGCGCCATAGGCAACGTAGCGCCTGGCAATCGCAGCGCCAATCCCCTGCGAAGCCCCGGAAATGATTGCAACCTTATCTGCCAGATCCATGATTTTTTCTTTCACGAGACATGTTTGAATATTCGGCACAGACCAGATACAGCCACCCGGCGGGTCATGTGCCGACCATGATGCTGGCGGGAGAATGCCCTATACGGTATCCCCGCCATCCGCTGGGCTTACCCGCGATGCCACAAGGCAGGCGAAGAAAGACACAGCAGATAATAGTGTTGATGCCACGGCAATCAGGGGAGATATCTCCCACTGAATACTGCTATACATGCGCACAGGAAGTGTTTCGGTCTGCACACCCGATATAAACCAGGCAATAACAACTTCATCAAACGACATGAGCAGTGCAAACAGCCCGCCTGCGATGATGGACGGCCTGATCTGCGGCAGCATCACACGCCAGAAGACCCGCTGGCGCCCCGCCCCCATCAGTTGCGCCGCGAATTCCAGTTGCGGGTCGATTTTCCGCATACCCGCGGCAAGTGTCATGATGACATAAGGCGTGACATAGACTGTATGCGCAAGAACAAGACCGGCAAAGGAATTGATCAGCCCTATGGCCGAAAAATAGAAATATATACCCAGCGAGATGATGATGGACGGCACGGCGAGTGGCGTCATGAGCATACCACGGATCATGTTCTGGCCGCGGAAAGCGAAGCGCTCAAGCCCGTAAGTTGCCGGTATGCCAATGCCAAGGGAAAGTATCATTGAAGCACAGGCAATAAAAACACTGTGCCAGACCGATGTCATCCATGCCGAGGAGGACAGGAACTCGGCATAAAGCCGCAGTGTCGGATGCATGCCACCACCCTGGCTCGGCCCGGCGATCAGCCCGAACGAAATCAGCATGACAATGACAGTGGGCACCAGCAGGAAACCATAGACCGCGCAGGCAAGACCCGTGGTAAGATAACGGATGCGGCACGCGGGCTTATCCGTAAAAGCCGTGTTCATACCCGACGCACCTTTCGCAAAGTCGTGGCGATAAAGCCGCACATCCCGATCACGGCAAGCAGGCACATGCCAATAGCCGCGGCAGCGGGCCAGTCCAGGGTTTCACGGGTGTAGAAATCAACAAGATTGGCAAGCATGACGTCATGCCGCCCGCCCAGCAATGCAGGCACGACAAAAAAGCCCAACGAAATAATGAATGTGGACGACGCCCCGGCAATAACGCCTGGCAGGCTCAAAGGCAGGGTAATCTGCCTGAATACGCGCATGGGCCGTGCCCCCATCAGCGTTGCCGCCCGCCCGAGTGCCGGGTCGATGGCCAGAAGGCTGGCCAGCACCGGAAACACAACAAATGGAACAAGATAATTGGCCATGCCAATCACAACGGAAAACTTGTTGAACAGTAATGGCAACGCCACTTTATGGCCGACAACACAGCTCAGGGCTGTATTGATAATGCCCCGCCGCCCCAATATGATGGTAAATGCATAGCTCTTGACCAGAACACTGGTCCAGAACGGCATCAGAACCATGATCATCATAAGGGCACGGCGACGCGCGGGCTGGCGTGCGAGATGCACCGCAACCGGATAACCGAGCAGGACACTCAGCACCGTTGCCAGAATGCTGGTTTCAAACGTTGACCATAAAGACTGGAAGAACAGCCTGCTGGACAACAGCATGACATAGGCGGACGGACTGAAATGCGGCCCGTTGAAACTGACATACAGAATATAAAACAACGGGATGCCGACAATACCCACCATGAACGCAGCCGCAGGCCCGATCGTGCATAAGGCGCCAATCCTGTCTTTTGTCATGGCAGCCATGGTCATGATAGTGTCCATTCCTTGAAGCGCCGCTCAAGCGGGGCGTAGTTTTCCGCCCACCATGCATCATTGACCAGCGCGTTTTTGCCCGGGTTGATGTCAGGCATCCAGGGCAGGACCTTTTGTGACAGCATGCCCATGGCTTTTTCATTGACCGGGCGATTGACAAGCAGGTTCATGGTTTCGGCCTGCCGGTCGGCACGCAGGGCAAAGGCAATGAACTGCATGGCCTCTTCCCGATGCGGCGCGCCTTTCAGAATGGAAAGATACTCAAGGAAATTCAGCGTCTGTCCGAATGAAAAGTCAATCGAAACGCCGCCGCTTGCCCGCGCCGTCTGAACACGGGAAGCATAGCTGTAGCTGAAATCGGCCTCCCCTGCCTGCAGCAGGGTAATGGTCTGGGTCGTAGCCTCAACCCATTTTATGATCGAGGGCTTGATTGTGTCGAGCATACGAAAGCCGCGCGCGACATCGAGGGGATAAAGCTGGTCCGGCGCCACGCCATCGGCAAGCAGGGCGACCTCCAGCGTTTCACTGACCCGGTTGCGCAGCGTCCGCAGGCCGGGGAAGCGCCTGACATCAAAGTATTCCTCGAAGTTGCGCGGATGCCGCCCCTCGGGAAATTCCTTGGGATCATAGGCAATACCTCCTGCGGTCAGGAAGAACGGCGCCAGATCATGCGTGGGCTGCACGGACAGTTCGGATAGTGGAAGACGTGACGTATCAAGCGCCTCCCAATATCCTTCGCGCGACCCCGTCGCGGCAAGGGGGCCGGGTGAATCGAACAGGTCCCATTCCACGTTGCCTGACAGGATCTGCGCCTTCACCTTGGCCAGGTCAGGTGTGTCCACCATCGTTACATGGATGCCGGTCTCCGCCATGAACGGCTCGACCAGCCCCTTGAGTACCGCATTATGGTAACTCCCCCCCCAGCTCACAAAAACCAGCTCCCCTCCGGAACGGGCAAAGGAACGGCGTGATATGAAGGGCGCGGAAAGTACAGACATACCCCCAAGGCAAAAATTCCGCCGGTTAACGCCATTCAATACTGCCTTTGACTGTAACATCCGCCTATCCTTGCATACGAATGGGGTTAAGCCGTAACCGGTCAGATAAAAGCGCCGGGAGTCATTTCTCCGCAGTCAGGAATTCGGGAATAAGCCGCGCCAGTTTTTCCTTCAGCATGGCGCTGGCTGGCTGCAGGGGCGGCAGCACATCGCCATAAGGGCGGCCCACCAGTGACAGGGCAGCTTTTAACGGCGCGGGATTATGTTCAGAAAACAGCGCCTCGACTACCGGCATCAACCGTGCATGCAGGACCATGGCATCAGCAAGGCGGTTCTGGCGTGCTGCCTCGTAGATCCGGTTCCATGCACTCTGGAAGATGCATGATGTCGCCAGAAGTCCGCCTCTGGCCCCCATTGCGACATGAACCGGGAATACATTTTCCTCGCCGGACAGGATGGAAATGCTGTCTCCCGCGGCTTCAAGAACCTTCAGTTGCTGCGACAGATCGTTATTACAGGCCTTCATCGCGACAACGCGGGTCTGTTCGGCCAGCGTTGCCACGGTGTCAGGCGTGAGCGATATGCCGGTACGATACGGAATTTCATACAGCATGATCTCCGCATCAACTGCATCGGAGATGGCCTTGTAATAATCGATGATGCCAGCCTGCGTCGGCCGGGAATAATAAGGCGTCACGATCATCAGGGCATCAGCACCCAAGGCGCGGGCGCTGCGCCCGGCATTGATCGTGTCATTAAGCCCCGGCGAAAGAATACCTGTAATAACGGGCACATCCCCATTGGCCGCTGCAACGGAATATTCAACCATCTGGCTGCGCTGGCGCTCGGTCAGGGCCGTATATTCACCTGTGCCGCCATTGGGCGCGATGGCGCTTGCGCCCTGGTCAATCACATGGCGCACAAGGGATGCGACGGCTCCGCCATCTATATTTCCGTCGGAATCAAGTGGGGTCGGTGTTGCGGTCACAATTCCGCATATACTGGCAATTGAGTGTGGCATGCGAATACTTTCGAGCCGATCATGTTGCGATTTCGATATGGATACAATTTGGATACCATCATGCGCCCTGTCAAGGAATTTCGGCTGGATTCAGGAGTCGTTTTTGCTTTATGTACGCCCACCATCTCCTTTATCTTTTTTTCGAGATTGAATTCTTGAGTGCCATCACAAAGCAATTAGGATCGGCATGATATGGACCGAACGATATAGGCAGCAGGTATATGGCGACTGATTCAGGATCCCGGGAGGGAGACCGTGTTTATTCAATGTTACGAAAGCAGATACTTGCAGTAGATCTGGAGCCGGGATCAGTGCTGGATGAGGCCCGTATTGTCCAGGATATGGGCACATCGCGCACTCCCGTGCGCGAAGCGGTCATTCGCCTCGTATCTGACGGCCTGCTCAAACGTGATGGACGGCAGGTGATCGTACCGACATTCCAGGTGGCGCAATTACGGGCGTTTTTTGAAACATTACTTTTATATACACGCGTCACGCATCGCCTTGCGGCGGAACGGCGCAGCGCCAGACAACTGGCCGCTATATGGCAGGCTGTAAAAACATTTGAGAAAGAAGCCCATACCGGCATCGAATTTGAAATGACCGATGCCAATCACCGGCTACACCGCACGATCGCCGCGGCCTGCGACAACATTTTTTTCCAGGAGGCTTACGAATCCATCCTGCTCCAGTCGCTGCGCCTGTCACGGCACTGCTTTGTTGCGGGCATCAAATCGGAATATAAGCACAGGGAACATCTGGAAACGATCATAACGGAGCATCAGGCCATAGCACAGGCCATTGAAGACGGGGATGCGGACCGCACCGACGCGCTGGCGACAGCCCACATCTCCCTGTTCCGGTCATGGCTGAGCGAGCAGTTGCTCGGCCCGGCGGAATTGCTGAACGACATGATGCTGTAAGCCGGAAAGTAGTGATGGCGCGCCCGGCATGGACGGGTGCGCCATTACGCTTTTTCTGCGGCTCAGGCGCTACCCTGCGCTTTCAGTCCGGGGCAGTTGTCCTGTTCCTCTGCCCTGCGCGGCACATAGCGTATTCCAGAGCAGACAGGCGATTGTCATGGGGCCAACCCCGCCGGGCACGGGTGTAATGGCGGCGGCCTTCAGAACGGCTTCATCAAATTCCACATCCCCCACAATGCGTGCTCCGTCATGCTGCTCCACGCGATTGATACCGACATCAATCACAACGGCACCGGGCTTGATCCAGTCGCCACGCACCAGCCCTGCATGGCCTGCCGCAACAACCAGTATGTCAGCACGCCGCGCCTCGGCGGCCACATCACGTGATTGCAGATGCGTCATGACCACGGTGCAGCCTTCATTGAGCAGCAGGCGCGCGGTGGGGCGGCCAACAATATTTGAACACCCGATAATAACGGCATGCAGCCCCGCCAGGTCGGGCAGGACACGCCTTAACAGCAGGCGACAGCCCACCGCCGTGCACGGGATCATGCCATCTTCCCGCCCGACCGCAAGTTTGCCTGCATTATCTATATGAAAGCCATCAACATCCTTTGCGGGCGTAATGGCGTCAGTCACCACGTCGCGATCGATGTGCGCGGGCAATGGCAACTGGACCAGAATTCCATGAACGGCAGCATCCGTATTGAGTGATGAAACCAGTTCAAGCAGTTCCGCCTGTGGCGTATGCGCTGGCAGACGGTAGGAAATGGAGCGCATGCCCACTGCCTCGACGGCCCGGATCTTGTTGCGCACATAAATATGGCTGGCAGGATCTTCCCCCACCAGCACGACCGCGAGGGATGGTGTGATCCCCCGCGCCTGCAGGCGTGTCACCTCGTGCGCGACAAGCCCCTTCAGCACGGCGGCTTCCGCCCTGCCATCAATCAGGGTTGCGCGGTGGGAACTGGAATTATTATGCATCAGGATACAAATACGATCGTTTTATTGCCGTTCATGACGGTGCGGTGCTCAATATGATATCTCACCGCGCGGGCCAGAACACGGCGCTCTATGTCCCGGCCCTTACGGATCAGGTCATCGGGCGTATCGATATGTGAAATCCGCTCGACATCCTGTTCAATGATAGGCCCTTCATCAAGGTCGCTTGTCACATAATGGGCCGTGGCCCCGATCAGCTTCACGCCACGCTCGAAAGCCTGATGGTAGGGGCGCGCTCCCTTGAAACCGGGCAGGAAGGAGTGGTGTATGTTGATGCAGTTACCCGAAAGGTAGGCTGCCATCTCATTCGACAGGATCTGCATGTACCGCGCCAGCACGACAAGCTGCGTGCCGGTTGCAACCATGACATCACGGATCTTGCGTTCCTGTTCCGCCTTCGTATCTTTGGTAACAGGGAAATAATGGAACGGAATTCCATGAAAATCTATGTTTGCATAGGTTTCGGCCGGATGGTTTGAAATGATGCCGACCGGGTCGATGGGCAGTTCATCAATCCGCCAGCGGTAAAGAAGATCAACCAGGCAATGGTCAAAACGCGACACCAGAAACAGGACCTTCGGCCGCTTGCGCAGATCGACGAGAGACCAGCGCAGCCCGAATATTTCCGACAGGCTCTCAAGCGCGGTCCTGACCTGCTCCTGCACGGCCGGAGCATCCGCAATGTCGAATACGATACGCATGAAAAACTGCGTACTCGCGGTTTCGTCAAACTGCTGTGCCTCGATAATATTCGCGCCCAGGTCAAACAGACGGGTACTGACCGCGGCCACAATGCCTGGCCGGTTATGGCAACTGAAGGTCACGGCAAAAAAAGCGCGTGTGGAAGAAGGACAGATCATGTCAGTTTTGTTCCGATTTCGGAATGCCGCCCTGCATGGCGGCAAGAATGTCATGATGCAGGCTGCGGACCAGACTGCGGAAGACGATGAAGTTGTAAGAAGGTTCCAGATCGCGCTGCACCACAATGACCGGAATATGACCCGCAAGTGTCAGCGCCACGCTCGATAGCCCGAAACAGCGTGGATGCAGGTCGATCGGGACCAGCTTGGCTGCAATCACATGCGCATATGGCCCCGAGAGTGTCAGTGTCACGCGGCTGTCGGTCTGGTCGGTCAGGGCCGCATGCGCCCCGAAGGCAGCCTGCAGCTTTTCCATCAGCCCAGATCCCGATGGTGCGCTGGCCAGCCACTGGTTCGGACCGGCCCACAGGATGGAAAGATCCTGCGCCCTGGTGGCGGTGCCGGGCGTTTGCGGCAGGCTGGCGCCCAGTGCCTGCAGGGCCGCTTCGTGCAGGGCTGGCAGGGAATTCCTGAACCCGCCGATGCTGACCGTCTCATCGGGCGGCGCGAGGGCAAGCGTCAGCCCCCCGACCCGGCAAGGCTCTGTCGAGATGGGGGAACAGGGCGAAAGGATATCAGGCATGCAGGCGGCTCCCTTCGGGATCGACAAAGACGGGCGGCACCACCCTCGCCTCGGTCACGGTGCCTGCCAGCGGATTGTGAACGGCAATGATCTCCCCATGCCGCTGCGCGCCATGGCACAGGAAACCGAGGCCAATCCATGATTCAACCGTAGGCGACCACGCGGATGAGGAAATCCATCCCTGATCGGACGCCGCACTCGCCGGCGCGCCACGTGGCAGCAGGTGAGCGCCTGCAACAAGGGCATCACCGGCATTGACCGGCTTCAGCCCCACCAGCGTGGGCCGGGCGGCATCGCTCAGCGCGGCGCGCTGCGCCATGACCCGCCCGATGAAGTCCTTTCTGCCAGAAAGCATCCGCCCCATTCCCAGGTCATGGGCGGTTGTCTGGCCATTCAGCTCGGGCCCGGCGGGATGCCCTTTTTCGATGCGCATCACACCAAGCGCTTCCGTGCCATAAGGCGTAATGCCATAAGGGGCCCCGACCCGCATGAGCAGGCGCGCGAGCGCATCGCCATACCGGGCGGGAACCGCGATCTCGTATGCCAGTTCGCCCGAAAAGGACAGCCGGAACAGTCGGCCGGCCACGCCGCCACGCAGCCGGACATGCGCAGCCCCCATATAACCGAAGGCTTCATTGGAAAGGTCAAAGGAGTCATCAATGATTTCACGCAGCACATCGCGTGAACGCGGCCCGGCCACGGCAATCTGGGCCCATGCATCGGTTACGGAAATGAACTGCACATCGAGTTCAGGCCACAGGCACTGATGGCAGAATTCCAGATGCCGCATCACCGCGCCCGCATTTGCCGTGGTCGTGGTCATGACATAATGGTTTTCGCCCAGACGGGCCGTCGTGCCATCGTCAAAGGCAAAACCATCCTCACGGAGCATGAGCCCGTACCGTGCCCGCCCCACCGGCAGCTTGCGCCATGCATTGACGTAAACACGCTCAAGCAGCGTTGCGGCGTCGATACCCTGGATATCGATCTTGCCCAACGTCGTAACATCACAGAACCCTACGCTCGAGCGTACTGACCTGACCTCACGGTTGACGGTCTCCTGCCATGATGTTTCACCCGGACGGGGATACCACTGCGCGCGCTGCCATATTCCGTTGGATGTCAGGACACAGCCCGTCTCCACTGCCCAGTCATGCGTGGGCGGCAGGCGGTGCGGCTTGAAATGACGCCCACGATGCGTGCCTGCCAGCGCCCCGATCGCACATGGCTGCACGGGCGGGCGCACGATGGTCGTGCCGGTCTGCGCAATGGTGCGCCCCCTTTCCCATGCCATCATTGCCAGGGCATTCACATTGGCCGTCTTGCCCTGGTCGGTCGCCATGCCCAGTGTCGTGTAGCGTTTGAGGTGCTCGACCGCCCAGAACCCCTCACGCGCGGCGAGGCTGACATCCTTGGCCGTGACATCATTCTGGAAGTCGATGAACGCCCTGCCAGCCTGCTTCGCCGCCCCCCGGTCAAGCGCATGCCACAATGGCGCGATGGCATAACCTTCCTCCTGCCCGGCACGGGGCAGCGCCGGAGCGGGGCCGATAGCGGCATCAAAGCCTGCGGCCTGCGCTGCCGTGCGCCCGAGCGCATCACCCTGCGCCAGCGCCGCATCCGTTGTCAGGCTGCCCGCCGCGAAACCAGCGATATGCAGCCCCGCCGGCACGCTGGAGACGACGAATGCATTCAGCACCTCATCATATACAGGATGCATGCGGTGGTGGGTGGCGAGGGCGATATCGGGGTTCCACCCTCCGGATACCGCAAGCAGGTCACAGGCAAGCCGATGGGTCTGCCCGGCGCTGTCGCGAACCTGCACGGCTTTCAGGCCGGTATGGCCGGATGTCTTGACAATGGCCCCGCCCGCAAACAGGGGCGCGCCGACCCGCCGGGCCGTTACCTGCGCTGCGGTGGAAGATGGCAGGCGGGAATCAATAATGGCGGCAATGCTGGCGCCAGCATCATGCAGATCCACTGCCGTACGCAGGCCATCGTCATTATTGGCATAGATGACCGCCTGATGCCCCGGCACGACCCCGAATCGGTTGACATAGGCGCGCACCGCCCCGGCAAGCATGATGCCCGGTCGATCATTGTCGGGGAAGACAATGGGGCGCTCGATGCCACCCGTGGCAAGAATGCACTGCCCGGCCACGATGCGCCACAGCCGCTGGCGGGGCTGCCCGGCCTGCGGCACCGCCACATGGTCAGCCACACGCTCGAGCGCACCGTAACATCCGCCGTCATAGCGCCCGAAAACGCATGTACGGGTCATGATGCGGACTTCGGGCTGCGCACGCAGATACTGCTCGGTCTCCTGCGCCCATTCCCAGCCGGGGCGGCCATCGAGCACTGTCTGCTCGGCCCGCAGCCTGCCGCCGGTCAGGCTGTCCTGCTCGCATAGAATGACCCGTGCGCCCGTGCCTGCCGCCGCACGCGCCGCCGCCAGACCGGCAGGGCCACTGCCCACGACAAGGACATCGCAGAATGCGGTGGCTTTTTCATAACTATCCGGATCGGCGTCATCCGCCGCACGCCCCAGCCCTGCCGCACGGCGGATGATAGGCTCGTATACCTTTTCCCAGAAGGATGCAGGCCACATGAAGGTTTTATAATAGAACCCCGCACTGAACACCGGCGCCAGAAGGCTGTTGGCGCCAAGCAGGTCATGTTTCAGGCCGGGCCAGCGATTCTGGCTTGTCGCGGCCAGTCCATCGAAGACTTCCGTAACCGTGGCGCGTGAATTGGGTTCCCGCCGCGCGCCATCGCGCAGTTCCACCAGCGCGTTCGGCTCTTCCGGCCCGGCAGACAGAATACCGCGTGGGCGATGATACTTGAAGGAGCGCCCGACCAGGCGCACGCCGTTCGCAAGCAGCGCAGAGGCCAGCGTATCGCCCGGATGCGCTTCGAGCACACGGCCATCAAACGTGAAACGGATGGTCGTGTCGCCATTGATACCGTTCCCCCGCGCCAGGCGCATGGGTTGGGTTTTCCCCGCGTGACCGGTTCTGGACATCGGCGATGTGGAAAGATCATTCATGCCTCTGCACCCCCTGAAGCTGTCCGGACACTGAAGATTTCGTGCGTGCGCGTGTCACGCACGACCACCAGCCAGCCATGACAGCCCGCGGCGTGATACCAGTATTCCGGGTGCGGCCCAGCGGGGTTGTCACGCAGGTACACGTAATCCACCCATGCCGCCTCCGGTGCATCCGGATCGGGCCGGCGCACGGTGGCATCTCCAAGATAAGTGAATTCTTCCACACCGCGTGTGCCGCAGTAGGGGCAATGAATACGCATGATTACCTCAATGCAGATTGGGTTGTGCGCCCATGCCTTTTTCATCAATCACAGCACCCCGCGCAAAGCGGTCGAGGCGGTATGCCGTGGCGACCGGATGGGGTTCATCGCGTGCAAGAAGATGCGCAAAGCACAGCCCCGAGGCCGGCGTTGCCTTGAAGCCACCGTAACACCATCCCGCATTCAGATAGAGTTGATCGACCGGCGTACGGTCAATGATCGGGCTTCCATCCATGGACATGTCCATAAGCCCCCCCCACTGCCGCAACATACGGACACGGCCGATACGGGGCATGAGGGCCATTCCTCCCTCGCACACGTCCTCGACAACCGGCATGTTGCCGCGCTGGGCGTATGAGTTGTAGCCGTCGATATCCCCTCCGAAAACCAGCCCGCCCTTGTCGGACTGGCTGATATAGAAATGCCCGGCCCCGAAGGTGACAACGCAATCGATAAAGGGCTTCAGCCCCTCGGTGACAAAAGCCTGCAATACATGGCTCTCGATAGGCAGGCGCAGCCCGGCCAGCGCCGCAACGCGCGATGAGTTGCCCGCACAGGCAAGCCCCACCTTTTTCGCACCGATGAAGCCACGCGTCGTCTCGACCCCCTCCACACGGCCATCCGTGATGCGCATGCCGGTTACTTCGCAGTTTTCAATAATATCCACGCCCAGCCTGTCCGCCGCGCGTGCGTACCCCCATGCCACGGCATCATGGCGCACGGTGCCGCCACGCTGCTGCAGCAACCCGCCCTGAATGGGGAAGCGCGCGTTGTCAAAATCAAGGAATGGCAGTTTCCTGCGCACGGCTGCTGCATCAAGCAGTTGGGCATCCACGCCGTGCAGGCGCATGGCATTGCCACGCCGGGTATAGGCATTGCGCTGCCCGTCGTTATGGAACAGGTTCAGCACGCCACGCTGGCTGACCATGGCGTTGTAGTTGATATCCTGTTCAAGACCTTCCCACAACTTCATGGAACATTCATAGAAAGGTACATTGCCTGCAAGCAGGTAATTGGACCGTACTATTGTCGTATTGCGCCCGATGTTTCCATTGCCCAGCCATGACTTTTCCACAACGGCAACCCGCCTGATCCCGTAGCGCCTGGCCAGGTAATACGCCGTTGCAAGCCCATGGCCGCCACCACCAACGATAACGACATCATAACTCTCCTGTGGGTCCGCCTTACGCCATGCGGGCTTCCACCCGGTCTGGCCACGCAGCGCTTCGCGCAGAACAGATAAAAAAGAATAACGATCGCTGGACATACGATCTCCGTTTCTCGTTAATGGAGAGAACGTAGCGCTGTCGTAATAATGCGATATTATAATTTTTCCTTATGGTGTGCCCATGCCCCCTGCAAGCTTTCCATTCGACATGTCCGCACTGAACGTGTTCCTGGCGGTTTGTGAAAATGGCAGCATGGCCTCCGCCGCACGCAGTCTTGGCATAACCCAGCCCGCAGTATCGCAGACCATTGCCGACCTTGAAGCAAGAACGGCCACCATGCTGTTTGACCGGCGCGTACGCCCGCTGGCCCTGACAGCCACCGGCACCGTACTGCGGCAGTACGCATCAAACCTCGTCTCTGACATGCATCATATCGCCATGCGCCTGCGTGAGATGCAGACAGGCCGGGTCTCGCAACTCAGGATTGGCGTGGTCGATTCACTCTCGCGTGCGCTGCTGGTGAATATTTCCCGTTTCATGCAGACACGCGCGGAACATCTGATTGTTCTGGCCGGGCTGACCGAATCCCACGCCGAGGCCCTGCTGACACGTCAGATCGATTTTATTGTCGGTGTCGATGATCTTGAAGACGTGCCCGGTCTGGAACGCTGGCCGCTTTTTGAGGAACCCTACCTCCTTGTCTGCAACGCGGACATCGCCCCTCCCTCCTCGCGTGAAGAACTGAGGGAGATCTGTTCCCAACATCCATTCGTGCGCTTTACGCTTCGATCCCGGTCAGGCACCGAGATCGAGCGTTACCTGCGCCGAATGCAGATTGATGTGCCACTGGGACAGGAATACGACCTGCCCATCGGCCTGCTCGCCGGATGCCACAATGGCGGCATTGCCATTTCAACACCGCTCTGCCTGCACGAAGCGGGCTACATGCCGGACCAGGGCCTTTGCGTCCACCCCCTTCCGGCCGGGGGGATCAAACGGCGCCTGACCCTGGTGGCGCGCCGACGGGAATTTGGCCGCCTGCCGCTCGATTTTGCCCAGATGTTGCGGACATCGCTGCAAGATTACACCCGTACGGTCCTGCACCAGCGCTTTGCTGCATTTGCGCAATCCATGACGGTACTATCCTAGCCGCAGGGACTGAGCAACGTGTTGCAACCAGAGATGACCAATGCAGACATGCATCTCCGCTGATTGGCAATAACAGCCACGCCAGCTTCCGTGCCTATTCGTTTTCCGCCCTGTTTCCCAAAACGGCCTGACGCACCATCAGACCGACGATCAGCACGAACGCGAGGAACATGAAGCTGCTGCTCACGCTCAGGCTGGCGCTGATCGCGCCTTTATAGGCCTGCGTTACGTCTTCCTGCGTGGCAGGAGAAAGCGCCTGGATCGCGGCCATGCCTTTTTCCAGGAATTCGGACACGTCGATCTTCTCTGGCAGCACCTGAAGCCGGTTCTGCAAGGTCAGCGCCATCACGCCGCCCGAGAGGGCCACGCCAAGCGAGCCGCCGAGCGAGCGGATGAAGGACATCATGGCCGTGGCGATACCGAGTGAACCCGTTGGCACGGCGTTCTGGATCATGACCGTCGCATTGGGCATGCCAATTCCCATGCCCACGCCGAGGCACCCCAGGCTGAGCAGGAAAAACACAGCAGGCGCCCCATGATGAGCACAGACCGCGATGAGGGTGAGTGCCATGAATTCAATACCAACGCCGATGGAGAGCAAAAGCGCATAGCGTTGCGTTCTGGACGAAACGTATCCGCCTATTACCGAACTGATCATCATCGTGCCCACCTGTGGCAGCATCATCAGGCCAGAGGCCGCTGGCGTCTCGCCGAGAACGAGCTGATAATAAAGCGGCAGGAAAATCATCGACCCCAGCATGGCGAAAGACATGATCCCGGTTGCTGCAACGCATACGGAAAAAGTGGGGATACGCAGCAGGTCCAGACTGATGAGCGGCTCCGGCGCACGTCGCTCCTGCCGGATGAACAGCACGAACAGGAGCATGGTGCCCCCGAGAAGGAGAAATGTGAGCGGCGATGTCCATGCCAGGGTGGTGCCAACGGCGTTGAACAGCAGCAGGAAGCCCGCCGTGGCAACGCTCAGCAGAGCCGCGCCGGGATAGTCGATGCTGGGCCTTGCCTCGGCCCGGCCAACCGGCAGGCTCAGCAGGATCAGCCCGAATGCGAGAAGCCCGATTGGCAGATTGACGAGAAAGACCCATCGCCAGGACAGCGCGCCTGTCAGCACACCACCCAGAAACGGTCCCGTTACACTGCTGACTGCAAACGCTCCGGTGAACAGCCCCTGATAGCGGCCGCGTTGCTGGGGCGGCACCATATCACCGATCACCGTCTGCGACAGCGTCATGAGCCCCCCTGCCCCCACGCCCTGAAGACCGCGGAACAGAATCAGTTCCCACATGCCCTGCGCGATTCCACACAGGAGCGAGGCGCCGAGAAACGAACCGATGCTGAACGCCAGCAATGGCCGCCTTCCGAACATGTCAGAGAGTTTGCCATAGATTGGTGTGGCGATTGTGGAGGTCAGCATGAACGCCGTAACGACCCAGGACATATGCGCAAGACCACCAAGGTCGCTGACGATGGTGGGTAACGCGGTCGAGACGATGCTCTGGTCGAGCGCGCCCATAATCATGGTCAGGATAAGGCCGATGAAAACACGCCGGCGTGTCGAAGGGCTATAGGCAGATGCCATTTCTGGCACGGAAGATAACTGCACGAAAGAATCCTGTGATAACAAAAAATGGACCGCATGTCGTTTATGACGAACGCATGCGGTCCCGGTTGCTTCAGTTATCGTAGCAAAGCAAGTTTGGCGCGATCCATAATCTGGCTTAAAGCGGCTGCCCCGGCCCAGCTCCCCACATTATAGCAGGCCGTTCTTCTGTTAGTTGCGTCATCGCAAGGACACCTGTCCGGTTTATGGCAACGAAAAGATAAAACTTTTCTTCGACCATCTGGACTTCGGCAATATCAATATGGAAAAAGTCTATGGATGGCGTCTGGTGCGCTATTGCTTTTTTCCTAACCTGCAGAGGTTATTTATACTACATGAATGACAGTGAAAAATTTAAAATTTCTGATAGAAAGTCATTTTTATAATAAAAAATAAACGAAATTTACTTTTTAAATATGACTTATTACACAACGACTAACCGATCGCAGCATATGCTCGTGCGCAACGATAATGACGGACGACCTGATTCATCAAGTCACCTGCTGCACTGACGGTATAGTTATGAAAATCGCGCACACTATCATGCGCGGCATAGAAGCGCCGGGTTTTACGGTCCGCTTCCAAAATGAGGGCACCAAGAAATGTGCCGTCAATTTCTACAATCTGAGACTCAAGCATAGAAATCCTGTCCCTATCTGCACGCTTTCATGCGTGTTCCAAGGCCGACAGTCATTCTGCCGACCATTCTATCTGGTGATTGCCAGCACGGATTGTGTGGCGGATGCGATGCTACATCGACACATGCGGCACATTCGTTCAACGGCATGGACCATCTAATCTTAATCCCGAACTCTAGTCATGGGTTGAGGGGAGAACGTGCAACACCATACACGATTCCTATCGTATGTCAACTTATATATAATTTTTCATAGTTATATAATTAAAATACATATTTTTTAGTTTTTATGAGATCTGATCGCCATTATCGTATAAGATGATATCCTAACAATCTGTTATGAAATAAATTTTCTATCGAAAGCGGCGTTTGTCGGATTGTCGATGCTGATCTATCGGCATCTTATTCCACTATCTTATTTCGTTATATGGGAACCAGAACATCATCGCTTGATACGTCAGGAAATGCCATGTCCTCTTCAAATATGTCGCAATACGGTACAAGAACTGATCCCATGACGACATGCGGTTTTTTGAAAACGTCAGTCGAGGATATCGACTTATGTGGAAAAGCAGCGGCTGCACTTGGCGATTATGATATCGTCATCGTACCGGGTCTGGATGGATCAAATTCCTGGCACTGGCAGTCCCGCTGGGAAATATTGTTACAGCAGCACGGAGCATCCGTGCATCGGGTCCAGCAAGATGACTGGATGCACCCATTTTACCCCGCATGGAAGCAGGGCTTATTATCTGCAATGCGGCAGGTTCATCGGCGTGCCATTCTTATTGCACACAGTCTGGGTGCCGTACTCGTGGCACGTGTAGCCGCTGAAGAAGGGCTGCCTGGAGTTGCAGGGGCTTTTCTGGTCGCACCGGCTGATATCGAGCAGCATGAAGGCCCTGCCATCGCGCGCATAAATGCATTCGGCCCCCTGCCCGGTAAACCGCTGCCTTTTCCCGCTCTCATCATGGCCAGTGAGAATGATGAGTGGTTATCTTTATTCAGGGCGCATTTCCTTGCCACTCAGTGGAACGCAGAATTGGTAAATGCAGGAACACTCGGACATATTGGCAACGTTGCGAATGTTGGCATGTGGCGTGCGGGTCTGTCAGCCTTGACGCAATTTGCTGATAACCTGCCGCCCGGAACCGGGGCCTGTTAAACCATGAACGACCGAACGAAGTGCACAGTTATTTGTCATAAGCATGGTGCAGTCTGTCTTTTCTGATACTGACGGCTCCGTCTGGGTGCCTTTGATCGAAGAAGTTCATCCGAATCTGCTTTTTAAGGCCAATGCAACGCACCGTCATCGAACAATCAACCGGCTCGATCTATGGTAGGCCAATAATGTCAACAGTCTCGGGGGCCTGCCAGCCACCGCTCTTTTTCCGGGCATAATTTAATCTGATCCGGCCGTTTCGCATCATGGCCGGCTACCATCAATTTATTTCAATTTCATCGTCAGCATCGATGTTTCGGCGCCATTCTGTTCAGGGCCATATCGATGACCGTCCAGTTCTTACTTTTTGCAACAGCCGCAACATAGCCATCGGGTCGCACCAGCCAGATACCGTTTTCATCCGGTGGCAGGCACATTTCGGGCGTCAGCAAGGATGCATGACGCGCCATTATGGCCCGCGCTTCGGCACTATCCCGGGCGGCAAGGATAAAGCGAGGCATATTACCTTGCCCGGAACCTTGCCGTGCAATCAGTCGCTGCCCCGGCCCGGGACCATGCAGCCCCCGGGCTGAACCCATGTTGAGAGGGCTGTCAGGGTAGTCGATCAGGATTCCGGAAAGCCGACTGGCAATGGCACGGCGCATCAACGGAATGCGAAAACCCTGCTTTACAATAAAGTTGCGCACCCTCTGTGCAAGATGGCTTCCGAGCAGGACAATTCTGGTCATACGGCTGGAATCCGACAAGATCTGCAGCGCAACACCGCTGCGTTCGATACTGTAGCTGTTCAGCAGGCATGGTCCTGCTTCCTGCCGCTCCACAAGCGCCAGCTTCCAGGCGAGATTGAAGGCATCCTGCATGCCCATGTTCATGCCCTGGCCACCGGCAGGGCTATGGATATGGGCCGCATCGCCAGCCAGAAACACGCGCCCCCTGCGGTAATCCCGAACCTTGCGTTCGTTGACCCCGAAATCCGACAGCCAAACCGGATCGGACAGGATGACCCCGCCCGGCCCCCGCCGGTCCACAATGGCCTGCATTTCTCCAAGGTCCGGCATATGCAATGGAACCGGACCCAGATCAGCGATGATACGGTAATGGCCCCGCGCTATCGGAAAGAACATGACAGCGCCGTCCGGGTGCCAGAAAATCGCCGGTTCGTCAGGCGGGATCGCAAGGCCTGTCACATGCACGTCAGCGATGACAAAGCCCATGGGCAGCGTGTCTCCCTCGAATGCCAGGCCCAGTCTGCCGCGAACAAAGGAATGCGCACCATCGCACCCGACAAGCCACGCGGCTTCCAGCGTCTCGATCCTGCCGCCCGCATGCATGAGCGTGCATGAAACTCCGTCATCCCTGTCAACAAAGTCCGTCAGTTCGGTCTCGCGCTCGACAGTATGACCTGAAGTTTTGAGATGTTCTTCTAGCAACCGCTCGGTTTCCGATTGCGGAATCATCAGCAGGTAACTGAAGGGAGAAGCGATCGCCCCGAACGGAATCCGGGCAATTACCCTGTTGCCAGCGTGAATGCTGACAGCGTTTGCACGGAGCCCGGTGGCCATAAACGCATCCGCGCAACCCGCTGCGTCAAGCAGTTCCAGTGTCCGGGGCCAGATGGCCAGGGCACGGGACTCGGTAGTGCGGGTCGGCAGCCTGTCGATAATTCTGACAGACGTACCATACCGGGCCAGTTCGGCGGCCATGGTCAGGCCGACAGGCCCCGCACCGATAACGAGAACGGGCTTCGACATGGTTTTTATCCGAAGGAAGAAAGCTGTCCCGCCATACAGACAGATGCCCCCGTTAACGCCAGCCATACCCTGACTGTGCCTGCCTGCCCCAATGCATGGATGCACAAGGGCAGGCAGGGGGTCAGGAACGAAATTCGTCCAGAACCGGTTTTTCCCCGCTCATATGCTCCATGGGCAGCATCGATACAGATGCCGGCTCGATCAGGGGTAGCCCTTCCCCCACCACGCGCAGGCACAGCGCCAGCGACAGGGCCCCGGCATCAGGGTGGCCCAGGCTGCGCGTGCCATGGGTGCGGGCGCGCCCCATGCGCGGCAGCAAGTCACGCGTGGCGTCCGCAGCCTTCTGCGCCGCATCCGCCGCCACCTGCCACGCGCCGGACAGGGCGCACCCATGGTCGCACTCACGTTCCAGCGTTTCAACAAAGGGAACCAGCGCGTCCATGAGCGTCTTGTCGCCAACCTGCGCCCGCCCCAGTTGCATGACACGTTCCATGGCGCACCGGGCGCCGTGAACCAGTTGCCGCGCATCAGGCACGGATACATCATCCAGCGCCGTGCTGAAGGCACGCAGGCCCTCACCCCACAATGCGCCTGATGTGCCACCCGCACGGTCGGCCCATGCATCTGCCGCCGCCGCCAGCACGGTCGCGGCCCCGGCACGGGCCTGCGCGGCCTGACGGGCGGCCTGACGGGCGGCCGCCGACCCGCGGGCCATGCCCTGCCCGTGATCGCCATCCCCGGCCACGGCATCAATACGGCCCAGTTCACCCTCCGCCCCGGCCAGCGCCTGCGCCAGCCGCGTCATGGTTTCCGCCACGCACAGGCCACCACGTCGGCCAGCCGGGGTTCCGGCCGGGGCATGAACCACAGGGGGGGCTTCCTCCATCACGCTGCCGGTGGTGTCAGGTTCACCCATAATGCCCGCATGGCGCAGGGCTGCCGTCTCGACCGGCGCACGCCAGTAGCGCTCCAGTTCCTCATCCAGCCACGTCATGGTCAGGGAACAGCCTGCCATATCAAGACTGGTCACATATTCCCCCACCAGCGGGGCAATGACGGTCAGGCCCGCCTGCGCCAGCAGGGGGGCGAGCGCCTCCCACAGCACAAACAGTTCCTCATGCTTGGTGCTGCCCAGCCCGTTGAGCACGATCGCAACCCGCCGGGGCGCGCCATCGGGCAGTTCCGCCAGAATACGGTCAAACAGCACATGCGCCAGTTGCGCGGGTGGCGGAATGTCCTGTTCATCTATGCCCGGTTCACCATGCACGCCAAGCCCAAGCGCCATGCGGTTTCTGGGCACATGGAACAGCAGGTCGGCCTCCCCGGGCAGGGTGCAGCCTTCAAACGCCACGCCAAAGGTGCGGGTCTGGCTATTGGCGCGCCGCCCCACTTCCTCGACCGCATCAAGGTCCAGCCCTTCTTCGGCCGCAGCCCCCACAATCCGGAACACGGTCATGTCGCCTGCAATGCCGCGCCTGCGCGCCATGTCGCCCACCTCGGCGCTGGCCACGTCATCGGTCGTGGCCAGCAGGCGGGTATCGATCCCTTCACGGCGCAGGCGCTCCGCCGCGATGCCGAAGTTCAGCACGTCGCCCGCATAGTTTCCGAAACCCAGGATCACGCCGCCGCCCCGCTCGGCCCTGCGCGCCACGGAATAGATGGCCTGCGTGGATGGCGAGGCAAAGATATCCCCCGCCACCGCCGCATCGGCAAAGCCGGTGCCGACATAGCCGTTAAAGGCAGGGTAATGGCCTGAACCACCCCCCACAACCACCGCCACCTTGCCCGCCCGGCCTGCCTTTGCGCGTACGACCCCGCCGCGCACCATGCGCACGATGTCACGGTAAACAAGACTGTAGCCATGCAGGGCGGAGTGGGCGAATTCGGATGCATTGCCGCAAATTCTGGTCATTTGCATATATCCTCAGCTAACGGGAAAACGTCGCAACCGCGCCTTCATGCCTCACGGTGCAGGTAGCGACGCGCCAGGGAATCAAAGGAGATGGCCAGCACCACAATTCCGCCGCTGACCACCGACTGCCAGTAAGGCGAGATGCCAAACAGCACGATGATGTTCTCGATCATGCCGATGATGACGGCACCCAGAACCGCCCCCACCGGGCTGCCCAGCCCCCCCGTGGTCGCAACACCGCCAATGACGGCAGCCGCGATGGGGGCCAGCACCCATGTATCGCCAATGGAGGGCTGCGCCGTGCCCAGCCGCGCCACCATAAGAATCCCCGCAAGGGCTGACAGGAAGCCCGCCGTGGCGAAAGCGGCGATACGGATGGCGTCCACCCGCAGGCCGAGCATGCGGGCGGCTTCAGGATTGCTGCCAATGGCATAGACGTACCGCCCGACCGGCGTGCGCACCATGACAAAGGCCACCACCCCAAGGCAGGCGAGCAGGATGAGGAAAGGCACCGGCACGCCATAAACCAGCCCACGGCCCAGGAAGGAAATGTCAACGGGCACGCCGGTAATGGCCACCCCCTTGGTCGCCACCAGGATCGCGCCGCCGTACACGCCAGCCATACCGATGGTCAGCACCAGCGAATGCAGCCGCAACTGGGTAATCAGCACGCCATTGAACATGCCGCAGACAGTTCCGAGCAGCAGGCACAGTACCAGCGACAGCCACGGGTTCAGCCCCGCCTGCACCATCAGCATGCCGCCCGTAATACCGGCCAGCCCGCCAATCGCCCCGACCGACAGGTCGAGTTCTCCAAGGATCATGAGGATCGACTGCCCGATCGTGACCAGCCCGATAAAGGCCAGCGCGCGGGCCATAATCATCATGTTGAAGCCGGTCAGGAAATGCGGCGACAGCAGGCATGACGCGCCAAAGATCAGGACAAGGGCCGCAATGACGCCACCGAGCGGGCTGCTCATGCAGCGTGCGGCCAGCCTGCGCAGGGGCGGCAGGCGCGGCGGGGTGGGCGGTGTGGTGGGGAATGTGGTTTCAAGCGACATGACGAACCTCCGGCGCGCCGATAATCGCGCCCACAAGTGTATTGATGTCGGTCGTGGCCTGGTCGAACGAACCGGTGATCCGCCCGGCATGCATGGTGATGATGCGGGTGGCGCAGCGTTGCAGCTCCGCCATTTCGGAGGAGACGAGGATGATTCCCACCCCCTCTTCCGCCAGTTGCTGCATGATGCGGTAGATCTGGAACTTTGTGCCGATGTCGATGCCCTTGGTCGGCTCATCAAAGATCAGCACACGCGGCCTGCGCGCCATGGCGCGGCCGATGATCGCCTTTTGCTGGTTGCCACCCGACAGATACATGATCTTTTTTTCCGCCGATGACGTGCGCACATCGAAGCGCTCGATGGCATCGGCCACCACACGCCGTTCCCGGCCGGATGAAATGACGCCACCGCCCATGATCTGGTCCATGACGGACACGGCAATATTCTCGCGCACGCTCAGCAGCGGAAAAATGCCATGGTGCCGCCTCTCCTCAGGCAGGTAGAGCATGCCCATCGCCACGGCCCTGTCCGGCCTGCCGCGCGGGATCTCATGCCCATCCAGCACGCACCGGCCTGCCGTTGCGCGGTGATAGCCAAACATGGTCTGCATGAGTTCGGATCGCCCCGCCCCCACCAGCCCGGCAAAGCCGAGAATTTCGCCCCGGCGCAGGGTAAAGGAGGCATCGGTAAAGCCGGGACCGGACAGATGCGCCACATCGACGATGACATCCTGTGTGCCCGACGCGACGCCGGGCTGGAAGCTTTCATCAAGCTGCACGCTATTGCCGGACATGAGGCGGATCAGTTCGCCTTCATCGAGTTCCGCCATGGGGCAGGTGCCCACGCTGCGCCCGTTGCGCAGCACGGTTACCGTATCCCCCAGCGCGAAAATCTCCTCCATCCGGTGCGAGACGAACACGATCGCGCAGCCTTCATCGCGCAGCGTGCGCAGGATGGAAAACAGGTGTTCCGTCTCGCTCGATGTGAGCGAGGACGTGGGTTCATCAAGGATCAGCACCCGGAAATCCTCGGCGCTGGCCGCACGTGCAATCTGCAGGAGCTGCTGGTCGGGCACGCTGATATGGCCCACCTTCTGCCCCGGCCGGGCATGCATGCCAAAGCGGGTCATGAGCTTCTGCGCTGCCGCTTCCATTGCCGTGCGTGATACGGTCATGCGCCCGAAACCGGATTTGGCGAAGGGCATGAACATGTTTTCCGCAACCGTCATGGTGGGGAACAGGCTGAGTTCCTGCGGCACATACGCCACGCGGGCAAACAGGGCGCGATCGGCCAGCGCGTCATGGCCCTCTATTTCCACGCTGCCCGCATCGGGGCTCACGAGGCCGGTCAGCACCTTGATCAGCGTGGATTTTCCCGCGCCATTTTCCCCGGCGAGGATATGGACCTTCCCCGCTTCCAGCGTCAGGTCAACATGGTCCAGCGCCACAACGCCGGGATAGGTCTTGCGCAGGGATGAAACGTGGAGAACCGTCATGGTCGTTACTCCATCACTATCCGGAAAAATCAGATGTTCTTCTTGGTCAGGACATCTATGCCGGTATCTATGTATTTGGGCGTCTTCTGGCCCAGTGCGCGCTGCCATGCGGCGATGACCGCCCAGTAGCCCTGCATTTCGGGGCGGCTGGAGGCCGATGAATCCGCCACCCCGTCACGGATGAGCTGGATCATGTCGTTCAGGTTATCCAGGCCCACTTCCTTGACCTTGCCCGTGCGCCCGCTTTCACGGATGGCCTGACCGATGCCGACCGGGCCGGCTGCATCGCACGCCACCCATCCGGCAAGATCGGGATGGGCCTGCATGATGGCGGAAGCCTGTTTCTGCGCGGTTTCGATACTGTCGTTATCAATACCGGTCGCGACCACCCTGATCTGCGGATACCTGGCAAACGCCGCGCGTTCGCATTCCGCGCGCCGGGTATGGTTGGGGGCGGTCGGCACGCCGATCATGATCGCGACCTCCCCCTTTTCCCCGATCAGCCCTGCAAGGCGCTGGGCCGCGATCGTGCCCTGTTCACAGAAATCGGCCCCCACTGCCGTGATGTCCATCCCTTCGGGCGGAAGGGAGTCAAACACCGTCATGGGCACCTTTTCATCCACGGCCTCGAGCATGGTGGCGTGGTTGCCCTTTTCATCCAGCATGTCGAGGATCAGCCCGTCGGGATGGGTTGCGATCGCGCGTTCGATGATATCGTTCTGTGAGGATACATCGGCGGTTTCAGGCGCGCGGTATTCAATTTCCACCTTGCGCCCCGTCGTTTTTCCCAGCAGGTCTGCCGCCGCCTGGGCGCCGGTATTCACCTTGTCAAACCATGGGTGAACCGTCTTGGGAATCAGCACGAAACGCAGCGGTGCGTGATCATCTGCCGCCCGCGCCGCCATGGGCGCAAGCGCCAGTGCTGTGGCAAGAAGAAAAGCTGTTTTCATTTTTATTGTTCTTTCGCTTTACCGCTCATCCGGCTGCACCTGCAGCCAGCATTCAGCAGGTCGTAACGGCTGGCTCCGCGTGGGCATATTTCTCGCCCAGCGCATCGATACCCGCCACATTGCGCGCCGAAGGCCCCTGCGGGTCAAACGAACAGGCCAGCCACGCATTCACGATGCTCTTGGCGACCTCCGGCCCGATGACACGCGCACCCATGGTAATGATGTGGGCGTTGTTGGACAGGGCCGCCCGTTCGGCGGAATAGGTGTCATGGGTCAGGGCCGCGCGGATGCCGGGTATCTTGTTGGCCGAAATGCATACCCCGATCCCGGTGCCGCAGCACAGGATGCCCCGGTCGAACTCCCCTGACATGATGGCCTGCCCCACCCGCTCGCTCAGGCTGGCATACAGTTCGCTGCCACCGCCGGGGGGGGCGGACATGTCGCACACGTCGTGCTCTCCACGGTCCCTGAGGTACTGCGCAAGCATGCCCGCCATACCGTTACCGGCGCTATCGCCACCAATGGCTATACGCATCGTTTTTCTCCCATTTGGGTAATGGAGTATGTTTTTATTCAGGCGTTACGGCATTACTGGCACATAGACATGCCATCTGCAGTGTAACGCCATGATCCAGCAGGCTGTCACGTATTGCGGGATCAAGACCATCATCGGTTATCACCACATCGAATTCGGACAGGTCCGCCAGTCGGTTCAGTGCATTGCTGCCAAACTTCGTGCTGTCAGCCATCAGCACACGCCGGTCCGCGCTACGCATGAGCGCGTGCTTGGCTTTTACGATTTCCTGCTCCTGGTGATAGGCGTTCACGCCATGAACGGCGGATACGGACATAAACAGGGTATTCACCCGCAATGCCCCGATCGCCTGTTCGCACATCAGCCCGAAAAACGCATCGAAGATGGGATGGTAACGTCCCCCCAGCGCCATAAGGCTGATAGAGGGCATGCCCGCCAGGGTGGAAGCAATGCCAAGGCTGTTGGTCACCACCGTCACCCCGCCCATCGTGGCCAGATGATCCACCATGCAACACGCGGTGGTCGAATCATCCAGCGCGATGACATCACCAGGCACGATCATACTGGCAGCCATGGCCGCCATGGCCTTCTTTTCACGCATGGCGCGGCGCCTGCGGTACAGCATGCTGCTCTCGGCAATGCCGTTGGGCAGGGCTGTCACCCCGCCATGCACCCGGCGCAGCAACCCCTGTGCCGACAGCGCCTGCAGGTCACGATGGATGGTCATGCGGCTGGTTGCAAACCGCGTGACCAGTTCATCAATCTCCACATTGCCACGGTTCATGACATAATCGACCATGGCGCGCCTGCGCGTGGCGACGGCGCCGGTTTCAGCCAGATGCAACATGTTCATGTGCCACACTCCCGATAATCTGCCTGAAATCAGCAACACTCCATGCCGCGCGACCAATAAAGACACCATCTACATTGGCAAGCCGCACGTAGCCGGAGGCATTGGCGCGTGTAACGCTGCCGCCATACAGCAGCGGTATTTCGTGCCCGATTTCCTCCCCCGCGATCTGTACCAGCACTGCGCGCAGCCGCGCATGGGCACTGGCCACAAACGCGGCATCCGCCGCATGCCCCCCTGCCCCGATGGCCCAGACCGGTTCATACGCCACCAGTACCTGCGCCAGACGGGCGGGCGGAACGCCGTGCAATGCAATGCGCAGTTGACGGGCCAGCACATCATCCGTCACGCCAAACGCATGTTCCTGCGCCGTATCCCCGATACACACCAGCGGGCGCATGCCGTGGCGCAAGACGGCATGGACCTTCAGGTTGATGGTCCAGTCCGTTTCACCAAAATGGGCGCGGCGTTCGGAATGGCCGATTTCCACCAGGGCTGCACCACATTCAGCCAGCATGACGGGCGAGATTTCTCCCGTCCATGCCCCTTCATCCTCCCAATGGGTGTTCTGCGCCCCCACAAGTACGGATGTGCCATCCAGAATGGCGCAGACATCTTTCAGCGATGTAAAGGGCGGGATGACAAAAGGTTGCACCCCCGCAGGCGGATGAAAGGCGGCCAGGGCGCGCGCGGCCTCGATAGCGGCGGCTGGCCCCTTGTTCATTTTCCAGCTGGTACCAATCCATAACGGCCTGGAATGCATCACGGGTCTCCATATCTGGCAGGATGCACATACATAACAGTTTACATGATATATATATCATTGGTGGCGTTATTGTTGCGCCGCCGCCTGCACAGGAGTGTTCACGTTCTCATGATCAGAAGAAATATATGAAATAATACCCTATCGTTCCAAAATAAAATTCAAGAACATAAAGTATAGGGTAAATGTCGCTGTCAGCCCATGATGCCCATGCTGACCGGACCATCGAGCAGCACGCCATCGGTAATGCAGCGGTCAGCGCCCAGCGGGCGTTCGGCACGCCGTCCCTTGCGGGCCAGGGCATCATGATAGAAACAGGTGGCTTCATCTGGCGGAAGGTTGCCATCCGTCACATGCCGCATGGCCTGCACCAGCAGCAGCGGGTCATCGGCATCGACAATCTTGCGCCCGAACAGGGCCGCCCGCGCCCCACAGCTCTGGGCCTGGTGCAGCAGTTCAAGACAGTCGCGCGTCGTGCCGCTGCCGCCCCCCATGATCCCCACCACCATGCGTGGATCGAATGCACACAGTTCGGTCAGCGCGGTCGCGCCATTAAAGGGAATTTTCAGGAATTCCGGCCGCTCCGCCTGCCGCAGGCCAGCAAGGGCGCGGATAATCATGTCATTGAGGAAGACACCGCGGTCCGGTTGCGCAATTCGCCCTTCATTGGGGTTGAATACTTCAAGGAAATAGGAAAAACCATGCTCCCGCGCATCCTCGCGAAAACGGCGGAAGCATTCCAGCGCATGGGCATCGTGTTCCGCATTGCCATTGAAGGTCATGGAATACAGGCCGAGCCTGGTCTGCGCACCGGCCAGTGATGCGCTGCGAAAAGGCACGGAGCGCTGGGTGGTATAGGGGCTGCCCCGCCCGCGCCACAGGTCGGTGGTATCATTGGCACGGATCGCGGGCTGCACGCGGCTGTTGTTAAAAGCGCCTTCGTGCACCAGCGTTTCCAGGGTGGAGGCTGAGACCAGCATGATATCGACCACATCGAGTTCCAGCATCGCGCGGATATCATCCAGATATTCATCCCGGCCGCGATAGGGCGACAGGCCGCCCATGGTGCGGTTGCGCCCCATGGCGCTGATGCCTGCCGCCATGTCGGCATCCTTCGCATCGGCCAGGATAAAGTCGGCGCGCGTGTCGGTCCCGGCGGCCATGCGGGCAATCTTGGTTTCATAGCGGTTCATTGTTCAGGCTCCGATCGGTTCGGGCTGCATGAATCTGGGGGCATTCTCGCGGGCGGCGAGATGATGTCGGGTCTCGGCTTCCTGCCAGGCATCACGGGCCTGACGCTGGATTTTGTCGGCATCCCACCCAAGGGTTTCGCCCGTGATGCCCGCCACTTCGTGCGTGACGTCAGGCGTTAACGCGCCGGACATGGCAATGGTGGTGCGGCGATAGAGAATATCCGCGACATGCCGGACCTGTTCATTGCGTGCGATGAACATGATTTCCCGGCGGGTATAGGACGGCAGGCAATTCAGGGGTGCATCAGGCCCAAGAGCGCAGAACCGCGCGATTTCCACCGCCAGCGTGCCGTACCGGTCAAACAGCACGCGCGCGCGTTCACGCGGAATGGTGCTGGTTGCGGCAAAACGGTCAATATGGGCATCCAGATCCGTGGGGCGGGGATAACCGCGTCCTCCCCCGATTGGCAGTAACCGGGTGGAAACCTGCCGCACCCGGCCCAGACGGGGCAGGATGGTATCCGCCACTTCCTCCGCCAGGCCGCGAAACGTTGTCCATTTCCCACCCACCAGGGAAAACAGCGCGACCGGTCCCAACCGGTCTTCATGCACGATATGGTCACGGCTGATCGCGCCGGGGTCAGACGCGTTACTGGCTGGCAGGGGCCGCACGCCACTGTACCGGTAGATCACATCGGATGCATCAAACAGGAAACCGGGGAACAGGGCGCCCAGCATATCGAGCATGTAGGACTGTTCCGCATCGGTGCAGACGGCCGCGTCGGGATCGGAGACAGGAATATCGGTTGACCCTACCAGCACATGGCCCAGAAAGGGATAGGCCAGGCAGATACGCCCATCTGGCGTGCCGAAATACACCATGTTCCCATCGAGTTCATGCAAAAGCCCGTCATGGCGCAGCACCAGGTGCGCCCCCTTTGTGCCGCCGATATAACGGGTGGACACGCCAAGGGCAGCATTGACCTGATCGATCCATGCACCGCCCGCATTGACCACGACGGGAGCCCGTGCCTGCCATGACTGCCCGCGTGACAGGTCATGCAGCGCCACGATGCCATCGTGAAAGGATTCAACGCGGGTATAGGTCGCGACACGACATCCCTCCTGTGCGCGCAATGCATCATGCACGCATTCATAGCCCAGCCGTTCAGGCTGGCTGATCGCCGCGTCATAATACTGCGCGCAGGCCATGACGGTGCGGCTCATATGTGGCCAGCGCGCACGGGTCCGCGCCCCTGAAAACAGGCGGTGCCGGGGCATGACGCGGGCATGCCGACCAAGAAAATCATAGATCTGCAGGCCAAGTTCAAGCACAAGCGCGCCCCGGTCGGTCATTTTTCCGCCCAGCCGCAGGAAGCGCCGCACGGAAGGCACGATCCCGCCAAACCATGACCGGACCGGCACGGTGGTGGGTAATGGATGGACAACATGCGGCGCATTGCGCAGCAGCAGGTTACGCTCCAGCGTGGATTGCGCGACCAGGCGGAACTCCCCGGTTTCAAGGTATTTGAGTCCGCCATGGATCAGGCGCGATGGGGCGCTGGAGGTACCACTGCAGATATCCGCCCGGTCCACCAGCAGCACACGCGCGCCCTGCACGGCCAGTTCACGCATCAGCCCCACGCCATTGATCCCGGCGCCGATGATGATGACATCATAGTCTTGCACGGGCGACTGGGCGGTATTCATGAGGGAATCCCACCCATGGCTGTCGCATGATGAGCACGCAGATGCAGGGCGGGATGCGCCCCGGATACAGCCTCCGGGTGTGATGGTGCCGGGGGTGACGTATCATACAGTGCACGCCAGAACGGGCACATGGCCTGCGCCAGCTCCACGTAACGGTGATATATGCCGTCATACGCCGCTACCTGCGCCGGTTGCGGGTCATAGGTCCGCAGCAATACGTTCAGCCCCGCCACCGCCCGTTCAAGATCCGGCTGCATGCCAACCGCCACCGCCCCGGTCAGGGCGGCGCCCAGTGCGCCTGCCTCCCGCACGGAGGAGACATCAACCGGCCTGTCCAGCACATCCGCAAACAGTTGCGCGATTGCAGGCTGGCCGCTGCCGCCACCGGATATGCCCACGCGCGCCACCGGTCCCGTCTGGCACAGGGCGCTGACATGCATGCGATGGTTGAACACCATGCCTTCCACCATCGCCTGCAGCAGATCGGTCCGGTCATGCCAGGACTGTACGCCAAAAAACGATGCGCTGGCAGGCGCCGCATAAGGGGAGCCGAACAGGAAAGGATGGAAAAGAGGGACCGTTCGCGCCTGACGGACGGCGGTCAGGCGTTCCTCTACCTCATGCATCAGTGTCGTCGTGGCATCCCCGTTGCCGGGCAGGAGCAGACGCGCCATCCATTCCAGATTGCTGGACGACGCGGGCGAGATCGCCATGCAGTTCCACAATCCCCGACGGTAACCTGCGCGGCAGGCCCACCCCTCTCCGGTGACAGGCCTGTCGCGGAAAACCTCGTTTATGGAAAATGTGCCCGCTGTAAGCGACATGTCGCCCGGCTGTGTATGGCCCATGCCAACGGCGGCGGCCGTTACGTCATGCAACCCGGCTGAAACCGGCGTGCCCGCAAGCAGGCCCGTTGCCGCAGCGGCACTGGCCGTAACCGTCCCCGCGCGTGCGCAGGAATCCAGCATGGTCGGCAGGCAGTCATGCATGCCTTCCAGCCCCAGGATATCCAGAATGGCGGTGCTGTACTGCTGCGTATGCAGATCGGTAAAGGCCGTGCTGGCCTCGGTTATGTCTGTTGCGACCTCCCCCGTCAGGCACAGCCGGATCCAGTCCTTGGCAAACAGGATGGCCCCGATGGCATGATAACGCTCGGGCTCATGTGCACGGATCCATGCCAGCAGGGTATTGGCGGAATAGGCATAAGGCCGTTGCCCCGCCAGCGGCACAAGCTGGTCCAGCACCCCGCGCTCGCGCCACCTGTCATGCAGGCCCGTTGCGCGACTGTCGAGCGACATGATCCCGCGCCCCAGCGGGTTGCCCATGCGGTCCAGCAGGAACACCCCATCGCCATGCGCCGTTACGCCCACCGCGGCAATGGCCTGACCATCCAGCCCCGCATCATCCAGCGCCATGCGGATGGTCCCGGCCACGCCCTGCCATACCTCGCCCATGTCGCGTTCGACATGGTGCGGGCGCTCCATATGCTGTGCCACGCGGCTGCGCCCCGTTCCCACGATCAGGCCCTGAGGGGTGAAAATGACCGCCTTGGTCGTGGTCGAACCACAGTCTATTCCGATGATGAAGTCCCGGCGCATCCCTGACCTCCCGATATCCAGCAAAAGGGTGATGGATTCACTATGTTATATATAACATATATAATGTTATGTATAACGCATATTTATGTGATCCCGGATATCGGGAACCGGATCGGATTGCGCTCAAAAGAAAGGGCAGTTATTGCGAAAGCCACATTGAATGTGACACCGTAACAGGTATTCCTTACGCTACGCGCCTTCCTGTTGACCTGCGGATGAAGATCGATTTCCAGTATGACCGATAACACGGGCCTGTCACATTCCCTGGCGTCTACCCGCCCCGCCCGGCGGGGCGACAACATGGCACGCCAGCAACGCATCCTTGAGCTGCTGCTTGAAACGGGTAACGCCACCATTGATGCGCTGGCCGCACATTTTGACGTCAGCCGCATGACCATTCACCGTGATGCCAACGCCCTGGCCCAACAGGGACTGGTGGAAAAGCTGCATGGCGGCCTTGCCCTGCGCAACCGCACCGCCACGCAGAAGACCGTAAGCTACCGCACGGCCCTTGCCAGAGAGGGCAAACAGGCCATCATTGCCCGCGCCATATCGCTGATCCGGCCTGAACAGATCCTTGTGCTGGATGATTCAACCACCGTAGCCGAGATGCTGCCCCTGCTGCCTGCGCTTGCTCCCCTGACCATCATCACAAACGCCATGGGCGTGATCCAGGCACTGGCCCCCTACCCTGACCTGCGCCTGATCTGCCTGGGGGGCGATTACAACCGGCCCCGCAATGCCTTTTTCGGGTTGATATGCGAACAGGCGGCACAGGGCCTGCATGCCAATACAATGTTCCTGTCCACGTCCGTCATCCACGACGGTACCGCCTTCCAGAACAACCCGGACATCATCAAGATCAAGCGTATCCTCATGGAAATCTGTGATCAGAGGGTCCTGCTGGTGGACAGTTCAAAATTCCGCAAGGGTGGCCTCTACCGACTGGCCGGTCTTGATGCATTCGATCATGTGCTGACGGATGCCCGGATTGGACCCGCCATGCATGAAAAACTGAAAGCCGCCGGGATACCACTCGAAATCTGCCAGTCCCATAATAGGCCCTGAACGCAGGACCCATTGAAATTTTGATTCAGGCTTCGTGATGAGACTGACGATGAGTGACCTCTACTGACGCAGATGGCCGATATGCGACCGCTTCTTCCAAAAAGCCATGGCCACTGCCGAGCGGGCGATCATCGCGCGCCGGGCAGGATCATTTTAATAAACCACAATGGTGTGCGCCGCCATGATGCGCCACGGGGCATGAGCCTGCACAGGACGCCTTACAACCACTGGAAACGTTGGGTTTGCGGGCCATATTCTGGTCGGATTTCAGGGTAAACACTGTATTATCCATGCCTTGAAACCGGTTCCTGCACCCTGATCAGATGCAGGGATAAGGTTTTCAGGCTGTGAGGGACAGAGGAATGGAAATGGATGCAGACACATCCCTGTTCTTGATGATATACGGCCCGCCTGCAACAATTTCGAGACAGAGCAGCCCCATCAGCGTCGGGTGACGCTGCCCCAGATGAAGGCTGGCCTGGCCGTCCGTCCAGCGACAGGGAACGTTGCGGGGTGCATACCAGCCATCATACCACCCCTCGGGTGCGTCACTGGCAAGATGGGTGGAAATGGGGCGTGCCGTATTCCCTTCAAACAACTTGATATCCTTGATAAGTACCCCTAGCTGGCGACGGTCATCGACATAAGGTCCGATCATGTCAGACGGTCTGCTGGTGCGTGACATGATTTTTACGTTTTCGACCCCGGCGGGGATCATGAAAAAAGCATATCCGTTTGCATCGCGCATCTTGCGGATGATGCCACCCGTTTCCGTAATCAGGTACAGGTCGGGATCTTCATCAAGGACTGGCGCGTCAGACTTAATTGCCTGCCCTGCCTCTACTGCGTGTTCCTCGATCTGGCGGAAAATGGGTTCGACAAAATCACGACTGACGCCCAGTGGAGCAGCAGCATCATCCTGCCAATTCCGGGGCTTGTGTCCAATTCTGATCACATTGCCTGCCTGCTGGAAAGCGCGACGGTTTCCGGTGTCAAGATAGCTTTCGGTCAGCATGCCATCAGCGACGATGACAGAATGTCTTTCAGTCTCGATATGATAATAATTGTAGGACAGGATTGACCTGTCGTAAAAAATGGACCGCCCATTGACCAGCATGCGGACAGGATAACCGGCTTCATCATCGGGCAGTCCGGGTCGAACAGATACTTTTTTCTTCCCGGCTCATATGACTGGCTTTGTGCTGCAGGTGTTATTGCGCCAGTCAAAAGTGTTGATTTCACTGTCGGATTAAGCATTTTGGAGATCATGCCGCCGTGCCGCTCTTTGGCAGTTACAGACACGTGCGACGAGGGGCCATTCAATCGTAAATTTTGCGAGGCTGCGCAGATGGCAATACCTGAAACCCATGCTGTTTCTGACCATTCCAGAGACCGGCACGACAATCTGTTTACGCAATCTGCAAGGGTCTCCGGCTTTTGTGGTTTCCAGTTTCTGCTTCATGGCAAGGAACCAGTGCCTGTCAGGCCTTGAGTTCATCTACCGGGGCAGCAATATGCTATTCTAAAATTATATTATGAGCGATAACAACTTGACAAATCACCAGAGGCCTCAGGAACAATCCAGGCAAACCCTGAATCTCATCTCCACACTTCATGGCAAAAGGTAAAATGCATTATTCTCCAGCACCGCCAGCGCAGGCTGCCATAAGTTCGAACCCGTTATGCACGGCAGCCCCATACGTGGTGTTGTCATAGATCGTCCAGACCTCGGTGCCGCGTGCGGCAAGGGCTGTAACGACTTTTGCATGGGCCTCAACAGCTTCCCGTGTGTAACGTGACTTATAGATGTCCGGGAAGCCATGCAGCCGGAAATAGGCAAGCCCACGCCACCCGCCCGGCTGTGCAGCAAAAGCCGGGCGGGCGGGATCCGCTGCCACGCGTGCTATCTGCAACCCTGCCAGCATATGGTCTATCGCTGGGCGAAACCAGCTTTCATGTCTGGGCTCCACAACGATGGCCCCGGCAAACCTGGCCCGTAGATCATGAAAGAAACGCACGGCGATATCACCGGGATAGGCAAAACTGGGGGGGAAACTGAACCAGGATAGGGCCGCATTTTTCACCAAGGCCATCCGTTTCCTCGGCAAATCGCTCGATCAGCGCCTGACAGTCGACCAGACGGCGTTCATGCGTGATGGTGCGGGGCAGTTTAACGGAGAAGCGGAACCCGGGCGGCACGCTTGCGGCCCAGCGCACGTAGGTCGTGCGCCGATGGGGACGATAGAAACTGGAATTAATCTCGACAGACGTAAAATAGGCGGCATACTGTTCAAGTTGCGAACCAGTAACGGGCAACTGCAAGACTTTAGCCACTGAGGAAAAGGTCGACCAGCCCGCGATGCCGATACGAATGGACATGCCCCCATCCTTTCCCATAAAAGCCAGAACAGGTTACCATAACCCGCTTTACGGCACGACCTGATGCGGATGTATTGCGGCATTTTCAAGCATAAACATGAAACCGTGACGGTATGACGCTTGCCACCTCTGATGCACCTGCGGCAGCGTATGGTTCATGCTATAGGGCGTTAACTCCATCGGCATGGCAGCGTTCTGGTCACAAAAGGCAGCCGCCATGTTCAATCTCTCAGCCGTTTTGCCATTTTGACGTTCGTAAGTGGCACATCGTGCCCAAAAACCACCTGCTCCCGCTCTACGGTCCAGCCCTGTGCCTCGAAAAATAGCCTGGCCTTTCTGCCTGCCTCTGTGGTCAGGCGGACGATGGCAAGCCCTACGGCGCACCCCTCGACAGCCTGATATCATTACCTCCCACGCCCATGCCCAATACGCCTGAACCAACAAAAGCAAGATCAATGTAGCCAGATGGGTCAATCGTCATGAAACCTACGGGCACTCCGTTCAGCTCTGCCATAAACCCGTCAACACCGAGAAGCCTTTCACTCCACCCGGACGGATCGGAGGAAACCCAGGCCCAGGCTCTTCGCTGTTCGGGCATATGGTATCTTACAGTGCCATGGTGAACGGCATCAAAAAAAATATTTCTCCTGCGCTCCTGCCATCTTCTGGGCGCAAGGGCCTGACGATAACAGCTTCCACACTCGTCTCTTTTCATGATGCCCGACGGCACCGGCACGTTGTTCTTCCTGAAATCAACCCGCCAGAAACATGCGTGTTACAGCAGCCGACGCACATTTTTCACCACGTCATGACGGACACGCTCGGCAAGGGAAGAAGGCAGCAGGTCGAAGCCGTGCACTGCGTTTGCATAAACAATCAGGTCGGTCGGTACGGCTGCCTGCCACAGGCGGCGGGCGAAGGTCACATCCTCATCACGAAACAGGTCCAGCGCACCAGTAACAATGAATGTTGGCGGCAGCCCCGACAGGTCGAGCATGAAAGCGGGCGAGAGATAGCCAAATCCTGGATCATCAGCCGCCAGGTCTCCCCGCACGGCAGACCATGCATACTGGTTCTGGGTGCGTGTCCATACAAATTCCCCAGTCATGGGATCATCGGAAGGCGCGTCCGCTCCACCCGTGCGCAGGTCCAGCATTGGGTAGATCAGAACCTGTGCGCGCAATTTCACCTTGCCACGGTCACGTGCCAGAAGGGCCGTGGCAGCTGCCAGGCACCCCCCTCCGCTATCGCCCATGACCATGATGCGATCGGGATCGACACCCAGTGCGCCCGCACAGTCATGCAGCCACACCAGTGCGGCATGGACATCTTCCAGACCACCGGGAAAAGGCGTCTCGGGCGCAAGCCGATAATCAACCGAGACGATAAGGGCGCCTGTCTGTGATGCCAGTCGCTCCAGCATACCGGCCTGCATGTCGGGTGTGCCGGCAATCATGCCACCGCCATGGACATAGAGGATGGCTGGCATGGCTCCCTTGACTTCTGATGGTCGGAACATGATGACACGCACATCGGGCGCCCCGTCCGGCCCCGGAACCAGTCGCGCCTCATAATCGACCGATCCGGACTTCAGGAGCGCCGTCGTTCCCTTGACCAGATCGCGGCGGAATTCCATCAGATCGCCCCGCCCGGGACCGAAGGATGGAAACAAAGCCACCTTGCCGCGCTGCTCCATATCGACCAAACCAAGGGTAGTCATGAGGAGAACTCTCCATTTCTCTTGCAAAGAGGGGCGATCATAAAGAGCCGTTGCACGGAGCGACAGTAACCCTGACAGCAAATTGAACTGCCCGGTTTTCAGCAGATTTGCATTCTGATTTTAAACACAGGCCCCTGTCGCTGGTCATGCAGCGCTACGCGCCGTGACCCCAAGACGGTATC
Organism: Komagataeibacter nataicola; assembly: GCF_003207795.1. Lineage (GTDB taxonomy): Bacteria > Pseudomonadota > Alphaproteobacteria > Acetobacterales > Acetobacteraceae > Komagataeibacter > Komagataeibacter nataicola. The sequence goes on along the minus strand of NZ_NIRT01000009.1, from coordinate 95,166 downwards.
CTTCCTTCTGAAGCACCTTGATCGAGGCTTCGGAATATTTCGCAACCAGTCCTGACACGTTGCCCGGCGCGCACCAGAACCCCAGCGTGACCTGAATGTTTGCAGGTTTTGGCAGGAAGGAAACAGAAGGCGCGGGGTTCTTGAGCACCTGCGCGTCATTCTCCGTAAGGCCAAGCAGCAGGGCGCGCGCCTTGTCCAGATCATCATTGTAATCAATCAGCAGGCTGACCGAGCCCGCAAGCCGGTCTGACTCTGAACTGTTAATCACGATATTGTTTGATAATGTACCATTGGGCACATAAATAATCTCGTGATTGGCATCGAGCAGCACGGTACGGAACATCTCGATTGATGTAACCGTTCCTGAACTGCCACCTGCCGTAATTGAATCCCCTACCTTGAATGGACGGAACAGCAGGATCAGCACGCCACCGGCAAAGTTGGCGAGGCTGCCCTGCAGCGCCATGCCAACCGCCAGACCCGCAGCGCCCAGAACGGCCACGAACGATGTTGTTGCAATGCCGACCATGGATGCCACACTGATCAGCAGCAGGGCCTTGAGAAACAGCCCGACCACGCTCAGCAGAAATCCGCGCAATGTGGGCTCTATATGGCTGGCCTCCATCATCCGGCCCATGGCCCGCGTTACGGCGTTGACAAGCTTCCAGCCCACAAAGAGAACGATCAGAGCCAGCAGAAACTGACTTGCATACTCCAGTATGAGAGGAAGTAATCCGTCCAACTGCTCTAAAATTGAATGAATCTGCTTTTCCATGATTATCCCTGGTCTATTTTTCGCGGGTGCAGGGTGACAGCATGCGCCCTTCTGGTCCTGTCAATATCGTACATTGTTCTATACCTGGCCGTCACCACCATGGTCTTACAAGATAATTTCAGGGTAGCCCCATTCCTCCAGCACAAGGCAACTTTGCCCATCTTCACCATTTAAATGAATGGACCTGGGGAAAGGTTCATCCCGGCTTGCTAATTTTCGAACATGTAAAATAATGTAAAAATCACATGAGCGCGCATTCTTGAAATGCCCATGCCTGTTCTGAATAAAAATACTGCATCGCCCGGACAGTATAGCTGCGTTTTGTGGCAACTGCCCTTCAGGCTGGCCGCGTTGTCAGGTCAACAGCCATTTCATTACGCAACAGGGACAGGATATGCTGCGAAATACGAGAAAAGGCATAATCCGCCCGGAACGGCGCCCGACACGCTCCATGCAGCAATGGGCCCAGGGCCGTGCGCTGAGGGATCTTTCCCTTTTCCGCACGGCCTGCCGGGCAGGTGCGGTCATACCCCAATCAGTGCAGGCGTTGCCCCGCCACCCAGACCTCCTCGATGTGCAGATCACGGTCCAGCACGACAAAATCGGCCCGCCGCCCGACGGTAAGCTCCCCCCGGTCTGACAGGCCGAGGTAGCGCGCGGCATTCCCGCTGACCAGACCGGCGGCTTGCGGCAGGGATGCGCCTGCCTGCACCGCGTTACGCAGCGCAACATCAAGCGTGAGGATACTGCCCGCCAGCGTGCCATTCTCGAGCCGGGCCGTGCCGTTGGCAATATGAACCGTCTGGCCGCCAAGCTGGCTTTGCCCCTCGCCCATGCCCGCTCCCCGCATGGCATCGGTTACGAACAGCAGCCTTGACCCCATCATCTGCCGTGCCAGATGAAAGGAGGCAGGATGGACATGATGCGTGTCGTAAATCATTTCGGCGTATGTGGCATCACTACACATCAGGGCGGTTACCGGCCCGGGGCGGCGGCCCTCTATGGGGTTCATCGCATTGAACAGATGCGTTGCACCCGTTACACCGCCTGCGGTGCAGATGCGGCAGATTGCCTGCCGTGCACCTTCATAATCCGCCACGCTATGCCCCAGGCTGATCCGGACCCCGGCCCTGGCAAAGGCATCGATAGCGGTATCCGCGTGTTCCAGTTCTGGCGCAAGCGTTACGACACGCACGATATCCAGCGACAGGGCCTGCGTTACATGCTCCGGGTCCGGCGTTATTGCAAAAGGCGGCTGCGCACCAAGACGATGCGGGCTGACAAACGGCCCTTCCAGATGCGCCCCATGGATACAGGGACCATTGGGGTTGCCCGTGCGCCGCACTTCCACCACCGCCCGGAGCGCATCCATGACATCGGACCAGGGCCGCGTAATGGTGGTGGGCAGGATGGTCGTGGTGCCATGGGATAGATGAAAGCGGGACATGCGCCGGATCGCATCGACCCCGTCCATGGTATCCGCCCCGTCACCTCCGTGGACATGCCCGTCGATAAAACCGGGCAGGATATAGCGCTGCGGGGCATCGGGCCGTGCTGATATATCCCCGATCAACGTGTCAAAGGATATCGTGCCGGGCAGGATCTGATCGGCACAGACCAGCTGTCCACTGATGTTCATGGTTTTTTCCGCTTTCAGTATTTATGCGCCAGATCGGCGTCCAGCCGGTTCAGCCATGCCGCGTCCATGTTCCAGCCCGCACGCGCGGCAGCGCGTATGATCCCGCCACCAATGGGGGGCAACTGTGGAATATGCGGCCGTTCACCAAGGAGCTGCGTCATCTGGTCCATGACAATCCGGCTGTGAAAGACGCTGCCCCCGTAGCTCCATGGCAGGACCACTTGCAGGCGATCACGCGCCACCCGGACCTGCGCGGACAGGTATTGCGCCGCATCGACAAGAATGGACCGGGCATCGGCACTGCCATCATTGGCCAGCCGGTCCAGCACATGGGCCAGTGCGGCAATGGCGGAGCGTGGGTGGGGCTGCACCCTCTGCCACTCCAGCAACGCCTCGCCCGCCCGGTCCGGGTCGGTCGGCAGGTCCAGGGCCTGCAGCAGTCGCGTGGCGAAATCGGCATCCGGCGCATGGCGCGTATCAATATACTGCACGACCCTGCGCATGGCCATGCAGCCAATCCAGTAGCCGCTGCCTTCATCACCGAGCATGTATCCCCACCCGCCGATACGTAATGGCGCATGGCGGTGGTCATCCGCCCATATGACCGACCCCGTACCCGCAAGCGCAAGGATGCCCGGCCCGCCCAGAAAGGCGCCGACACAGGCGATTTCCACATCCGAACACATGCCAATGCGCACATCCGGCCCAAGGGCATCAAGGATGACCTTTTCCTGCATGTGCGATGAGGGGCGTTCGGCACAATAACCCGCAAGGCCTATGGTTGCCGCACGCAGGCGGTATCTGTCCACCCGCTGCAGCAGCCCCGTCAGGGTCTCCGCCCAATCGGCTTTATCGTAGGCGTTACTGCCACCGGAAAGGCGATGTTCGAGCACATGCCCGTCAGACCCGACGATAACGGCGCGCGTTCGCGTGCCCCCACCATCAACAGCCAGAACTGCATCATCCATCAGTCGTCATCATCCTGAAAAAATAGCCAGTCATGCAAAGCTTTCCTCCATTCAGGACAGAAGGCCCTGCAATTCCGCGTCGTGTTGCATCAGATGGTCAATAAAGGCCCGACGGGTGAGTGCCGTGGCCGCGGCTTCATCGGTAATGACCAGGCAGTTGGCATGCATCTGCAGGGCTGTCGCGCTGATGCTGGCCGTAAGCGGGCCTTCGATCATATCCGCCACAACACGCGCCTTGGCCGCGCCCGTTGCGAGCACCACGATGCGCCTTGCATCAAGGATGGTCCCCACCCCCATTGTCACGGCATGATAGGGCACCTGGGCAAGGTCATCATCGAACATGCTCCGGTTCTGTTCGCGCGTGGCGGGGTCCAGCGTTACGACACGGGTGCGTGACGTAAACGCGGAAAATGGTTCGTTAAAACCGATATGGCCATTTTCGCCCAGCCCCAGAAGCTGGAGCCCCACGCCGCCGCAGGCATGCAGGGCCTTTTCATATCCGGCGCATCGTGCCGCGAGATCCGTTGCCATGCCATCAGGAACATGCGTGGCGGACAGGGCGATGTTCACCCGTGAAAACAGATGCGTATGCATATAGGCGCGGTAAGACTGCGTGGATGAAGGGGATATGCCGACATACTCATCCAGATTGAATGACTGGCAGTGTGAAAAATCCAGCCCCCTGTCGCGGTGTGCCTGCACAAGGGCGGCATAGACCTTTTCCATCGTGCGGCCGGTGGCAAGACCGAGCGTGATGTCTGGCGTCTGGCGAAGGGCATCTTCCATGACCCGGGCCGCCAGCAACGTCGCCTGTTCAACATTGGGGCAAATGACAATCTTCATTATAGTCTCCATCCAGTATTCACAACGGCAGTACCTGTGCCTGCACGGCGTGAACTGCCTGATCGATCCAGTGCAGGTTTTCCCGACGCAGATGACCAAAATTATAAAAACCGAACTCCTCCACGCCCCTACTGCCCAAGGCCTGGACATGAGCCACAAAGGCCGCGGCAGTGTCGAAATCACATGATGCAGGTCGCAAAACGGTGCGGAGCTTGCCCTGAATGCCAATAATGTCCCGAATATCGGCCAGCCGGGACAGGGCTGCGCGCGTATTACCGCCATACAGGCAGACTTCCAGCCCATCGCACACGCGCGACAATGCATGGAGGTCACTGCCTTCCACCCATGACAGAACCGGATTTTCCATCACGGACGGGATTACATATACCCCTACGGGCTGACGGACTGCCGCGCGTATCTGCGCCACAAAGGACGTAACCTGCCCACAACGCCAGCGCAGGAAATCACGCAGGTCATCATCACAGACCAGCATCTGCATCAGCCGCCCGGCGTCATCGGCAGCCGGGCTGTCATCGGGGCGGTCCATGTAACGCGACAGATATGCCGCCACACGCTGCCGCAACGCCGTAACATTGACCCCATCTTTCGCCGCCCGTGACATGCAGGCACTGCAAAAACATAATCCCAGCAGGGTATCGGCCCCCATATGGGGCGCAAGAAAGCTCATTTCATGGTGAAAGCCATGCCGGAACGGCTGCCAGCCCGGGGTTTCGCATATGATCTGGCTGATATAGGGGTTCGCGCCCATTTCCCGGCACAGATTGACGCCATATTCCCGCACGGCTTCGTGAGAGGGGCACAGGCTGTAAGGATAGCTATCCCCAAACGCATTATGGCAGGTGAATTGCGGATACTGCGTACCCAGCGCCGTATTGTGCAGCAGCACGGTCCATGCCGCCACTTTCAGGCCCTGCGCGTGCAGGCCCTGCAGCGCCTCCATTCTCAGCCCTTGTGTTGCGATGATGGGGCTGATACCGCTCCCCCATGGCTGGACGGGAAGATATGTGGCGCCATCCTGCGGGAAGAATACTTTCTGGCTCCGGCCATGGGGGCGCAGGAATTTCCCGGCATGGTAAGTTGCAGCAACGCATAGCGTATTGATGCCCATGTTACGCATGCGCACCGCGAAGCTGGCCAGATCATCCTGGTCCAGAATATCCCACGGATAAATATACAACCCGCGATAGGGTATCATGACTCGACCATCATGACCGGCACGACACGCGCCCGCTTATGGCGCTGCATGAGAATGTTATATAATATGATTAACAGATAGGATGGAACCGCCAGCCCCACAAAGGCAGCCTGCACGCCTATGGCGGGCGCAATCTGGACAAAGACCTGCGGAATGACCGAACCGCCTGAAAACGCCATGACCAGCAGGGCGGTCGCCTGTGCCCCACGATCTTCCACATCAGAAATAACAATGGGGAACAGGGAAGGTAAGATCATGGCATTCGCAAAACCACATAGCGCCACGCACAGAACCGAAGCATAGCCATGTGTCAGCCAGCTCAGTACACATAATATGACGCCAGCCACCGCAGACAGGCCCAGATAGCGCTCCTGCGAAAAGACACGTGGCACCAGCAGCATGCCCACCACATATCCCCCCATCATTGCCGTCAGGGTCAGGGATGTAAAGAACTTGGTCTGGTCAAGCGGAATACCGAGGCTGCCGCCATATACGCCAATGGCATCCCCCGCCATGACTTCCGTGCCGACGTAAACAAACATGCACAGCACCCCGAAGCCCAGACGGAATGATCTGGACCGGCGTGATGTTTCCGGCGCAGGCGCATCCGGGCGGGATGTGCCGGCAATATCGATAGGCGGGAGGGACGAACGCGCCAGCCCGATGGCCAGGGCCAGCAGCACGGCCGCCATAATGAAATACGGAATCTGTACGGCATGAGCAAACTGATCCAGGATATGGTTGCGTGCCGCCATATCCGGTGCGGCCCTGACCTGCCCCGCAATATCGCCAAGATTCCGCATGACTAGCAGAGCAAGGACAACGGGGGCCGCAATCCCCGCAATCTTGTTGGCCACACCCATGATAGCAATGCGCTGGGCCGCTTTTTCCGTCGGTCCGAGCAGCGTTACATATGGATTTATGGTGATCTGCAGTAACGACAGACCCGCCCCCATGACAAACAGCCCGCTCAGCGCCCCAGGATACACACGTATACTGACACATTCACCAAAAATGGCGACCCCGGCCGAAAGAACGACAAGTGCAACAACCAGTCCTCCTTTCAGGCCGGTCCATCGGGTCAGCAACGTCGCGGGCAAAGGAAAAAACAGGTAGGACAGATAGAAGCACATCGGCACGAGAAAAGCGCTGATCGTGCTCAGGTTAAAGGCAACCTGCACAAAAGTGATAAGGGGGCCATTGAGCCATGTTACAAAGCCGATGATGAAAAACAGGCAGGCGATAATGACGATGGGCCGCCAGCCATACTGTCCCGCAGGGCTTTGTGGGTATAACCTGGGCAATAGCCCCTCCTCTCTTTACCGATGGTAAAACCGCTTTCCCAGCCCGCAGGGTTCTGCTCAGAACCCTGCCGATACCGAAACCATGGCAGCGAATGCGCCTCCTACCAGATAGATGGGCGCGGATGTGCTCGCCCCGCCCGTGCTGCTTCTGTAAAGGCCACCCGCGACGGTGTTGACCGGATGGGCATTGCTGGTAAAGCTGGAGCCACCCGAGAGATAATGGTTATCGCCAATATTCATGATATTCAACTGTATCTGCGGCGCCTTTGCCGGACCCAGCTTCTTCATACGATAACCCAGCGTTATGTCCGATGTGATGTAGGACGGAATTTTTTCGTCATCCATGAACGTCGTGTACTGGGAGTCAACATAGCGCAGCGCAAAGTTGCCGAAAAAGCGCCCGTCATCATAATTCAGGCCGATCGCACCGGTGAATTTGGGTGATTCAACAGCAATCTTTCCGGCCGTTGGCAGATAATTCCCGCCACCGGCATTATAGTTGTTATCCATCGTTGCATGCAGGTACTGACCGGAGAAATACGGGCTGATATGATGCCAGCGCCGCAGGCCGATTTCAGCCTGGATGCCGCGTGATGTCTGCCCACCAATATTGATGGGTTCGGAAATCAGCTGCGTTGTGCCCGGAATGTAATTCATGGATGTAACCTGGTGGTTGGTCATGTTCAGATTGAACAGGGACACCGCCACGTTAACAAAACCGGAATGACGAAAGCCGATTTCTTCCCCGATGGAATATTCAGGCTTGAGCGATCCGGGCTGTTCCACTGCGTGTGAATTATTGGGGTCAAAGATCTGGCTGTACGCCTCCACCGAAGCTGGCGCACGGAAGGCAGTCGTGCCGTTGACAAAAATCTGGTCATGCGGCGTGATCTTGAAACTGGCGGAAAACTGCGGCAGGGGCTCAAAGTAATTGCCCGCCTTGTAATAGGGATCCGCCCCCGGCACGTTGTTCGTGCCTGTGCGGCTGACCATTGCCGCCCGGAAGCCAGCGCTCAGGGTCAACCTGTCGTGCAGCAGGCTCAGGGTATCGGCGATGAAAAGCGTATTGACCTGCTGTTTGAAGTTCAGGTCATAGCCTGTCAGGATGCGCCCGTTCGTGGCATCGATAATGGGGCTGTTGGAATACGAACCATTGGCATAGACCTGCCGGAACGTGGAAAGTTCCTGATGGGATGTATAGTTGTACCAATATCCAACTGACAGTTTGTTATGGCCCCTTGTCCAGTCGAGCGACATGTTCAGCGACCCGCTTTTCTGGTCCCACGGGTCAACGCCCTCGGTCAGGACCGATCCGTTTCCGGTCGGTATGCCGACCAGGCTGTCATAACGCTGGGTGCCCATGTAACCGCCGGTCGTGGGAATGTTCTCCCCTGCGTTGGACGGACCAAACTGATGTTCAAAGTAAGGAGTGACATGCAACTTCAGGTGTTTGGTCAATGTAAAATGGGACGGCAGGATAACCGTCTCGGCATTCATGTTTGTAACCTGCAACCCGTAATATGTCGGGTCACCCTGGGTGAATGATCCTGAATAATTGAAGCTGTCCCCATATTTGTTCCACTGGGAAAGTGTGGGCGACCTCCAGGAGGTCTGCTGCTGCCGGTTATAGGAGAAGATGGCGGAAATGCTGTTGCCATCGCCCCATTCTTTTACAAATTTTGAATCGACATGATAACGGAATAGTCCACCCGGACCACGCCAGTTATTATAACTGGTGTGAGAAAAGGACACGAAGCCCCGAATACCGGTATTACCGATATCTCCGGTTTCGTAACGGATGAATTCCTTGTTGGCGCTATGTGTGCCGCCTGCCAGATCCACAAATCCGCGCTGTTTATGCGACGGATTGATCTCGGTGGCCGTAATCTGCCCGCCCACTGCGTTGTACAGGGGCGCATCAAGGTCAGGCGACCCCTGTGAAACGGTAACCGATCCCAGGTTTTCTGAATCGACCATCATGCTGCTGTAAGGCTGGTAATTGATGGGATCCGCCATTGGCGCCCCTTCGAACAGATACCCGATCTGGGCCTGTGTCATGCCACGCATGGTCATGTTGTTTCCCGTCAGGCCAAACGGATCCTGACTGGAAAAGTTGACGCCTGGCAGATCCGCCACAAGGGCGGCAATATTGGCCGTAGGTGCCTGTTTTGCAATAAAGTCACGCGTCAGGCCACTTTGTGAGCGTGGTGCGGTCTGGGGAGGCATCAGTCCGCCGCCCGGTGTCAGGTTGGTCACGCCATTGGCCGTGGGCGGAATGTGCCGGCTGACAGTGATATGTTCAACCTGGGGCGCGGGCGGTGCCGCTGTCCGTGCCGCAGCCGCCGGAGGTTTTGCACGGGCCTTGGCCGCAGAAGTATTTACAGATCCGTTACGCGTCGCAGCCGAAACCTGTCCATACGCGGGAACGATCACCAGACTCGCCCAGATAGTACAACAGAGGGATAGATTACGGTACGAAACCTTCATGAGCGTGAATCCCTGCATTTGGAGTAAAAGCTGCGAAACAAACGTTTTGCTTCCTTAACGTATAATGCAGATCAGCCTGTGCCGGCGCAATAGTTCAGAATCTGTCCTATGATAGTTTTATTATAAAAACAAAGTATACAGTCATTTCCCCTGCCCCGATTTAGGCCTCATCTCTTGCCATCTGGAAAATTTTCTCAATGAAAAGCATAGGGTTTCATGAACGAGAATTATTCATTTACCCTTACGGGGGCATTCAGGCAGCGTGTTAATTCGGCAACAGATATAAAGTGCCATATGGGAGGATGAACTGGGAGGGCCAGTCAGGCATTTTATTATTTGATCGCAATGATGGCATTTATGATCGTTCGAAATCGCGACCCGACCCTCACGATTTCAGCCACGACGCCCCCGCAAGCCCGGACTCTGCGGGCAAAGCCCCCGGCACAACCAGCGCCGAGGCATCATGCCGCAGGATGCGGCCGCGCACGTTCTCATCCAGCGCATGCAGCAGCCTGGCCTGATGGGCCAGACCGCCGCCCACCGGCATGATGGAAGCCCCGGTTACATTGACCACCATGGCCAACCCAGCGGACATACGGTCAAGCCATGCGTTGACTGTCTCGATGGCCCGGGGCTCACCGTTTTCCCAATGTGTCAGGATCGGGCGGACGGGCAGTTCCTCCCCATGCAGGAACAGGTGCAGTCTTTCAATGCCACGCGCGCCGCCTATTGTATCAAGGCAGCCCAGCTGCCCGCACTGGCATGGCAGCACGGGCGCACGGCCAGGCAGGGCGCTGTCAGTAATGAAGGGACCATGCCCCCACTCGCCTGCAAGACCACCTGACCCGATAACGGGCCGACCATGAATAATCAGGCCGCCCCCCACCCCTGTGCCAAGAATAACCCCAAAAACGATGTCATGCCCCTGGCCAGCGCCCTGCATTGCTTCATTCAGGGCAAAACAGTGGGCATCGTTGGCAACCAGCACATCCCGCTTCAGGCGCTGCATAAGGATCTGCCGCAACGGCACATCATAAATACAGGGGATGTTGGCCGCGCGCGTCCGCCCGGTCATGGGGGCGCATACCCCGGCAATGGCGATATGCAGCGGAATGGCCCGGTCATATCCATCCGCCATGCTGGCCAGTGCGGCAACAAAAAGATCCAGATCCTGCGTGGGTGTCGGCACGCGCCGCCGGTGTGTCAGCCTGTGACAGGCATCGGATTGCGCAAATTCAATGTAAGACCCCCCTACATCCGCACATAATACTACCATACGCCATCCTCATGCCCACGCGCGACGAATATGATCCTGCCAGAGCCGTATATGGCTACATGCCTGGCGTGGAAAGCCAGCCAGAATCATTAAAAACGTTGAATAAGTTCCAGAATCATAATAACTTTGCTTATATTGTTCACCAAATAAAATTAACAGTCCCTATCATATTGGAAAGGGTGCGTATGTTCACATCAGGGCAATACCGGGTACTCCGTACGATCAGCACGTTAGGCCCCGTCAGCAGAACCCAGCTCGTGGAAATCACGGGATTGAGCAAGGCAACCATGTCCGCCTTAACCCGCGAACTGCTGGATCGTAATATCCTGTGTGAACGCGAACTGGTTTTCGGGCAGGGGCGCCCCTCCATCCTGCTGGGTCTGAATGCGGTTTCAGTCTGTTTTGCCGGTGTATCCATGCAATCCGACCCCAGCATCATTCTGCTGACGGATCTGCTGGGTGAAATCATTGCCCAGAAAGAGTTCGTGCGGGCATCCGATCCTGAAATATGTATTGAAAATATCGAACGCGGCATCCGGGAACTGGTGGCGCAGGCGGGCGACCGGGCGGGCCCGCTCGGCGGGGTGGGGATTGCCCTCCCCGGCTTTGTCGCGCGTGACCGGCGTCTGTGCTACCGGTCGGTCGTGCTGGAATGGCGTAATGTTGATATCGTCACGCCACTGGAAAAACGTCTGTCCGTGCCGGTTTTTGCTGAAAATGATGCCAATGCCCTCATACAGGGGGAGCATCTGTTTGGCATCATGCGCGACTGTCCCGATTTCAGCATGATTATCGTCGGTGATGGCGGCATAGGCTGCGCGCATATCGTTGATGGAAAACTGCACCGTGGCTTCCAGGGGGGCGCAGGAGAAATATCCCATACAACAGTCGTCTGGCCAGATGAGCGCGAGACCAACCGCCCGTGCAGTTGCGGCAAGCGTGGGTGCCTGGACACGGTCTCCTCCCTGCGGGCCATACGCTCCATGGCCCAGCAGAAGGGGCTGCCAACCACGCCACTGGAACTGGAACGTCGGGCGCGGGAGGGCGATGCGGATGCCCTCCACATTCTCCATACGGCAGGCGGCGCAATGGGGATGGCGGTTGCACAGCTTGTGCAACTGTTTGATCCCAGTCAGGTTGTCGTGCTGCTGGACCTGCCGTTCCGCGAAGGTGTGTTCGGGGCGGTCCTGCGCCAGACCATGGAGACCCACATCATGCCCCGCCCCGACTGGGAAACGACACTGGACCTGCGTGAAACCCCTCATACCGGCTGGGCAACCGGCGCTGCGGGCATTGCCACCCGGCAGTTCCTGTTTAGTGAATGAACGCTCTCTTCCCGCCTGCGGGCATGCAGGCTGCCGTGCCGCATGCCCGTCATGGTTGATGACACCACGCCTGCCACGACCCTGCTAACGTGGCAGGCATGCGGGCCAGCCCCCGCCAGTGCAGGGGTCTGGCCTCTCCCGGTTCAGGCGGCCCGGTCTGTCATCCAGCCCATAGGATGCCTGTTATCCTGATGGGGGTTAATGGGCACGATCAACCAGCAGGTGCAGCCCGGGCAGGATATCAATCAGCAGGCCTGATGCTGGCAAGGGCATGGTATGGGCTGCCACTGCATCGGCGCATGCTGCAAAAGCCGCATCCTGCCTGGCCAGAATGGCATTGACCCGTTTATGCCAGTGACGGCCATGACTTCTTCTTTTTATGGCTTCAAGCCCGACTTGCGCCACCTCTGCCAGTTCTTGCGAAGTGCCCCTTGCCTCCTGCAGCGCGGGTGTGGTCGCAATCTGCGCATAGGCGGCATCATTGGCCTTATAGGTCACCAGCATTGCCTTCAGGTCGGATGCGCGTGCGTGGTCCCCTTTTATGTAGCGCTGTGCCAGCGTGTTGAATTTCATGGCGGCAAAGCTGTCGGGGCTTGCAATCGCGGCCGGAGCACTCAGCATGGCATCCCCACCATGCGCGGCAAGGCGGTTCATGGCATAGTTTCTGACCGGGCTGGTGACGGATGTCAGGACTTTCAGGGGCGTCGTGTTCTGCGGAGCCAGGCGGGCAATCATGTCGTTCTGGTGATTTTCCGACTGCAGTCCCATCATATTCAGCTCATGCAGCACGACCGGCAGGCGGCGTTCCATGTCCGTTACGTCACGCACGGATGCATCTGACCAGAACCGTTCGGCAATAGCAGCGGAACGTGGCCACAGCCGTGCATCGACCATCTCATCCGAGACGATCTCGCTCCATAATGGCGCTTCCCCGCCAAGGACCAGCCGGCTCTGTGCTGCGTCAAGCGCCGGTGCGTTGGGGTCCAGCGCAAAGGCATCGATCATTGGCCCCTGCTTCACACGGGCCTTTTCAACCTCGGCGGGGGACAGGCCGACCGCTTTCGGGTCAAGGGGATCAACCTGATAATGCGTTGCGGACGGATTGAGAAGGTCCAGATAATACCCCGATGAGACCACAACCGGGTGGCCCGCCCGGGTGGCGGAGCCAATCCATTTTGATCCACGCCATGCCTCAACCACCACATCACGCGGGATGGGGGCCTCGCTGACCTCATCCCACCCCATCATGATTTTTCCCTGCCGGGCCAGCGCCTGTTCGATCTGCGCGGTAAAGGCGGCCTGGAGGGCTGGCGCATCACGATAGCCATGCACCTTCATATACCGTGTAATGGCGGGATTGTTCATCCACTGCTGGGGCGCGACTTCATCGCCGCCCGAGTGGAAATAACGGTCGGGGAAAAGACGGCCCATTTCGGCATAGAGCGCCGTTGCAAAACGCAGCGTTTGCGGCTGGGTCGGGTCAAGGGCGGGATTGTTCTGATTATAGACCTTGTTGCAGCTTGTCTGGGTCTTCTGCGTATCTACCGTAATCGAGCAGACGGGATGTATTTCCTGCTCCGTAGGTACGGGCTGCGCCGCAAGATCAGGATAGGCCTGCAGGATGGAAAGCGTATGGCCCGGCACATCGAATTCCGGCACGATACGGATCCCGCGGTCAGCAGCGTAAGCCACAATACCGCGCACCTGTTCCTGCGTGTAATACTGGTTGTGCCCGCCCACTTGCTGCAGACGCGGAAAACGCCTGCTTTCCACCCGGAACCCCGTACCGTCGCTCAGGTGCCAGTGCAGCACGTTCAGCTTGGTCAGTTCCATCGCATCAAGCTGCCGCTGGATGGTGTCAACCGACATGAAATGCCGGGACACATCAATCATGAGCCCCCGCCAGGCAAAACGGGGGGAATCCTGTATGTCGACATGCCCGAGCACCGCCCCCTGCGGCGTAAGCTCGACAAGTTGCAGGAGCGTTGCCAGACCATGCAGAACCCCTGCCGGCCCGGCAGCCGAGAGATAAATCCCGTCTGGCGCGGACGTGGAGAGTGTGTACCCCTCCTTCTCATCAACACTCAGGTAAGCAGGGTCATGCCCGGTCGTGATATGCAAGGTCAGCGGGGCACCTTCGGCAGCCCGTCCTGCCAGGTTGCGCAGACGCGCCACAAAGCGCTGTTCGGCGCGGCGCAGCAGCGGTGAAGGCGCCTGCGTCCAGTCAATGCGGATGCCACCCGCAATACTCCGCGTTGCAGGGTCCATAACCGTGACCGACTGCGGCTGCGGCATCAGCGGAAGAGTGGACGGGCCAGCCATGGCAGGGGTGACACATGCCAGCAGAACACCAAACACGGGGCATGATTTCCGGACGAGGCGGAAAGCACAATGCACGATCGAAACCATGGGGCTCAATTCTTTCAGGGTTGGCATACATCCACCAGGAAATATCGGATTGTAAAAACTGATATCCCTTTCTCTGGCATGCCCGGTTTTGTTCGGAAATAAAAATAAACGACCGGTGTTTTTTCAATACTCTGAAAAACCGGAATGCCGGGCTGTATATTGCAGACAGCCTTTTGAAACATAATAGAAAATCGAAAGACAAAATGGCCTGACCAAAGCCCCGCAAGGATGAAGCACGGACCGTTTCATTACATCAGGCGCATAGACCCGGCGCGTAAATGGCGTGCAGCGCCATTATTGCCGGATCTTTCCAATGCCCCTCAAACCCAGACCACAGACAAACATCACGATGACACCCAGCGGAACCAGCCATGTAAAGGCGATCGTCGCGCCATAAGGGCGCCAGAACATCATGACTCCGCAGACCGTAACGACGGTCATGACGAAAGACGGCAGGATCTCCCGCGTGCGCGCGCGCGTACTGAACATGGCAAACACAAAAGCCCCCAGCATCGCCCCGTATGAACATGACGCCACCGACAGGCCGAAGACAACCGCAGGCCCATGACTGTGGGCAAAGGCCAGTGCGGCAAGCACGAGCACTACAGCCCAAAGCATGGTCACCACGCGGGCAAAGGCCAGCGCAGACAGGCCAGCCCGACGCGCCAGCGCCCGGCAGGGCAGGACAAAATCCAGCAATGTCGCGCTGGTCATGGAATTGAGCGTGGCGGACAGGGAGCCCATGGTCGCACTCAGCAGGCCTGCAATCAGCAACCCGGCAAGCCCCTGGGGCAGGTCATGCACGATAAAGGCGGGGAACAGCGCATCCGATGTCTGCAGCCCCATTGCAGCCAGCGGTTTTTCATCATTGCGCGCCCAGAGCAGCATGCCCACGAGCGACAGCATGGCAAACAGACACCCCACCATGAACCCGCTGCCGATCAACGCCTTTCTGGCATCCGTCAGATTGCGGGCGGCCAGAACGCGCTGGACCATCAGCTGATCCGTGCCATGCGATGCCATGGCCATGATCGCCCCCCCGATCATGGCAGCACAGGGAGTATAGGGGTCAAGAAAATAGTAGGAAGATTTGTGAAACAGGTGGAACCTGTTGGAGTGGCGCAGCGCATGAATCTGCATGTCTGTTGCATGATGGTACAGCAGCCCCAGGCAGGCCGCCGTTCCCGTTACATAGACAGCAAGCTGTATTGCATCAGACCACACCACGGCCCGCAGGCCGCCAAACATCGTATAGAACAGCGTGAGACCTGCAATGACCAGCATGATTACCCACTGCGGCAGGGGAAAGTTCATGGATGTCAGGATGGCCGCGACCGGCAGCATGCCCGCAAACAGCCTGATCCCTTCCGCCAGCACGCGCATGATCAGGAACGTGGCAGATACGGTGCGCTCCATCGCTGGCCCGAACCGATGGCCCAGATACTGGTAGACGCTGCTGACCTGCCCGGAAAAATAGCGGGGCAGAAACAGCCACGCAACAAGCGCGCGACCGGTGACATAACCCACCGCCAGCCCCACGAACACCATGCCGCTACCATAGGCGATGCCGGGTATGCTGATGATGGTAAGGGTCGAGGTTTCCGTCGCGACAAGGGACAGGCAGATAACCCACCATGGCAGATCATGGCCGCCACCTACATAGGTGGAAACGGAATCCTGCCGCCCCGACAGGGCGAATGCAATGAATGGCAGGGTCAGGCAATAGATGCAGATAATCGAGATATCGATTGCGGACATACCGGTTCCATCGTGTCAGAAAGGCAGATCATATGACCGAATCAATACCATATGAAAGCCAAAAAAAATATCTGGAATCGAAACATAATTCCGTGTCAATGCAGCCGACCTGCGATAATATGGACTTCTTTCATGTTGGATTTAAAAGATATTTTTCATTTCTCTGCTGCCGCATATGCCTCCATACCGGTCTGAATTAAAAACAGATCGTTGTCATTGCAGGGCAAGAATGGTATTATTTCTGTATCAGGCATCTGGCATGCCGTCTTTTAACGGACTCTTTGCACATGCATGTTTTCCCGGCCGCCACCCGGCTGAAGCGCCGTCATGTCCTGATGCTGGCAGGCGCCACAACGGTTACGGCCTGCGCGCCCCATGCGCGCGGCGCCCACCACGCCAGCCCCGACATGCGCGGCGTGGACCGCAGGCTGCGGCAGGCCGTGACCGAGGGCGAGGCGCCGGGGGTTGTCTGCGCCATCGGGCATGACGGGCAGATCGTGCATCGGGCCGTATATGGCAGGCGCGCCGTCACCCCCATGGCCGAACCCATGACGTGGGATACGGTATTCGACATGGCATCCCTGACCAAGCCAGTCATAACCGCGCCCTGCGTCATGCGGTTATGGGAACAGGGGCGGTTCGGGCTTGATGATCCTGTCTCGCGTTATCTGCCGCAATTCGCGGCGGCTGGTAAATCCACCATTACCATCCGGCACCTGCTGACCCATTATTCCGGCCTGCCGCCCGATCTGGACCTTACGCATCCATGGCAGGGGCGCGATGCCGCATTCCGTCTGACCATGAATGTTGCACCGTCACAACCGCCAGGCAGTGGTTTTATCTACAGCGACATCAATTTCATCACGCTGGGTTTCCTGGTTGAAAAACTCTCGGGCATGACGCTCGATGCCTACGCCACGCGCTTCATCCTTACGCCGCTGGGCATGCGGCAGTCGCGTTTCCTGCCGCCTGAAACATGGCTGCCTCGCACTGCTCCCACCGAGCCGGATGAAAACGGTCACATGCTGCGCGGGCAGGTCAATGACCCCTCCTCCCGCCGCATGGGTGGCGTAGCCGGGCATGCGGGCCTGTTTTCCAACGCAGATGACATGTGCCTCTATGCACAGGCGCTGCTGGACCGGCGTGCGGGCAGGCCATCGGCCTTTCCGCTGCAACCAAACACCGTCATGCTCATGACAACCGCACAGCAGCCGGAGGGAAAATCCGACCTGCGGGGACTGGGGTGGGATATTTCCACGCATTATTCCTCCGTGCGGGGGGACAGGTTTCCCCTCGGCTCCTTCGGTCATACCGGCTTTACCGGCACGTCGCTGTGGCTTGACCCCGGCAGTGACAGCTATGTCCTGATCCTGACCAGCCGCCTGCACCCTGCGGGGCACGGCAATGTCGTGCGCCTGCGCCACGATGTGGCCACCGCGGCAGCCCTCGCCCTGACTCCGCCGCAGGGCTGAACCCCCTTCCTATCCCCCATCCCCCGGAGTTTATGGTACATGACCCCAAACAGCAGTGCTCCCGTGTTGCCCATCGCGACAGAGGGACAGGACCCACGTTATGCGGATGTGGATATCTGGCCCGTTGCTTCCGTGCTTGATGCGCTGGTGGAATCACAGATGAGCGCCATTGCCGCCGTGCGGGCCGCGACACCGGACCTTGAACGCGCCGTCAACGCGGCCCTGCCGCGCCTGCTGGCGGGGGGGCGGCTGTTCTATGTCGGCGCAGGCACATCGGGGCGGATCGGAATGCAGGATGGGGTGGAACTGCTCCCCACCTTTGGCTGGGCGCCCGAACGGCTGGTGCTGTTGCTGGCGGGCGGGAATGACGCCGTCTATCAGGCGGCGGAAGGGGCCGAAGACCGGGAAGACGTGGCACGGACGGACATCCTTTCCCACCATCCCGGCCCGGACGATGTGGTGCTGGGCATCGCTGCAAGCGGCTCTACCCCCTATACCTGCGCGGCGGTTGCGGCCGCGCGCACGGCAGGCAGCCTGACCATTGGCATCGCCTGCAATCGTGACAGCAGGCTCGTGAGTGTTGCGGATCTGGGCATTGCCGTGGTGACGGGGCCGGAAGTCATTTCCGGGTCTACCCGGCTCAAGGCCGGCACGGCACAGAAAGCAACCCTCAATCTGATTTCCACCACGCTCATGATCCGTATGGGCCATGCCTATCGTGGGCAGATGGTGGATATGCGGGTGGTCAACGCCAAGCTGCGCCAGCGGGCCTGCCGCATGGTCTGCAACCTGAGCGGCAGCACCGAACAGCAGGCCCTGAGCGCACTCGAGACCACGCGGTTCAATGTCAAACGCGCTGTCATGATCTGTTCCGGCATTCCCGCAGACCAGATCGAACCGCTGCTTAAGGCGCATGATGGCAACCTGCGTTCGATCCTTGGGCAGATGAATACACCAGATTAAGCTGCCAGCCAGGCGGCCTGCATTGTGCAATGTGGCCGCTACCTCCCTGCCCTACCGGCATGCTCCGCATGGAACCGATGATGGCCCCGATAGTGCGCCCATCAAGGGCCAGGCGCACGTGCCAGATTGCCCCACCCGCCATTGACACGCTGGCCGCCCGCGCTTCCGGCAGCGGGCGGTTGTCAGTTCCGCCTATCGCCCGCCATGAAAAACTTCAGAACCCTGCGGTAACGGAGACCACGCCAGCAAAGCCACCGCCTACGTAATAAAGCGGTGTCTGGGCCGCAATAGTCGTTCCGCGCAGGCCACGTGTGGCCTTGGCGTTGCCGACCAGACTGGAGGCACCTGATAGATAACCACTATTGCCCAGGTTGATCAGGTTAAGCTGCACCTGCGGATGCTTGACAAAGCCCACATTGCGGAAACGGTAACCCATGCTTACATTTGCTGTCATGTAGCCTGGAATTTTCTCGTCATTCATAAATGTCGAATACTGCGCGCCAACATAATTAAGGTTAAAGTTGCCGAACAGGGAACCATTGTCATAAGCCAGACCAAGGGCCCCCGAGAAGGTTGGCGTATTGACGGCCATCTTGCCCCGCGTGGGAAGATAATCGCTTCCTACTGCCAGGTTATTGTCAATTGTAGCATGCAGATACTGCCCTGACAGGTAAGGGCTGAAATGGTGCCACGGACGCAGCCCGATTTCGAGTTCCGCCCCCCGTGAGGTCTGGCCACCTGCATTAATTGAAGCCGTGGTTGCAACACCATTGAGGTAAACGGTCGAACTTAGCTGCCGGTTTGTCAGGTTATAGTTAAACAGGGCCGCAGAAATACTGACAAGGCCGTAGTGACGGAATCCGATTTCTTCACCGATTGAATATTCAGGTGATAGATTGGTCGCCCGGCTGTGCGCAAGCGTGCCGGTGGTGGTGCTGAAGTAATCCGCCATTGTCAGGATGGAGGATGGGGCACGGAAGGCGGTGGTGCCGTTGACATAGATCTGGTCATGCGGCGTGATCTTGAAACTGGCTGAAAACTGCGGCAGCGGTTCGGCATAATTGGCTGTGGTCATGTAATGAGCACCGGGAACCGACTGGGTTGACGTGCGTGAAACCATGGCCTCCTTGAAACCTGCCTCGATTGTCAGCCGCCTGTTGAAGGCAGTAAATACATCATCAATATAAATGGAATTTGTCTGCTGTAAGAAATTGATATCGTAACGCGACAGCGCCAGGCCCGCCTGGGTATAGATGGGGTTGCGCCCTGTCATGGAGGCGACATGGCCATTGGCGTCCGTCTGCTCAAACAGTGAGTGTTCCTGCTGGGTGTAGTAGGAATACCAGTCACCGATCGAGAGCGTATTATGTTTTGTCTTCCAGTGCAGGGCCGTATTCAGCCCGCCATGGCGTTCGTAGAAAGTATCAACCGACTCAGCTATGATGGAACTGGCGCTGGTGTTTACGTCAAGCGCGCCAGTATTCTGGTTTCCCACATAACTGTAGCCCGTTGGCAGGGTGGTGCCACCATTACCATAGCCCCAGAAGTAGGTATAATAAGGTGTGACATCCGCGCTGAGTGAATGCGTGAGATGGAAATGTACCGGCGCGCCCAGAATGAGCGAATTCCGCTGGTTTCCATACAGCCGGTAATAGGATGCATCCCCCTTGCCAAACTGCGAATCATAATTCGCTTTCGTGCCCAGCTGGTTCCATTGGGACATTGACGGGGTCTTGAGATAATAGCCGGTCGGGCTGTTATAGGACAGGACGAAGGATGCGCGGTTATCCTTCCCCCATTCCTTAACCGCCTTGGCATCGACGTGATATCGCGTTCCGTACCCGGACCCGCGCCAGTTATCCGCCCCCTCGTAAGAAAAGGATACGAAGCTGCGTATGCCGGTATGCCCGATTTCCCCGCTATCGAGCCGGACAAATTCACGGTTCAGGCTGTATGAACCATAGGCAACATTGACCAGTGCACCAAAATGCTGCGACGGATTGCGCAGGGTTTCAGTCAACTGACCACCGACCGCATTGTACAGGGGAGCGGAAATATCGGCTGATCCCTGTGCCAGACCCAGGTTCTGGATATTTTCGTTATCAGCCGTCGTGCCGGTAAAAATGAAAAAATTCAGCGGGTCCGCCGCCGGTATGCCTTCATATGTATAACCGAGCTCGAACTGGGTCAGGCCACGAACCGACAGGCTGACCTGCTGGTCACTGGTGCCGAGCGGGTCACCACTACCGGTTACAACCCCCGGCAGGCTTGCAATCATGGTGGTTGGATTGCTGGTCGGGCTTTGCTTGGCGATAAAATCCCTTGTCAGCCCGCTAAGCGATTTTGCCGCCGTCTGGGGCGGCATAAGACCACCACCCGGCGTCGTGCCGGTCACGCCTGTTGCGGTCTGCAGTGTTGAATGCACGTGCAGGATCTCAGGCGATGCCTGCTGCGCCATCATGCCCGTGGGGGACTGCGCGGGTGCGGGCTGTACCCTGGCTGGTTTTGCGCTGTGCGTGATGGTGGATCTGGGGGATGTATTCCCCTCCTTGCGATCGGAAGTGGCGGCGGCACCTGCTTTTGGCGCATGGATGACCATGAGAAAGCCTGACGCCAATACCCAACATGTATGACGGCGTACCATTTCTTTGCTCCCGTCGTGATGTGAATGTGGGCGCCTGCGCGGACCCGACAAGTCCAATAAAATACCAATACACAATGCAACGGCAAGTCATTTCGTTTTCGAATCTTGTTAAAATTTACGTTCCTGAACTAACTATTTGTAATATAGTTATATTTATAAATTTCACCAGATTCGTCTACCAACCAAGGTATTGAGTTGATATGTTTTTGGTATTACGGTGCAGCATGAGAACGGGGAAAATCATCAGAATCCGCCACGGCATGGCCCGGCACACATGGCCTGCATGCCGGGTGCTGCCGACAATGGGCGGATGCGCCGCTGCACATCATGGCGCGGGGCTGCCTGCCGCCATCAACCGGCAATACGGAGCGCGTAAAGGGTAACATGACACCGGAACAGCTTTTTACGGCGCTGACCCCCAGCCCGCATGACAGGAAGCCCCTTTATTTGCAGGTGGGCGACCGGCTGCGTGACATCATTGCCAGCGGCGCGCTCAAGCGCGGTGACGCCATGCCCCCCGAGCGCGAACTGGCGGACCGGATCGGGGTATCACGCGTGACCATCCGCAAGGCATTTGAGGAACTGGTTGGCGCCGGTATCCTGAGCCAGAAGCCCGGGGCGGGCACTTTCGTATCGGGCCGGATCGAACAGCCCCTCTCCATTCTGCAGAGCTTTTCAGAAGATATGCGCGCGCGCGGGTATGAACCCGGCTCAATCTGGCTGGACAAGCATGTGGCGCGCACAAGCCCAGATGAAGCCATGGCGCTGGGCATCGCCCCCACTGCCCGTGTCCTGCGCCTCAAACGGATCCGGACAGCCAATGGCCAGCCCATGGCGGTAGAGACAGCCGTCATTTCAGCACATTACCTGGATGACCCTGACAGCGTGGGGAATTCCTTTTACGCAGCCCTCAGGGAACGTGATCTGCTGCCGGTCAGGGCGCTGCAACGCATCCGTTCGCGCCTGGCTTTCGCGCATGAGGCCGAATTGCTGCATCTCGATACCCCGAGCGCCATACTGGATATCGAAAGACGCTCCTTCCTGCCCGATGGCCGGGTGCTTGAAGTCACGTTCTCATCCTATCGTGCCGATCTTTATGATTTCGTGGTGGAACTCAGGACTGCGGGAATACAGGAATGAATCGCATGCTCACTGTCATCGGCCTTATGAGCGGCACGTCGCTTGATGGGGTGGATGCCGCTGTCATCCGCACGGATGGTGAACGGGTCGCGGAATTCGGGCCGGATCTGAGTCTGCCCTACCCGGCAGCACTGCGCCAGCGTGCCCGAAAAATTCTGGACGAGGCCGCCACCCTCTCACCGGACAGCCCGGAACTGATGGCCGTGGAGCACGAGATTACCCGATACCATATCGACGCAGTGCAACAGTTGCAGGCCCTTGTGCCTGATGTCGATCTGATCGGCTTTCATGGCCAGACCATTCTCCATGCCCCCGACCGCCATCACACATGGCAGATCGGGGATGCGCAGCAGTTGTCACGCGCAACGGGGCTCGCCGTAATCCATGATTTCCGCAGCGCCGATGTTGCAGCCGGTGGCGAAGGCGCACCACTGGTGCCATGGTTTCACGCCGCCCTGCTGCAGGATGCCCCCAAACCGGTCGCGGTACTGAATATCGGTGGGGTCGCGAATATCACGCTGGTTGATGCGGACGGCACGATCCATGCCTGCGATACCGGCCCGGGCAACGCCCTTCTTGATGACTGGGCCCTGCGCCATACGGGCACGGCATGTGACGTGGATGGAAAACTGGCGGCGACGGGCACGGTCAACCAGACAATTGTGGAAGACCTGCTGGCAGCCCCTTATTTTGCGCGCCCTGCCCCGAAATCGCTGGACCGCCAGACATTCGCCGCAGCACTCGACCGGGTATCGGGCTGCACGCCAGCGGATGGGGCGGCAACGCTTGCCGCTTTTACCGTTGAAGCCATTCGTCGCACGCCCCTGCCCACGCGGCCGGCACGCTGGTATGTCTGTGGGGGCGGGCGGCATAACCCCATTCTCATGCACGCAATGCAGGCGGCGCTGGGCGCCCCGGTCGAGCCTGTAGACCGCCTTGGCTGGAACGGGGATGCGCTGGAGGCGCAATGCTTCGGTTTTCTTGCCGCACGCAGCGTGCACGGCCTGCCGATATCCGCGCCCACGATTACGGGCGGACCGGATAACCTGTCAGGCGGCCGCCTGACCTGTGCGGGCCTGATGCCCGTGCCCGCATGGATACGTAAAACCGGGGCAGCGTAAACGGCCCCATCGATCAGCAGGAACCGCCAGCGCCTGCCCTCCGTGCGGCTGCCACAAGGGCGCGGATGGCATCAGGGTCGGTCAGGCCAGGCAGCGGACCAAAGCCAAACCCGGCATCATCCGCCAAAGGCTGTACGCTCCGCCGACAGGAGGCATGGACTTCGCTCACGCCTGTAGCCTGGATCAATGCTTCGGCATTGCCTGCGTTCACGCCGCTGCCTGCCAGAATGACAATGCGGCCTGCGGCCTGTGCATTCAGGCGCGCCAGACACGCCTGCCCCTGGAGCGCGGTGGGACGCTGCCCCGAGGTGAGGATGCGGGTAAATCCTGCCTCTATTGCAAACTCCAGGGCCTCGGCCGGATCACGCACCAGATCGAACACACGGTGCAGGGTCCGCTCCATGCCCGCGCAATGATCGGACAGGCGCAGCAGAAGATCACGATCAAGAACCCCATCGGGCGTGATCGCACCAAGCACCACCCCTTTCAGGCCTGCTGCCCGCGCGGCATCAATATCATCGATCATGACGGCGGCCTCATCACCGTCAAATATGAACGACCCGGCACGCGGGCGGATCATGGCCAGGGCCGGGATATGGCCCCGTGTGGCGCAACGCATCAGCCCCGCGCTCGGTGTCAGCCCCCCGACGCCAAGCGAGGCGCACAATTCGATCCGGTCAGCCCCGGCCGCATTGGCTGCGGCAATGCCCTGCGGAGTTTCCACGCAGATTTCAACATGCGTCATGAAATACCTATTGCCAGCATCGTTTCTCGAGCATTGACCCTGAATCTGCGGAGAATGACAGGAATTCGCCCTTCCGGATACAGTCAGCCCGTCCATCCTTCCGCGTGATTGTCATTTATTCAAAATGACGAACAGGCACCTGACCCGTACCCCGAAACCCGGTGGAAGGTTACTGCGCGACAGACCGGCTAAAGACGGTGCGCCAGCCCCTGGAGGGACATATTCAGGCCGAAATGGAAACCTTCATCCGCATCGCTCTCCAGTATCCGCTGCCACGCCACGGCAGCCACAGGATAACGTAGCAGAAGAGACTGAAGATCAGGACTTTGAATGTCATCAGGCCGTTTTTCGGCAAATGCCTGTTCTTCGATCGTAAAGCCAATGACAAAGTAAAGGGTGGAGAAAGTGCCCCAGGTGGCTGTGCGATCATCTGCACCGGCTGCCTTGAGGCTGGAAATCATTTGTGAGCTGATCCGGGCCACATTATCGGAAAGAGGATAGGTCCGCGCCAGAAAGCGGGCCCCGTCGCGGTGAGCCAGCAATGCCTGCCTCACCTCGCAGGAAATTCTAAAAAACGTATCCTGCCACTTTTCACCAGCAACCGCAGTCGTGGCGACCTGTTCCAGCAATCTGTCCGCCACGGCTTCGAACAATGCATCCTTATTGGCAAAATGCCAGTAGAGCGAAGGTACCTGCACATTCAGCGCATCCGCCACCTTGCGCATTGTCAGCCCTTCCATACCCAGCCTGTCCAGCAGGCGCAGTGCTGAACTGACAACCTGTTCCTTTACAATTTTTCGACTCACGGCGTTCCCATTTCCTCCTTGCCCACCAAATCTAATGCCGTTAGCCTCGTAATCTAACAATGTTAGATTGAAAAGGAGCCGTCCATGAAAACTTCGTATGACGTCCTGATCTGTGGCGCAGATGGCGCTGGCAACAGACTTTACGCCGCCAAATCTGTCATTGCGCAATACAATGAATGAGATTCTGCCTTTTCCTGATGTAAATCGTCGCCCCGCCGGGGAAATTTGCGGGTTTGATATTGCATATGGATACGACATGGCTGTTCCCAGAAATCTACCGGCCCGTCTGGCACCCGACAAACGCGTTCCGGATGTTGATTTGGTGATCGATAAACAACCGGCAACACTTTATGCCTGCATGGAAAAGGGTGGATGGGTGCATCTGGCGGCTGCATCACAAAAGCAGGGCGTTTCAGCATTGCCCGAATGGCTGGACCCACATGGCGTGAAGCACATAACGGCGGACTGTATTCATGACAGCCCGTCTTTTACTTGCATTTCATCTGCATTAATTCGCCCGGATGGCTACGTGCAGTAGCATTACCACATAAAAAATAAAGCAAAAACCCTCATATTATTATATAGAAAGTTCTGCAACCAATGACAGACGTCTCCAATAGCCCGGCCGCCGCTGAGACGGTCGATCACGGTCTTTCCCGGTTCTTCCGTAACCAGACCTTCCATTTTCAGACCCTCCGTGCCCTGAATGACATCGCTGCGAACGGTGCTGACCTTAACGAGGTGCTGACAGCGATCAGCACCATCCCCGATGGCGACACGGATGCCTGGTTCAATGCCTTTTCCGCGCTGGCCATACGCACCGAAGACCGTATTCCCGCCTGTGCCGACCCGCTCAGCAAGGGTTATGCCTGGCTTCGCGCCCATAATTACTGGCGCACCGCCGAATTTCTTCTCCGCCCCGATGATACGCGCCGCAAAACCGCCTGGACACGGGAAATCGCTGCGTTTGATAACGGATTGAAACTGACTGGCATTGTCCATGAACGTTTCACCATTCCATACGAAACCGGCTGCCTCCGCGGCATTTTCTATCCTGGTCCCGATGGCTGGCAGAAAAAACCGCTTGTCGTGCTCGTGGGCGGCTATGATTCCACACTTGAAGAACTGTATTTCGTCCTTGTCAAAGCCGCACATGACCGGGGTTATGGCGTTCTGACCTATGAAGGCCCCGGTCAGGGTGGTGTCCTGCGCGAATACGGCCTCACGTTCACTCCGGAATGGGAAAAACCCACTTCCGCCATTCTGGATCATTTCGAGGCCACCGGGTTCCGGCCAGAAAAAACCGTCCTGGTCGGCATGAGCATGGGCGGTTACCTTGCCCCCCGCGCCGCTGCTTTCGATACCCGCATTACCGGCGTCGTTGCCTATGATGTCCTGTTTGACATGGGCAGTATCGCCGATCGCTATGCCGCCCTCGCGCTGAACCCCGCTGCCATGAAAAATCCCGATCTCGTCTGGGCCCTCGACAATGCCTGCTGGACCCTTGGCGTCAGCACCCTGCCCGAAGCGGTCGCGGCCATGCGCCCCTATACACTCAGGGATGTCGCTGGAAGAATTACTGCCGATGTTCTGATCCTTG
Source organism: Komagataeibacter nataicola (assembly GCF_003207795.1). GTDB lineage: Bacteria > Pseudomonadota > Alphaproteobacteria > Acetobacterales > Acetobacteraceae > Komagataeibacter > Komagataeibacter nataicola. The sequence continues at coordinate 68,675 of NZ_NIRT01000009.1, read as the reverse complement.
TCGGTGAACACGACCACTTCATCCCTGCATCTCAGGCCGAAGATTTCGGAAAAACATGCACTGCCGCGCGATCCGTCGAGACCGTTACCTTTAACACCCTTTCGGGTGGCGCAGAACACTGCCAGCTCGGTGCCCAAACACTCTGGCACGCCGCTTTCTTCAGTTGGATGGTCCGCAGGTTCAGCTGATTACCCGTTTTTTACAGGCGCCAGAGCAGGCCGTCAGTTAATCCCGCTGGTGGCTGCGGCGCGTTGAACGGCAGCAGGAAAATCCTTCATCCGCCGCCGTTCGCTGTCACTCAGGCATCATTGGACTGCGTGCCAGTGATGATACGCCCTAATGATTGGTCAGATCATGGCTGCGCGCATACGCGGCTCTCTGGCCGATCTGGCGTATCTGTGCACGTAGCCCCTTTTTGCCATGGGCTGGCTCGGAGCCCCGATGGAAATCGGGATTGAAGGCAAGCCAGTTCATGTCCTGCTCCACCACCTGTATCGCCCGTTCCACCGCCTGCGGAATGGATGGATCATCGGCCATCTGCCATGCGGGATGTTCGTGCCCGATCACCACATGCACATCAACTTCAGCCTCATGGCCATATTCGTCACGGCCGATAAGGGCCAGATCGATGGAACCGGTGGCGTCATCCGGCGCGATCATGGAAAAACAGCGGCGATCCGCATCGAACGAGACCCAGTCAGGCAGCGGTGCGCCGCCTGCCTGCCGTGCCGTAATGGTCAGGTTGAGGTCTGTTCCATCTGAACTGATAAAGGCGCCGGCAGGCACATCAACATCATATTGCTGGTTGGTTGTCACAAACCGGTAGAGTGTCGTACCGCGTATCCATGTCTGGTGCGCAACACCAAAGCCACGCTGGAACTCGTTCTCGAACCCGTCCTCTACCGATGTTTTGAGCAGATCGGATGAACTGAGGTCATTGTTAAGGGTCGAGCCCGAAAGGGCAGGATTGCCCTCCTGCTGTGTCACGTTTGTATTCAATACCACGGTGGTCTGCGAGACATGGCTGGTCTCATCCGCCATCATTGCCGAGACATCGGCCACCTGTGCCGTCGTGCCCGTGGCCAGCGTGCTGTTGGTCTCCACCAATGCGGCGGACAGGCCGCCTGGCGTGCCGGTAAAGCCGATTACCGGGGCAAAATGCATCTCCGCGCTGGCAGGCAGCACAAGCGCCGCCGTGGCGGAAACCGACGTGCTGACATTCTGCCACGTCACGCCACCATCGGTTGAATACTGCCATGTGCCCTGCGTTGCCGGGTTGGCCGCATTGCCCACAATGGCAATGCCCTGCAACTGATCGGCCACCGAACCACCAGGATTGGAGGCGCTACGCTGCTGGTCGGCCTGATCGGAGAAAGTCGGCCCGAACAGGCTGGAAACGCTATCTCCCCTGACCTGCTGGCTGTTGGTATCAGCCGAGGGCAACGTGGCGCTGCCGCTTGCAACCGGCGCGTCATTGACCTGTGCAACACTGGTGTTCACCTGCACCGGAACCACATCAAGTGCCGTGCCGCCGCCGGTATTGCTGGCATCAACCCCGGTTGTAGCACCAGTTATGGCATCACCCACCACAGCCCTGCCATCCGCCCCCGTGAAGGCGGTAGCCGTCGTATTATCGATCACCGTTGCCGTAAGCGAGATGTTGGATGGATCCCCATTGAAATTGGGTGCGGGCTGGAACCAGATCTGCGCATCCTTGGGCAGCACCACCGCATTGGTGGTGGTGAGATCGGTTGGCAGCGCATGCGCCGTGCCACCGGGCACGGAATACATCCACGTGCCCTCGTTGGCCGGAGTGGCATTGCCAGTAATGGCAACGCCGCCCACACCATTCGGGTCGGTTGTGGTGAACAGTTGCGAGACCGTCTCCTTCGTGCCGGGCTGGTCTTCCTGGCCGGGTGGAATGCTGACATTCGCATGGCTGTCCGGTGTAACCGTGACATCAAGCGGCTGGCTGTTGGTGCTGACCGACCCGTTGGGATGGTCCTTCTGCATCTGGGTGATGTCCACGCCCGTCAGGGCGGTGGCGGTGCCATCAAGCGCCTGCCCGGTCACGCTGGTGGCAACCCCGTTGCTGCTGCCTGTCAGCGGCACGTCGCTCGAGGTCTCGACAACTTGCGTGGTCAGCCCACCCGGCGTGCCGGTAAAATTCGGCACGGGGTCAAAGCGCAGCGTGGCCTGATCGCCCAGCACCACGGCATTGCTGCCCGAGACATTGGCGGGCACGTCCGTCCATGTCTTGCCACCATCGGTTGAATACTGCCATGTACCCTCGGTTGCGGGGTTGGCCGTATTGCCGGTAATGGCCACGCCAGCCAGATGGTCGGCGGTGGAACCGGTCGGGTCGGCCGTACTCTGCTGGGCATCGACCCCGTCCTGCACGGCATTGGGGTACAGGCTGGCAATGGTGGTGCCCGTATTGGCGCTATCGCCGCTGTTGGAGGTCACATCAGGCAGCGTGTAGGGGCCTGATGCCATGGTTGGCGGGTCATTGACCGGCGTCACCGCAGTGGACAGGTCAACCGTGCCAACGCTGAGCGCAGTCTGCCCGCCACGGGTCGAGACATCGGCTCCTGCTACCGCCATCGTGCCGGAATCCAGCGCCGCACCGGTCAGCGGCGTGCCATCCGCCGTGGTCAGGGCCTGCCCGTTCGTCCCCACAAGGGTCGGGCTACCCGATGAGGCGCCCGAATTGTCGATCAGCACGACCTTGAGGTCATCGCCACTTAAAGGCTGGCCGTTATAGTTGGCCGCAGGCGTAAACTGCAGCTGGGCATCCGTGGACAGCACGAGCGCATTCGTGGTCGAAACGGAAGCTGAAAGCTGTGTCCATGTCTTGCCCCCGTCGGTGGAGTAGGCCCATGTGCCCGCAGCCGAGGGCTTGTAGCCTATTACGGCCACGCCCGCCATGGTGTTGGCTATGGAGCCATCGGGGTTGGTGGCGCTCTTCTGCTGGTCGGTCTGGTCCGAGAAATAGCTGCCGAACAGCCCCTGCACGGTCGTTGCCTGCGGCGTGTCTTCCGCTACTGTCCACGAGGCTGGCTGGTTTCCCGTTACTGGCGTTGCGCCAGGATCGCTGTTGTTAGCTACCACGTTCGGGGCGTCGTTCACGTTGTCATCCATCAGCGCGACGCTGTCCACGGCGGCGGAATAGGCCGATCCGGCGGTGTTGGCGCCCGTGCCCAGCCCTGCCGTTGCAGGCAGCGCCGAAATGCTGCCATTGGCCGCGCCATCAAACTGGTCCCATGCACGGAAGGTCAGCGCGTTGTTGACCCCGCCATTCCAGTTCGGGTCGGTGGACTGGAAATAAATTCGTGCCTGTCCGTTATCAATCAGGTGCAGGGCATTGCCAGAGCCTACGGCGGTGCTTGCGCCGCTTCCGGCAAATTCGGCCCATGTCCGGCCGTTATCGGTGCTGTACCACCATATACCGTGCGTGGTATCGGCTCCCGTAATGGCGATGCCGGGCAACGATGTACTGCCCGCCGGGCTTTGGCCGGTCAGGCCTGCGCCATCAGGGTCAGTCACGTTACCGGCCCCATCCGTCGCCCCCGCATAGCCTGCCAGTTGCGAAACGGACGTACCCACCGCGCCCTGCGGCGGGCCGGAATCCTCCTGCGCATCATTGAGGGAAACCGGTTTGGACGGATCGAGCACCGGGGAGTCATTGGCGGCTGTCACCGTAATCGTGCCGTTTGTCACGATGGGAGCGGCGCCCCCATTTTCAAAGACCGATATGCTCACGTTCCGCGCGCCCTCGAGGGGGGTGTCGGAACTGTCATAATATTTCAGGCTGGCCAGCGTGCTCTGCCAGTTCTGCAACGTGGTGGCGGTGCCTGCGGTCAGCGTAAGGGTGCCGGTTGCGCTGTCCATGCTCGCGGTAATGCCGCCAGCCGTGGTGGCGGCCAGCACGTCCTCCGCCATGGCGGCGTTGATCTGTATCGTAACTTTCTGGATCGAACCATTACCCGTGCCCGATGCATCCTCCACCGAAACATAGGAGCCAAGGTCCGTCGCAGCGGCTGCGGCCGGGGTATCATTGGGTTCGGTAAAGGTGGTGGCGAAAGAAGAACCGCCCACGCTTACGCGCGTGAACATGGGCGCGCTTGTTTGCACGCCCCCCGTACCCTGCGCGCCGGTAGCCACCTGCTGGCCCGCAAGACTGGTGTTGCCGTCAGAGAACGTGGCCCCCAGCGTGACATCAAGCTGCGTGGCCGGGTTGGTTGCCGTGGGCGTGCAGGTATAGGTCAGGTCCTGCGCCAGCGTGGCGATGCTGGTCTTTGTGGCGGCGTCATTGAAAGTGACCTGCAGCACTCCGCCCCTGTCGGTATAACTGCCGATGGCGATGCCGTTCACGCTCACTTGGCCATCTGCCATGGTCACGCCGCTGCCTGCCTGCGCGCCAAAGCTGTCAGTTGCCGAAGGAGTGGCCTTGCCATCAACATAACGCTGCACCGTCAGCATGGTGCCAGCATAGGTGTAGGTGCTACTTTCCTTCGTGGTCAACGTGTCCAGTTCGTGGTCATCCACCGTCACGGTGCCATCGCCTATCGCCGTGGCGGTGCCTGCGGTGGTGACATGGGGGGCTGTGGTGTCCTGCCAGCCTGTAATGACGGGAGCAGTGTCAGGGAGTTCATAGGCCAGGTCGGCATGGGTTGCGCTCATGCCAGTGGTTGAGTCCGCATCGGCGTTGATGGCGGTTGTCGCAGCGGTGGCCGCGCCATCACGGTTGTAGACTTCCGTCTCGCTGGCTGGCAGGCCATCCTTGCCCCCCTGGGTCGGCACGGTAATTTCCGCAATGGATGATGTGGGCGTGCCATAAACGGGCACCAGCGCCGCGTAATCACCGCTGCCATCGGTGGCAATGCCCGACTGCACAAGGCCGGTCGCATAGGTGCCATCCTGCCCGCGCGCGGTCACTGTAACCCCCACCCCATCGAGCGCCGTGTCAATAACGCTGTCATACGTGCCGGGCGTGTTGCCCAGCGCCTGCCATATCTGACCCGACAGCGTGCCCAGCCCCATTGTAACGGAGCGCTCATAGGTATCGGCGCTGTTGGTGGCGCCCGGCGCCGCGCCATCGGGGCCAGCCGAGCCATCGCGGCTCTGCTCCGTTCCGCCCGAAGTCGCGGGGGTGGCGTTGCCGAGTGATTCCCAGGTCACATCCGTCGTGGTCTGCGCCAGTCCCTGTGTCAGGTCGGACAGCTTGACGGTATAGGTTACGGTCTCGCTCGCGCCCACGCCCAGGGTCAGGCCGTTGGTGACAATAGCACCGCCGCTCTGTGCCGCCACGCTGCCGCTGGAATTGATCGTGGTGTCCACCGTGCCCGCGCCCGTTGCCGTGATCGCGCCATCAAGGGATTCCTGCTGCGTAAGAAGCGGATCATCAAGAGCGACGTCATAGGCCGTGGCATCGCCGGTATTGGTCAGGGTATCGGTAAAGGTGACGGTATCATCCTTGTAGTCGATCGCGGTGACCGCCTTGCCCAGCGTGACGCCGGGCTCCCTGACCGTTTCGCTCACGGTGGAAGCCGTTGTAGATATCTGCGACGTGCTGGCGGACAGACTTTCGCGCAGGGCGGGATTGCCATCCCTGTTGGCCGCCGTATTGAGCACCGTGCCCGCTACCTCGATGATGGCGTAGTTGGGCACGGATGACGGATCGTTATTGGTTACCGTGCCAAGGTTGATCGTGAGAACGGTCTGGCCCGAGGCATCCGTTGTCGTGCCGGTTATGGCGGCACCGGCACTGTTGAGCGCATCCTGCGCCGCCTGCGTGAGCGTGAAGGTCTTGCCGCCAGCCTGCATGCTCAGGGCCGGTGTCGTGCCTTCCGTGAACTGCAGGGCATCCCCGAGGGTGGACGACGTGATCTGTCCGGACTGGCTGGCCAGCAGCAGGGACAGCGATGCGGGATCAAGCTGCACATTGTCAGGCACCTTAAGGGTAAGCACCACATCCTGGTTCTGCCCCTTGGGGATCGAGACCGCACCCTGCAGGGTGACCCGGTCGCCGGGCACGGTATCGGCAGCGGTGACGGGCGAGGTGGCGGAAACGCCATTTGTGGTGCCGTTCTGTTCGCCCACGATATCAAGCACGGATGCGAAGGTGCCGACCTTCGGCGCATCGCTCACCGTGGCGGTATAATCTTCGGGAACATCCGCCGGCCTGCCCGAACCGGACGATGAGCCTGATGAATCAGCAAGCACATCCGCCTGGGGGGCCGAGTGCCAGGTGTAGTTGTCCGTTACCTTGAGCGGGGTGCCTGCCGGAAGGTTCGATGCGACCGTGCCGGTAATGGTATAGGTCACGGATGCATCGGCGGGGCCTAAGCTGGCAAGCGTGGGCAGGCTGACGGATGTCGTACCATCGGCAACGCTGGCGGTCACGCCTGCGGCCGTGATGGAGACATCCCTGAGGTCGGAGGGCAGCGTAATGGCATGTGCGATGTCATAGGCCGTAACATCACTGTTATTGCTCAGTGTTACGGTATAGGTCACCTTCTGGCCACTGTACAGCGCCTGGCCATTCGTATCATCGGTAATGGTTTCGGTCAGGGCTGGCTTGCGCTCGGTCACGGTCACTTCGGCGGGGCCGGCCTGGCGGGCAACGGTGTCCGTGTCATCATGCACGGTGTAGTTCAGCACGGCCTTTGACGTAATCTGCGCGCTATCGCCCGGAGCGTTATTCTCGCCATAATAACCGTTATAGGCCAGCGTTATGGTGCCCGGAGCACCACTGTTATTGGTAACCGTCCGGCCAAGGTCAAAGGTCAGGGTAGTGGTGCCGTCCTGGTTCCTGACCGCCGTTGGCGCAGGCAGGGAACCCGTGGCAGGATCAACGCTGGAGGCGGTCACACCGTTAAGGGTGCCGGAAAAGGACCCGGCATAGTCCATGCCCGCTGGCAGGGTTTCCACCACGGTCACATCGCCGCTGCCATTCGTGAGCGTGCCCTCGGGCACACCTACGGTAATGGTGGTGGTGCGCGTCTCACCACTGACAATGGTGCCGCTGGATGAGGCGGATTCATCCACACCATCGTTTTCGGGCAGGTTGGATGCGCTGATACTCTTGCTGATGGTCGGGGCCAGGAGGGTCATGCTTGCCGGATCGGTCAGGTCCGAGGCCTGCCCACCAAGCGGCACGCCATTGGTCACGAACCCGTTGCCCTGACCGACGGCACCGGGGCTGTTGCCAAAGTTCACCACCGTTGCGCCAGCCACCAGCGTATCACCAAGGTTCTGGGCGCTTGGCAGGGCAAGGTCATAGGTAATGGTCAGGTCCTGCCCCTTGGCCAGAACCGCCGCGGTTGCCGATGTGGCCGGTATGGTCAGGCCATCCGTGGTGAAATAGCTGCTGGCAGCAGTCGAGGCATCCGCCGCGGAATAGACCACCGTGCCATCGGGGCGCGTGATCTGGAAATTCCTGACATCAGCCGTAGAGAACCCGGCAGGCAGGCTGCCCGATACTGTAAGGTCGTACATCCCCGCCGAGCCGGTATTTTCCACCGTGGAGGCAATGCGCACGGTATCGCCGCCCTCGGCCCCCGTGGCATTGAGGTCATTGACCGCGCCAAGGCCGCTCACGCCACCGGTGGGAACAGATGCATAAGCGCCGCCATCCGATCCCGCCGCGTTGAAGGTGGTGGTGGGATCGGTATCCGTTCCCTCACCCGTTGCCTGCGGCGTGTAGGTGACGGATGCGTCCGCACTGGCGCCATCCATGACCGACACCACGCCGGTCTTGATAACGGCTGCGGGCTCGCCAACGGTAATCGACTGCAGGGCGGACTGGTACAGGATGGACTGGGCCGTCTGGCCATTCTTTCCGTTGGTGAAGGTGGACTGCTCCTGGCTGGTCAGACTCAGACCATCGGCAAAGGGGCTTGAGGTTGCCTTGAGGGTAAACAGCACGGCCACCTGCTTGCCAGCGTCAGTGGCGGCGGGGGTGTTGCTGCTGCCCATATCGAAGCTGATGCTGTTGGTCGATGACTGCGTCGAGACCGTTACCTGACCCGGATCGACATCACCCGGCACGCTCACCACGCTGTAGGTACCGGCCTGCTGGTCGGACAGGGCCGTGCTGCTGGCCACCGTGAAGGCGGAAGCGCCGGTGCCTGTAGGGTTGCTCGTGTCGTATAGCGGCAGGGGCAGGTAGGATGAGAGGTCGAGATCGCTGTAGGTGCCGGTCTGGAGGGCATAGGTCGCCTCATAGGTCACCGCATCACCCGCGTGGATGACAGGATCCGCACCATCAACGGCAATGCCATTGATGGCCACGATCTTCAGCCCCGTCGCGCCACTGGGCACGGAAAGCGTACTGCTTGAATCGTCGCTTACCTGCGAGGTCGTGCCATCAGGCCCCGTTGCCTGCGCGCTGACACTCACGCTGCTGCTGATCGTGTTGTCTTCCGTAACGGGCGTTTTCGAAGCCGTATAATCATCGAGCACCGTGCTGGCGTAGCTGATCGTGCCCTGCCTGCCAGCACCCATGGCGGGCAGGTTGTTATCGACCAGATACTGGGCGATGTTCATTTTCACCACCGTCTGCCCGTTCTCGCCCGGCGTGGCCGACCAGTAGGCGCTGCCCAGCTGCACGCTATGCGACGTGCCGGTGGCATCGGTATAGGTAAAGGTCGGGTTCGTGCCGGGCTGCAGGGCCTGCCCATCGCTCAGCGTGGTGGAGACCACCATGCCGGTGCTGGAATAATAATCCGAATTCTCGATATGGATGTCATGCGTGATGGTATCGCCGGGCATGACCTGCCCATTGGCCAGGCCAGTGGCGCTGCCATCCGCATTCGTGACCGTATCCGTCTCCTGCACCGCGAATGCCTTGGCATTGAACGTGGTGGGCGATGTGTCCACCGTCTGGTCCAGCGTAACGGGGGTCGCCGTGCCGCCAGAGGCTACGGGTGGGGTCCAGCTCCCGGTATAGGATACGGTGCCCCCGGCAATGGTAGTGGCCGATGTCGTGCCGCCAGAGGCATCGAGAATCGAATTCCCGGCCGCATCCGTCTGGCCAACATAGACCGGGATATCAATCTTGTAGGGAGCATGCGCGCTGTAGGCCACGCTATCGAGCGTAATCTTGACCGAACCGCCCTCCGTTGAGCCGTCAGCGGGCGGCACATAGGTCGCCGTGCCGCTTATGGTCGAACCATCGGCCCCGGTCAGGGTAATGAGGCTGTTGGCGTAATTGACGCTGTCAGGCAGGGTGACATTCAGCGTCACGTTCCTGATGGCGTTATCCTGCGTCACTTCGGCAGGGGTGACGGTGACTTCATAGGTGGCGGGGTAATCCGGGCCGGTAGGCACTTCATCCTCACCACGCGGCGAGGTGATGACACCGGCAGTGACCTGCACGATGTTCTGCTCAACCTGATTGGTGACAATCGCGCCCTGAATGGTCGGGTCGGTGCCGGGGTCGTTGAGCGCATCGGCGCCATACTGGTAGCCACCAGCCGCAGCGATGGTAACAGGTGCCCCCGCACCGGTGGGCGCATCGACGGACTCGGTCGTGTTATTGGCAAAATTTGCCGTAAGCGTAAGGGCGGGCTGCCCCGGCGTGTAACTGCCAAACGGCAGGGAGACCACATACATGGTATCGCCTGCCTTGAAGCCCGCAGGCGCCGCCACGAACTGCGGCTTGCCATCCGTGCCGCTGCTGTACGGATTATAGGCCCCGACCGTGCCATCGACATTCACCAGCGTGACCGCCCGGGTGGACAGGCTCTGCCCCAGATAGGTTACCGAGGTCAGCGGCGTATCCTGCGTTGCGTTGGTGGGCGCGAATATCTCGACAAAGGGAGCATAGCCCACGCCATTGGCCGCACTGTTGGAAAACGTGATGTTCTGGGAGAAGGCATTGCCCAGCAGGTTGCTGGTACTGCTGGCGTTCGTAATGCTGACCGTGGCCGTCGGTGCATCCAGCACGCTGTCATAATCTGCCTCGGCCGTGGCGGAGAACGGGTTGTCCACCGCATTCCCGTCCAGCCCGGCCGTGCGCTCCAGTGTCCAGTCCCCCCCCATGGGGCCAAGGCCCGTGGCATCTGTCGAGGCGGCAACGCCCGCGCCGGTCAGCATATGCAGGTCGTCCACCAGCGCCTGCCCGGCGCCCCCCTGCCCCACATCGCAGCCCCAGAACAGAATCTGCCCTTTTGCCCCCAGCGCATCCCCCCACTGGGCAACCTGTGTGCTGTCCGCCATGAGAGTGGCGGCGTTTATGGTGGTGCTGCCAAGCTCGATCTGTCCTGCCTGACCGTAGGTCAGGAAGCTGACACTGTTAAGATTCTGCTGGTGCGACAACACGCGCGAGACGACGGACAGGCCATCACGCGTGTTGTCCACCACCACCACGCCCACGTTATTGCCCAGCGAGGCCGTGAGTTCGCGCCAGTCGCTTACTCGGGAATCGACAAAAACGATGTCGGTAAAACTGTCTTTTTTTCCACTATCACGCTCAGGCCCTGACGGATGTGTACCAGCGGTTGCAGGCAGATCGGGCAGAGCGCCGACGGCTTCATCTACAACGGGGGCATCATGGGCATTTTCTCCCTGATGCTCATGATGTCTGTCTGCTCCATGGTGATGGGAGACATGCGCCACGCTGCCGTCAAAGAGATATCTCTGCTCAAGAATAAGACGCATGAAAAATCCATTTTATCAACGATTTGTAAAACAATACCAGATTACGGGTTCCATATGGATTCCATGACCTGAATCATTACCACTTCGCGGGGTGCCGGGGTCGCGCATTCAATTATCGCATTTTATCTACATTTTTTTTTCGCCCATTACAACAAATGAAGTTGACAGAAATGTGACGGCACCATACTTAACCATGCAGGAATTGGAATTGAGCACGGAAAAATCTTAATCAGGTGGACAATACCAGTCATAGCTTATGAAAATTCAGGTAATAATGGCCATATTTTCTATAGCTTAGGTTAAATTTTTCTTACTTACCCGAACACAAACCCGAATTTATGGTAAATCCTGTGACGCATCAGCTTACCTGTGCCAGATCACGTCTGGCCTCCTTTGCTGCGCTTTCTACAATCGTGCTTCTGGCGGGCTGTGGCATGCGGCCCAAGCCCATGCCACTGGCCGACCATATCAAACGCGCCGATGCGGATCACGCCACGATCGTGGCCCGTTACCTGCCACTCGACGGTGACCTGACGCTGGGCACCGCCATTGCGCGTGCGCTCAAGTTCAACTATGATTCACAGGTCGCCAAGCTTGAGATCAACCAGCAGGAAAAGCAGCTTGATCTGGCGCTGATGCAGATGCTGCCGCACCTTGCGGCCGATGCGGGCTATACGGACAGAAGCAACAACAATGCTGCTGAAAGTATTGATGAATTCACCAATCAGCGCTCGCTGGATTATTCTTATTCCGAAATGCCAAGTCATGGCAGCGGCGACATCAGCTTTTCATGGAACGCGATGGATGCGGGGATCAGCTATTTCTCCGCCCGCCAGCAGGCCTTCCGCGCGCTGATCGCCGTCGAGCGCCGCAGGCGCGCCATCAACGATCTGGTCAAGGCCGTTACCACCAATTACTGGGAAGCCGCGGCAGCCCAGGTCATGCTGCCACGCCTTGACCCCATCATCCATGATGCGGAAGTTATGCTGGCGGCCTCGCAGGATGCAGGTAACGCGCATCTCCAGTCCCCGCTTACACTGCTTGATTACCAGCAGAACATCATCCAGATCCTGGGTGAGATGCGGCGCATAAAAGATGAGCTGGTCGGCGCGCAGATCCAGCTCGCCTCCCTCATCAACGTGCCGCAGGATGAAAAGCTCAACCTAGCCACCCACCCGCAGGATGTGCAGCCGCTGGGCAATCTGGATATTCCCACGCTGGAGCGCATGGGGCTGGTCATGCGCCCCGAACTGCGCATGGAAGTGTACCAGCAGAAGGTTGACCGGCAGGATGTCTATAAGGAAATCCTGAAGATGATGCCCGGCATCGGCGCCATCGGGAACGGCAACTTTGATTCGAACGCCCTGCTCTATCACCACATCTGGGGTCAGATTGGGGTCAGGGCGACCGTCAACCTGATCAACATGATCCAGGGGCCGCGCGCCATCGCTGTGGCCAAGGGCAATGTCAAGCTCTCGGAAATGCGCCGCCTTGCGCTGAGTGTCGCCATTCTGGCCCAGATCAACCTGAGCGCGCAGAAATATGTCACGGCGGTGGACTTTCTCAAATCCTCGCGGCAGATCAATGATGTCAGCCTGCAGATGGAGCAGCTTGCCGTATCCGCCTCCGCTGCGGGTGCGCAGTCCGAGGCCAACCGCGTGCGCCACCAGATGGCGGCCCTGCTGGGCCAGCTTGAATACAGCCGCAGCCTTGCACATACCCATCAGGCACTGGCCAACCTGTATGCCTCCATCGGCGTGGATCTTGTGCCCGCCAATGCCGATATCCAGGACCTCAAGCACCTGACAGCACAGGTCGAACATTCCATTGCCCTGTGGGAAAACGGCCGCCTGCCCGACCTGACCCTGCCCGACAATGTAAAGAAACCGGATGCGGGCAGCAGCACCACACCCGTAGCCGTGCCGGTGCAGCAGGCTGCGCCGCCTTCCACCCCTGTTGCGCAGACGGGCACGGCACATCCGGGTCCCGGGCCGGGCTAAGCCGCCGCCCTTAACTCATTATTAATAAGTAATGTTATAAAGCTACATCGCCTCAGGCGGTGCTGGCACCTTTTATTGAGGAAAGCCGGTTGTGTATATGCGTACATATTCGTTTATCCCCGCGCTGATGCTTGCCCTGGTGCCCGGCACGGTTCTGGCCCAGGCCGCGCCACCGCCTGCACCCGCCGACAGCCCGGCCGCCGCCACGGCACCGCTGGCCGCACAGCCCGAAACACCGCCCGCGCCAGAGCCGGACAGCACGGCCACCCGGCATGCCCCCAGCGTGCAGGTAACCACGCCCATGAGTGCGCAGATCAGCGCCAGCATGTCGGGCCAGCTTGAAAAATTTCCTTTCCGTGATGGTGACCACTTTCACAAGGGTGACGTTCTGGCAGCCTTCCGCTGTGGCCAGCAGAAGGCGACCCTGGCCCATGCCCATGCCGAATACATCAAGCGCCGCGGCCTGCTGGATGTACAGAACAAGATGAAGGCGCTCGGGCAATGGAGTGTATCGGACCTGCGTTCGGCCGCAGCCGACGAACAGGCAGCCAGTGCCGACCTGGAAATGGCCAGCGCGGTTGTGGCCCAATGCGTGATCGAGGCGCCGTTTGACGGACGTGTCTCCAATACAATGGTGCATAATTACCAGTATCTTTCAGCCGGGACCCCCATGCTGGAAATTCTGGATGATATCTCGCTTGAACTCTCCATGATCGTCTCGTCCATGGAACTGCGCCACCTCCAGCCCGGCACGCCGTTCAGGGTGCACATACTCGAAACGGATGCCACTTACCCGGCAACTGTCAGCCGCGTTTCGGGCAAGGTGGACCCGGTCAGCAAGACCATCAAGGTTTATGGCAAACTGACCCAGGCCGCCCCGGACCTGCTGCCGGGCATGACGGGAGAAGCCCGGTTTGGCCAGTAAGGCCGGACGGGCGCCTGATCATGACCACGCCCCCGTCTGATCCCGCACGCATGCAGCAGGGGCGGCAGGCCGCGTTGCTGCGGCTGTCGGCCCTTGTGCATCTGTGCGAACGCCTGCGGACCTGTGCGCCCGATGAGCTGGATTTCGTGCTGGTCAACGAGAGCCATAACATCCTGCCCTACCAGCAGGCGGCCCTTTACCGCACGGATATGGCACGGATTGCGGCCATATCCGGCACGGCGGTGTTCGATCCCGCCGCTCCCTACATACGCTGGCTGGACCGGGTATTCGACAGCATCACGCACGAGCCGGGTCCGGTCATGCTTGATGTCGGGAGCCTGCCTGCGGCACTGCGCAATGAGTGGGCGCAATGGATGGCCCCGCACGCCGCGCTCATCCCGTTGGCCGGGCGGCATGGCCGCGCGGGTACGCTGCTTGTCGCACGCGCGGATGCGTGGACAAAGCCCGATATCCAGGCCCTGTGCATGATCGGGGGCGAATATGCGGAAAGCCGGCAGCTTATCGCCTCACAACCACCCCGACCACGCAATACACGGGTGCGCAGGCGGGTGGGCGCCATACTGGCAGCCGTTCTGCTGGTGGCGCTCTATCCGGTCCATTCTTGGGTTCTGGCCCCGGCCGAGGTCGTGCCGGTTGCCCCTACCTATGTGCGTGCGCCCTTTGCCGGTATCGTCCATCAGCTTGATGTCGCCCCTAATGCCGCCGTGCGGGCCGGCATGCCAGTGGTGGAACTGGAGCGCGCGCAGCTTGAAAGCCAGTACCAGGTCGCCCGCAAGGCGCTCGAAGTAGCCCGCACCCAGTATGATGAAGCCATTCAGGCAGGCATGCTCGATGCCAAGGCCCGCGCGCAGGCCGGTGAACTTAAGGGCCGTATTGACGAGGAAGCAGCCCAGATGCGCTACCAGAGCGACCTGCTGCGCCGCGCCACCCTGCCTGCCCCGATAGACGGGCTGGCGCTTTATAACGATCCCTCCGAATGGACAGGCCGCCCGGTGGAGGCAGGCGAGCGTATTCTCATGATCGCTCCTGCCCTGTCCCGCCGGATCGAGATCCGCCTGCCTGCAACCGAGGCCGCCCGGTTCGCCCCTGATGCGCGCGTGCGTTTTTTTGACAATGTCCATCCTGACCACCCGGCCGATGGGCATCTGGTCTTTACCTCCTACGCCAGTACGCCCATGCCCGCGGGCACGCTGGCCTATACCCTGCGTGCCGATCTGAACAGCGATATCCGCCTTGGCCTGCGCGGCACTGCACGCATCTATGGCCCACGGCACATGCTTGTGCTGTGGGCCCTGCGCAAACCGCTGGGCGTAGTACGGCAATGGCTTTCCTTCTAGCCAGGCCGGAGGGTGGAGCATGAACGCGCCCTGGCCCGCCCTGCGTGATGACCTGGAACTGCTGCGTGGCCCCGTTGTAACCGGAGCCCCGACATGGACCCTTTATGACCCCGCCCGCCATCGTTACGTGCGCCTTGGCGGCATGGAAATGGAAATCCTGCAACGCTGGGAGCTGGCTGATCCGGATATGATCGCCCGCGTTGTCAGTGACCAGACCACGTTTGATGTACAGGCAGCCGATGTCATGGCCCTTGCCGCCTTCGTGCGGCAGGCCGGGCTGACCACGGCCCAGACCAGTACTGACAGCGCATTGCTGGCGCGGCAGGCACGCAGGCCACCGTTGCTGTCATGGATCGTGCATCATTACCTGTTCCTGCGCGTGCGGCTGTGCAATCCCGATCTCATCCTCAAACGCTGCGTGCCGTTGACAGACTGGCTTTTTACCCGCCCGTTCTGTACCGGACTGGGGCTGGCGGTAGGGCTGGCGGTGTTTCTGGTCATACAGCAATGGAGCCTGTATGCGGCGGGGTTCTTGCATCTCATCACTCCCCAGGGCGCAATCGGGATTGCACTGGCGCTGACACTGAGCAAGATGGTGCATGAACTGGGCCACGGTATCGCGGCACGGCATTTTGGCTGCCGCGTACCCGCCATGGGTGTCGCCTTTCTGGTCCTGTGCCCCGTTTTATGGACCGATACAACCGATGCGTGGCGACTGGTCCGCGCGCGCGACCGGCTGGTCATTGACTGCGCAGGCATGGTGGCCGAAATCATGCTGGCTACACTGGCCACCATTATCTGGAGCATCGTGCCCGACGGGCCACTACGGGATGGCCTGTTCACGCTAAGCAGTTCCACATGGATACTGACCCTGTCGGTCAATCTCAGCCCACTCATGCGGTTTGACGGATATTATATCCTCTCCGACCTGATGGGTATTCCCAACCTGCAGGAACGCGCATTTGCATGGACACGCTGGCGCACCCGCAAGCTCCTGTTCGGCGAGAATACCCCGCCGCCCGAGGTCTTTCCCGCACGCCGGGAGCTTATGCTGGCAGGTTACAGTATTGCCACATGGCTTTATCGTTTTTTTCTGTTCACCGGTATTGCACTGGTTGTTTATCATGCGGTTTTTCCCGCGCTGGGCGTGGTCCTGATGGGAATTGAAATCTGGTTTTTTGTCGCCCGGCCCATCATGGGGGAACTGGCGCAATGGGCACGGCAGGCCCTGGATGCGCCTGGCAGCCGCCGCGTGCATGTTACGGGAGCGGCTTTTGCCATGCTTCTCGCATTCCTTATACTGCCATGGAGCCATTCCGTTCGTGCGCCTGCCGTATTGCGGGCACAGGGACAGAGCCTGCTTTATACATCGGATCCGGGCATGGTGGTGCGTCTGCTTCCTGCGGGCAGCGTGGTGCAGGCAGGCGAGAGCGTGGCCGAACTACGCTCATCCGGGCTTGATCATGACCGTGCGGTTTCAATCGCACGGCTGGCGACGCTGGAGGCCACACTGTCCGAGCGGATGTTTGGCACGGAAGATACTGCCTCGCTGGATGATACGCGCGACAGGATCGAACAGGAAACCGCCGAGCGCCTGCGTGCCGAGGCAGCGATAAGGCAGTTGACCATCCGCGCGCCCTTTGCCGGGATGCTGGTGGATGTTCCACCGGAAATCCATGCCGGTGATACCTTGAAACAGCATGACTATATCGGGTCGCTCATAACACCAGACCATGCAGCCATCGAGGCATACGTGCATGAAACGGATATCAGTTTCATACAGCCCGGCGCACAGGCCAGTTTCAGGGCCGACAGCCCTGATGCTACGCGGATAACGGGGCATGTGCAGTCGATCTCGGTTGCCTCGATCCCTGAAATCGATGCATTGGAACAGGCATCGCCCTACGGTGGTCACATCAAGGCGCATAGGGATGAGACGAGCCATGCGGTCGTACCTGAAGAAGCGGTCTATCGGGTGGTTATCGTGCCTGACGGGCCATTGCCACCGGTAGGGCAGCGCATGAGGGGAATGGCCAGCATCCACGCAACCGCGACCAGCTTCGTGCAGCGGACCTATCGTAAGGTGATATCGGTTTTCATGGGCGAGGCGGGTCTGTAACAAAAGTGGGCCTGTAATGGTCTTGTGCCGGTCAGGTTACGGCGTGTCGCCAGTTAAGCATGATAATCATTGATGCGAATTGGACGGCGGCGAGGAATGTGGATTTGAGCTTGTCGTAGCGAGTTGCGACAGCTCGAAACTGTTTAAGTTTGTTGAAGAAACGCTCGACAGGATTACGTTTCTGGCAGGGAGCGAAGTCCGTTTCCCGTTGTGTTGTCCTGTCGCTTTTTGGCGGGATGACCGGGGGGAATTCCACGCTGCATCAGCCGGTCAATCAGGCTGTCCGAGTCATAAGCCTTGTCGGCAAGGAAAGCATCCGGGCCGATCCTTTCCAGAAGTTGTTGTGCCAGAGTGATATCGGCATCCTGCCCCGGCGTGATATCGATTTCCACCGGGTTGCCCCGAGAATCGCAGATGGCGTGGATCTTTGTGGTCAGTCTGCCTCGTGAACGTCCGATAGCCTGATCCACACCCCCTTTTTCAGGGCGCCGGCGTTATGCTGATGCGCCCGGACGATCATGCTGTCGATCATCATGTATTCATTGTCATGATCCGCAGCAAGATAACGGAAAACCCTTTCGATTACGCCGCTTTCGCACCAGCGTCGTAGAGATTATGTCACAAAATTGCGTGCCGCCTGCAGTTCTTCCTTCAGTTTGCCTATGAGCTGACCTACCGGCATGGCCCGGGCCAGAGGAGCTCCCTGTCCGGCCCAATAAGCACCAAAGCCGCTTTCACCACAGTTTCTGGCAGCTTTGTTGAGTGCTTTTCCCGCATCATAGGCCGTGGGATAGTCAGGAGGCGGTGGCATGCCTGCACTGTCACTCAGGCCAGTAAACCGGTTTGAAAGACAGCGCGCAGGACGCCCTGAAACAAGATCGGTCATGCGCGTATGAAAGGCGGCGGCTCCCGCCAGAGCCTTTCGGTAAGCTTCATCCGCGCCTGTCTCGGGGCAGAGAATGAAGGCCGTGCCCATCTGTGCCGCGCCGGCACCCAGGGCAAGGGCGGCCGCAATCCCTGCTCCATCCATGATACCGCCAGCGGCAATTACCGGAATGCGGCATTTCCGTACAAGCAGGCGGGTCAGGGCAAATGTTCCCAGCGCATCATCATGACCCGCTGGATCAAAAATGCCCCGATGGCCTCCCGCCTCGACCCCCTGCGCAACAATCGCGTCCATCCCTGCGGCCTCGACAGCATGCGCTTCCTCCAGACTGGTTGCTGTTGCCATCAACATGATGCCCCTGGCCTTCAGGGCTGAAACAGCCTCACGTGCAGGAAGCCCGAAATGGAAACTGACAACCGGCGGCTTCGTATGCAGAAGCATGTCGAGCATTGCCGGATCATCATTAAAGCTGCGGTATATGGGATGCAGTCTGGCTGGCGGGAGCGCATGGAATTCGGTAAACAGCGGTTTCAGCCACGCCAGCCAGGCGCTGTCGCGGAGCGGATCAGCTTCCGGCGTCTTGTGCACGAACAGGTTGACGTTGAAGGGAGCCGCTGTCTGTTGTCGTATCTGGCAGATCATCTCATGCGCGACTATCGCCCCGGCGGCCCCTGCTCCGATTGAACCAAGCCCCCCGGCCTGAGATACAGCCGCAGCAAGGGCTGGCGTGGAGACGCCTGCCATCGGTGCCTGCACCAATGGAATCGTAAGGCCGAACTGCTCTGGCCAGTTCATCACCGCTCCCCATCGCGCAAACCGGTTTGCTTCTTGCTTTTATGGTAGTCCATATCGCTGGTTACGGCATTCAAAAACATATCATCGCGCCTTTGCCTTCACTCTGGCTTACAGGCATGAAAACTGGGGCAGGATGTGGCCCAGCAGGACTGGTTCTGGCGGGCTTCGAAAATACGGGAAGTCTACTCTCGGAGCAGATCGATCACAGTCTTTTCAACGTGATCCATGCTCTGACAGCAGTCGGGAAGTTGAGGCATGGATTTTCGTGGCCAGTCCGCCATGCGAGCGTCCGATGACCTGAAAACAGGTTTATGGCGAGAAATTTTCTTTCCCGCCCCGATAGTTCCCCACTGACGGGATTTTGTTCCTTGCAGGGAACCTATACTATAAATTATGCTTCATTAATTATTTTATATGATAATGTTATTATTCGTTTCCATGAACATTATTTTACATCTTATCTGTTCATACTTTGTAAAAAAACACTGTATCTGTCTTTGCAGGCCAGCACCGCATGCCCTGCGGCATGGCTCCTTAACGATCATGCCGGAGCATTCCTTCATGGCCCTTTCTTCAACCTGACCCGTAAGCCCCGCCCCCCCCTTCATGCCTGGGCTGGCAGGTGTCGATCCATGCAATAAAACCGCAGGCAAATACTGTAGCTTATGCCCGCAGTGCTGCGCGGTTATTCGTGATATAGGGAATTATCCATCCCATGAATGCCATCGTAGTCACTGCACTACGTCGGCCCTATACCTTTGTGGTGCTTTCGATCCTGATCGTGGTCTTTGGCATCATGTCGGTATGGCGTACGCCGACGGATGTGTTCCCCAATATCCGCATTCCGGTCGTGTCGGTCGTCTGGACCTATGGCGGCATGCTGCCTGAGGAATTCGCAGGCCGGATCATCTATAATTACGAACTGATGGTGACCTCGACTGTCGAGGGCATCGAACATATGGAAAGCAGTTCGTATTACGGGCGCGGCATCGTCAACATATACTTCCAGCCCGGCACCGATATTGGCAAGGCGGAGGCCGAGGTCACCGCCATTTCCCAGACGGTAATCAAGCAGTTGCCCGAGAACATCCCCTCCCCCATGGTCATGAGCCTCGATGCCTCTTCCGTGCCGGTGCTCACGCTCCAGGTCACGTCAGATAAACAGACCCCGTCCGACCTGTTCAAACTGGCCATGATCCGCGTGCGGCCGCTGCTGGTGACCGTGCCGGGCGCGGTGGTGCCACAGGCCTATGGCGGCATGGACAGTTTTGTCATGGTGGCGCTGAACCAGCAGCAGCTTCAGGCGCATCACCTCTCGGCCATGGATGTGCAGAACGCCCTGCGCGGGCAGAATATCGTGCTGCCCGCAGGCGACCAGAAAATCGCGGCTACCGACTGGATGGTGCAGACCAACGCCACCCCGCGCTCGATGAAGGAACTGGGTGATATCCCGGTCAAGCGCGTGGGCAATGCCGTGATCTATGTGCATGATGTGGCAGAGGTCTATCGCGGCGGCCACCCGCAGACCAACCTCGTGCTGGTCAAGGGCAAGCAGGGTGTGGAGATCGTGGTCATGAAAAGCGGCGATGCCTCGACGCTGGATGTCGTGGCCGGTGCCAAGGCGCTGCTGCCGCGCATCCAGAAACTGCTGCCACCCGATGTAAAGGTCAGCATTCTGGGTGATGCCTCGGTGTTCGTGAAGGATTCCATTTTCGATGTGGTGCGCGAGATGCTCACCGCCGCCTTCCTGACCGGCATGGTGGTGCTGCTGTTCCTTGGCTCATGGCGGCCCACGGTCATCATCGCCACCTCCATTCCGCTGGCCATCCTGTGCGCCATCATCGGGCTGCACTGGGCGGGGCAGACCATCAATGTCATGACGCTGGGCGGGCTGGCGCTGGCTGTCGGCATCCTGGTGGATGACGCCACGGTGATGATCGAAAACATCGACGCCCACCTGGAAATGGGCAAGGCACTGGAGCCTGCCATCATCGATGCCGCCAACCAGATCGTCATCCCCACCTTTGTCGCCACCACCTGCATCTGCATTGTCTGGCTGCCGCTGTTTGGCCTGAGCGGGGTTGCGGGCTGGCTGTTCATGCCCATGGCGGAGGCCATCATCTTCGCCATGATCGCCTCCTTCATCCTGTCGCGCACGCTGGTGCCGACCATGGCCAAATACCTGCTGGCGGGCCACAGCGTGGCGGGGCATGGGGACTCCCACCACTGCCAGCCGCAGGTCCACAACCTGCAATACCCCAGGCGCCTGCCCGAGCGCTTTCAGCAGGCGTTCGAGCGCGGGTTCAATACCTTCCGTGAGCGCTACAGCGCCCTGCTCGGGCGCGCCATCGCGCGGCGGGGGCGGTTCGTGGCCATCTTTCTTGGCGTATCGGTCGGCTCGCTGGGGCTGTACCTGATTGCGGGGCGCGATTTCTTCCCCGAGACGAAATCCGGCACGCTCCAGATGCACATGCGCGCGCCCCTGGGCACCCGTATCGAGGTGGCGGGCCGCGAGGCCTCGCTGGTGGAGGACCGGGTCAACGCGCTCTTCCCCGGCAAGGTGGAGAGCATGATCGAAAACTGCGGCCTGCCCGAAGGCGCGCATAACCAGGCCTTCATCCCCACGCCAACCATCGGCACACAGGACTGCGACATCACCATAGCCCTCAGGAATGAGGAAACCCCGGTCTGGGATGACCGCGCCATCCTGCGCCGTGACCTCTCGGCGCGTTTTCCCGGCACGGTGTTCACCTTCCAGCCTGCGGACCTTACGGCAAAGATCCTGAATTTCGGCTCGCCTGCCCCCATTGACGTACAGATCTCCGGCCCCGACCTGCGTGATAATTACGACTACGCCCGCCTGCTCGTAAACCGCCTGCGCGGCGTGCCGGGTGCCGCCGATGTCGTGATCCAGCAGACCATGAAGACACCGACCCTGTTCGTACAGGGCAACCGCACCTTCGGCCAGGCCACCGGCATGACGGAAGCCGACCTTGCCAATAACGAACTCATGACCCTTTCAGGCAGCCAGACGGTGGACCCGCAATACTGGCTTGACCCGGCCACGGGCATCACCTTCCCGCTCAATGTCTATGTGTCACAGGACCAGCTGACGCATTTCAACAACCTCATGACCATTCCGGTCGACAAGGGCGATGGCGACCCGCAGGGGCGGCACATGCAGCTTCTGGGCGGCATAAGCGATGTCAGCGCCACCGGCACGCCGGGGCAGGTCTCGCACTTCAATTCCATGCCTGAAGTTGACATCTATGTTTCCGCCGAGGGGGCGGATCTGGGGCAGGTCACCTCCGGCGTGCAGCACGTGCTGGACCAGACGCGCGACAGGGTGCCCTCCACCGCCGCCGTGGTGGTACGAGGCCAGACCGAGACCATGCGCCATGCCTATATCGAACTGGTGTTCGGGCTGGTGGTGTCGGTGCTGCTGATCTACCTGCTGATTGTGGTCAACTTCCAGTCCTGGCTGGACCCGTTCATCATCATCTCGGCCCTGCCCGCAGCGCTGGCAGGCATCGCCTGGGCGCTGTTCCTGACCCATACGCGCCTGTCGGTGCCGGCGCTGACCGGAGCGATCATGTGCATGGGCACGGCCACGGCCAACTCCATCCTTGTCGTCTCGTTTGCGCGTGAGCGGATCGAGGAACATGGCGATGCGCTGCGTGCAGCGCTCGAGGCGGGCTATGGCCGCATCCGCCCCGTGCTGATGACGGCACTCGCCATGGTGATCGGCATGGTGCCCATGGCCATGAGCAATTCACAAAACGCACCTCTGGGCCGCGCCGTGATTGGCGGGCTGCTGGTGGCCACCGTGTCCACGCTTCTGTTCGTGCCCTGTGTCTACGCAATCCTGCATAACCGCGCGCCCCGCAACCGCGAGGAACTGAACTGATGTCCACCCGGGAATCCCGTAAGATGATGATGCTGGCCGGCGCCACGATCCTTGTGGGCTGGTGCGGTTACCTGCTGGCCGGGCGCATTCACCATGCCATAGCCCTGCGCCATGATGCGGCAGAGGCCTCCGTGCCGGATGTAATGGTCATTGCGCCGCACAGGGAGGCCCGCCATGTCAGCCTCGACCTGCCCGGCACGATCGAAGCCTGGTACCAGGCCCCCATTTACCCGCAGGCCTCGGGCTACGTGCATATGTGGTACAAGGACTACGGCGCCCGCGTGGCGGCGGGCGACGTGCTGGCCGAGATCAACACCCCCGGCCTTGATGCCCAGTTTGCGCAGGCGCAGGCCGATCTCCAGTCCTCGCAGGCCAAATACGATCTTGCGGTGGTCACGGCCCAGCGCTGGCGGCTGATGGGCAGGTCACAGGCCGTATCGGGACAGTCGGTTTCCGTGCAGGATGCAAACGAGAAGTCAGCCTCGGCCGATCTCGAGGCCGCGCGCCACAACCTTGACCGCTACGCCGCCCTTGAGCGCTTCAAGGTCATTGTCGCCCCCTTTGATGGCGTCGTGACCGAGCGTGACATCAACGTGGGTGATTACGTGCATGAAGGCGGCGGCAACCTGAACGCCACGGGGGCGGCCAGCGAACTGTTCAGCGTGGCTGATACGCACCAGATGCGGCTGTTCGTCTCGATACCGGAGAACATGTCCTACATTCTCCAGCCCGGCCTGCACGCAACCGTGCGGGTGCCGCAGTTCCCCGATCGCACGTTCGAGGCGAAATTCCTGACCGTATCGGGCGGCTACGACCCCGATACCCGCACCAGCGTGAGTGAATTCGTGATTGACAATACCGACCATGCCCTGTGGCCCGGCACCTTCGCCGCCGTAACCCTGAGCGCGCCCGAACAGGCGGCCCATCAGAGCATTCCCACCGGTGCGCTGGTGTTTCAGGAGCACGGCATGCAGGTGGCCGTGGTGGATGGGCAGGGGCGTGCGCATTTTCATGACATAACGGTGGGCCGCATGGGCGATGGGGCGACGCAGGTGCTCTCGGGCGTCACCCCCGATGACCGGATCATCGACAACCCGCCCGCCGACCTGCTGGAAGGCGAGCGCGTGCATGTAGTCCAGCCCGCTGCCGGATACAGCAACGACACCGATGAAAAGGACGATGAATGATGGCCCTTACCATTCACCGCTCCACGTTCATGGGCGCTGCCTGCGCCGTATCGCTGCTGTCACTGGCGGGATGCGACCTTGCGCCCGCCTATCATGCGCCACATTACGTTATCCCCACCACATGGCAGGGACAGGCGCCGTTTGGCGTGGCCCACCCGATGGATGACACCATTCCCACGCAATGGTGGAAAACCTTTGCCGACTCCGAACTTGATACGCTGGAGGAGGCGGCCATGGCCCATAACGGCGACCTGCAGGCCGCCAGTGAGCGCTTTTTGCAGGCGCGTGCCATTGTAAGCGAGGCGCGGGCCGACCTGCTGCCGCATTTTGGCGTGGCCTTTGGCGGCAGCAATAACAAAAGCTCGGCCGAGCGACTGTTCCGCTACAAGGGACCGATTACGGATTCAGATGAGTTCTATGGCGGCATGGCCTCGTGGGAGCCGGATTTCTGGTCCTCCATCCGCAACCGCGTGCGCCTGCAGAAGGATTATGCCCAGGAACAGGCTGCGCAATACGCTGCCGCACGGCTGAGCCTGCAGGCCGAACTGGCCAGTGATTACTTCACCCTGCGCGGACTGGATGCGCAGGCGGCGATCTACACCCAGTCGATCCGCTATTATGAGGAATCCCTGCGTGTCACCCAGACCCGGCTGGTGGACCAGGCCGCCTCCCGGCTGGATGTGGCGCGCGCGCAGAACCAGCTTTACACCACGCAGGCCCGCCTGCTCGACATTCAGGCCCAGCGCGAGGTGATGGAGCATGCGGTGGCGGTTCTGGTCAATGTCGCGCCCTCATCTTTCCATCTCGCACCCGATGCCCACCTCAATGCCACCCGCTTCGCGCTATCCGCCCCCCTGCCGTCGGACCTGTTGCAGCGCAGGCCCGACATTGCCATGACCGAACGCCAGATGGCGCAGGCCAACCGGGCCATTGGCATTGCGCGCGCCGCGTTCTACCCGCATGTCTCTTTCCAGATGAATGGCGGGTTTGATGATAACGGATTCAACCTCGCCAACCTGGCCAACAGCATGTGGTCCTATGGCGCAACCGTGACCATGCCGGTGTTTGAAGGCGGGCTGCGACGCGCGCAGTTGCAGCAGAGCTGGTCCGCCTACCGCGAAACGCGCGACCATTATCGCGTGACGATCCTGGGCGCCTTTCGCGATGTGGAGGATGGCCTGTCGCGCACAAACCGCCTCGATAGCGAAAACGGCCGCCTGCGTGCCGCCGTGGGCGCTGCCAGCCAGACGCAGGACATAACCATGAATCTGTATAAAGGTGGCCTTGCAACCTATCTCGATGTGCTGATCGCGCAGGTCAGCACGCTGGATGCCCGTATCCAGCAGGCCGAAATCCAGACCCGTTACCTGCAGGCGCAGGTCGGGCTGATCCGGGCCTGTGGCGGGGGATGGGACGCCGCCAGCCTGCCCGCGCCCAACCAGCTGTTTTCGGTGGACCCGCTACAGTATTCCGGTCTGCATAACGCACGCCCCGCAGGTGACGTGCCACCGCCCCACAGCCATGGCCCTGACCCGGACGACAACCTGACCGGGCCAATCCTCTCGCCGCATACCGGCCCATGAAAACAGGGCATGCAAGGGGAGAGAAGGCCCCCTGCATGCGCCCCTGGCTGAAGGTAGGCTCAGGAATGCATTGAATGGGTATCGCCCGGGATTTTTGCGGAACATGCCATGCCCTGCGCCATATCGGGAATGGTTGCTTAAGCTGGTGGCTAACAGCGCCATAAACTATCTGGATAAAAATCATACATGATGGCTGGATGATGTGTCCGGGTCGTTATCGGCAAGTCCGCCTCCACCCATGTTGCCGCCTTCCATGCCGCCTGCACCACCCCCTTTTGCGCCACTATCCTTGCCCCCTTCTCCTTTGTCACGGCCGCCTGAAGCCGACGGACGGCTCGGCCCCTGACGCGGAAGTTCCAGATCGGGCGGGATGCGTTCAATATCCAGGGCCTTACGGATGAAATTGCGCAGGGATACAACCAGATCATGTGTATGGACATTGCGGCCCTGCACCAGTTCGGATGCCGCCCTCACCGCCAGGCGAACGTGCTCTTCAGTGCCAAGCAGAATGATGTCGGACAGGGCGGCCTCGACAGCATCGCGAATGCGCCGGGCACGCTCCGAATTTCCTGACAGTTCGAGCGGCGCCATCTCCTGACCACGGGCTTCACGGTATTTTATGTCTTTCAGATGCATCGGGCTGACACTCAGGTCTCCTGTAAATGAGCCCCCCAATGTTTTGTAAGCCGCGATCAGCGTTCTGATACGTTCGTTGATCTGTCGGTTCAGGCGCTCCCTGCGCTGCTGGAGTGTCAGCATCATAACCAGGCGAATGCCTACCCCGAGCAGGGTCAGTAATACGAGCCCGATAACCGTTACCAGAGCACTATGCCATGAACTGAAATCTATATTCCGCAAGGTGGTTTCCTTCTGATTTGCCCTGATATATCGCAAATCGGCCACTATAAATAAAACCGGCATAATCTTATGTGATATAAAGTCTGTTTGAAAATCCGATCAGGTACTTTTTAATGTTCCATATATGGATTTTTGGCGGTTATGTGCCGGTCAAGAAGTAATTATGCCACTCTTGCCTCGAAAGCGGGGGGCTGATACCGCTCGAATGTGGAGGGTTTTTCGAACCCTCCATCTGCCTCTGGTCGTATGCGACAGGCCGATCTCGGCAGCCATGGAACGGATCGACCAGTGGGTCGCGTCTTTGGGCGTTGTGTTCAGCGTGCGCTCGATGACCTGCGTAAACTGCGCGTCCGACACCGTGCGGGGCCGGACGGCACGATATTCGTCGGTCAGGCCTTCAATGCCATCTTCGACAAACCGCCGCCGCCATTTGCCGACGGTGTGCTCATGTACCCCCAGGCGTGCAGCAACTTCCTTGCTCTGCAAGCCTTCGGCGCAGAGCAGAACCATCCGGCAGCGATCCGACAATGACCGCGGCACCTTGTGACGCCGGACCTGCCCTTCAAGAAACGTCCGCGCCTGCGGACTCAGTACTACCTGACCTGCCTGTCGTCCCGCCATCGTTCTGCTCCCGTCAGTGCGACAGAAATATTATATAATGATGCTTATTTCAGTTCCAAGTGACTGGCAGGTAACGCTCATTAACGTCAGCGACATGACGTGCTCTGTCGAGGTGACGATACGCTTCAGACCTGATGACGAATTTCAAGCGTGTGTGCCCACACATCTGCGCACCTGCTATTGCAAATTACTATCAGTTGCGAAATAAGGTGCTGGAAACATCATTATATGGGCTTTGATAATGAATCTTCGTGCGCTTTGCCTGACCACCGTTCTGGCATCTGGCCTGCTGCTGGGCGTTGACGGTCGGGTGGCAGCTGTCGCTGCCACAGACGCTTCTTATCCCGTGCCTAAGAAAGTCCGGTCCCCTTCTCCCGGCGATGTGCCGCCTCGCAATGCCGCAGCGAAGGACGCGGATACGAACGCAAAAGACACTCCTGACAGCCCGCCGGGCCAGCACGAAGACATCGTCGTCACCGCCGCGCGCCAGAACCGCATGTATGTCAGCAGCGGCGGTGATCTGGGCGCGCTTGGAAAGAAGAAGGGTCTGGACGTGCCCTTCAACATCCGCAGCTATAATTCCAGCCTGATCCTGAACCAGCAGTCACAGACGCTGGGCGACGTGCTGCTGAACGATCCCACCGTGCGCACCACCATGGGGTATGGCAATTACGCGCAGCTATTCCAGATCCGCGGGTTCACGCTGTATGGCGATGACGTGGCGATTGACGGCCTGTATGGCGTCACCCCACGGCAGCTTGTCTCGCCCCAGCTTTATGATTCAGTGCAGGTGCTCAACGGCGCCAGTGCATTCCTCAATGGCGCGGCCCCCGGTGGTTCGGCCGTTGGTGGCAACGTCAACCTGATCCCCAAACGGGCGGCGGCGACGGATATCACGCGCATTACAGGCGATTACACCAGCAGCGGACAGGGCGGTGGCGCATTTGACGTAAGCCGCCGGTTTGGCAAGGACCACGCTTTCGGTTTCCGTTTCAATGCAGCCGGTATGGATGGGGAGACGGCGATCAAGGGCGAGCGGCGCGACGATGTGGCCCTTGGCGTGGCCTTTGACTGGCATAATGACGACACGCGCATCGACATGAACATGAATTACCAGAAGCAGCAGGTCTTTGGCGGGCGCAGCGCAATCATCGTCTCCAGTCTGGCAACCGGCATGCCCGCGCCGAAAGCCACGTCCCCTTCCGAAAACTGGGGCCAGCGCGGGGCCTATACCGACCTGAGCTACCTGTTCGGCACGCTGAACATCGAACATGATTTTGGCAGCCACATCACCGCGTATGGCAAATTCGGCGCGCAGGGCGGTAATGAGATGGGCAATTACGCGACCACCACGCTGACCAATTCCCGCACCGGGGCTGGCACCGTGGGCGCGATGGCAGATGCGTATAACGTCATGAACGAAGCCACGCAGGCCGGGATTCATGCGCATGTGTCCACCGGCCCCATCAGGCATGAAATCAACGCGGGCGGGTCAGCGATATGGGAGGAATCAGACGCCGCCTATTCCATGAGCCTCGCCTCCCAGGCAGGCAACATCTATCACCCCACCCAGTTCACCCCCTCAGAAACCTATAGCGGCGGCACGCTGGACAATCCTGGTCGCGTGGCGTGGAACAAGCTGTACAGCCTGTTCCTGTCAGACACGATGACCTTCTGGCACGACCGCATCGCGTTAACGGGCGGGTTCCGGTATCAGGATATCCTGTCGGACTCCTTTGCCTACGGCACCGGCAAGCTCAGCACCCATTACGATGCAGCGGCGTTCTCCCCGGTCATTGGCCTTGTCATCCATCCGGTCAAACATGCAGCCCTGTATTTCAACCGGATCCAGGGCCTGTCGGCGGGGCAGACGGTGGGCGCCACCTATGTCAATGCCGGGCAGGTTTTTGCGCCATACCAGAGCACCCAGTACGAGGTAGGCGCGAAATACGATGTCGGGCGGTTTGCCGCTGGCGTCGCGTTTTTCCAGACCGCCATGCCGCAGGGCATGACCGAAGCCTATGGCAATACCGGACAGGAAATTTACACGCAGGACGGCAGACAGCGGAACCGGGGCATGGAACTGACGTTCAATGGCGAGATCGTGCGCGGCCTGCGTTTTAACGGCGGGCTGACACTGATCGACGCCAAGCAGATGCATACGGCGGGCGGCGCGTATGACGGCAAGACCGTGATTGGCGTGCCGAACTATACCATCAACGGGAACCTTGAATACGACGTGCCGTTCGTAAAGGGGCTGACACTGGTTGGCCGCGTCATCAGCACCGGCAAGCAGCAGTTCAACAGCATGAATACGACGCACCTGCCTGCATGGTCACGCTTTGACCTTGGCGCGCGCTACACCTTCCTTGCGGCAAAGAAGCCGCTGACCGCACGTTTTGAGGTCGATAACATCGGCAATCAGCGCTACTGGGCCTCGGTTTACCAGAGTGATCTGGTCATGGGTGACCCTGAAACCTTCAAGTTTTCGATTAGTGCTGATCTCTGATCTAGAGGCTGTTATGCACTTTGGATGAACAGGTTGGCGGCATTTCTGAGCATGAAGCCAGCGAAGGCGATGGTGTGCATTGCGGCGAGGGTTGAGGCACCCGGTATAGCCCTGATCGGCCCATGCCAGTTCAACACTGCCATCTGTTGCCTGCTGGATAGCTTCCGCCAGCGAACCGACTTCTGCCCTGTCGTCCCGGTTTGCCGGGGTGACGTGCAGGGCCGGGATTGCTGATAAACCGCGCTCCATGGTGGCAGATCGTTCGGCATCGCACGCCATGCTATACCGTAACGGATCACATACCGCAGACCGTTGAACAGTTCTCTCAGATCATGATGGCGTTGTTCAGCATCCTCTTTCATGAGAAGGAGATATGGAACAATCAGAGACCACTCTTCGTCACTGACATCAGACGGATACGGTTTTTGGACAGTATTCATAAATCTTTACTGCACAAATTATATCAAAAATTACATAACAATCCCTAAAGCGCCGGGCTTATAGAATAACAGGCAAGTCGCTTCATCCTGCCTGACCGCACACAGCCGTATTTTTGTCGCCAGATCTGAAGTCCGTGCTTTGTGGTGACAGACCTGCATCTGGATCACGACATGATGGCGACGTTTCGGCACACAGACAGAACTACCATTGAAACAGCATTTGTGCAGGTTCTGCTTCTGGCACATGAGACGGGTCGGTTAGAGCCTGAATCAGAAAGAGGTTTGATTGATTTTCCGCAGAACTCTGCGGATATGGGCAATCATCAACCACGCGTAGGATGACAAGATTGTTGCCTCGACATCCTTCGGGAGGCGGCGGCAGCGTTCGAGCCATGCAAAGCTACGCTCCACGATACAGCGTTTGGGCAGGACGACGAAGCCTTGGCCCGATCGCTACGCCTGACGATCTCGATCGTGCATCGGCCGAGTTCAGCCAGCGCGCCACGCAACTTCTCGCCAGCATACCCGCCATCACGATCCTGAATGTCGGCGGGATGTACGATAGCCGCCACGACATGACCCAACGTGTCGGTTGTGATATGCCGCTTGCGGCCCCTGATCTTCTTGCCCGCGTCATAACCGCGTGGACCACCGTTTTCAGCAGTTTTAACCGACTGGCTGTCAATAATGCCTACCGAAGGCGTGGCGTCTCGCCCGTCCTGCTCACGCGACAGGATCACGAGAATAGGGTTCATCGCTTCCCATCGTCCCTCGCGGATCCAACGGTAGAAATAGCCCTGTACGGTCGTGAAGGCCGGAAATTGCCGGGGCAACTGCCGCCACTGGCAGCCGGTCGTGACGATATGGAGGATCGCCTCCATCACCCGGCGCAAATCCGTACGTCATGGTCTGCCCAGCCGTTTCTTCTCGGGCCTCAGCGCCCACTCCGCATCGCGAAGGTCGCCTGCATACTCCAGGTCGTCCTTTTGATACTGCGCGCGGGTGAGTTCAGTCCAGACCATCCTGATCTCATCAGGGTCTCGTAAATCCATGGATCATAACCCCATGAAATCACTCCACTCATTTTCGGTCAGACACTCAGGCAGGATCGAAATGTTCATCCGCCGCCATGATCGCACGCATCAGCACGTTTGCGCCTGCCACGATATCCTCCGGTTCGGCATATTCCGCCTCGTTAT
Source organism: Komagataeibacter nataicola (assembly GCF_003207795.1). GTDB lineage: Bacteria > Pseudomonadota > Alphaproteobacteria > Acetobacterales > Acetobacteraceae > Komagataeibacter > Komagataeibacter nataicola. The sequence goes on along the minus strand of NZ_NIRT01000009.1, from coordinate 37,623 downwards.
GGCTCAACCCGTCACGGCAGGGAATGAAGATCATCGCAGTCGGGCAGATCCGGGCCATATAGGCCGCATCATGTCCTGCGCCGGAAATGATGTCGCGATGGCTTAGCCCCGCCTTTGCCGCTGCATCACGCACCATGCCGATGCAGGCCAGGTCAAACGGCACGGAAGGCGAGCCCCAGCTTTCCTCGATCGACAGTTCAATGTGCGCCCTGCGTGCAATCTCGGCCGCCTGCGTGCGGAAGTCGGCTTCCATCTGGTCTATCACCGCATCATCAGGGTGGCGCAGGTCCAGCGTCATGCGCACTTCGCCCGGCACTACGTTGCGACTGCCCGGGCTTGCATCAATGATGCCGATGGTTGTCTTGGCATCCGGCCCGTGCGCCGCCGCCACATCCGCCGCCAGCACCATCAGACGGGCCGCCGCCAGCAGGGCATCGCGGCGCAGTTCCATGGGCGTGGTCCCGGCATGTGCCTCCTGACCGGTCAGGGTTACATCAAACCACCGCATGCCCTGCACGCCTGTCACGACGCCAATGGTTTTGCCCTCGTTTTCCAGCACCGGTCCCTGTTCGATATGCAGCTCGAAATAGGCGGCAAGCGGGTGCGCGCCACAGGGCTCATCGCCCTTATACCCGATTGCGAGCAGGGCATCACCCAGACGGACCCCATCACGGTCGGCAAGGCCATAGGCCTGCTCCAGCGTGAATACACCGCTAAAAACGCCTGACGCCGTCATGGCCGGGGCAAAACGCGCCCCTTCCTCATTGGTCCAGTTGGCCAGTTCAATTGAATGGCGCGGCACATATCCCGCCGCCCGGAAGGCACGCAATACCGCCAGGCCACCCAGCACGCCATAAATGCCATCATAGCGGCCGCCCGTGGGCTGGGTGTCGAGGTGGCTGCCCATCATCAGCGGCGGGAGGGTAGGATCACTCCCCTCCAGCCGCAGGAACTGGCTGCCCATGGTGTCTACCGTAATGGAACACCCAAGCGCCTCACCATGCGTGGCCAGCCAGTCACGGACAAGGCGGTCCTCCGCCGACAGGGCCAGCCGGCGGATACCGCCCCGTGGGGTCGCGCCAAAACGGGATGTGAAGGCAATGTCCTCGTTCAGGCGGGGACCATCAATCGTGATATTTGCATTCTTGTGCATCTGACTAACCTTTTTCATGGTCCTGTGCTAATGGGCGGCTCATGGCCAGCCGTATCATATCAGCCCGTATGCCCCTTGCGGTTAAGCGGCTGCGAAGGTCAGCATCCTGTCGCGCAGGGTGTCCTGCAGGGCTTCCAGCCGGGACAGGCCCTGCCAGGCGATGGCCTGGTTACGCGTGATGTATTCGGTATCGGCGGGATTGCGGCTGGCCCGCCATGAACTGATGCCCAGCGACATGACCAGCCGCGCACCCATCATGGCGGGCAGGCACGCCAGTTCCGCCCGTGTGAGCGCAACGGTCTGGCAATAGCCGGAAAGAATGGCCATGAACTGCTCCAGCGGCTGCGTGCCGCTCCCCATCATGTACGATGCGGCAATGGCCAGATCCTGCACGCGCGGGGCGCGTATCACATCGCCAAAGTCGATCACGCCCTCAATGACCTGATCGCTGCACAGGATATTATGCACATTGAAGTCGTTATGGATCACCTGCGCTGGCAGCGTCGCCATGACAGGCTGCACCTGCTGTTCGAATGCCGCCAGCACCCCGCTGGCCAGCGCCCTTTGCGCCCCGGTAGGAAAATAGCGGATGAAATTGCGCATATAGGCCGCATTGCGCAAATTCCATAAAAGCGCGTGGGACTGGGCCGGGTGGTGAAAGTCCGCCAGGGCCTGGTCCAGCCGCCCCAGCATGCCCCCGATGGAGGTGCATAACGGCACTGTGGCTGGCCGGTTGCCCAAGGGCGTGCCGGGGAGGAATGTCACCATCCGCACGATCCGCCCTTCACCCGCACCATCGCGCCATACGGCCTGCGGCACGGATGGGGCCAGCAGTTCCGGCACGGCCAGCGTCGGGTCTTTCGCCCTGAGGTAGCGCAGGACACTGTCCTGCAGGTCAAGCATTTCCGGCTGTTCGGCACAGTGGGCGATTTTCAGCACGTAATCGCCGCCCTGCGTGGTACGAAGGCGGAAATTCCTGTCGCGCTCTCCCGGCAGACGTGACACCACGCCAGTCATGCCGAACATGTCATGCGCGATCCGGGTTGCGTCCTCCACCGATATGGACCGCGATGGCTGTTCAAGCAGGATCAGCGCCGTTTCAAAATCGGTCCCGGTTTTTTCCATGCCGGTGGAAGAGACAGGCACGCCCATCGGATGCCCCCTGTTCACATATAATCCATTGATGTCACCAGACGGGTATCGAGATAGGCGTCGAGTGCCTCCGATCCGCCTTCCGAGCCATAACCGGAATCCCCAATCCCGCCAAAGGGAATTTCCGGCAGGGACAGGCCTATATGGTTGATGGTCAGCATGCCCGTGCGCACCGTATCACGCAGGCGGGCCGCGACCGCACCCGAACCGGTAAAGGCATAGGCCGCCAGCCCGTATGGCAGGCGATTGGCCTCGGCAATGGCGTCCTCCAGCGTATCAAAGGGGCAGAGCAGCGAGATCGGACCAAAGGGCTCCTCGTTCATGATACGCATGTCGGCCGTCAGCCCCGTCAGCACGGTAGGGGCATAGAAATAACCCGGCCCTGCAAGGCGGGTACCGCCAGTTTCCACTTTTGCGCCGCTGTCGCGCGCCTCATTGACCAGGGCCTCGATCGCCTCCAGCCGCCGCTGGCTGACCACGGGCCCCATCTGGGTGCCGGAGCGCTGGCCATTGCCCACCACCAGCGCCTGCATGCGCGCAACATAGGCGGACCGGAATGCCTCAAAAACTCCCTTTTCGATCAGGAACCGCGTGGGGGAGACACAGACCTGCCCGGCATTGCGGATCTTGGCTGCGGCAAGGAGGGAGACGGCACGCGTGATATCAGCATCCGCCGTGATAATGACCGGGCCATGACCGCCGAGTTCCATGGTCACCCGCTTCATGTGCGTGCCCGCAAGGGATGCCAGGATCTTGCCAACCGCCGTTGATCCCGTGAAGGTGACCTTGCGGATGATGTCATCGGCAATCAGTGTTTCCGAAATTTCGGCGGGCGTGCCGTATACCAGCCCGATCACCCCGGGGGGCACACCCGCATCGGCAAAGGCGCGGATCAGCATCGCGGGCGAGGCCGGTGTTTCCTCCGGGGCCTTGACGATGATGGAACACCCCGTGGCAAGGGCCGCGCTGACCTTGCGCACGACCTGATTTACCGGAAAATTCCACGGGCAGAATGCGGCAACCGGGCCAACCGGCGTGCGGATGACAGACTGCGTGACCCCCATGAGCCGCGCGGGTACGAGGCGCCCGTAGGCCCGCCGCCCCTCCTCTGCCATCCAGTCGATGATATCGGCGGCGGCCGCCATCTCGGCATGCGCCTCCGCCACGGGCTTGCCCTGTTCAAGCGACATGCAGGTTGCCGCTTCTTCCGCGCGTTCACGCAGCAGCACGGCGGCCCGGCGCATGATCTGGTAGCGCTGGAAGGCAGGCGTGGCGCTCCATACGGCAAAGCCGCGCCGTGCCGCTGCCAGCGCCTGCGCCAGTTCGGGCTGCCCCGCATGGGCAACCGTGCCGATCACCTGTGCGGTCGCGGGGTTGAGCACGTCAAGCGTGCGCCCATCGCTGGCCGCCTGCCATTGGCCATCAATAAACAACAGGGTATCGGGATAGGACATCATCATGTTTCTCTTGCGGAAGTATCGACACAGGCGTGGCAGGGGGCACCGTACCACAAGGGGCGCGACCGCAGCACCCATGGCACTGCGGCCGCGTGCGGATCAGCCTTTGCGCATGGCCCTGTCGAAGGCAGCCGACGGGTCGGGGCGGGCTTCCGCCAGCAGGGCTTCAAGTGTCATGCTCAGGCGCAGCACGCCGATATCATCATTGATACGCCCCCCGATCTGGATGCCCACCGGCAGGCCACAGGAAGAATATCCCGCCGGCAGCGACGAGGCGGGCTGGCCCGTCATGTTGTACAGCAGGGAGAACCCGGCCCATTCCAGCCAGTCCGGCCAGCTGTCATCAGGCACCGTAAGCCCCGCCCTGAGCGGCAGGATGGAAACGGTGGGCGAGATGACAAAGTCAACCGCTGCATGCTGGCGGGCACATTCCTGGCGGTAGGCCAGCCGCGCCATCATCGCATCAACGTAATCCCCGGTGGGGATATGCGCGCCATGATCGCCCCAGCCACGGAATTCGGGGTCGAGCAGGTCACGCTCGGCCGGGCTCAGGCGGCGCTGGGACTGCCATGCCCCCACCTGCCACAAGGTGCGATAGGTCGGGCGCCAGTCCTCCATGGGGGCCAGCGGCACCAGCACGGCCCCTGCGGCCTCGATGCGCGTGATGGCGGCACGATAGACCGCCGCCACTTCCGGATCGACCTTCATGAAGCCGAAATCTTCCGTCACCCCGATCCGCACTCCTGCCAGTGGCAGTGGCGTAACCGGGAAATCAGAGGCCGGGAGCGGGTCGGTGGTAAAGGGGTCCATCGGGTGGCGCCCTTCAATAACCGAGAACATCAGGCCCGCATCTGCCACAGTGCGGGTCATCGGGCCAAAATGCGCCATGTCGGAATAATGCGGACCAATGGGGTACATCGGCACCCGGCCAAAGGTTGCCTTAAACCCGAATATGCCGCTGAAACTGGCCGGAACACGGATGGAGCCGCCGCCATCGCTGCCCAGCGCCAGCGGGCCACACCCGGCGCTGATGGAGGCCCCGGCTCCACCACTGCTGCCCCCGGGCGTGTGATCGGTATTGTGCGGGTTGCGGGTGATGCCGGTCAGCGGGCTGTCAGTGACCGCCTTCCACCCTCCTTCGCAGGTGGTGGTGGAGGCGAACAGCACGGCACCCGCCCCGCGCAGGCGCCCGACAGAGGGGGAGTCCTGTGTTGCGGGCGGATTATGTTCGGCAAGGCGCGAACCACGGGCAAAGCGCCAGCCTTTCACCATGGCTGTATCCTTGACGGAAACCGGCACGCCTTCCAGCGCGCGCGTGGGCAGGCCAGCCATCCAGCTCCGCTCGGCCGCGACGGCGGTGGCGAGGGCGCGCTCGGGGTCAAGGCTGCAAAACGCATTCAGCACCGGCTGCACCGCCTCGGAACGGGCAATGACGTCGCGGATCACCTCTACCGGTGAGAGTTTCCGCGCTGCATACAGCGACAGAAGCTCAACAGCCGATAGTTCACATAATTCAGTCATGGAAATCATCTCTGCTTCTTGATGTGCCCCAAAGCGGGAACACGTACACCGGGGCCGATCACCATGCGCACCGCCACGGACCGGCCAGACAAACACGGATATGAAAAAAAATTACTTCAACCCCAGGAACGGAACAGCTGACACAGGAGACCACGCTGCGGGGTCATTGCACTACCGTTTCATCCTGATGCGCCAGATCATGCGGATTTGTGAAATGGCATGGGCATGTCATCATGTTTCTCCCTATGTATTCAAAACAGTTTCAGGTCAGGCCGCACCGCGCTCCATGGTCTGGCCTCTTCCCATGCGGCGCAGGCCTGCAGCACGCCCAGATCATCAAAACGGCGGCCGACAACCTGCAGGCCCACGGGCAGATTGTCCGCGCCAAAGCCACAGGGAATGCTGGCCGCCGGATTGCCCGCCCAGTTGAAGGGGTAGGAAAACTCCGCCCAGCCCAGCCAGTCCCAGTCATGTCTTGGCCATGTATCGGGCTGGAGCTGCGTGGCGGGGAAGGCCGTCACACTGACTGCGGGCGTGAGCAGGAAGTCCCATTGGGTAAAGAATTCATGGATCTCGACCGCATAGGCAAAACGCTTCTCGCGCGCGAGGGTAAATTCCTGCATCGTGCGGCCCTGCGTTTCCCTGATCATCGCCACCAGGCCGGGGTCCATCAGCGGTTCCCACTCAGGCAGGAGCGTGCATTTGGCGCTATAGGTGGCAGGCCAGAAAAAACGCGCCAGTTCCGGGCCTTTCGGCCCCCAGGCCGGAGTAACCTCCTCGACCGTGGCCCCCATGGCTTCGAACACACCAACCGCCGCTGCGACGGCTTCAGCCACATCGGGATCGACACGGGCATGGCCAAGATCGGGACTGTAGGCGATCCGGCGCCCTTTGAGGGGGGCGGACAGCATGGTCGAATAGGGCAGCGGCGCGGCCTCAAGGGAGGTATAATCCCACGGATGCGGGCCACTCATGGCCTCAAGCATCAGGGCCGCATCCTTTACCGTACGCGTGAGCGGCCCCATATGCGTTGCAAGGTCATTGTTGCTGATGGGCCAGTTCGGTATCCGGCCATGGGTCGGTTTCATGCCAAACACCCCGCAGAAATGCGCGGGCATGCGGATGGAACCGGCCCCGTCGCCACCCTGATGCAGGGGGCCATATCCGGCTGCGGCCGCGGCTCCCGCCCCGGCCGATGAGGCGCCCGCATTGTATCCCACCTTCCACGGGTTGCTGGTCACGCCGGTGAGCGGGCTCTGGCTGACCCCTTTCCAGCCGAATTCCGGTACGGTGGTCTTTCCCAGCATGACTGTCCCGGCCTCATGCAGGCGCGTGACGCACGGGGCATCGACGGTGGGCACATTATCCTTGCGCGACCATGAACCATAGCGCGTCGGAATGTTCGCGGTTTCCTGAAGGTCCTTGATCGTCACCGGCACGCCTTCAAGCCTGCGGGCCGTGCCCGCCCGGTAGGCTGCCTCCGCTTGGCGGGCGCTGTCCATGGCGTGCCTGGCGGTCACCTCGACCATGGCGTTGATTTTTGTTTCCGTGGCTTCAATATGACGCAGGACTGCGGCCACCACCTCAACGGGGGAAAGACGGCCACTCTCGTAATGCGCCGTCAGCTCTGCGGCGGACATGAAGCCGATTTCTTCGTCAGACATAGCTCATTTTCCCCACCGTCAGGGCACCGGGGGCATTGTCCGCCACATGGGGGTCATGTGCCGTCATTCCGGGTGGTGCCTGCGGTCGAACATGACCCAGCACAGGCCAAGGCAACCCGATGTGAGCAGGAACCATGCGAATATCCAGACCATGAAGAAAGGTAGTCCCGCCACTTCAATCCTGACCTTGTCAATCACGGGAAAAAGCAGGTCGATCATGACCATGGGAATGACAAGTCCAATAACAAAGCTGCTTTTTGAAGGCATAGGAAGCTCGCTTTCATGTAAAGGGATGCCGGAACCGGAATGACTGGCTGTGGCAGGAGCATCACCACCCCTGCCCCATCCCGCCATGTGGCCAGATGCGCGCGGTATCAGAACCCGACCGTAAGCGCACCGGACATTGCAAAACCACCACCAATATTGTAGCCGGGCTGGCCAGCGGCGATCCACTGCCCGTTTGCCGCGCGGACACCCTTGGCCGTAGGCGTGAAGCTGGCAGCCTGGGCGTAATACAGGTTGTTGCCAATATTCATGAAATTGAGCTGGAACTGCGGCTTGTAGACCATGAATTTGTCGATACGGACATTGTGAAGCCGGTAGCCAAGCGTGATGTCGGATGTCAGGTAACCGGGAATGTCCTGGTCGTTCATGAAGGTGGTGTAGCGCTTGCCGATATAGTTCAGCCCGAAATTGCCAAAGAATGTGCCGTCATCATAGGAAAGGCCGACAGCCCCCGTGAACTCCGGTGTGTTGACCGCACGTTTGCCACGGGTATCGATATAGGTACCCTGGATCTGGAAATTGTTGTCCGTTGTGGCATGGACATAAGACCCCGAAAGATAGGGGCTGAAATGATGCCATGGCCGCAGACCAAGCTCGAGCTGGGCGCCGCGCACGGTTTCCCCACCCATGTTGATCGGCGTGGTCACGAGCGAACCACCTGCTGAATAGGCGGTCGAGTTCACATCGTGATTGGTCAGGTTATAGTTGAACAGTGACGCGGCAATATGCACCAGGCCGTTATGCCGGAAGCCGATTTCCTCGCCAATCGCGTATTCCGGCTTCAGGTTTGCCGGATGCACGTCAATGGGAGAGGGAGACTTGGCGTCATACATGTCCAGATAGGCTTCGGTCCGGTCCGGTGCGCGGAAGCTGGTGGTGCCGTTGATAAAGATCTGGTCGTGCTTCGTGATGTTGTAGCTGATGGCAACCTGGGGCAGCGGCTCCGCATAGTTGCCGCCATTCTTGCGATCGGGAATGCCGGGCAGGTCGTTCGTGGCCCATCGATTGATCATGACTTCCTTGAAGCCAGCCGTAAGTTTAAGGCGGTCATTGAGCAGAGATAGCGTATCGTCAAAATAGATGGAGACCTGCTGCTGGCGGAAAACAAGGTTCCACGGGCTGAGCGACTGACCCGCTGCATCCTTGATACTGTATCGCCCCCAGGCATTGGCGGGCAGACCATTGGGCCCTACGGCGGCATAATTGGCCGGTTCAACCATATCAAGATAGGAATACATGGACCCGATGCGGAACAGATTGTTCCTGTGCCGCCAGTCCAGATGCCCCATCAGGGCCAGCGTGTGCTGATGCTGCTCATCCACGACCTGTGTCGTATCAACCTTTGTGCCATTGGCCAGGGTTACCGCCGTTGGCAGGTTGAGCGCGCCAACATTCTGCGTGCCGAGATAGGCCTGTGAATCATTGATGTTTTCACCAAACCCGCTGTCCTTGTCCCAGTTGATGAAATAGGGCGTCAGATGCAGGTTGAGTTCATGGCCAAGGTTGAACTTCATTGGCGCCATGACCGCGATGGTTTTGTTCATCAGGCGGTTCATGCGATAATAGTTGGGGCTACCGGGGGTATAGTTCGGGCTGAGATAGAGCGCGGACGTGCCTTCCGCCTCGAACGCCGCCTTGGTTGGCGTTGCCGCACCGTTGGAGTTGATGCCGCTGGACGAATACTGTCCAAAAATCATTTCCACGGCGACCCTGTTCCCCTGCCCCCATTCCTTCACCAGCTTTGCATCGACATGGTGGCGGTTGATGGAACCCGGTGTCTGCCAGAAATTGCTGAACATGTAGGAATAGGACATGAAGGCACGGATACCCGTATGCCCGATTTCGCCAGTATCAAAACGGACGAATTCCTTCTTCATGTGATAGCTGCCGTAGCTGCTCTCGATCATGCCGCCCCGATGGCGGGAAGGATCACGCAGGGTGACATCAACAGATGAGCCGACGGCGTTATAGGAGGGGCTCGTGATATCGGGCGACCCCTGGGTGAGGGAAACCGACGACATGTTTTCGGCATCTGGTGAACTGCCGATTGAATCCGGCTGGTAATACACACCATCCACCAGCGGCACGCCATCAACCAGATACCCGATTTCGCTCTGGTTCATGCCACGCACCACAAGGGCGCGGGAGGTCAGGCCATAGGGGTCGGTGCGGGCATAGGCCACGCCCGGCATCATGGCTACAAGCGCCTGCGGCGTTGTATTGGAACTCTGCTTGGCAATAAAGTCGCGGGTCACCTCACTGCGTGCCTTCGGCACGGTCTGTACTGGCATGAGGCCACCACCAGGAGTTGTGCCGGTCACGCCATTTGGCGTGCGGATGCCGGTGCTGACGTGAATGGTTTCCCCAGCACCCCGGGCGGCAACGCCCGCAGGTCTGGTATCGGGCTGCGTCCGGGGGCCGGGATGCAGCACCCTGGCGGGTCGATTGCGGGCCGTGGCCGGAGGGGTGGCCGCTTTTGCATCGCTCTGCTCTGCCGCAATCAGGCCCGACAGGACGGTTGTAGACAACACAAGAGCACCGAAGGAACAAAATCGCATTCATATTCTCCCTGTCGTCCCGTTCGGGAAGAAACTGATGGCATAAATGGAAAGATGAAGACCGGGCAGGAACCAGATGGCCCCTGCATTCTCAATAAGATCACTGTGACGACAGTTAATTATTATCGCGTAACGTTTTCAAGAGATAAATGCAAATTATTTTAATATTTTCTGTTGTATTGGTATTTTTGCATCAATGATGCACAAACGCGCATTAATTTAAGTATTGGTATAATTTTCAGTAATGAAGGACATAAATTTATTTACGAAGGCCGGCAAGCATCCGCGCTTTCAGTAACCCCGGCTGATATCAAAAACCTGCTCCGGGCGTTCCCCGCGCTGCAGGCGCCTTATGCAGCCAATCAGATAATCGACCCGGGCACAGACCGATGCCTGGGATGCTATATGCGGGGTGACAATGACGGATGGGTGCACCCACAAGGGCGAGGTCACCGGTAGCGGTTCATGCTGAAAAACATCCAGAACAGCGGCTGACAGCACGCCATCATCAAGTGCCGATAAAAGATCGCTTTCAACAACATGCTCCCCGCGCCCGACATTGATGAACGCCCCTCCGGGCCGGAGCGCGCGCAGCACCCGGGCATTGATGATGTTGCGGGTCTCGGGAGTATTGGGCAGCAGGCAGATGAGGATATCGGTCCCGGCCAGAAATGGTTCCAGCCCGGCCGCCCCGTCAAAAGTCCTGACACCCTCGATCACCTTGGGCGAGCGCGACCATCCCTGCACGACAAAGCCACACCGGCTGAGATGCCCGGCCGCGTAACGGCCAAGCTGCCCAAGCCCCATGATGCCCACCACACAGTCCGAAGTCGAACGCGTGACGACCGTGCGTTTCCACACCCGCTCGTTCTGTTGCAACGCCCACCCCCGCGCACCACGGATTACGCTGATACAGGCCCATAACAGGTAATCCGCCATCAGGCGCCCGGTTTCCTCCCCCGCCATGCGGATAAGGGGCAGATGGGCGGGCCAGTCGGGATCGCGCGCCACAATATGATCAACCCCGGCAGACAGGCTGAAAACTGCCCTGAGGGCCGACAGGCGCGCCAGATCGCCTATGGGGGGTATCCATACCAGCGCGTAATCAATCCTGTCGGGCGCCCGCAGGGCCGCCGCCCAGTCCACCACATCGATATCAGGCGCCCGTTCGGCAAACGCTTCCTTTACCAGCCTGAAATAGTCAGCATCGTCTTCAACATAAACGGCGATGGAAACCATTCCATGCCTCCATTACAAATATATTACTTTGTTTATGGCTTATATTATCCAGTTTATATGGATAATATAAGCCTGATTCATAATCATTCAGTGAAACTGGCCGGAGCCGATCTCGCGTTCCATCTGCGCAAGAACTTCCGCTACGCCATCAAAGATCATATCGACCTGCTCGCGCGTGATGATCAAGGGCGGCGAAAATGCCAGCGTATCGCCCATGGCACGGGCAATGACGCCTTTGTTCTGGAGCAGCCCGAAAGCATATTTTGCCAGTTGCCCGACCTGTAGCGACGAGGAGCGCGTGGCCTTGTCCGTAACCAGCTCCAGAGCCCCGATCAGCCCCACGCCACGCGCCTCACCCACTAGCGTGGAGGAGGCGCCCAGCGCACGCAGCCGCGCCTGGAAATGCACGCTGACATCACTGACATGCGCCATGAGGTCGCGCTCTTCCATGATGTTCAGCACCTCGATCGCCACGGCAGCGGCCGTCGGGTTGCCGCCATTGGTAAAGCCATGAGCAAAGGCGCCGATGGCGTGCGACTCATCGGCAATCGGTTCAAACACCATGTCATTCATGAGAATGGCGGAAATAGGCAGATAGGACGATGAAAGCTGCTTGGACAGGATCATCATGTCGGGCTGGATATCAAAGGTCTGGCTGCCAAACATGCGCCCGGTCCGGCCAAACCCGCAGATGACCTCATCCGCGACAAGGATGATGCCGTATTTTTTCAGTACGGGCTGCAGTTTTTCCCAGTAGCCCTGCGGGGGAACGATCACCCCGCCTGCCCCCATCACGGGTTCGGCGAAGAAGGCGGCAATGGTCTGTGGCCCTTCGGCCAGGATAAGCGCCTCGATCTCGTTCACCAGCCGTGTCGAGAAGGCCTCCTCGCTCTCGCCCTCCTGGCCTTCGCGGTAGTAATGCGGCGCGGTCACATGCAGGAAGCCGGGCAGCGGCAGGTCAAAGGACTGGTGATCGACAGGAATGCCGGTGAGGCTGGCAGAGGCAATCGTGATGCCATGGTAGCCCCGCCTGCGGCTGATGATCTTCTTGCGCTTTGTCTCTCCAAGTGCATTGGAGCGGTACCAGATCATCTTGATCGCCGTATCATTGGCTTCCGACCCGGAATTGGTAAAGAACGCCTTGCTCATCGGCACGGGCGCCATCTCTACGAGGCGGGCAGCCAGTTCTATCTGCGGCGCATGCGATTTTCCGGTGAAGGTATGATAGTAAGGCAGCTTCTCCATCTGGCGGACAGCCGCATCGATCAGCCTGCGTTCACTGAATCCAAGGCCGACACTCCACAGCCCGGCAACCGCCTCAAGGTATTTTTTGCCAGTATTATCATAAACAAAGACGCCTTCGCCCCGATCGATCACCATCCCGCCACCCTGCAGGTTGGCCCGTGCATCCGTAAAGGGATGCATCAGGTAACGGGCATCGGTCATTTCCAGGGTATCAGCTTCGTCAGACATTTTTTCCATCATTCCCAAACCTTCTGGCCACTTGTCGCATTATGAACAGTATAAATCTTTTTCATCCGCAATCAGGCTGAGGGCCGCCGTCCAGGCACGCTGGATAATTTCCTCCGCCTCATCGCGCTGGAACTGCTCTGCCGTACGCCGTCGGACCTCCTCAGGCGGGTAGGAGAGCTGCCTGCCCCCCGCAAGCGCATGAATCTGGATCTGGCATGCGCGTTCGAGGAAATAGATTTCGTGGAAGGCATGCGCCACATGCCGCCCGCCCACCAGCAGGCCGTGATTGCGCAGGATCATGGCATTATTGGTGCCAAGATCGGCAATCAGGCGTTCCTTTTCCTCGGCCCGCAGCGCAATCCCCTCATACCCGTGATAGGACAGGCAGCCATAAAATTTCAGGGCATGCTGGCTGATGGGCAGCAGCCCCTCCTCCTGGGCCGAGACCCCTGCCCCGTGGGGCGTGTGGGTATGAATTATGCATTTCAGGTCAGGCCGGGCCTGATGAATGGCGGAATGGATGACAAAGCCCGCGGCATTCACATTGGACTGCTCAAGCTGCAGGTCCTTCACATGGCCGAATTTGTCAATCCGCACCAGATCGCTGGCGCACATCTGCTCGAAAACCTTGCCGTAGCGGTTGATGAGGAAATGCCCCGGATCATCCGGAATGGCCATGGATATATGGGTGTCAATCAGGTCCGTCATGCGGAAATAGGCAATCAGCCTGTAAAGCGCAGCGAGTTCACAACGTGCTTTCCACTCATTTGCAGAGAAGGATTCGGATGGAAGGGTCACAGACAAGCCTCCGGAAAACATAAAGATGCACACAGGGCGAACGGACACGGCCGTATCATTTTTCCTACTAAGGCAAGGATGATTACACGAACCTTTCGATATGAAAACAATAAATAGTCATTAAAATGGATAATAATGACCATTAATTGTATGCCTTGCAAAATATATTCGTTATTTACAGAGAATATATACTTTAATGCCCTTGCGAATCATCCTTCATCTGTCCAGACTGCCACCGCAGCGCATTCTCATCCGCATGTGATGGCCAGAAACAGAAATAATGATGGGCAGGCCGAATGATTAATTGACATCATGCTTTCGGGTAAATCATTATTGGTTCGCAACGTTTGATGCCCCGGGCCCTGGCAGCAATACCGCTGCAGGTCTGGTGCAATACCCGGCGTCCAGCGCCATGAAATCGTGAACGAGCCTCATGCAATGCGGCAGGTTAGGTTTATGAAACCCTGTACCCTGAAAACTGAAATCAGGCTGTATCCCCATGACCATGCTCTCTTTCCCGTCCATGCCTGACCCTGTGAACCGAAAGGCCGAAACGGGCCATGACATCCCCAGGAAAAGTGAACAACTGATCGACCGGCTGGACTGGAACCTGCTGCGCACGTTCATCGCCATCGCGCATGAAGGCAACATCACACGCGCGGCCAGCAGCCTGCGCCTGACACAGTCCGCCGTCAGCCAGGCCCTGCGGCGGCTGGAAAAGCAGATCGGTTATGCCCTTATTGTCCGTAACGGAAGCCGCTTTACGCTTTCCAGCCATGGCGAGAAGGTGCTGCGCCTGGCATCCGATATCTATGGCTCGATCAAGGCGATCAGCAACGAGATCGAATCCGGGGCGGAAGAAGTGGGCGGCCATATCCGCCTGCTTACGCTCAGCAGTATTGAATCCGTCACGTATGACACGTTCCTGGCCAGCTTCCATGAGCGCTTTCCGCGCATATCGCTTGAAATCATCTGCATACGCAGCGAGGACATCCTAAGCTCCCTCCAGAAAAAGACGGCCAATATCGGCATAGGGCTCTGCCCGCGCCCCCTGCCCCGCATCGGTCGCTCACTGATCATGGAGCAGTCCTATGGCCTGTACTGCGGGCGGCCCCACCGCTTTTTTGGCAAGAGTGACATTTCCCTGCGGGAACTGGCGCAGGAGAATTTCGTCCGCTCGGAAGCGGACAGGATTGACGGGCTTCTCTCCAACATCACCATTTTTCGCAACGAGATGGATTTCAGCGGGTGGATCTCGGGCACATCGTGCTCCATCCAGGAAATCACCCGCATGATTGTTACGAATTACGGGATCGGGTGCCTGCCTGAACATATCGCGCAGCCATGGGTGGATGCAGGCAGGCTGTGGCGCCTGCCACCTGCCTCGGGCATCACCACATCGGGGATATTCCTGCTGTGGAACCGTGACGGGCGCTACAGCAATAGTGAACGCATCTTTCTCGAGCAGTTCCAGAACCATCTCCAGGCATCCCCGTCAGCGCCTGATGGCAGGCCTGAAAGCATCACTGCCACCAATGCAGGGTAGACCACCAACTACTCTTTACAGAATCTGTTGAAATAAAAGACCTTTCGTCTGGCACGCCGGGAGCATATTAATGGCAATCATCTTCTTCATTCTTATCCTCACCGCGTCGATCATCGTGGCGATCATTTCAAAGCGGCGTGCCGGTGCGCAGAACATCAAGGACTACCTTACGGCCTCACGGTCCTTTGGTTCGATATTCATCTTCTTCCTCGGCATTGGCGAGACCTACAGTATCGGCATGATGACCGCCTTCCCCGGTGGCATCTATCATTCCGGCTACCCGTTCGCGTCGTGGTTCCTGTCCTATGTGCTCCTGGCCTATCCTGTCGGCTATTTCCTGACCCCGCGCATCTGGCAGCTCGCGCGCAATACCAACGCCGCCACGGTGCCAGACATTTTCCGCAAGGTGTTCAACAGCCGCGCGCTTGAAATTACCGTTGCCTTCAACATCATATTTTTCATGATTCCGTGGGCGACCATCCAGTTTTCCGGCCTGACCCTTGTGCTGTCGGGGCTGAACATCGTCTCCTCGCGCTGGCTGCTCATGCTGACTGCGGGCGGGATCGTTTTCCTGTATATTGCCATTTCCGGCATCCGGGCCTCCGCTTATGTCTCGGTCATGAAGGATCTGCTCGTGCTGTTCATTATCGGCACGATCGTCATGGCGCTGCTCAGGACAGACAATCCCGCTACCCTGTTCCAGATCGGCACGGATGAACTGCACAATACGGGGATCACCGGCCGGCAGGAAAGCTTTGCCATGTCCACGATGTTTTTCCAGGCCATTGGCATGCCCATCTTTCCACTGAGCTGCGCGTACATCATGACGGCACGCAGCGCACGGACCGTAATGCGGGCACAGATCTTCATGCCGCTTTACATGGTGGTCTTTCCGTTCATGATGCTGATTGCCTTTTATGCCAAATATCATCACCTGGCACTCACGTCCCCCAATGATGCCTTTATCGAGACGGTAAAAACCCTCCTGCCGCCCGCCATGATCGGGATTGTGGCCGGCGGGGCCGCCCTGTCCGCGCTGGTGGTGCTTTCTGGCACGTGCCTTGTCATCGGGTCGCTGGTGGCGCGCAACCTTGTGCCCGGCCTGCCGGAAAAACACCAGAAAACCACATCGCAGATGGTCATCATGTTTTATATTGTCGTCTCCATGGTTCTGGCGACCATGGTGCCAACACTGGTTTCCCATCTGTATAACATGACGTATTTTGGTGTAACGCAGTTGCTGCCCTGCTTCCTTCTGGCAATCCTGTCGGTCCGCGTCCGGCCCCGGGCGCTGTGCGCCGGGATCATACTGGGGGATGCCCTGGGGTGCGGGCTTTACCTGAGCGGGATCGATACGCTCGGCATCAATCCCGGCCTGATCGGCCTTGTTGCCAACACCGCCATCGTGTTCCTGACCGGCAACTGCCAGCGGCCGCAGAAGGTCCGGCATCATGCGGAGCAGGAATACATCGTGATCGAGGAAAACTGGACAGACCGTCCTTTATCCACATCTTCGGGGTCATGATCCCGTTCCGTGGGGGCATGGCCTGCCTCACGGTTCGTGCCTTCCGGCCCTTTCCGCCGTCCACAGGCCGCGGCTGCCCATATGCCCCCGCCTGCCTGTTTCAATTTTCCATTCCAGACTGGATACCCCATGACGCCGCCCCTCCTTGAACGCCGCCATCAGTTGCTCAGTCCGTCTTACCGGCTGTTCTATGATGAACCGCTGCACCTTGCATCGGGCCGGGGGGCATGGCTGACAGACGTGCATGGCCGCCGCTTTTTGGATGCCTATAACAATGTTGTCCCCGCCGGGCACTGCCACCCGCGCATTGTGGCCGCCATCGTGGCCCAGACGGAACGGCTGAACACGCATACGCGTTACCTGCATGATACCATTGTGGATTATGCGGATGCCCTGCTCGCAACCTTTCCCTTCCCCGCGCAGGCAACATTTACGTGCTCGGGCAGCGAGGCCAATGACCTGGCCATCCGGATCGCCCGCCATGTCACCGGTGGCGACGGGCTGATCATAACCGAGAATGCCTACCATGGCGTGACCTCCACAACAGCCGAGATTTCTCCCTCACTGGGCAAAAGCGTCAATCTCGGGGCGCATGTCCGCACGGTGCCCGCCCCTGCGGCAGGCACGGATTTTGCCGCAGGTGTCAGATCCGCCATTGCGGACCTGCAACGCCATGGTATCCGGCCTGCCCTGCTGGTGGTGGATACGATCTTCTCCTCGGATGGAATATTTTCTGATCCTGCCGGGTTCCTCGTCCCGGCAGTTGAGGCAATCCGTGAAGCGGGCGGACTGTTCCTGGCCGATGAAGTGCAGCCCGGTTTCGGGCGCACCGGCACCCATATGTGGGGTTTTGAACGCCATGGCATCACGCCGGACATGGTCTCGATGGGCAAGCCTATGGGCAACGGGTATCCGGTTGCAGGGCTTGTATGCCAGCCGGACGTGATCCGGAATTTTGGCTCCAGCATCCGTTATTTCAATACGTTTGGCGGCAACCCGGTCGCCATGGCCGCCGCCATGGCAACACTGGGCGTGATCCAGGACGAGAACCTCATGGAAAACGCCAATACCGTAGGTGCCTACCTGCGGACACAACTGGCCCGGCACCCGGGCATTCATGATGTTCGCGGAGCAGGACTTTTCATTGGCGCCGAACTGGCGGATGAGGCCATCGCCTCCCGGGTGGTCAATGAAATGCGCGCCCGCGGCGTGCTCATCAGCTCTTCCGGCCCGGCTGGGAATGTCCTGAAAATCCGCCCGCCTCTCATATTTTCCCGTGAACAGGCGGATATCCTGAACGACACGGCAGCAGCAGCCCTGGAAGTGGCTCTGGCGGATGGCTGACAGAGCATTTCCTGCCTTCGAGTGAAGGACTCTACCACTACTTTGGCAGAAAATTTGGAATAAGGATTCCCAACGGGAGCGAACAGTGATTCATGGAAGACCAGCTGCAATGGGCGCTGGCGATGAACAACGACTGGCGATCAGATCTGGAAGTATGGCTTGCGCCATTTCTATCGGCACTGGGTCACAAAGCGCTGAACTGCCCCGGGTTTACCGGAGAGTAAAACTCTCGGAGGATGAGCCCTATGGTAGAGAAGAAGAAGACATAGCGTTATTCACCTGAGTTCCGTGAGCGCGCCGTGCGCCTTCTGGACGAGCATCGCTCGGATTACCCGAGCCTATCGGCGGCCTGTCGCGAGATTGGTGGCAAGCTGGGCTGCTCGGGCGACAGCCTGCACGACTGGTGGAAGCAGGCCCGGCGGGACGCGGGTGCGCAACCGGGGCCGACCACGGCCGAGACGGCACGGATCAAGGCGTTGGAGCGGGAGGTTCGTGAACTGCGTCAGGCCAATGAGATACTGAAGAAGGCCTCGGCTTATTTTGCTCAGGTAGCGCTCGACCGCCCGTTTCGCAAATGATCGCGTTTATTGAAGCCTGTCGTGCCGATTATGGGGTCGAGCCAATCTGTCGCATTCTGCCGATTGCCCCGTCCACGTTTTACCAGCAGGCGGTCATGGCAAGAGATCCGACCAGGGCCAGCCCGCGTGCGCGGCGCGATAGGGAGTTGATGGAACATATCCGTCGGATCTGGCAGGATAATCGTGCTGTTTATGGTGCGCGCAAAGTCTGGCACAGCCTGCAGCGTGAGGGGCGACAGGTTGCACGCTGCACTGTTGAGCGCCTGATGCGGCAGATGGGTCTGAAGGGTGTAGCCTGGGGCAGGAAAGTTATTACGACCCGTCCGGATACGCCGCGTCCCTGTCCCGATGACAGGGTCAACCGGCAGTTCCAGGCAGAGGCTCCCAACCAGCTCCGGGTCTCGGACTTCACCTATGTCCAGACCCGGAATGGCATGGTCTATGTGGCGTTCGTCATTGATGTGTTCGCCCGCAGGATCGTGGGCTGGAAGGTCTCGGCCTCCATGACTACCCAGTTCGTGCTCGACGCCCTTGAACAGGCCATCTGGCAACGAAAGCCTGCGGGAAACAAGGCGCTGATCCATCATTCGGATCGTGGTTCACAATACCTGTCGATCCGATATACCGAACGCCTGGCGCTGGCTGACATCGATGCCTCGGTCGGCACGGTCGGTGACAGTTATGATAATGCACTGGCGGAGACGATCAACGGTTTATACAAGGCCGAAGTTATCCATCATCCGGGGCCATGGAAATCCATGGCGCAGGTCGAATGGAAAACACTCAGATGGGTGGACTGGTACAATAACCGACGCCTGCTGGCACCAATCGGCTACAGGCCTCCCGCTGAAGTCGAACGCGCCTTCCATGCAGATCAGAGCAGACTTGATATCGCAGCCTGAGCGCTGAACAAATCGCTCTCCGGTAAACCCGGGGCAGTTCAGCCAGCCGGGCCGGGCAGATTGCCGACAGGCTGCCCGCCTGGATCTCGTGATCCTTGATGAACCCGGTTATCTTCCCTTCAGCGCGTCTGGGGGCGCCCTGCTGTTCCATCTGCTCAGCCGCCTCTACGAGCGCACCAGTGTCATCATCACAACCAATCTGAGCTTCAGTGAATGGGGAGACGTCTTTGGTGACCCGAAGATGACAACGGCGCTCCTCGATCGGCTGACCCATCACTGTCATATCCTCGAGACAGGAAATGACAGCTACAGGTTCCGCGCCAGCACCGCCGCGTCAAAAAACAGAAAGGACAGATCCTCTTCTTGACCGCCCGTCCGACTATGCCTGAAATAGCATCTGGCTGGGCCAATTCCTGATGAAAAACCCGGGTCAGTTCTCAGTGAAAATCAACAGCCAGAGCCTTGTCCAATTCAGGCACCAAAGCCAGACGGTCTTCCAACCCTTCATCTATTAACCTTTATATTATTTATTACGGTGCAGGCTATTGCCACAATTATAATTTCAATACTGAGTATACCAATCCAATTAATCGCCGCGATAACAGGCGTTTCCATCGCCTGTATCTGAATAAAAAAGCTCAGGCCAAGCAGTACGAATCCTGCTATCCGTAGGCATCGACATGTCAGGGGTGCGACTGTTTTACGCAGAAGGATGCCGTTGCCCCGCACAGACCCCATGGCCAGCAGCAACATGGCACATTGCCCACACAGAATAGTGGCAACCATCATGCCTGCCGCGCCGTGCGGAAAGCCGCATACCCGAACGCCCCGGCCAGCCCGAGGGCGATTCCCCCTACCCCGCGTGTTATGATACTGGCCCATGGCATGCTGAGCAGTGTTATAGCCAGGCAGGCCAGCATATTGCCCCCCAGCAGTTCTGGCCACGCACGGCCGGGCCGCCGGAAAAGGGCAAAGACAAGTATCACTGCCCACACCACGAAAACGGATTGCACCTCGTATCCGGACCGGGCCGCCATTGTGGCAGGCAGAAGCCGGTTGGTCAGGAAATAGGTGGCAAAAGCCAGCGGTGTTCCAGCCAGGATGCCAACATTCAGGCGGCTGACGATCACGTGCCCGCGGTGAGGCCGCTGCCGCAGGCGCTTGATGGCCCACAGATGCATCCCGCTCCCGATCACTACGGCAAGGGTCAGGCCGGACAGGAAATAGAGCCAGCGTGTGAGCCCCGGTGCAAAGCGCGCGACATGAAGGCCATAGAGAAAGGAATAAAGCCTGATGACGGGTCGCGTTTCGGTATGCTCGTTCAGCAACTGCCCCGTGACCCCATCGAAGGTCATAATCCGGGCAGATGTGCTGACCGTCTGGTTATTGCCGGAAATGAACGTGACAAGGGCAGCGCGATCAGATGGATTGAAGACATAAATCTGTGCAATACCTGCGCCCCTGAAATGTCTCTCCGCCGTCTGGATCAGGGGCAGGATGGGCGCAAGATGCCCTGGCTGGCCGCTGGCGGGGCGGGAGTACAGGGCCGGATTCAGTTCCGTGTAAGATGCCATCTGGTCATGATGATAGACCGCCTGCGTGCTCCATGGCAGCAGCAGGGATGCCAGCGTTACCGCACCCGTCAACGAAATCATGAGATGGAAAGGGAGCGCTGCAACACCAAACAGGTTATGGGCATCAAGCCAGCTTCGCTGCCCCTTGTTCGGCCGGAACGTGAAAAAATCCGCAAAAATGCGCCGATGGATGATGATGCCTGTCACAAGGGCCACGACAAGCGCCAGAGCCGCGATGGCTGCGATCAGCCTGCCCCAGGGATAGGGAAGCTGGAGTTCGAAGTGAAAACGGTAGAAGAACTCACCCCCGAGTGTGTCGCGCATACCATCTGGGCTGCCGCTTTGCGGATCTAGAACCCGTTGAATGTATTTTCCCTGTGCGTTGGGCCATATGCCGGTTGCAAATGGTGCTTCCGGCGTGGGACAGGCCACATACCATGCCGCCGCCGTTCCTGCATGCTGGCCCAGCCAGTCTGTCGCCCGGCTGCAGACCTGCACGGGATCAACCGGCTGGCTGGCCAGTTCAGGGTGCATCCACCGGGTGATCTCCTGACGATAGACGCTCAGTGACCCCGACAGCGCAATGGCAAACAGCACCCAGCCGGTGATGAGCCCCAGTGTGGTATGCAGCCATGCCATGGAGGCACGAAATGACCCTTTCATGGCCGCCACCCTGCAGCAAACGCCATAAGAGCCAAGACGCCCATGCAGGCACCAACACCCAGCATGAGCCGCCGCAGACTGGAGATGCCAAAAGCCGCAATAAACACGATGGGCCAGAGCAGCAGGCCGGAAAGTGTTCCGGCCATGGCCCTGTCCGCCCGTGACAGGGGCAACCACAGGCCCAGCGCCACACCACCCAGGGATGCAAGACCATACCCGCCCGGAAGAGCCACCAGCACGCGCAAGGTGACGTTCAGCCGGGACTGCCCGGCAGGCGATAGGTTACCAGCTAAAGCCAATGCTCGCCTGCGCATTCCGCCGCTCGCCATAATAGCACCATTCCTGATTATAGGATGCGTAGCTCAGACAGTTGGAGACATACTTCTTGTCAAACAGGTTGCGTGCACTCGCAGCGATCGTCCATCCACGCAGGTTTGGCGAAAGGTGGGACAGGTCGTAGCGCAGCGACGCATCAAACACGGCATATTGCGGCACCCACACGCTGCCATAGCTGGCCTCGCCGCCATAGGATTTGGCTGAATAGCGTAGCCCGCCGCCAAAGCCCAGGCCTTTTACCGGCCCCGACGGCATGGTGTAGAACGCAAACAGCGAGGCATTGCCCTTGCCTGACTGCAACAGGGGCTTGTTTGTCGAATCATCACGCACTTTCTGCACGCTTACCGCTGCCGTGATCATCAGGTTCTTGTAAGGCTCGGCATGGGCTTCGAATTCAAAGCCGTCCGAATGGACCTTCCCGCTCTGCGTGCTGTAGCCCAGATTGCCAACGGCAACGAGCACGTTGGTCTGTTCAATATGGTAACCCGCAGCCGTCAACAGCAGCGACGTGCCCGGAAGCTGGTATTTCAGGCCACCTTCAAGCTGCTTGCCAAGCGATGGATCGGCCTGGCGCTGCGTTTTGCCGCCATCATTGGATACAATGCCCGACTGCGGCTGGAAGGAGGTCGAATAGCTGATATAGGGCGCAAGACCGAAGTCGAAATGGTACAGGGCCGACGCACGCCAGGTAATCTGGCGGGGACTTTCACTCGTGGATGTATGGCCGACATATTCGTTCTGTTGTGAACGGTACCAGTCATTACGCAGGCTACCGGTCACGACCAGACCTTTCCAGCGCATTTCATCCTGCGCGTACATGCCGATCTGGTGCGAATTGGTGCGGTAATTCACATAGGGGCTGCCCATGGAGGGAATGGCCATATGATAATCCGGATGCAGGACATTCAGGGCAGGTGCCGCGCCATAAAATGCCTGCTCCGCCGCGCTCTGCTGCATGTAGTCAAAACCGAACATCATTGTATGCCGCAGGGCACCGGTGCGGACATGGCCCTTGAACTGGCTGTCAAAAGTCAGGTTGTGCGTATGCTCGTTCGTGCCGAAAGCGGAGCGGCTGAGCATGTCATCGCTTGTATAATAACCGTTGTTATATACGCTGCGATAGATGGTCTTGATATCATCATACCGACCGCGGCTGGTGAAGCTCCAGTCATTGTTGAAACGGTGATTGAATATGTAAGTAATCCCGCCCTGCCGGCGGTTGAACTTCTCGAACGGCACGTCGCCATCATAAAAATTCCGGGGCAGGTATCCGTAAGATGCGGGCTTGAGCGACCCCACCAGCGGCTCGCCGCCATAAGTGCCGTTTTCGGGATCGTACTGATAATTGCCCAACAGTGTCAGTGTGGTTGGCCCATCGCCGCCAAATGTGAAGGAAGGGCTGATGGAAAAGCGTCGACTGCCTGTCTTGCTCAACTGGGTATGCTGGCCGTTGACCGTGCCATACAGGCGATAGCGGACCATGCCGTCCTTCGTTGCATAGCCGCCAACATCGGCATCCACGCGGTAAAGGTCGAACATGCCGCCGGTTGTGGTGACGCCACCATAGAATTTCTGGTCGGTCGGCAGCTTGCTGGACAGGGCAACAAGCCCGCCCGGGCTGGACTGTCCATACAGCGCGGATGCTGGTCCTTTCAGGATCTCGACGCGTTCCAGCCGGAACGTATCGGTCTGCGCCGTGGCATAACCTGTCGGGCTATCCTGCAGTTTCAGGCCATCAAGAAAGGTCGGGACCTTGAAGCCACGCAGGAAGAACTGGTCATAACGTGTGCCTTCCCCGCCGCGCAGGTCAGGGGTAATGCCCGCCGTATAGCGCACGGCCTGATTAAGGCTGAGCACGCCGCGCACATCCATTTCATTGCGGCTGACAACCGTAACCGACTGGGCGGTTTCGATCAGCGGTGTATCGGATTTCGTGGCCGAGGACGCAGATATGGCTGGCCTGCGGGCATGGACTTCCAGTTTTTCAGCCTGCACGCCGTGTGCGTCAGCCTGGGGTGTTGCCTGTTTCGTGTGCACCGTCCCGGCGGGGTGGTCATGGTCCGGTTTTGTGGCCAGATCGGCCGCAAGGGCATTTCCTGTCACCAGAAGTGAAAGTGGAAATACATAAAAAACCCTGCTGCGCTGCATGCCCGACCCCGTTCCTGGCGTTTTTCATCGTGTGGATGGGAGCCATAACGTAAATGAGAATCACTTGCAACACATGTCAAAATGTATCTGCGCATGATTGTCGGCCAGCCTCTCTTCTGGATTTGATGCGCCCCGGGAATACGGCCCACACAAGACACTGTACAACCGCTGGAAACACTGGAGCACCATGGGATCTTCATCCGAATGATGGGGCGCACCAGAAGTGGCATGAATACGAAGCTTCACGCGGTTACTGACAAAAACCGACGTCCGCTCAGCGTCTTCATGACGGCAGGGCCTGTGAGCAATTACATGGGTGCGGCAGTCCTTCTCGACAGCCTCCCCATCGCACAGTGAATGCTGGCCGATCGCGGGTCTGACGCCGAGTGGTTCTGCAATGCCCAGGAGGCGTGTCGCAACACGCCACGACAGATGCCCAACTGTCTTCTTCTCAGCCATCTGCCTCGCAGCAGCCGGCATGTTCTGGCTATGTGCCCTGAGCCTAAGTATTTCGACGATTTTAACAAAGACGCGGTATGGGACATGATCAGCCCACCTGCACTGCGTCTGCATTGGCGATACCCTGATCCCGGTACGGCTCGAGCCCTGAACGTAACGCATAACACCCTGTCTAAAAAGAAAGTTTCACGCGATCTTGAGCGGGAATCCGTTTGTCATGCGCCGATGTCTATATATATCCGTATATAGACAAACACAGCCGACAGCCCATCATCCTGATACATCGTCACGTGCCGGCGGGCCGATCCGGCCCCCATGCAGGGATGGAAAGGGCTGGCTGACAAAATAAACGGGAGGCCACTGTTCACCATGCTTTACCAGTCCATCAATCCGTACACGGAAGAAACGCTCAAGACATTCGACCTGCATTCGGATGCCCAGCTTGCCGGTATCATTACAAAAGCGGATACCACCTATAAAAAGAACTGGCGCAATAAAACCTATGCCCAGCGTGCTACGATACTGCACAAGGCCGCTGAAATCATGCGGCATAACCGCGATGCGTTCGCCACGCCGATTACCGTAGAAATGGGCAAGCTGTTCCGCGAGGCACAGGCTGAAGTAGACCTGAGCGCCGATATCCTTGATTACTATGCCGACAATGCCGAGAAATTCCTCGCCCCGGTTGACCTGAAGGTTGATGACGGCAAGGCCACGATCCTCAGCCAGCCCATTGGCATCGTCTTCTGCATCGAGCCGTGGAATTTTCCCTATTACCAGTTGGCCCGCGTGGCTGGCCCCAACCTTATGGCCGGTAACGTGCTGATCGTGAAGCATGCGCCCGGCGTGCCACAATGCGCGGTGATGTTTGAAGAACTGTTTGCCGATGCGGGCGCGCCCGAAGGCACGTATTCAAACGTTTTCATTACCAATGAACAGTCGGCAACCGTCGTGGCTGACCCACGCGTGCGTGGTGTGGCGCTGACTGGCAGTGAACGCGCAGGCAAGGCCGTGGCGGCCGAAGCAGGCAGCGCGCTCAAGAAGAACACCATGGAACTCGGTGGCAGCGACGCCTTTATCGTGCTGGATGATGCCGACCTTGATGTTGCAATCAAATGGGCGGTCTGGGGGCGGATGAACAATACCGGGCAGTGCTGTGTCGCGGCCAAGCGGTTCATTGTTCATGAAAAGATTGCCGATGCCTTTACCACGCGCTTCAAGGCCGCACTTGAAAACCTGGTGGCGGGCGACCCGATGGATGAAAAGACCACCCTCGGCCCGCTATGCAGCGAAAGCGCGCTGAAACTGGTGCTGGGCCAGATCGAAAACGCCGTGGCGCACGGTGCGCATGTGGTAACCGGTGGCAAGCGCATTGATCGTCCCGGCTATTTCCTCCAGGCGACCATCCTTGACAATATCAACAAGGATAATCCGGCCTTCCACCAGGAATTCTTCGCCCCCGTGGCCATGATCTTCCGGGTGCCAGATGAACAGTCGGCCATCGATCTGGCCAATGACTCCCCCTACGGGCTTGGCGGCTCTGTCATCACCACCGACATCGAACGTGGAAAGCGGGTAGCGGCCCAGATCGAGACCGGCATGGTCTTCATCAACCGCTCGACATGGACCGCGCCCGGCCTGCCGTTTGGTGGCGTGAAGAACTCCGGTTACGGCCGTGAACTGTCCTCGCTGGGTATAGAAGAGTTCATCAACAAGAAACTGGTACATACACCGGCGTAAACCGGTCATCTGGCGGCCAGTATTTTGTAACATGCCGTCTGTAGCCCCCTGCGTATGTCATTGCAGGGGGCAAATGCTGTTTTTTATCTTATTATATACCTGTGTCACATAGGCTTACGACAATTTATGTGCCCGACCGGGCACAAGCGTGAAAGACAGTGTCCTGCCATGACCCCTCTGCGGCCACGCAGAGCTGGTGGTCAAATTCAGGTGGCAGGGCACGCCATTTCGCACCGTTCTGAGGCCGCCAGAAAATCGCGGATATCGTCCATCGAAGGTTCTTCGGCGGGGCCTTGCCCTTCTTCGGACGAACTTCCTCGATCAAAAGCACCCGGGACGGACCATGCGGTATCAGAAAAGACCAACTGCATCTTGACGCCGGGACAGGGAACGATTGCCAGCCCTGCCATACATCATGGCATACAGACAGGTCACCAACAGGACACCAGCAAGGCAGTTGCCCATGCCCAGCAGCCCAATACCAAGGAAATGCCCATTGCGGCCAAGCAATCCGGAAAGCGGGGTTACGCTGGCCTGTGATATCATCCACGCCCCACTGCACAGGGTCGCCAGCCTGCCGGTCGGGTCCATGCGGCAGGCAATGCCGATCAGGTTGGGATAGATGAAAAACCACAATACATAATTGATCAGGAACGCTGTACAGAACGCGAGAATGCTCCACGGAACTGTTTGTCCGACACATGCCAGCGCAGTCAGGAAGATGGCGGGCGCCAGCAGACGGAAGGCTGCCCTGCCATCGCCTAGCAGCGATCCTGCGATGCACATTGCAAGGCCACCTATGTTGGCAACCGCCGCAAGCCAGCCAAACGCCGTGTCCGTCAATCCAGCCAGATGCCCCACATGGGCGGAAAACGGCCATATGGCCAGACTACCACTGGTATAAAAAACAACGGCGGCAATGATGAACCGGGGATGGGCACGCGGTCTTTCCCCAGACCGGGTTACGGGAACAGGGCACGACGGGGGGAGGCCCGATCGGGACGTCATGAACCGCATAAGGGGCAGGAGTAGCATGACCAGCAACGCCAGAAAACCAAATACCCCTGCCCTGCCCCCGAATGCCGCAGCCTGCGGCAGAAGCAGGCTGGAAGTGGTAAATACCGCCGTCTGCACAATCATGACCAGCGACAGGCTGCGCGCGGGTGAACGCGAGCGGGCCGAGCCGATATTGACCACCGCGTTCAGCATGCCCAGCCCTGAACCCGCCAGCAGGCGCAGCGCCAGAAGCATGCCATAGCTGGCCATAATGGCCGAAGCGCCTTGTGCTACGACAACCATGATGCCCGCCACCAGCGCCAGTCGCCGCAGGTGCACACGCGCGGCCCATGGCGAAATACCGAACATGGCCCCGGCATAGGCCAGCATTTCGACCGTGCTCCAGATTCCTGCCTGAAAGGTGTTGAGATGCAGGTCGGCCATGAGCGCGCTGACCGCGAACGGCCCAAGCGAGTTCATGCTGTGGGCCGCGCAGTCGGCAGCGCTGATGCCGACCCATTCCCACCGTCCGGCAGTTCCTGCTGGCGCGCGAAGGTTTTGGGTGCTGGTCATAGGGAACGCGAGACCTCGAAGCCAAAGCTGCGCAACTCACCGGGGTAGCGGCTGATATTGCCGTTGAAAAACTCCCCGAACGCATTGGTATAGGTCAGCTGGTTGGTCAGGTTATGCATCCAGAAGGCCACTTCCGTTTTCTTGTCCAGCGAATGCCAGGCCACGCGCACATTGCCCATCAGAACGGGTTTTTGTGAAAAGGCGTTGCGGACAAGAGCCTGCGCCTGCGCGGATGAAAGCAGTACGCCCGGTGTCGTGGGTGTGGCGTCCGACCATGCCTGAAAACGGTAACGGCTGGTGTAGCGCCAGTCTGTCTGGAAAGCAAAGTCACCGAATGAGACGGGCAATGTGTAACTGAGCAGCAGATTGGCGGTGACACGCGGCGCACGCTCCAGCGGTTGTCCGGACAGGTTGACCGCATTACCGCCATTGAACGGCGTGGGCGCGCTGGCGTTGGTAAAGCTGGTGTAATGGGCGTCCTGATAGGTCACGCCAAATGTTGCGAGGAAATTGTCCAGCGGCCGCACCTGCCCCTCGAACTCGAAGCCGTTGGATACGGCGCTGGCGGCATTGGTGGTGTGCGTGCCGGTATTCTGCAAGATCGTGACCTGCATGTTGTCGTAGTCGTAATGGAAGCCGCTCAGGTTGATCTGGGCGCGTCCTTTCCACAGCCGGGCTTTGACCCCGCCTTCGTAATCTGTCAGCGTTTCCGGGTTATACAGGCTGAAATCAGACGCCGTGGCGACATAGGTATTGTAATTGCCGGTACGGAACCCCCGCGCATAGCGCACATAGCCCATGATGTTGCTGTTCAAGCGGTATTTGAGGCTGGCGTCCTCGCTATCCCTGTTGAATGTCTTTTTCAGTGTCGGCCCGCTGATGGCGCTGCCGGTCGCAGGATCGATATAGGTGTTCGTGCTGGTATTGATGTAGGTCAGCACACGGTCGGATGTATTATAGGGACTGCCAGCCTGCGTGGCATAAGCCCATGCCTCTCCATTGGCCTGACGGGTTTCCGATGTGAAACGCGCACCGACATCGAGCGTCAGTCTGGGCATCAGGTCAACCGAAACGGCAGAAAATACGGCTGCATCCTGCGTGTTGATGTTGAAACTGGACGCATTGCCGCCCGCACCAAAAGCAACCGGGCTGTAAAGTGGCTGCTGGCTGTAGGACTGGGTCAGGTTGCGCATGTAATAGACACCGCCGATGTAGCGTACCTTTTTGCTCTGGGGCGATGCAACCCGGATTTCGTTGCTCAGTACGCGGGCGACGCCGCCAATGTTTTCCTGGTAATCGATCGGAGCCGGACTGGCATCATCATCGGAAAAGACATTGAAATGATTCCATTCCAGTCCGAAAATATCCGTCAGTGTCCAGCCGTGGGCAAAGGCATACTGCGCATTGACCGACAGGCCAGACCGCCGTGTTGTCGCATCACTGCGGCCATTGTTCTGCAGGTTGCGGGCGGATGTCTGGGCATAGCCCTGATCGTCCTTTCCCCCGGCCAGCAGGCCCACATGGTCCAGTTCCACATCGGTCTTGTTACGCCCGATATGGCCCTTGACCAGTATGCTCAGGTTATCAACGGGTTTGGCCAGTATCTCGCCACGCATGTCGTAATACTGGTAACCGTTGGCATCTTCTTTCCGGTAACTGTCATGGTACTGGCCGGAAAAATCCTGGTTGGTAATGGCAAAGCGCGCCATCAGGCGATCCTTGACGATGGGACCGCCAATCGCTCCTTCTTCCCCCAGACGTCCGTAATTGCCAGCCGTGCCCCGCACGTAGCCATCCAGATGATTGGTCGGCCGCTTGGTGTAGTAGTTGACGGTGCCCGCCGTGGTGTTCTTGCCCTGTAATGTGCCCTGCGGACCACGAAATACCTCGACATGGTCCAGATCATAGATCGGCACCCCCTGCGAGGCCCCGCTATCCAGAAACACGTCATCTTCCGACACGCCGACCGCCGTGGTCATGTTGGCCGAGAAGTCATTGGTCCCGATACCGCGCAGGCGGTAGCGCGGATTGGCAGAGCCTGATGTGGTTTCGGCCATAAGCCCCGGTACGTCGTGGGCCAGGGTCAGGGCGTCCCGCACGCCGGTGCTCTGCAACGTGCTGCCGGACAGGGCAACGATGGAGGCAGGAATTGTGCTTGATCGCTGGGTCCGCCGCGTGGAGCGAACGGTTATTTCCTCCACCCCACCAGCGTCTTTTACTGCCCTCGCCGCTTTGTCGCGTGTCGCAGGCGCGCCGGGCGCATGGCGCGGCAATTTTTCCCGTTTGGCGGCGGGTTGGGTATCGGTCAGGTCTGCTGCAAAGGACGCGCGGACGCAGGGCAGCGTACCAGCCGAAAGGGCGAAGGCGAATGTCGTCACGTATGACAGGGCAGGAATACGGTTCATGGCGATTGTCTCACCGGGCGCCGGGGGAATAAAGGCGCGCTTCAGCCTCAAGCGTTTCCAGAGGCTTGTGATTGCGGATGTATGCGTTGTGGGCATTGGGCAGGGGCTGATAGTCCCAATGCGTACAGGTCCCCATCGCCAGCGCGCGACTGACCAGTCGCCGCCGTTGCTGGCTGGCGATGACAGCACGGGTAATGCGGGCGTAATCCCATTTCCTGTGCGCTTCTTCGCTGAATGTCGTCAGTATGGCTGCCGCAGCGTTGCTGCCGTTCAGGTTGCGGGTTTCATCCGGATCACTGCTCAGATCGAAAAGCTGATCGGGTTCGCCGGGAGTATGAATGAACTTCCATCGCCCGCGGCGGATCATGCTTACGGGCGCTATCGTGCCTTCCCCGCAATATTCACCAAACACGCCATCATGGCCGCCTGATCCATCCAGATGGGGGGACAGGCTGCGGCCATCAGTGCGGGGTGCAGGCGGCGCTCCGGCCAGGCCGCACAGCGTTTCCCCCACATCCACCAGCGAGACTGCGTCACGCACGATACGGGGACGGAAAAAATCCGGGCCGCTGAATATAAGCGGCACGCGCGACGCCCCTTCATGAAAGGACATCTTGTACCACAGACCATGCTCGCCCAGCATTTCACCATGATCGCTGGTGAATACGATCACCGTATTGCGGTCCAGCCCCGTTTCCCGCAGCACCGCACGCAGCCGTCCTACCTGATGGTCGATATAGGAAATCGCGCCGAAATAGGCCCGCCGCGCACGCGCGACGGCCTGTGGTGTTGCGGGGTCGGCGGCAATGCCGCAGGTCTCGCGTATGCGGGTGACTGAGGGATGATGATCCGGGGCCAGATCCACCCGGGGCGACGGAATGGGAACATCAGCATACCGGTCCCACCATTCCTGCCCGATATTGAACGGATCATGCGGGTGGGTGAAGGATACCAGCATGCAAAACGGACGCCCGTCATGCACACGGGCCAGATCATACAGCTTGCGCCGGGTGGCGAAGGCGACTTCCTCATCATAATCAATCTGGTTGCTGCGTACGACCGGACCGGCCTGGTGAACTGAATCCATGGAATGATACCAGTCAGGCCGGATTTCAGGGTGCAGCCAGTCAGGCACCCAGCTGAAATCAGCGGGGTAGATATCGGTTGTCAGGCGCTCCTCAAACCCGTGCAACTGGTCCGGCCCAACAAAATGCATCTTGCCCGAAAGAATGGTGCGGTACCCTGCAAGCCGTAGCCGGTGGCCGAATGTCGGGGTACCGGCATGCCATTCGCAGGCATTGTCATATACGCCGCTTATGGTGGGCAGCAGGCCACTCATGAACGCGGCCCGCGACGGACCGCATAACGGGCTGTTGGTATAAGCGTTACCGAACACCACCCCCTGCCTGGCCAGATCCGTCAGGTTGGGGGCGATGACGGGCGACGGATCGCGACCACCCAGCACGGCGGGAAGCAGCGCCGCCGTCAGCTGATCTGCCAGGACCACAAGGAAATTGGGACGATTGGGCGGCTGCACGGGCATAGCTCTTATCTCGCGGATATATAACGTATTACGATAGTGAATTGTGTTATTAATTTAATATGCGATATTAAGTGTGGTTTGTGATGTCACTTTGTTCTTATGCGTGGTATAATTGATAATTATGACAAGTTTCATAGTTGATTATCTGATGGGCAATGTGCGGGTGCTCGAAGCGGCAGGCCGCCTGGGCAGTTTCAGCGCCGCTGCGGCCGAACTGGGCATGACCCAGCCTGCTGTCAGCCAGCAGGTCGGGCATATTGAACGCGTCGTCGGTATGCCGCTGTTCACGCGCAGGCATCGCGGAGTTACGCTGAATGACGCGGGCCGCACGCTGGTCGCCGCAGCGTCAGAAGCACGGGCCACCATCAGGACCGCGCTAGAGCAGGCTACGGCAGGTAGCAGGGACAAGGTGCTGAATGTGCTGACCGATTATGGTTTTGCCGCCAACTGGCTGATCTCCCGCCTGCCAGATTTTGAAAAAATCTGTCCGGGCGTAAAAATCCAGATCCTGACAACCCAGGCGCTACAGACCGGGCCTTCCTTGGGGATAACAGCGGATGTTTCCATCCTGTTTGAAGCGTCTGGCCGTAAATCAGGTGAAAACCGCATGACGCTGTTTGAGGAAGAAGTCTACCCCGTATGCAGTCCCGCCTATGCGCGCGCCCATGGTCCCTTCACAACATTGGCCGATCTGGAACGTGCGCATCTTCTGCATCTGAATGGACATGAGAATCTGTGGTTTACATGGACGGACTGGTTTGCCCGGATGGACCCGGACCCGTCAGCGCGGGGTAGCCAGCAGACGGCGCGCTTCCGCACTTTTGGCAATTATCCGCTGCTGCTGCAGTCTGCCATGCAGGGAGAAGGCATCGCCCTGGGGTGGCGACCGCTGGTTGATACCTGTCTGGAAAGCGGCGTTCTGGTCAAAGTCTGGCAGAAACCACTTAAAAGCCGCCGGGGCTATGTGCTGACGGCCCGCAGCCCGCGTAGTAGCCAGGCTGATCTGTTCTGTGACTGGCTTGTTAACCTCAGCCGCCTTCACATTCTCCCCGAAAATCAGGACGGAAACATGACATCATGAATGGAAGCGCAAGCTGCATGCAGACCATACACCAATTGACGACACGCTCTAATCCTGAGTTGGAACGGGCAAATGTAGATCAGCGACGAGTCCTTCCGGCCGCCATATTCTATCAATCCGGCCGCCGGCAGCCTGGACGATACGGTCCACCATCGCGCTACCAAAACCGCTTCTCTCTGGCGAGATTGAAATTTTCGGACCGCCGGTTTCGATCCAGGTCAGGTCAAGCATATCACCATCTGCTTTCCACCGGATTGTAACATCGCCACCGTCGGTACTAAGTGCGCCGTATTTTACCGAGTTGGTTGCCAGTTCATGAAGGAAGAGAGCAAAAGTTGTCATAATCTTGCGGGGTATTGACACATGTCCGCCACCAATCAGGCATCGATCCCCATAGGGGCGCAAGACCGAACGGACGAGCGCTTCAAGGTCAGACTGACCCGCATCACAGACTTCACTGTCAATTCCCGAGAAGACTGCATCGGAAGCCCGTGAGAGAGCGCCCAACTTCTCACGAAGGATGTGTGTTGCGGTGTCCTGCGTATTGCTCCTGGCGGCTTCTTTCTCGGCAATGAAGATGAGGCCCGACACGACAGAGAAAAGGTTCTTGATGCGATGCTGCATCTCGTTGGAAAGCAACTTCTCTCGATTGATCGACTCTTCCAGTTCCTTTTCCAGCTTCGTTTTTTCGGTCACGTCTCGTGAGACACACAGGATCGAGAGCACATGGCCGGAAGCATCGACAAGGGGGGTCAGCAGGTTGTCCCAGTACATAAGCCCGTCAGGAGATTCACTCCTTCCATGAAAGCGTGCACTATGTCCTTTTGCGGCCTTCTGAAGTGCTTCCTTGCCGCATTGATGAACGTCTTCGGGCAGCAGGGAGAGCCACGGCATCCCGAATTCTGAATTCTGAGGTACATTCAGCGCAAGACAACCTGCCCGGTTCATGGTCAGGAGCCTGCCATCGACAGATAGGACCTTGATGCAATCTAGTGTGGCATCAAGCATGGTCTTCTGCAGGTCGAATAAATGCGGATCAGTTCTGGAAAGAATATCCGGAAAAATAATGCTCGTATAGATTTTGGCAGCTGTTTCCATGTCTCTGACTCCTCTGATTGGAACGCTACCAACCTCGTGATATTACCATATCACGATTTCTCCTCCATTGCGGTATCTGTCAATCAGCACTCAAAAATAACCTTCAATCGGCATGCAATGCCAGGGCATGTTATGGCTTGATCCAGTCTGCTGCGGCAGCGATGTGGATGACGGCGAGAAACGACGTTGCTGTTTTTTCATATTTGGTTGCGACAGCACGCCACTCCTTGAGACGAGCCCTGATGTTCGTACCATCCAGAAAAGTCATACCAAGTGCCACTCCCTGTTGGTTCTGAACCCGTTCAAGCAGGCATTCCCACACACCCAGTTTCGCCCAGCGGATGAAAAGTTGTGCCGCCCGCCACCAAGGCCCCAGTTCAGTGGGGATACTCCGCCACTTCGCACCATTCTCATGACGCCAGAAAATCGCTGCTATCGTGCGCCGCAGATCATGTGGTGGCGTCTTGCCCCTCGGGCGAACCGCCTCAATCAGAGGTTCCCAGAGCGCCCACGTCTCATCCGTAAAAGTGCCTGTTCCGTCTCCTTCTTCCATCCCTACAATATGGGAAGAATTTCAAGATCTAACAGGGCCTAAACTGTCGGCATGAACCGTCGTAAACAATGCTTACCTATGCCTGCCCCTATGATTTATACTTACAGGACTCTTATTTCCTGCTTACGGTATTTCATTTCCATCCTCGGGCAATGACCATTTCATCGTTAATTTCTCTTATCAGAAAATCAGGTACTCCACAATTTGCAGCGACCTCTTCCCACAAGCAAAGCGCACTGTCGACCGCATCAATAATCTTGTCTCTTCGAACAGGCTTGATGCCTGCGACCCGCGCGACTTCATTGATGGCAACCTTGCCCGGGTGACGCCCATCACCAGCGATCGATATCGAATGCTCGCCACCAGGGCCGGCGGAAAACGACACATCATAGGCGGGAGCCAGCGACCACTCAGCAGCCGCATTCATGAGAAACGCGTGATTTCGAACATGATCGTCCCGGTTTAATGCCCGCACGTTAAATACCATGCGTCTAAAAATTTCCTCAACTACATCAATCCGACGACACATAAGTTTGGCAAGCTTGATGAGATCAACGTAATCGACCACACCGTGCTGCATACCGGTATCAAGCAACCCCGCCACCGTGGACATATGCAAGCGGCCACCACCCGGACGATCGAACCGATCAGTGCCAAAAAATCGCTCTTTATTACCTTCCAGCGGAAACATTCGACAAATGTTGATGCCAGCTTCTTTCATGAGAATGCCGTAAGCGATCTCGGCTTCCACCGTCCCGATCGGATCAGATGATGCACGCCCTTTGATCAATACCTGCGTCCAGCCAGAAGCGACCGGCAGGCGGTAATCGCGCAAAGAAAGCATATCATCCTTGATCTGCGCGACAAATTTAGGCCGCGCGCCCTGACTGCCACCCGACATGACACGGAGCCGCGAAAGATCTGCTGCGGACGCACCATTCACCACTTGCGGTATGATCTCTTCGAACCAGCCCAGATCAATGCTCTCATTCGGAAGGCTACCTGTTTCAGGGGCATACGTTAGGGCCCCGCTACCATAGCACCCGACATAGGCGAGACGTTCGATATCTCCGATTTTGGTTCGGCTGATACTTCTCGCCGCAATTTCCCGATCAAGCAGGAGGCGTCCCCATCCATCCGGGAGACTATCTTCAAACAGGGAAGGAAGACCTGCACCCCGACCGCTGTGAATTGCCCCGGTTTTTGTGGAGACAGCAAGACCTGTGAGGTAAGAGATATTCATGAGTAACAAATCGAAGCGTTTTCGGCCTGAATTTCGTGAACGTGCAGCCCGCATGGTTCTGGAGGAAGAGAAGAACCATCCTTCGCGGTGGTCAGCGGTGATGATGATCGCTCCAAAGCTGGATATTCACCCTGATACGCTGTCAAAATGGACCCGTTTACATGAACGGGCCAATGCGCCTGCAGTGAAAATCAACATGTAGTGGAATAAACGTATCAACCAGAAGTGTCCCCGTATCCTCGCACAAGGTATTTGGGGTCGGATCTCTTTACGGCATGATCCTGATGTGAATTCCAATTCTTTATGAAAGATCGGGATGGGCATGCGCGGGATTCAAGGCCATCTGCTTGAGATCTATGGCGTGGAGGCATTACCAGGCCCGATCCGCATCATTACCGACGCCGTGCTGGACAATGACCGTTTCCGTGGTGTGTTCTTCGATGCCCTGCGGGTGAAGGTTCGTGATAAAAGTATCGTGCGCAGCAAGGCGGTGCATATCCGCCCTGATTGCCTTTGCCGCCAAGGTCCGAAAATTGACCTACGCCGCCAATGTCATTGAGGCGCTGAACGCCAGACTGACGCGGGCCGTCCGGGCTGGGGACATTCCCCTTCGGGGAACGCTTCGCACGCGCAATCCGGTAATCAGGAAATATAAACATGTCCCAAACACGACATTCCTGACAGCCCCCTGCCGCGGCATGCGGAAAACCGCATACCTGTCGGCTACGGGAAATTTGCGTGCGAATTCCGGTGCGGCACGTTCATCATTCCATAACATGCCTGGCCGCAGCATTACCCCCAGCCCATCCAGCATCACACGACGTTGCTGGACGGACAGGCCGATATCAGTGGCATCAGCCATGTCCCCCGGATGGAGATCCTTATGCGCAGGGGGTGGCTTGATGTGGCCGGCATCTGCTGCCTGCCGTCTGCCAGCACGGCCTTGATGGCCGTTATGCCCAGATCAATCCCGACAAACATGCTTATTCTCCGCCGCCACACGTAAAAGGCGTGGTTATCCGGCCATCAGGTGCTTCAGGCCATCCCGGCCTGCCACGATAACCTCGGATGTGCGGCCAATAAACAGGCCACTTTCAATCACGCCCACGATGGCGCGGATTTTCCGTGCCAGCCCCACGGAATCCACGATTTCCCCAAAATTGCAATCCAGGATCAGGTTGCCGCCATCGGTATTGAAGGGTGTGCCATGCGGGTCCAGCCGCAGGGTGGGCCGTCCACCCAGATCCTGCAGCCGGGAGGCAGTCAGTTCCCAGCCGAAGGTCGTGACCTCCACCGGTACGGGCATGTGGTGGCCCAACCGTGGCACCAGCTTGCTTTCATCCACCACCACCACGAAACGGCGTGAGGCGGCGGCCACGATCTTTTCACGGAACAGCGCCCCGCCCCGGCCCTTTATCAGGTTGAGCGTGCCCATCTCCACTTCATCCGCGCCGTCAATATCAAGATCGATCTGCGGGTGGGTGGCGAACGTCACCAGCTTGATCCCGTGCGAACGCGCCTGCTCGGCCGAATGCTCCGATGTGGGAATGGCGGCAAACCGCAGCCCTTCCGCCCAGCGGCGGCCCAGTTCATCAATCATGTAAGCTGACGTGGTGCCCGAGCCGAGGCCAACCACCATCCCGTCCCTGACCATGGATGCGGCCTCGATCGCGGCAAGGCGTTTCTGTTTCTCATGCGGGTCACTTGTCTGGCCTGTCATGTCCGGGCTCCTGCTGTCCTTCTGGCTGGCTGTATCCTTTCCGTACCCCGCTGGAGGCGTGGCGATGTTCACGACATTCATTGTCCTGCTGCCGCCTTGTCCATAAGCCAGATGAGTTCACCCTCGGTCGTGATATGGCTGGCAGGCTCCGCCGGGTCGCCCGCGCGCACTTTTGCAAAGGCTTCGCGCTTGCCGGTACCCGCGAGCATGAACACCACATGGCGGCTGGAATGGATGGCGGGATAGGTCAGCGTGAGGCGGGTGTGGGGTGCATCATCGGGCACGCAGGTCGAGAC
>NZ_NIRT01000082.1 GCF_003207795.1 Komagataeibacter nataicola | reverse complement strand
AAGATACGGCTGGGATCGGTCAAACGGGATGAAGCGGCTCATCGCGACACTCTACAGCCTTACCCCTTCACAGGGTACCCCAACCCGACAGGCTGCTAGGATCGCGTTTATGGCAGCTTCAAGAGATCAGCACCAGTGACGGCGCATATGAAGCAAAGGCAAACTCTTTCGTAAAGGAAGCCTTGCAATATCTCGTGGATTATAAGGTTGTCAAAAGCGTAGACGCCAGTTCTAGCTTTGCCGGTGGCCGTCTTACTATCGCGATTACCGTCACAAAGAATGATGGCTCACAGCAACAATACGAGTATGTTTGGAGGGCAGGATAATGGCCATTCCATCATCTTTTGGTGCTATTCAGTTTTACACAAGGGCTGTTTCAGAATCAGGATTCAACAAACAAGCCGTGGTTCATGAAATCGTCAATGGAGTTGGAGCGTATGTAGAAGTGCTTGGGCAAGGCATAGAAACGTACCAATTTGATGCGTATGTTGACAATATGTATAGCCTTTATCTTGACCGCGATATGTTGCGTGCCATGATAATGGAACAAGGGATAGCGGAACTATTACATCCATCACTAGGTTTAAAAAAGTGTTGGTGTTCAAATATTGTCATGTCAGAGGATGCTAGACAAATTGGCATCATAAACTTGCAGCTTACCTTTGTTGTTGCAGAGAATGACTATTACACAATGACCACGAACAACAGTTCGTTTCTTAGTAGTATTACAGATAGAGCATCAAATTATCTTACGAGCATGGACGTATCGGGACTTGGCACATCAGCGATGGCGGTGGTGAGTGGAGGCGAGACCATTATGCGTAGTGTTTCGGGCTTGGACCCGGCACTTAACACATTTGGCAGCACGTTGGGACGTTTTTATCAAGCTGGCTCAATGGGCACGGCTTTGTTGAATACGGTCACAGCCACGCAATCAACGGCAACGGTGATACCCGCAGTTGTGTCGCAGAGAAGTGCGATAACATCGCAACTGACATAACCATAGGGGTACAGGGGTCAAAGCTGGAAGCTTGATGCGGCACAACGCGCATCCCCTTATTTTTGTGTGCGGGGTATCTCCAAATATTTTTTTCACTAGGCACCACGTTTAGAACGCATCAAAGCGCCATACAGAAGCTCGTACAGAGCGTTTACGATAAAAGTTAGCTGGCAAGCATACAAAATTTTGGAACGCGCTCTACGGGCATCCTAGAGGCATATTACATTTGAAAGGAACAGAATGACAAAAGAAGAATACAAACAAAGACTTATCGAGATCCTTGATT
Source organism: Komagataeibacter nataicola (assembly GCF_003207795.1). Lineage (GTDB taxonomy): Bacteria > Pseudomonadota > Alphaproteobacteria > Acetobacterales > Acetobacteraceae > Komagataeibacter > Komagataeibacter nataicola. The sequence continues at coordinate 1,010 of NZ_NIRT01000082.1, read as the reverse complement.
TAAAGGACGGTGATTTTTGCCTGGCTCTGGATCAGTTTTCGCAACTGCTTCAAGATCAGGACAAGTTACAAAAAGCTGTGGATACGCAAGGCTTCACATATCAAGCTGGCGACCTTTGGAAGCCAAATCCAGCAGTTGGGCAACTACGCGAAGCACAAAAGCAGATCCTTACCTTTTACTCGCGTTTCGGACTTACCCCACGCGATAAGCAACTGCTTATGAGGGAAAGCCACCATGACGACGGCGATCAAGACTTTAGCGAATATTCAGACTTACAGGATTGATGACAGAAGTAACTAGGCTTTACTCATACGCATACGAGGTTTGTGAAGGCAAAATAGATGTTTGCCACGAAGTAAAGTTAGCTTGCCAGCGTTCAATTTCAGATCTTAAGGCAAGTGAAGATCCAGATTTCCCATACTATTTTGATCCAAAAGATGGCATAAAGTTTGAGCGTTTTGCCGCAAGGTTCCGCCATCTTGAAGGCGAACTTGCTGGTGAACCCTTTATCTTGATGCCGTGGCAGCTTTGGGCCTTTGCGCAGATCTTGGGATGGCGTCACAAGTCCACGGGACACAGGCGATTCAAGACCGCACATATCGAGGTTCCACGCGGCAACGGTAAGTCGTTCATGGCCAGCGTGTATGCAATCTATGCGTTGTCGTGTGATGGCGTGCAGGGTCCGCAGGTCTATTCAGCAGCAACATCACAAAGGCAGGCACGTATCGTTTTCGACGTTGCTCGCGACTTATGCGCCAACGAGCCAAAGAAGTTTATCCAAGGCTTCCTGGGATTGGAGATACGCGCCCACGATATACAGCTACGCAAGCGCAAGGATGGTTTTCTTAACAGAGGGATCTTTAGCAGCCTGTCGGGTTGGGCATTTTGCGGCTGATAACGCCGAGGCTGACCCGGCTTATGCTGCCTGAAGCCGTGCCATTCTTTTGCAGTTGTATGCGAGAGCGACGAGGGTCCATTCAGTCGTGACTTTTGCAAGGCCACGCAGACTG
>NZ_NIRT01000081.1 GCF_003207795.1 Komagataeibacter nataicola | reverse complement strand
CCATCCAGAATGCCTCCTTCAGAGAATGGTCTGCATCCTATGAATCACATTTTTAAACCGATGGGTACCCCGTGAGTCAGGCCAAACAATGGTTGGTATCAAGCGTGAAATTAATAACATTCTTAGTTCATACGTAGGATGGTATGATCCGTTTTGCGAGTTGATTCAAAACTCATTGGATGCTGTCGAATTTAGAAAAGCTCTCGAATCAAGTTCAGGCAATACAAATAATTATACTCCGCATATTAATGTTATAATAGATCTTGTAGAAAACTCACTCACAGTTTCCGATAACGGCATTGGCCTGGACAAAGACAAATTTGAACAATTCCTAGCACCTAACTTTTCCTTTAAATCAGGCAAAACTCGAGGCCATAAAGGTGTCGGCGCAACCTATGTTGCTTATGGCTTCAATTATATGAGAATTTCTACAAAAATCCCGGGGTTTGCACGTTCAGGAAAAATCGTCGGAGCAAAGAACTGGTTAAAGGATTCAGCTCCGTCTGGGAATCCCAAAATCGAACATGACGACACGCCACTTAGTGATGTCGACTTCAATAGCTTTGATCGTGGTGTTTCTATATCAGTACGATTCGACGACAGCACACACCCAAGGCGTCTTGACTGGATTAAAGCTGACGAAGCATCAAAATGGATATTAATCCTCTTTATAAAAACTGGCTTTGGCGCGGTAGTGTCTGACCCCAGTGTTAAGATCAAGGTTACAGTCAAAGCTCAGAATAAGACGACTGTCGCCGAAACACAGGGTACTGGATATTTTTGGCTTCACAAAAACGCCAGTAAAAAAGCTCGTATTAGAGATATAAGTGAGGCCGCCAGGGTTTCATTCGAGAAATTTGGGCCTGGTCGCGCTCTGCCTGACAAATATAGAAATCTCGATTTTATCTATGGTAGCTGGACATCAGAGGAACTATCTAGCCTAGTTTCATCATCTCTTGATACAGAAGGAAGGGATGTAATTAAAAAACATACGCCTTCTGTATCCGTAGAATTTGGATACACAGCTAAACTTTGGGCTAAATTTAACGATTCTCTAAACATTCGGGCGAATTATAAGGTTCTTAATACCGGCATCCAGCTAGCAGCAAACAATATGCCACAAGGAGAGACAGTTCTAATTCCTCTAAATCGCAATATTGGACGCCAAAATCAACTACACTTCCTTATTCATTTCGACAATTACTCTCCCGATATGGGGCGAAAGGGTTTTCACCGAGAACTCACAGATTTCGCCAAAAACGTCTCGAGACTGATCACCGAAAACCACTTGTCTAAGCTAAGAGGGTATCTCAAAGCGAATACAGGCGTTGCACCTGACCTCGTTCGTGAGCTGAAAATTGGTGAATGGAAAAAGGAAATGCTTGGTCACGAGCAAGATAGTCCTTTGATTCTGCAGAGTGCTCACTTTTTCAAGCCCACGGAGCGTGTATCAGTAACATCCATGCCAACGCGCGAACAAGATGTAATAGCATTATTTAATCAGTTAGTCGCAGGCGGGGTGATTCGTGGTATAAGTATGATGTCCACGAATGAACGCTTTACCTACGATGGGCTTTTTAAAGTCACATTTGATCTTCCTCCCGAAATCTACACTTATAGCCCGAACGAAAATCCGCTTGGAGTAACACCAGATATCGCAAATATTCTTCATGGGAAAGTTACAGATCCTCTTATACTTGAATATAAATTTTCCTTAGACGGCCTCATTGAAGATCTCGATGCACATGATAAAAATATATCTGACTTAAATTTGTGCGTTGCCTGGGAAACAGGAACTCTTTATACAGAGCGTTACGGAATAACTTCTTTTTTAGTCCCTGAAAATGCCGATCAAAGACAGTATCATGGGGTTACCCATTGCTTAACTGACCTAGAGTCTGGGGCACATCTCTGTGACCTCATTATTCTCTCGGAGCTTATCAAATATTTAAATAACCCAACTGTAGAAGCAGAGACTCAAAGAACTAAGTATGAATAACTATTGACACACGCAACCATCCACTGGCGGAACAGCTTTTCGTGAAGTATTTCCGCCTTTAGCGCTCATTCCATGACTTATAAAGTTAGTTGGGCGCTAGAGCCACTGGAACCTTTCCAAGAGTTTAGGCTGCTCAAACCGATTCGCGCAAACGACTCTAGATTTTTTTTTTGACGAGTATCCATCCTATTACTTACACAAACACCGCCGATAACCGCATAGTCTGTGACGTGCCCCCCGGAAATGTAACCATTTAAAAGTAGAGTCCGATCGAGAAGGATACGGACGGATGAAGCGCAGTCGTTTTACGGAAGAGCAGATCATA
>NZ_NIRT01000008.1 GCF_003207795.1 Komagataeibacter nataicola | reverse complement strand
GATACGGCTGGGATCGGTCAAACGGGATGAAGCGGCTCATCGCGACACTCTACAGCCTTACCCCTTCACAGGGTACCCCAACCCGACAGGCTGCTAGAGGCTGTGGTGAAGGAAATGCTGGGGCAGGTCAAGGACTCATGCAGTCCTTTACTGACCCGTGGCAAGAAAACGCTCGGCCTCGAGCGCTGCCATGCAGCCGGTGCCCGCGGCAGTGACAGCCTGCCTATATATCTTGTCCTGCACGTCACCTGCGGCAAATACGCCTGGCACCGAGGTGCGTGTGCTACCGGGTGTCGTGGTGATGTAACCATCCGTATCAATGGCCACTACATCACGAAAAATTGTGGTGTTCGGGGCATGCCCGATGGCAACGAACACGCCATCCACGTCGATATGAGTGATTGCGCCCGTAACCGTGTCGCGCAGGTCAGCTCCCGTGACCACGGCGGGCGTGCCGCTGCCGGTAATGCGTTCGACCGCCTTGTTCCACAGCACCGATATCTTGGGGTTGGCATGCAGGCGGTCCTGCAGGATCTTTTCCGCCCGCAGGCTGTCGCGGCGGTGGATCAGGGTAACGTGGCTGGCATGGTGGGTGAGGTAGAGGGCTTCCTCCACCGCCGTGTTGCCGCCGCCAATCACGGCCACGCGCCTGCCACGATAGAAAAAGCCATCACACGTGGCGCAGGCTGAAACGCCACCGCCCTGGAATTCCTTCTCGCCCGGCACGCCCAGCCATTTGGCCTGCGCACCGGTGGCGATGATGACGCTGCGCGCCTCGTACACCGTGCCGGAATCGCCCGTGGCGTAGAAACGGCCGCTGCCATCCTTGCGGCTGAAATCGCAGGAAACAATGATGTCATCCATCATCCGGGTGCCGACATTGCGGGCCTGCTCGGCCATCTGCTCCATCAGCTCCGGCCCCTGTATGCCCTTGGCGAAGCCGGGATAGTTCTCGACATCGGTGGTGATCATGAGCTGGCCACCGGGCTGCAGCCCCGCCACGAGAACGGGCGAAAGACTGGCGCGTGCGGCATAGATGGCGGCGGTATAACCGGCGGGACCCGCGCCGATGACAAGCAGGTCTGTGGAAACGGTCTGGGGCATGAGATCGGGAAAACCTATCGTATCGTCATAATTTCCTTTGGTATGGTCGTCCACTGGCGTCCGTGCAAGGGTTGGAGTAGAAAGTGCTTCATTATCGTGGCACCCGGCCAGACGGTTGCCCCTTTGTCGAGAGATGGAATGTGCATGGCGGAACGGATGGCTGATCTGGATGCGATTGATCGTCGGATTGTGGCCGAACTTCAGCTCGACGGACGCATGACGAACGTGGAACTGGCGCGGCGGGTCGGCATTTCCGCGCCGACATGCCTGCGCCGCATGCGCAGGCTTGAGGAAGACCACGTGATCCGTGGCTACCATGCCGATACCGATGGCGCGCGGCTGGGCTGGTCGATTACGCTTTTCGCCCTGATCGGGCTCGACAGCCAGAAGGAAACCGTGCTCGCCGCCTTCGAGGCGCAGGTCTCGGCCTGGCCGGAAGTGCGCGAGTGCCACATGATTCGTGGCGGTGGCGATTTTCTGGTGCGGCTCGTGGCCCGCGACGCCACGCATGAAAACCTGCTGACCCGGCAGTTGACCGAAGCCACCCATGTGGTGCGCGTGCAGACACTCCAGACCATCCGCACCAGCCTCAACCGCCCCGGCGTGCCTGTGTGAAGGCAGCAGCGTGAGGGTAAAGGACAGCCCGCGCACGTGGCTGTGCCTGCTTGGTCTGGTGGTCTGCCTGCGGCTGGTGGTGGCGGCATTTCTGCCACTTTCGCCCGATGAGGCGTATTACCGCATCTGGGCGCTGGCTCCTGCCGCAAGCTACCTTGACCATCCACCCATGGTGGCGGCGTGGATCAGGCTGGGCATAACGCTGGGGGGAGATGACCCGCTTGGCGTCAGGCTGGTGGGCGTGCTGGCGGGGGCGGGGCTCTCCTTTTTCCTGTTCAGGGCCGTGCGTGACCTGCTGCCAGGTGCGGCACCCGCGCTGGCATGGCGGGCCTGTGCGCTGTTGCAGGCAACGCTTGCGCTGGCCATCCAGTCCATTGTCATGACACCCGACATGCCGGTGCTCTTCTTCCTGTCCGTGCTGCTCTGGGTCATGGGGCGCATCGTGGCCGGAGGGAGCGCGTGCTGGTGGCTGGCTGTTGGTCTTGTGGCGGGGCTGGGCTTTGACAGCAAATATACCGCCGTGCTGCCTGTGGCGGGCATTGGCCTGTGGTGGCTGGGCCAGAGCCTGTGGCGGCGCGTGCCGGGGCAGGGGCGGCACTGGGCCGCGATTGCGGGCGGGCTGGTGCTGGCGGTGCTGTGTGTCACACCCGTGCTGTGGTGGAACGCAACCCATGGCTGGGCCAGTTTTGCCCGGCAGGGTGGCCGCACGGCTGACTGGCACCCGGGCAGGGCCTTTCAGTTCCTGACCGAATTGCTGGTCGGGCAGGCGGGGCTGATGACGCCGGGCATCGCCGCGTTTTTCGTGTGGGGGCAGGTGCGTGCATGGCGGCAGGCCCGGCAGGTACCCGGCGCGGCCCTGCTGGCCTGCCTTGTGGCGGTGCCCGCCTGCGTGTTCATGCAGCATGCCATAGGCGATCGGGTGCAGGCGAACTGGCCGGTGGTGATCTATCCGGCGCTGGGGGTGGCCACGGCGCTGGTGGGCTGGCGCTGGGGGCGTTGGGCGATTGGCGGCGGGCTGCTGGTTGGCACGCTGGTTTACGGGCAGGCGCTGTTTGCACCACTGCCCCTTTCTTCCCATACCGATGTGGCCCTGCGGCAGATGGCGGGGTGGCGCGGGCTGGCAGCGGATATTGGCGCCGTGGCCAGACCTGGTGAATTCGTGGCCGCGTGTGATTACGGCACGGCGGCGGAACTGGCCACGGTGCTGCCCGGGCGCACCGTGGTGGGCATGGAGCCGCGCTGGGCGCTGTTCAACCTGCCGCATGATGTAACGGGCGGGGGCATCATGGTGTGTAATCCGCGTCGCCCGTTCGATACGGCTGTCTTCGCCTCCATAAACAGGCTGGGCACGGTGATGCGTGGGCGCAGGGGCCGCGTGGCCGAGCCGGTTAGCCTGTATCGCGTGCGGTTGCGTGATGACCTGTCCACCGCTCAGCGTCAGGCGATGGCGCGCCTGCCGGTAGCGGGCGGGGGATGAGTATCATGCATGATGTCTGAAAATTGCTTTGAAAGGCATGATATTTAAGTTCTGTTTGAAAAGTCAGGGTCAGTAATGTCCTGATAATTATAATTTTTTTTGGTGAAAATTTTTCAAAAAGCGGTTTCCTTCGAAGCATTATGAAAGAAGCCTGACCAAAATAACGGCCGTGTCAGGCTCAGTCAGCTACGGGCAATGCGAGGCGCACCTGTTCAAGCATGGCCTTCATGCGGAAGGGTTTTTCCAGCAGGGGCAGGGGGGCGTAGCCTGCCAGCCGGTCGGGGTCGCCGCTCATCACGATCACATGGCTGCCGCGCGCGCGGGCTGCGGCAATGAAGGCGTCAGGATCGCCATCGGGCAGCGTCAGGTCCACCAGCGCCAGCGCGCAAGGGCGCGCTTCAAGCTGGCGCATGGCCTCGGCCACGCTGGGGCATATCGTGGCGGTGATGCCGTCGCTTTCCAGCATGGTGGCGACCAGTTCGGCAATCATGGCCTCGTCTTCAACAATCAGGGCGGTGCGCGCAGTCATGACAGGAGACTTTCGGCCCGGTGGTGAGGGGTCGTATCGGTCGTGCGGGTTTGCGGGGCCAACGGCCAGGGGGCAATGCCGCGTGGCGACAGGGCCAGCGCGCCCAGTTCGGGCAGGCCGGGGCTGAAGGCGGCCGGGCAGGCATGCACCTGCTCAAGATCGAACCAGTCCACTGCATCCGCGTCGTCACCCGCATGGATGTCGGTCCAGCCATTGTCGTGGCATTTCACGGCCACGATCAGGTAGTGAAAGCGGATATGACCCCTGTCATCACGATCGATCAGATCGAAGGCGGTCAGCGTGCCTTCGGCGTGGGTGATGAAGCCGGTTTCCTCGCGCAGTTCACGCGCGGCGGCATCGAAACAGGTTTCGCCATGCTCGATGCGCCCGCCGGGAAAGCCCCACAGCCCCTGATCGGGCGGATTGCGGCGGCGCACGAGCAGCATGCGCCCCTTGCGGACGATGATGGAAAGAACGGCCCCGGCCAGTGTCATGTTATCGGACATAAACGGAATATATCGGATCACGGCCCCGCATCCATGCCTGTACGGGACCGGAGTGTTCCCGATTGCGTGAACACGCCCGTGCAGGCGGCATGGCAGGCCTATCGGCTGAGCACGATATGCGCCCGGCAACGCGGCGTTCCGTAGGTGCCCACAATGGTTTTTCCTTCAGGGTGGGCCTCGAACACCATGGGGTAGGCCGCCCCCGAGGGCTGTTGCAGCAGGGCCTCGGCATGATAGTGGGCGTATCCCTTTTCAGGCTGGCCGCGCAGCGGCACGGAGCCATCGGCGGGGGTGAAGGTAAGGGTTTTCGAGCCCACCTGAAAGGTGGAGGTATCGCGCGTTTCGCTGGTGCAGTTGCCCCTGTCGGTCACGAGCTGGCCGGTCCACAATCCTTTCGGGTCGTGCAGCGCATCGGCTGCGGCGGGGCGCGCAAGGGCAAGGATGCCGGCCAGGCCAAGGGCCACCACTGCTGGCCGCGCGAGGCATGCAATCATGAAAACGGACCTCTGGTTCGTGTTTCGGAACGCGGCAGGCGACATGGGCCTGCCTCATGCTTTATATTGTGCTATCTGCGCCCGAAAGACTATCCCACCCTTGCATCGGGTCGCCCGCTCATGCTGGAAGCCCTGTGTATCGATAATGCCGCGACCGAAAGACACATGATGAACGACACCGTGAATACAGCCCCCCCACCGGCAGGACTTGATGAATCCCTGCACGAAGACCGGATCCTGATCCTGGATTTCGGCAGCCAGGTCACGCAGCTGATTGCCCGCCGCGTGCGCGAGAGCGGGGTGTATTGCGAAATCTGGCCGTATTCCAGCACGGCCGAGCGGATTCGGGCCTTTGCGCCCAAGGGTATTATCCTCTCCGGCAGCCCGGCCAGCGTGCTTGACGAGAATGCGCCGACCATTCCGCCGGTGGTGTTTGAACTGAATGTGCCGGTGCTGGGCATCTGCTACGGGCAGCAGGCCATGTGCCGCATGCTGGGTGGTAAGGTCGAATCATCCGAACATCGTGAATTCGGCCGCGCGCATATCGATATCATCAAGGATTGCGCGCTGTTTCGCGGCACATGGGCGCGTGGTGGGCGCGAGCAGGTGTGGATGAGCCATGGTGACCGCGTGACCGCGCTGCCGCCCGGCTTCCAGGCCGTGGCCGTGAGCGAGGGCGCGCCGTTCGCCATCATCGCCGATGAGGGCCGCAGGCTCTATGGCGTGCAGTTCCACCCAGAGGTGGTGCACACGCCGCATGGCGCGGCCCTGCTGCGCAACTTCACGCATGGCGTGGCGGGCTGCCGGGGCACCTGGACCATGGCAGGCTTCCGCGACATGGAGATCGCGCGCATCCGCCAGCAGGTAGGCAAGGGGCGGGTGATCTGCGGGCTTTCGGGCGGGGTTGATTCCTCGGTAGCCGCCGTGCTGATCCATCAGGCCATTGGCGACCAGCTGACCTGTATTTTCGTCGATCCGGGCATCCTGCGCGCGGGCGAGGCGGATGAGGTGATCCGCACCTTCCGTGACCGCTTCAACATCCACCTGATCCACCGCGATGCTTCCGATCTGTTCCTTAACGCGCTTGAAGGGGTGAGCGACCCCGAAATCAAGCGCAAGACCATTGGCCGCCTGTTCATCGAGGTGTTTGAGGAAGAAGCCGCCAAGCTCGGCGGCGCCGAGTTCCTTGCACAGGGCACGCTCTACCCCGATGTGATCGAGAGCGTGAGCTTTACCGGCGGCCCGTCGGTTACCATCAAGTCGCACCACAACGTGGGTGGCCTGCCCGAGCGGATGAAGATGCAGCTTGTTGAGCCGCTGCGCGAACTGTTCAAGGACGAAGTGCGCGAACTCGGCCGCGAGATGGACATTCCCGAAGCGATCGTGGGCCGCCATCCGTTCCCTGGTCCGGGGCTTGCCATCCGTATTCCCGGTGCCATCACGCGCGAGAAACTGGCCCTGCTGCGCCGTGTTGATTCGATCTTCCTTGAGGAGATCCGCTCAGCCGGGCTGTATGACGCCATCTGGCAGGCCTTTGCCGTGCTGCTGCCCGTGCGCACCGTGGGCGTGATGGGCGATGGCCGCACCTATGATTACGCCTGCGCCCTGCGTGCCGTGACCAGCACGGATGGCATGACGGCGGATATCTATCCGTTTGACATGTCTTTCCTCAACCGTGTGGCCGGGCGTATTGTCAATGAAGTGCGGGGCGTGAACCGCGTTACATATGACATTACTTCCAAGCCGCCGGGGACGATTGAGTGGGAATGATTCCAACGGGGTCCTGAAATATCCCATTTCCTCCCAGAACTCGACCTAACATACTGAAATAAAAAGTTAATGTCGTCGTCTGCTATTGCAGGCTATCGATATGCACAGGTTGGTTTTGACGGTATGCCTGACGGACCTCGTCAGGCTTGCCAGTCGGGAATTGTGTGAATACCGTCATGGGCAGATGGGCCTGTGACGGTATTTTTATTTACAATAAACCTTTGTAAACAGGTCATTTTTAGCCAAAATGGCCCACCAGAATCCCCTTGACGGTATTTTCGGGTCGGAGGCGGTGCAATGCTTACGGATGCTGTAATTAGATCGTCGAAACCAAAAGGAAAAAATACAAGGTCACGGACCGTGACGGGATGCATGTCCTCGTCACGGAAAAAGGCGTGGTGTCCTTTCGAATGGACTACCGCCTGAATGGGCGGCGCGAGACCATGTGTTTGGGAAAATACGGTATCTGTTGATTTTCACTGAGAACTGGGCTCTTCCGCAAAGTGTGTGGCGATTTTTGCGCTATGAGACTGGAATTACACGTGCCCTGAGGAGTTGGAAGCCTGCTCTCCCGACGTCAGGCCCGGTCATCCACACCCGGAACACGAGGAGACCTCGAAGAAGGCTTCCCTGACATTCTGGAAAGGAGCCTGCGGATCAGAGGGTGTCTGCGCTGACCGGGCAACGCAGGCGTTCTGCCCTTCTTGCGCCAGCAGGCCCACCCGAGGCGTGAGCCACATAATGGTGAAGATCCGTCAGGCGCATGGTATGCCGCCTATAAGGCACGGTCATATCAGAAAGCGGGATGACAAACGTCCGGCGACGACAGCCAGCACTGTTGCAGTACAGACGGACCGAGGAAACCCGGAGTGTAACACGACGGCCCTGCCAGGGCAGATCCGACAATGTGCGGCGATAAAGACTGTGGATCCGCTGCGTCCGGACATGACAGTCGGGGCAGACAGTACTGCGATCACGCAAACGCGCTTCAATCTGCACCGTATTGTCGCTCGGGATGACCTGATCAACAACGAGAGAGGGAGGAAGATCAAGGCACCGGAAACGTGACACAACAGGAAAATCCCCAAAAGTTGCAAACCTTCAGGATGTCCCGGCTTCTTTTCGGCAGTACAACCCCTCGCACCACACACTTTGCGGAAGAGCCCAGTTCTCAGTGAAAATCAACAGCAAAGGGCTTTCTGCCGGTGCCCGTGCAGTAGAATCAAAAATCTGAACAGGTGAAACAACATGAAAACCATTGGTTATGCCGCGCGTGATGCAAAAACGCCGCTGGCTCCGTACACTTTCGAGCGTCGGGCGTTGCGCGATAATGATGTCGCACTCGAAATCCTGTATTGTGGCGTCTGCCATTCCGACCTGCACCAGAGCCGTGATGACTGGAAAGAGTGGGGCCCAACCCTCTACCCCTGCGTGCCGGGGCATGAAATCATTGGCCAGGTCGTGGCGGTTGGCCCAAAGGTGACGCGCCACAAGGTGGGTGATGCCGTTGCCGTGGGCACCATTGTCGATAGCTGCCAGCAGTGCGACCAGTGCCGCCGGGGCGAGCAGCAGATGTGCCGCGAGGTGCCGACCCTGACCTATAACGGGCGCGACCGGCTCACCTGCGAAACCACGCATGGCGGCTACTCCAAGCACATCGTGGTGCGTGACGACTTTGTGCTGCGCCTGCCTGAAGGGCTTGATCCCTCCCGCGCGGGGCCGCTTCTGTGCGCGGGCATTACCGTCTATTCCCCGCTGCGCACCTGGAATGTGGGGCCGGGCAGCCGCGTGGGCGTGGTGGGCATTGGCGGGCTCGGGCATCTGGCCGTGCGGCTTGCGGCAGGACTTGGCGCCACGGTCACGGTCATTACGCGCAGCGCCGCCAAAGCGGCGGAAGCAAAGGCGCTGGGGGCGGATCATGTCATCGTTTCCACCTCTGATGAGGCCATGAAGGCCGGGGCCTCCTCGCTCGATGTCATTATTGACACCGTGCCCGTCTCGCATGATGTCTCGCCCTATGTCGCGCTGCTCGATGTGGAAGGGGTGCTGGTGATCGTGGGCAATCTTGGTCCGGTGCCCGCGTTCAGTTCGCTGCCGCTGGTCATGGGGCGGCGGCGCATTACGGGCTCGCCCGTGGGCGGCCTGCCACAGACGCAGGAACTGCTCGATTTCTGCGCACGCAAGAACATCCTGCCCGATTGCGAGATCGTGCCCATGCAGCAGATCAACGAGGCCTTCGCGCGCATGGACCGGGGCGATGTGCATTATCGCTTCGTCATCGACATGGCCTCGCTCACCACGGCCTGAGCCGTGGCGGCAGGACAATAAACGCTCCCGGGTGCCGCCTTGTTGCTAAAGGCGGCATTTCCCGTATGCCACGGTCATGGCTTGCGGGGCCGCCCGGCATGGTTTAATTCCATCCGGACGGAATGAAACGGCGGAGACCCCGCGCATGGCGCGTCCGAGAACCATCGACCGCGACAGGGTGCTTGATTGTGTCGAGCACCTCGTGCAGCGCGAAGGCGCCACCGCGCTTACGCTCGATGCCGTGGCGCGCGAGGCCGGCATTACCAAGGGCGGGCTGCAATACTGTTTTGGCAGCAAGGACGACCTGATTACCGCCCTGATCGATCGCTGGATCGCGGTTTTTGATGCACAGGTCAGCCAGAACATGCCTGCCCGACCCGATGCCACCGATCGGGCGCGCGCCTATGTGGTGGTCGCCAGCCAGATTGATGAGGCCACGCAGGCCAGAATGGCGGGCATGCTTGTCACCCTCATGCAGTCCCCCAAACACCTGCACCGGCTGCGGGCGTGGTATGCACGCTGGTTCAAAGTGTGTAATCCGGCCTCTGCCGTGGCGCGTCGGGCCCGCACGGCGCTTTTTGCCGCCGAGGGGGCATTTTTTCTACGCAGCACAGGGTTTATTGAAATGGATCAGGCGGAGTGGGAAACTGTCTTCGCTGATTTTGAGCAACTGGTCACGCCCCTGCAGGCCAGCACGGATTGACAAGGCCCCTGACTATTATATCGCCCACAGGTATGGATGAAATGAACAGCGAAAGTCGTCTTTCACGCAAGCAGGCCGGAGCCCCCGGTCCCGACAAGATCGAAGCCCGCCCCGATTCCACTCCGGCGGCGGCTTTCAGGGGCATCGACAACAGCCTGACGCACACGCTCTCATCCGCCTGCAAATGGCTGATGGAGCAGCAGAAGCCTGACGGCCACTGGGTGGGGTCGGTGGCCTCGAACGCCTCGATGGAGGCCGAATGGTGTCTGGCCCTGTGGTTTCTGGGGCTGGAGGATCACCCCCTGCGCCCTCGCCTGGGCAAGGCCCTGCTGGAAATGCAGCGCGAGGATGGCTCATGGGGCATCTATTACGGCGCGGGCAATGGCGACATCAACGCAACCGTTGAATCCTACGCAGCCCTGCGCTCGCTGGGCTATGCCGCCGATGACCCCGCCCTGAGCCGGGCGGCCACATGGATCGCGAGCAAGGGCGGCCTGCGCAACGTGCGCGTGTTCACCCGCTACTGGCTGGCCCTGATCGGGGAATGGCCTTGGGAAAAGACCCCCAACCTGCCACCGGAAATCATCTGGTTTCCCAATAAATTCGTGTTTTCCATCTACAATTTCGCGCAGTGGGCGCGCGCAACATTGGTGCCGCTGGCCATCCTGTCCGCGCGCCGCTCGTCACGCCCCCTGCGCCCGCAGGACCGGCTTGACGCGCTCTTTCCCGGCGGGCGCGAGAATTTCGATTACGAACTGCCCCCGCGTGACGGGCAGGACCTGTGGGCCACCTTCTTCCGCAAGACCGACCGCGCGCTGCACTGGCTGCAGACGAAATTCCTCAAGCGCAACACCATGCGCGAGGCCGCCATCCGCCATATGCTGGAATGGATCATCCGCCACCAGGATGCCGATGGCGGCTGGGGCGGCATCCAGCCGCCGTGGGTCTATGGCCTGATGGCGCTGCATGGTGAGGACTACCAGTTCCATCACCCTGTCATGGCCAAGGGGCTGGCAGCGCTTGATGATCCCGGCTGGCGTTATGACCGGGGCGATGCAAGCTGGGTGCAGGCCACCAACAGCCCGGTATGGGACACCATGCTGGCGCTGATGGCCCTGCATGATGCCGATGCCGAGACCGATTTCACCCCCGAGATGGACAAGGCGCTGGGCTGGCTGCTCGAGCGCCAGGTGCGGGTGAAGGGCGACTGGTCCGTCAAGCTGCCGGATCTGGAACCCGGGGGCTGGGCGTTCGAATACGCCAATGACCGCTACCCCGACACCGATGACACCGCCGTGGCCCTGATTGCGCTGGCCGCCTGCCGCGACCGGGAGGAATGGAAGGGCAGGGGCGTGGAAGCCGCCATCACCCGCGGCGTGAACTGGCTCGTGGGCATGCAGAGCACCTGTGGCGGCTGGGGCGCGTTTGACAAGGACAACAACCGCGCATTGCTTTCCAAGATCCCGTTCTGTGATTTTGGCGAGGCGCTTGATCCCCCCTCCGTCGATGTTACGGCGCATGTGCTCGAGGCCTTTGGCGTGCTGGGCCTGCCGCGCGACATGCCGGCACTCCAGCGCGGTCTGGCCTATATCCGCGCCGAGCAGGAAGCCGATGGCCCGTGGTTTGGCCGCTGGGGCGTCAATTACCTGTATGGCACGGGTGCGGTGCTGCCCGCCCTTGCCGCCATTGGCGAGGACATGACCCAGCCTTACATCGCCAGGGCGTGTGACTGGCTTGTGGCCCACCAGCAAGAAAATGGCGGCTGGGGCGAAAGCTGCGCGTCGTACATGGAGATCGCCTCCATCGGGCGCGGGCCGACCACGCCATCACAGACCGCCTGGGCGCTCATGGGCCTGATCGCGGCCAACCGCAAGCAGGACCATGAGGCCATCGTGCGGGGCTGCCGCTACCTGATCGACCAGCAGCAGGCTGATGGCAGTTGGGAGGAAAAGGAGTTCACCGGCACCGGCTTCCCCGGCTACGGGGTAGGGCAGACCATCAAGCTCGATGACCCGGCCCTGACAAGCCGGTTGCAGCAGGGTGCGGAACTCTCGCGCGCGTTTATGCTGCGCTATGATCTGTACCGGCAGTTCTTCCCCATCATGGCGCTGAGCCGGGCGGTGCGCGTGCTTAAAGGCAGTAAATAAAATGGGGGGCAGGCGTGTTTTTAAAGCGCCTGCCCACATCTTTTAAAAAAACTGAAAGAAGTTTTTGATGAAGCTTTTTTCAAAAAGCTTCAGAACAGCGCTTTTTATTTCTGCTCTCCGTCTTTTTCGCTTGTAGCGGGGCTGGATTCAATCCCGATCGGTCGGGTTTTCATGGCGTCAGCCGCGGGCGCGCCGTTCAGGCGGATGGCTGCGATCCTGCGCAGGATCGGCTCCTTGGCGCGCGACAGGGCGGCTGTCAGCAGCCTGTCCATACGGGTCTTGCGCAGGACAAGCTGGATATGTGGCGGCAGGTGCGCAATGACCAGATCGGCAAACCGGGCGATGATAAGTTCATCGGCAAGGATATCGAACGCGGCGGAAGAAGCGACCTGCCGGATGGTCCGCTCGATCAGCGGGCCATATTTTTCCAGCAGTTCAGAATCCTTGATGGACAGGGTCCTGTTCCGCAGCCACTGGATCTTCTCCTGCGAGGCGTCGCTTCTGTAATAGTCTTTCACCCCGTTCCGGACCTTGCCCGTTTTTTCGGCTACCGAGGCGAATTTTGATTTCAGCCACCCCTTTTTGCCGCCGTTTTCAAGGGGAGCATCATCGCCTTCCGGTTTGCCCGGCGTGGCTTCAGTGTGTTCGTGGTCTGCTGTCATCATGTTCTCCGGCCGGGCATGGTGAATAGTGGCATGGGTCTTGATAAAGAATGGCCAGTGCCTGTCGGATGATCAGGCGTAAAGCCTGGTTTATTGACATCTATGGGCACCTTTATCATAAGCACGGCCTCAATTCCTGCCCATGAAAGAACTTACCATGCGTTTTTCAGTTAAGTCCCTGCGTTACTGCCTGGTGATGCTTCCCGTGCTGGCGCTGACGGCCTGCGGCGGCCCTTCGACGGGCGACATACAGACGGCGCTGGACAAGAGCATGAAGCAGGAACTCGATCAGGCGAACCATCTCAGCATGGAGCTGATCGGGCGGCCCAACCCGCTCGTGTCACAGAACCCGCAGGTCAAGGTTGTTGATAGCGACTGCCACACGAAGGAAGGCGATGACTCCATCTACACCTGCAAGATCACGCTGAAAAACGCGCAAGGCGACGTGCGCGAGGCCACCGTGCCGGTAAAAAAGGTCGAGGGTGAGTGGGTTATTCTCAAAAACTGAAAAGAGTATTGAAAAAATAACTGAAGTTTCAGAGAGCGCCGCCTTTTTGAAAAAGGCGGCGTTCTCTGAAAACATTGTAAAAATCAGTTCGCGCCGGGGGGAACGCAGGCAAAGCTGCGGGCATCATCCATATCGCCCTGCCCATTATAACGCGCAACGGCGGGCCAGGCGCAGAGCGGGCGGGTGCGCACGATTTTTCCCTCGTCAACGCGGGCGGCAACGATCATGTCAGGCGCCTGCCCGTGGCTGACCCAGTTATCGATTGCGCCGAGCTTGCTGAAGGTGTCGCACCCGGCGCCACCGTGGCAGTGCTCCATGCCGGGAATGGTGATAAGCCTGACCCCGTCATGCCCGGCAGCCCCCGCGTGGCGCTGCACGGCCTGATAGTAGGAGGCGAGCTGCTGGGGGTTATGGCCGTCATTCCAGCCGATATAAAGCAGCAGCCTGCCGCCACGGGCGAGGAAGGGCGTGAGGTTGTCATCCACATGCAGGAGCGGGCCGATTTTGCGGGTGGCGTCCTGTATGTCGGTATCCCATTTCAGGGTGGTCCAGTCCCAGTCAGGGTTCTGGAAGGCCGCGTATCTGAACAGGTCGAGCGCTACGGGGAAGGCCTTGCCATCAGCCGAGAACCCATACTCGCTGCCCTTGGCCGGGCCGGGGAAGATGACCGTGTGCGTCTGCGGGTCAACGGGGCCCTGATAGATGTTGCGCGCGGCGCGTACTTCATCGGCGGTCAGGCAGTTGGCGGTATTGGCGCCGGTCCTGCACAGGATCTGCTCGGGCCTGAAGGTGCATCGGTCCGGTTCATCCACAAAGCCCTGCTTTTTGCCCACCGGTCCCGCGCAGGCATTCATCACCGCCGTATTGAGCAGGCGGAACTTGTCGTGTGATACACGCAGCGCGGGGTCATGATAGCTCATCCACCCCGCCCAGAGCTGTTCGGCATTGAAGCTGACAATCGGGTTGGGCGGCGCACCGGCTACGATGCCGTCATAATCCTCGGGGTAGCGTTTTGCCTCGATCAGCCCTTCCAGGCCGCCGAGCGAGCAGCCGATCCAGTAGGCATGCGTGGCCTCGTGACCATAAAAGGTTTTGACCAGCGCCTTGGCCGCGACCGTCATCAGGTGGTCGGCGCGGTAGGCGTAGTCGATCATTTTTTCGGGGTGGCCCAGCGTAAAGCGGCCGCCCTGGCCCTCCGGCGTGGCGCTGTCATGCCCGGTATCGGTGCTGGCCACCGCATAGCCTTCGCTCAGCCCGGTGGCCATGCCGTCATACATGAGCGAGCCGGCCCAGCCAAAATTACCCACGCCCAGCAATCTGCCGTTCCAGCCCTTGAGTGGCAGCCAGACTTCGGTGCGGATGTGGGAATCCGCCGTCGGGTGCAGGGTCATGGCCACGCGGCAGAAGGTGGGGTTCGCCGCCTCGGTCGGGTGCCCGGCCAGATTCATGCCCGGGGTCGACATGATGTGGCTGAGCTGGTCCTGCGGCGCGTGCCAGCTTCCGGCCTTTACCGTTTCAACGGTGGTGAAGGTGGCGTCAGGCAGGACGTGGCGGGCCAGGTCGCTACAGCCTGCAGCCTGTGCGGCGCAGGCCCCGGCCACCATGAGCGGGGCGGCAAGCAGGGCACCTGCCATGGCGCGCCGGCAGGGGCGTCGTAGGCAGGGCGCGGGCAGGGGGGCGGGGTGGGGCATGCGAAGGTCCTGGCAGCTCATTGCAGGGAAAAATCAGGTGTCATGCGCCATGGCGGGTCATGACGGCTGGCCCCATTGTGGTCCCGAATGCCCGGAGTTGGAAGCCCCGCGCCATGGAAGGCGGGGGCTTCAATCCTGTGCGGGCCGTATGCTCAGCGCCACGCGCTGACGGCCTCAAGCCCCGTGTGCAGGAGCAGTGCCGCCCGTTCGGGGCTGGCGGCCTCCACATACACGCGCAGTTCCGGCGCGTTGCCTGAAGGGCGGAGGTGAATGACCTCGCTGCCCGCAAAGGTCATGCGCAGGCCATCGGTTTCATCCACATGAGCCAGCGGGCCGCAGGCCCCGGTCAGGCCCAGCGTATCTGCCCCCTGTGCCGGGTTGCGGCGCAGGGCGGCGATATGGGCGGCGCTCTGCTCGGTGGGCATGTCCTTCAGGCGGTCGCTCAGCGTAAAGCGGCGGGGCAGGGTGGCGACAAGCCCGGCAAGGTCGGTGCCTGCCTCGCGCGCGGCCACGAGCGCGCAGATCATGGGCAGCACGGAATCCCGCGTGGGCAGGGCCGCCAGCGTGCGCCCGCCGCGCGTGACCGGGCTTGCCAGCAGAAAACCGCCATTGGCTTCATAACCGACCGAGGGTTCGTGTCCATCGCCCGCGGCCTGCGTCATGGCCGCGACCACATAGGGCGAACCGATGCGCGTGCGCTGCACCTTATGGGCAAAGCCTGCCTGCTCCAGCGCCGTGTTGCTGCTGACCGGCGTTGCCACGGCGCGGGCGGCCAGAAACCGTGCGGCCAGAATGCCCAGCACATCGCCGCGCAGCCACGCGCCATGGCGGTCGGCCAGCAGGGGGCGGTCGGAATCACCATCGGTGGTCAGGATGGCATCCAGCGCGCCATCGGCGGCCCACTCGCGGGCAAGGGCGGCATCCTCGGGGCGGACGGCTTCGGTGTCGACGGGGATGAAGCTGTCCATGCGGCCAAGTGGCACGGCGGTCGCGCCAAGGGCCTCGACAATCTGCACCAGCACGTCGCGCCCCACGGCCGAATGCTGATAGATGCCCAGTTTCAGCCCCGCCAGCGCATCGGCGCCAAAGAAGTCACGGTAACGGGCCACGAAGCCGGGCACCACATCGGTCACGGGCGGCAGGTCAGGTGGTGCGCTCAGCGTGCCTTCGGCATCGAACCAGCCTTCGGGCAGATTGACGTCAAGTTCGCGCATCGCGGCCTCATCTGGTTTGAGGAACTCGCCGCGCGCGCGGTTGAACTTGATGCCGTTGCGGTCGGCCGGAATATGGCTGCCCGTGACCATGAGCGAGGGCATGCCGCGCGCAAACGCATGCAGGCACAAGGCGGGCGTGGGCACATAACCGCAAAAGACCGGCACGCCGTGCATGTAACGGATCGCGGCGGCACAGGCGCGCAGGATGCGCGGCGTGCTCGGGCGCAGGTCTCCCGCCACGGCCACGCCAGCACCCGGCGCGAACTCGCCCAGACTTGCGAGGTGCCGCAGGTAGCCCACCGTGTAGGCGAAGCAGACCGAATCCTTCATCGCGCTGACAAGGCCGCGCGCGCCGCTCGTTCCAAACGCGACACCGGAATGCTGCATCCACTGGGCTATCTTCATGGGTTCTTTCTCGCTCCTGACCAATCCTGCGCGGGCTTTCGCGCCTGCTTGCATACAACGCAGGCGCGCGGGCAGGCGTTTATATAAACAATCGTGCCTGATCGAGGCCATGCGTCCTGCCCGCCACGCGGGCCAGCGTGGGGCAGCGGCATGGCGCAAATAAGGCGGGCTGGCAGGAGGCCGGGAGCGGGATATTGTATTAATGGCTGATCTATACTGTGTTTTTTGGTTCTGTTCATAAAAGCATAATAAAAATGTATTGAAAATATAACACATGTGGTCAGGCGGGGCGGCTAGATGAAGGGGCCGTGGTTAAGGAATGATGAATTATGGCCTGCCGGTTTGCTGCAACATCATGATGTGCCCGTACATCGATTGCGCGGCCCCGGTTTTCAGGCCGGTGGGGCAGGCTGGCATGTTGAATACTGATGCAGGCATGGCGCCCTCCGCTTTGAAATAGACGTGGAACATTGCATGATGAACGATATCGCCGCCCCGCCAGCCCCGTCGGCCTTCATGACCATGGGCGATATTGCATGTCAGGGGCCGGTGCTCAGGCCGGATGCGCTGGGCGAGCGGCTGTTCGAACTGTTTCACAATGACCCGGCGCTGATGCTGGTGGCGGTGGTGGATGAACACGACGCGCCGGTGGGCCTGGTGGAGCGGCAGGCCTTCTTCCTCAAGGTATCGGGCCGGTTTGGCCATGCGCTGTTCAACCGCCGCCCCGTCGCGCTGCTGATGGATGACCGCCCGGTCATGATCGATGCCAATATTCCCTCCGCCGAGTTTACGGCGCGCGCGCTCATGACCCAGCCCTCCGACCTCATGCGCGGCTATATCGTAACGAAGGCGGGGCGCTATCACGGCACGGGCTCGGCGCTGGATCTGATCAACGCCTCGCATTCCCACGCCGTGGCCTCCGCCTCGGGGCTGAAGGCGGCGGCGGAAGACCTGCGCCGGGCCAATAAACGCATTCTGCGTGACAAGCTGTTCATCGACACCATTGTCGAGAACATTCCCTCCGCCCTGATCGTGCGCTCCACGCGCGATGACCACCCCGTGCTGGTCAATCGCGCGGCCGAGGAGATGATGGGCTGCACGCGCGACCTGCTGCTTGAGCGCAAGGTCGATGATGTATTCGATGCTGACGAGATCGGCCACCTGCTGCTCAGCCGCGCGGCAGGGCGCGAGCAGGCGACGGAGCAGGTTCTGTGCGACCACCATGGCACGGCGCGCGCCATTGCCACCCGCCATGTCACCATTACCGATGAGCGTGGCGGCGCACGGTGGGAGATGTGCGTGGCCGATGACGTGACCGAACAGCGCAACGCCCAGCACCGTGTCGAGCAGCTTGCCCATTACGACCCGCTGACCGGCCTTGCCAACCGTGCCCTGTTCTCCGCCCGGCTCGAGACCCTCTGCGCCCCCGGCCTGAGCGCGACGCTGCTGTGCATCGACCTGGATTACTTCAAGACCGTCAATGACGTGTATGGCCACGCGGCGGGCGATACGCTGCTGCGGCTGGTCTCCGCCCGCCTGCTGGCATGCAGCCGCCCCGAAGACCTTGTGGCGCGGCTGGGTGGAGACGAATTCGCCATCATCTGGCCCGATGTGCCTGACCCCGCCGAACTGACCGGCCGCGCGCGAGAGATTGTCGAGACCGCAAGCAGGCCCTACATCATCGACGGACACCATATCGTCATTGGCGCCAGTATCGGTGCCGCGCTGTACCCGCAGGATGGCGACAGTGCCGAGATCCTTCTCCAGCATGCCGATATTGCGCTCTATCGCGCCAAGTCGCTCGGGCGCAACGGCTTCCAGTTCTTTGATGCCGACCTGCGCGATGAAATCCAGACCCGCGCGCGCCTGGGCAACGAGCTGCGCGCGGCCATTGCGGGCAATGCGCTGACGCTGCACTTCCAGCCGCTCTATTCCATGCCGGGCAACCGCATCAGCGCGTGTGAGGCGCTGGTGCGCTGGCACCACCCCGAGCGCGGCATGATCCCGCCCGACCAGTTCGTGGGCCTTGCGGAAGAGAACGGCCTGATCCACGATCTGGGCGAATGGGTGCTGCGGGCCGCCTGCCTCGAGGCGGCAGGCTGGCCCGAGCAGGTGCGTATTGCGGTCAATGTCTCGCCCATCCAGCTACGCAATCCGCGCTTCCTGAGCATTGTGGAAGGAGCGCTGGCGTGCTCAGGTCTGGCGCCAGCGCGGCTTGAGGTCGAGATTACCGAAAACATCTTCGTGCAGAACAGCGCCACCAATCGCGACATCCTGCACAGGCTGGGCCAGATCGGGTGCAGCATCGTGCTTGATGATTTCGGCACCGGCTATTCCTCGCTGGGCTACCTGCGCTCGTTTCGTTTCCAGAAAATCAAGATTGACCGCTCGTTCGTGCAGGAACTGCCCGAGCGCGGGGCTGCGGGCATCATCCGCGCCATCATCAGCCTGGCCCAGAGCATGGACATTCCCATCACGGCGGAAGGCGTGGAAACACACGACCAGTGGACGCACCTCAACGCGCTTGGCTGCAACCAGGTGCAGGGTTTCCTGCTCGGTCGCCCGCAGCCATCGGAGATGATCCGCCAGAGCATCCTGTCTCATGCCTGAACGCAGGCGCTGCGGGCCGGGGAGGGGGGCAGCGCTGGCGCAGATGTGAGGCACGCCACACATGGCACCTGTGCGCATGGTCTTGCAATCGTAACGGAAAACACGTAAAAGCGCGGCCTGCATCAGGAGTTGGGGCGACGCCCAACGCCAACCTGCCGTGCCGGGCAAGGTGGCGCTCCCGCAAGGGAGGATGTGGCCAGACCGGCAACCAAGCGGATCATGCCACGTAGCGCGTCATGCCCCTCGTAATTGAGGATGGACGCGGCAATGCCCATAAGAATACCCGATGATCTCCCCGCCCGTGGCACGCTTGAAGCCGAGGGCGTGATGGTGATGGGCGAGACCGACGCCATACGGCAGGATATCCGCCCGCTGCGCATCGGGCTGCTCAACCTCATGCCCAACAAGATCCGCACCGAGACCCAGATCGCCCGCCTCATCGGTGCAACCCCGCTGCAGGTCGAACTCACGCTGGTGCGCATGAGCGGGCATGTGCCGCGTAATGCGTCCGCCAGTCACATGACCTCGTTCTACCGTGCGTGGGAGGATGTGCGGAGCGCGCGTTTCGATGGCTTCATCATTACCGGTGCGCCAGTCGAGCGCCTGCCCTTTGCCGACGTGACATACTGGGATGAACTGCGCCGCGTGTTCGACTGGACCCGGACCAACGTGCACCGATGTTTCAACATCTGCTGGGCCGCGCAGGCAGCGGTGCACCACTTTCATGGCATGCCCAAGCACGCGCTCGCCCGCAAGGCGTTCGGGGTGTATGACCACCGCATCCTGGCTCCGACCTCGCCCTACCTGCAGGGCTTTGCCGATGACCTGTCCATTCCCGTCTCGCGCTGGACGGAGGTGCGGCGCGCCGACCTGCCGCACAGGACTGACATGACCGTTCTGGCCGAAAGCCCCGAGACCGGCCTGTGCCTGCTTGATGATCCGCGCCACCATGCGCTGCACATGTTCAACCACCTTGAATATGATTCCACCTCGCTGGCCGATGAATATTTCCGCGATCGCGAGAGGGGGCTCGATATCGCGGTGCCGCACAACTACTTCCCGCATGATGACCCCACCCTGCGCCCCATCAACCGCTGGCGCGCGCACGCGCACCTGCTGGCGGGCAACTGGATCAACCAGATCTACCAGACCACGCCCTTCAATATCGCGCGGATCGGGCATGAAAGCCGTAGCCCCGCCCTGGCCTGTGCCTGACAGAAAACGGATGCGTGACGGGGCCATGCCTGTATCGGGCAGGTTCCGCATACGGCGTTCATCACCTGCCAGCCGTGCCGTCCGGAACATTGTGTATTCCTGTTCGCATGGTAAAACGTCCGCCGCCTGAAACAAGAGAGCCCATGACCATCGATGTGGGAGGAGAGGGTCATGCGGATCGCCTATGTCATCAACACGTTCGAGGGCGGTGGCGCTGCCCTGCCCATACCCGATATCGTGGAGGTGTTCCGCGCCAACGGACACAGTGTTGATGTAGCTGCCCTTGCGCCGCGCAATGGCCGTGCGATGCCTGTCCTGCGCAAGGCCGGGCTGGCACCGGTCGTGCTGGCCGGGGATACGTCCTCCCCCGCGCTGATGCTGCAAAGGCTCGATGCTTGGGTGCGGCAGGTACAGCCGACCCATATCTGGACATCGCTGACCCGTGCGACCCTGCTCGGGCAGCTTGTGGGGCTGCGTCAGGGCATTCCGGTGGTGAGCTGGCAGCACAATGCTTTTCTCAAGCCAGCCAACCTCGCGCTGCTGCGGCTGATGAAAAACCGCAGCCGGTTATGGGTAGGCGATTCAGACTACGTGACCGAACTGACCCGCCAGCGCCTGCGCCTGCCTGCCGGTCGGGTGATGTCATGGCCCATCTTCCGCATTGACCCTGATCTGGCGCCCGCAGCACCGTGGCGGCCGGGCGAGGTGGTGCGGATCGGCTCGTTGGGGCGGCTTGATCCATCCAAGGGGTATGACGTGCTGTTCCGCGCGCTGCTGGCCCTGCGTGACGTGCCGGGCCTGCCGCCCTACAGCGTCACCATAGGCGGCGAGGGAGCGGAACATGCGCGGCTGCGGGGCTTCTGCCAGCGCCACGGGCTGGATCAGGTGCATTTCGCGGGCTATGTCGAGGATACGGCGGCCTTTTTGCGGGGCTGCCATCTCTATGTCCAGCCATCAAGGCGGGAAGGGTTCTGCATTGCCGCCCACGAGGCCATGAACATGGGCCTGCCGGTGCTGGGCAGCGCGGTGGGCGAGATGACTCATTCCATTACCGAAGGGGTCAGCGGCTGGCATGTCCGCCCCCGTCGCCCGCATGAGCTGGCTGGCAGGCTCGAGCAGGCCCTGCGCCAGCCCGAACGCCTTGCCTCCATGGGGCAGGCGGCACGGTCCTATGTGGCGCGGCACTTCAGCCCGGCGGCCTTCATGCAGGCAGGGAGCGCCGTGCTTCAGCGCATGGCGGCGCTGGCGTAGCGCCGTTAACTGTCAGAGATAAGAATAGTAAAAGTTTTTGGGAGCTGCCTTTTTGAAAAAAGCTTCACCAAAAACTTTTGAGGCCAAGGGCAGGAGCGTTTAAAGAATCTCGTCCGGCGGGGTCTGCTTGGTCAGCTGGTCATAGCGCAGCAGGGTGCCGAGCAGGTCTTCCATGGCTGAAAGCGGCAGCATGGTCGCGCCATCGCTTGGGGCCGTGTCGGGGTCGGGATGGGTCTCGATAAACAGGCCCGCCACGCCAATGGCCAGGGCCGCGCGCGCCAGGATGGGCGCAAACACCCGCTGCCCGCCCGAGGCCGAACCCAGCCCGCCCGGCTGCTGCACCGAATGCGTGGCGTCATAGATCACGGGGTAGCCCGTGCCCGCCATGATAGGCAGGGCGCGCATGTCATTGACCAGCGTGTTGTAGCCAAACGACGTGCCGCGCTCGCACAGCATGATGCGCTCGTTGCCGGTCGAGGCGACCTTGACCGCCACGTTCGCCATATCCCACGGGGCAAGGAACTGCCCCTTCTTGATGTTGATGGCAGCCCCGGTCTGGCCCGCTGCCAGCAGCAGGTCGGTCTGGCGGCACAGGAAGGCGGGGATCTGGAGCACATCGGCCACTTCGGCCACCGGCGCGCACTGTTCGGGCTGGTGCACGTCGGTCAGCACCGGCATGCCAAAACGCGCGCGCACCTGCGCCAGGATATCAAGCCCCTGCGCCATGCCCACGCCCCGCGCCCCGTTGATGGAGGTGCGGTTGGCCTTGTCGAACGAGCTTTTATAGATCAGCCCGATGCCAAGGCGCGTGGCCATGCCGTGCAGGGCATCGGCCACCTCGGTCGCATGCTGGGCGGACTCGATCTGGCACGGCCCCGCAATCAGCACGAACGGGTGTTCATTGCCGACCGCGAGGGAGCCGATATTGACCGTGGCGTGCGCTGTCATCGCTTGCTTGCCGCGTGCGCCACCGCCGCCTTGATGAAGCCGGAGAACAGCGGATGCGGGTCAAACGGCTTGGACAGCAGCTCGGGGTGGTACTGCACCGCGATGAACCACGGGTGGTCGGGGTATTCCACCACTTCGGGCAGGATATCGTCAGGCGACATGCCCGAAAAGCGCAGGCCGGTCTTTTCCAGCTGCTCGCGGTAATGCACGTTGACTTCATAGCGGTGGCGATGGCGCTCGCGGATGTCGGTGCGGCCATAGGTCTCGGCCGCGCGTGATCCTTCGGCCAGCTTGGCAGGGTAGGCGCCAAGACGCATGGTGCCGCCCATCTCGCCGCCTTCGCGCCGGCGCAGCAGTTCGTTGCCGCGCGCCCATTCGGTCATCAGGCCCACGACCGGCTGGTCGGTCGGCCCGAATTCGGTCGAGGACGCATCGGGAATGCCCGCAAGGTTGCGCGCGCATTCCACCACCGCCATCTGCATGCCAAAGCATATGCCCATGAAGGGGATGTTGTTTTCACGCGCATAGCGCACCGCGCGGATCTTGCCTTCCGAGCCGCGCTCGCCAAACCCGCCGGGCACCAGAATGGCGTCGCTGCGGGCCAGCATGTTTACCGCGTCGTCCGATTTCTCGAAGCTTTCGGCCTCGACCCAGTTCAGCCGCACGCGCGCGCGGTTGGCAATGCCACCATGCTGCAGCGCCTCGATCAGCGACTTGTAGCTGTCGAGCAGGGCGGTGTACTTGCCCACCACCGTCACCACCACCTCGCGGTCGGGGTGGCGCACGGCGTCGACAATCTTCTCCCACCGCGACAGGTCGGGGGCCGTATCGGTCGGCAGGCCGAAATGGTGCAGCACCTCGGTGTCCATGCCCTCGGCATGATACGAGATGGGGCAGGCATAGATCGTGTCCACATCGCGCGCGGCAATGACGGCCTGCGGGCGCACGTTACAGAAATTGGCGATCTTGCGGCGCTCGTTTTCCGGTATTTCACGATCCGAGCGGCACACCAGCATCTGCGGCTGGATGCCGACGTTCTGCAGTTCCTTGACCGAATGCTGCGTGGGCTTGGTTTTCAGCTCGCCCGCGGCCGCGATCCAGGGCAGCAGGGTGAGGTGGATGAACATCGTCTGGTCAGGGGCAAGGTCATTGCGCAGCTGACGGATGGATTCAAGGAAGGGCAGGCTCTCGATATCGCCCACCGTGCCACCGATCTCGACAAGCACGAAGTCGAGATCCTCGGTATCCGCCACGATCGTTTCCTTGATCGAGTCGGTAATGTGGGGAATGACCTGCACGGTCGCGCCGAGGTAATCGCCACGCCGCTCGCGCGCGATCACGCCGGAATAGATCTGCCCCGTGGTGGCATTATCCGCCTTGGTGGCGGGCACGCCGGTAAAGCGCTCATAATGCCCGAGGTCGAGATCCGTCTCGGCACCGTCGTCGGTCACGAAGACCTCGCCGTGCTGATAGGGGCTCATGGTCCCCGGATCGACATTCAGGTAGGGGTCAAGCTTGCGCAAACGGACCCGATAGCCACGGGTCTGGAGCAGGGCAGCAAGGGCAGCCGAAGCGATGCCTTTGCCAAGGGAGGACACCACGCCGCCGGTGATGAATACAAACCGCGTCATGGATGGCCTTCCTACACTGCTTGCAGCCTACGCGCAAAGCCTACCTGCGGGCTGATCGAAAAAATAAAAAAGCCCCCGGCCCGCACATGCGGGGCGCGGGGGCGCAACCCTTGCCCGAAAGGGGCCGGGCTTACTTGCCTGCGGGGGCCGAGGGAGCGGGCGGCTGGGCCAGGATATCGTGGCCAACGCCGCTCGATGCGCCACGGTTCATGACCGCGAGCGTGAGCGACAGCACCATGAACGCCGTGCCGAGCACCGCGGTCGAGCGGGTGAGCAGCGTGGCCGTGCCGCGACCGGACATGAAGGAGCCCATGCCCTGCGAGCCGCCGATTCCAAGCCCGCCACCCTCGCTGCGCTGGATCAGGATGGTGCCGATCAGCGCGATGGTGACGAACAGGTGCAGTAGAAGAAGAACTGTAATCATGCGTCTTTCCAGTAGATCCCCGCAGGCCGCGCGGCAATCACGATGCGCGGGCGGCGCGGACAAGCGGCACGAAGGACTCGGCCTTCAGGCTGGCATTGCCCACCAGCGCCCCGTCAACGTGTTCGACAGGCAGGATATCGGTGACATTGCGTGCGTTAACGGACCCACCATAAAGGATTCGGATCGTTTTGCCAGCTTCACCGAACTGCCGCACCAGTTCGGCGCGGATAAAGGCGGACATGTCGGCAATATCCTGCTGCGATGCGGCCTGCCCGGTGCCGATGGCCCAGATCGGTTCATATGCCACGATGCCCTTGAAGCCCTGCGGCAGCGAGCCTTCAAGCTGCCAGCCCACGGTCGCCTGCGAATCCCCCGATGAGCGCTGGTCGTCGTTCTCGCCCACGCACACGATGGGGGTGAGGCCCGCCGCCATGGCGGCAACCGCCTTCTCGCGCACCGTCTCGTCAAGCTCATGGTGCTCGGCGCGGCGCTCGGAGTGGCCAAGGATGACATATTCCACCCCAAGATCGACCAGCATGGGGGCGGAAATATCACCGGTATGCGCGCCGGATGCATCCTTGTGGCAGTCCTGCGCGCCCAATGCGATGCCTGCCGCCTTGAGTTTGGGCGCAAGGCGGGCAAGCTGCGTGAAGGGCGGGCAGACCACCACATCGGCGCGGGTGGCCAGGGTGGCCAGGTCCGTGGCCAGCCCTTCCACCAGCGCGTCGGCATCCGCGCTCAGGCCGTTCATCTTCCAGTTGCCAACAATGATCTGTTTCATGTTTCCCCTCCTGGCCATGGCCCGGTCGTGCGGCCTGCGGGCGGCACGGGGCATGGCGATGATGGCGGCAAGCCTACACCACGGCTGTCGCGGCGTTGCAACCCGCGCGCGCGGCACAGCCGGCCCGCATGCATGCTAGCGCTGGTCAAACCGCCCCCGTGACCGTATGGTGCCCGACCGGAAAACAGGGCCGCCCGCACGGCGTACGGGGTGCGCGGGTCTGATCCGTCCGCCTTTATCTTGGTCCTGGTGCAGGGTTTTTCATGCTGTCTTTTCTGTATCGCGTGTTTGTCGATTCATGGGTGGGGCGTATCGTCGCCGGGCTGTTCTTCCTGGCCTTCATCGGTTTTGGCGTGGGGGATGTGCTGCTCAATATCGGCAGTGAGCGTGCCGATGTGGCCGCCCGCGTGGGCAACCGCCCCATACTGGTGCAGACCTACCAGAACGCGTTGCAGACCGAGATGCCGCAGGTGGCGCAGTCCATGCACCTGACCGACCCCTCGCAGATTCCCCCCGCCACGCGCGCGCAGGTGGCCCAGCAGGTGCTCGGTCGCCTCATGCTGCAGGCCGAGATTGCCGAGGCGGCGGACCGCCATGGCCTGATCGTGCCCGATTCCGTGGTGCGTAATGAAATCTTCTCCATCCCCGCCTTCAAGGGGCGCGATGGCCAGTTCGACCGTGCCCTGTTCAATGACCGCCTGCGCCGCACCGGCATGACCGAGGGCCGCCTGATCGAACTGGTGCAGCAGGAACAGGCCTCGCGCGTTCTGCTTCAGCCGATTCGTGATGGCGTGGCCGCCCCGGACGTGATGGTGCGCCACGTGTTCGATTTCGAGGCCCAGACCCGCACCATCGACCTCGTGCGCGTGCCGTTTGCCGAGCAGAATGTGGCCGCCACCCCCACCGCGGCGCAACTGGCCCGCTACCAGGTCAACCACCCGTGGGAATTTACCGTGCCGGAATACAGGCATGCCCGCATTGTTGTGCTGTCGGCCGATACGATTGGCCAGCGGCTTGATGTGACCGATGCCGACCTGCATCAGGCCTATGAGGCGCAGGCCCAGACCTTCAACCAGCCCGAGCGGCGCAACGTGCAGATCGTGACCGTGCCGACCGAGGAGCGCGCCAGGGCCCTCGCCGCGCAGTGGACGGATGGCGCCGCCTGGGCCAGCGTGCAGAAAAACGCGGGCAAGGATGCTGCGGCGGTTGAACTGCCGGGCATCAAGGTTGGTGACGTGCCCTCGGCCGATCTGGGCAAGCAGATCTTCGCGGCCCCCGCCGATGCAACGCAGGGTCCCATCAAGAGCGAGGGCGGCTGGGTGGTCTTTCGCGTGACAGCCATCAATGCCGCGCATTTCACGCCCTTTGATGAGGTGAAGCAGGCCCTGCACGACAGGCTCGCGCATGAGCGCGCCAGGGCGCTGCTCGCCGACCGGGTGCAGAAGCTGCAGGATGCGATTGCAGGCGGCGGGCTTGACTCCATTCCCACCGATCTGGCCGCCACCGCCGTTTCGGGCGATCTTGATGCCCGGGGCCTGACCCATGAGGGCACACCCGCCCCCATTCCCGGCAGCGACGCCGCCCGGCAGGCGATCATCGCGCGCGTGTTCTCGCAGGCAAAAGGGGCGAACCCCGAGCTGGTGGCGGGGCCTGATGGCGTATGGTATGCTGTGGCGGTTGATGGCGTAACGCCGGGCCATGTGCAGACCCTGGCCGAGGCCGGGCCGAAGGTTGCGGCCGCATGGCAGGAAGCGGCCCGTCGCCACATGGCAGACCAGCAGGCCACTGCCTATTACACGCAGGCCACGGCTCAGGGCGGCCTGGGCCATGTCAGCCCCGCCATTGCCGGGCTTGAGCACAGCCAGCCGATCTCGCCCATGCAGCCCGCGCCTGAAATCCCGCGTGAGGTGGCAGCCCTGATCTTCCGCCTGTCGCAGCCGGGGCAGAGTGTCATGACGCAGGCGGGCGATGCGTATGTCGTGGCCACGCTCACCGCCATCAACCACCCCGACCCGGTCACCCAGAAGAACCTGTATGACCAGGTGCGTGCCGGGCTGAACCAGTCGATGGGCGATGATATTGAAATGAGCTATGGCGCGGCGCTTGAGGGCATCATCAAGCCCAAGCCCAATAATGGCGCGATTCAGGCGGTCATGGCGGAAGTGACCGGCCAGCAGAATACGGGAGCAGCACAGTGAGCGCACAGGCAGCAGGCTCTGGTTCCCTTCTCCCTCAGGCCGGGCGCGACGCGGCGCTGGCCAGCCTGCGGGCGGGGCAGGCCAGTGTGGCGTGGCGTGTCGAGCCCGCTGATCTGCTCACGCCGGTCGCGGCCTTCCTGCGGCTGGCAAAGCTGGCGCGCAGCCATGGCGGCGGCAATGGCGGGCATAACGCCTTCCTGCTTGAAAGTGTCGAGGGGGGCACCTCGCGCGGGCGCTACTCGGTCATTGGCCTGCTGCCCGACCTGATCTGGCGCTGCCATGACGGCAGGGCCAGCGTGTGCACTGACCCCGCAGCCCCCGCCCATGTCTTTACGGATGAGGCCGAGGCTCCGCTGGTCTCGCTGCGGCGCATCCTGCACGAAAGCCGCATCGACCTGCCCGAGGGCCTGCCGCCCATGACCGGCGGGGTATTTGGCTATCTGGGCTATGACATGGTGCGCCAGGTCGAGCACCTGCCCGACATGCCCGCCGATGACCTGAACCTGCCCGAAGGCATTCTCATCCGCCCCGGCCTGTTCGCCATATTCGACACCGTGCGCGATGAACTGCTGCTGGCAAGTCCGCTGCGCCCCCGGCCCGGTGTCACGCCCGAGACCATATGGGAAGAGGGGCAGGCCCGCCTGCAGCAGGCCCGCGCGGCACTCTCCACCCCGGTGGAACTGCCCGATGCGCCTGCGGGGGCGATCGAGGCGCCGGTGCCGCAATCCACGCTGTCGCGTGAGGCGTTCTGCGATATCGTGCGGAAGTTGCAGGAATACATTGCGGCGGGTGATGCGTTCCAGATCGTGCCGAGCCAGCGCTTCAGCGCGGCCTTCACCCTGCCGCCTTTCGCGCTGTACCGTGCGCTGCGGCGCATCAACCCCGCGCCTTTCCTGTTCTATCTCGACCTTGACGGGTTCAGCCTTGTCGGTTCCTCGCCCGAGATTCTGGTGCGCCTGCGTGAGGGCACCATGACCGTGCGCCCGCTGGCGGGCACCCGCCCGCGTGGCCACACCGCGGCGGAGGATCTGGCGCTGGAAGAGGAACTGCTGGCCGACCCCAAGGAACGCGCCGAGCACCTGATGCTGATCGACCTCGGCCGCAACGACGTGGGCCGCGTGTGCGAACTCGGTTCGGTCAGGGTAACCGAGCAGTTCGTAATCGAGCGCTTCAGCCATGTCATGCACATTTCCTCGAACGTGGAGGGCACTCTGAGGCCGGGGCTCGAGGCGCTTGATGCGCTGATGGCGGGTTTCCCCGCAGGCACGCTGACCGGTGCGCCCAAGATCCGCGCCATGGAAATCATTGACGAGGTGGAACCCACCCGCCGGGCGACCTATGCCGGGTGCATCGGCTATTTCGGCCCCGATGGCGACATGGATACCTGCATCGGTCTGCGCATGGCGGTGGTCAGGGACGGGCGTATGTACGTGCAGGCGGGCTGCGGCGTGGTGGCCGACAGCGTGCCCGAGGCGGAATACGAGGAAACCCGCCAGAAAGCCCGCGCCCTGTTCCGCGCGGCGGAGGAGGCGGTGCGTTTTGCCAGTGATGAGGGTGCATAAGGCAATTTGATAGCAGGGGCGTGCATGATAGGATGCGCCCAGACATGCCGGGGCAGGCCACAGTGTTTGACCCGGCCCAGCGGAAAAGCCATGATACGCCCATGATCCTCCTGATCGACAATTATGACAGTTTCACGTTCAATCTCGTCCATTACCTCGGTGATCTGGGCGAGACATGCGATGTGTACCGTAACGATGCCATCAGCGTGGAAGAAGCGCTTGCGCTCGGGCCCGAGGCCATTGTCATCTCGCCCGGCCCCTGTTCGCCCAACGAGGCCGGGATCTGCTGCGACCTGATCGCCGCCGCCGCAGGCAGGGTGCCGGTCTTTGGGGTCTGCCTTGGCCACCAGGCCATCGGCCAGGTGTTTGGTGGCAGGGTGGTGCGCGCGCCCATGCCCATGCATGGCAAGGTCTCGCCGGTCTATCATGATGGCACCGGCGTCTTTGCCGGCCTGCCCGATCCCTTCAACGCCACCCGCTACCACAGCCTGACGGTCGATCCCGACAGCCTGCCCGATACGCTGGTACCCACCGCCCATACATCCGATGGCGTGATCATGGGCCTGCGCCACGCCAGCCTGCCGATCTTTGGCGTGCAGTTCCACCCCGAGAGCATCGCCTCGGAATATGGCCACGAGATCATGGCCAATTTCCTGTCCATCGCGCGTGGCAGGAACACACCGCGCAAGGCCGCCTGAGCCGATATGGGCAGCACGATGGACAACGCCCCCGATCCGCAGGCCGCGTTCAGGGATATTCTGGCCCGTGTCGTGGGGCAGGGGGACGTGTCGCCCGAACTTGCACAGGCCGGGCTGGGGCAGGTGCGCGCCGGGCAGGTGGCGGAAATTCCGGCGGTCGCGTTCCTCACCGGGCTGCGCCTGCGCGGCCTGCTGCACGCTGACCCGGTGGAGCTTGAAGGCGTCATGACCGGGCGCGCGGCTGACCCTTCGGCAGCGTCCGCCACGTTTCGGGCTGTTGTGGATGCGGTGCTTGAAGGCCACGAACTGTCGCCCGGGATGGCGGATGAAGCCTTCGGGCTGATTATGGATGGAGCGGTGGGCGAGGGCATGCTGGCTGCGTTCCTGACCGCGCTGCACATGCGCGGCGAGAGCGTGGTCGAGCTCGAGGCCGCCGTAAAGGCCATGCGCGCGCGCATGCTGGCCGTGCCCGGCATGCCCGAGGGCGCCCTTGATGTATGTGGCACCGGCGGCGACGGGCTGGGCACACTCAATGTCTCGACAGCCGTGGCCTTTGTACTGGCAGCCCTTGGCGTGCCGGTGGTCAAGCATGGCAACCGCGCCCTGTCATCACGCTCGGGTGCGACGGACGTGCTGCTGGAACTCGGCGTGCCGATGCCCGTTGACGCCGCACCGATCGGGCAGATGGTGGCGGCGTATGGCGTGACGTTCCTGGCCGCGACAAGCCATCATCCCGCCATGCGTCATGTGGGGGCGGTGCGCCGCGCGCTGGGGTTCCGCACCATTTTCAACCTTGTCGGTCCGCTTTCCAACCCCGCCGGGGTCAGGCGGCAGCTCGTGGGCGTGTTCACGCCGCAATGGCTTGATGTCATGGTCCGCACCCTGCGCGCGCTCGGCTCCGAGCGGGTCTGGGCGGTGAGCGGGGATTGCGGACAGGGGCGCTTTATTGATGAACTGACTCTCGCTGGCCCCACACAGGCCTGCGTGCTGGAAAATGGTCAGGTCCACACCCTGACCATCGAGCCCGGAAAGACCGGCCTGCAGCCCGCCCCCATCGCGGCCATTGCGGGCGGTGCATCCGCCCATAATGCCGCCGCCCTGCGCGCGCTTGCGGCAGGCGGGCGGGGTGCCTACCGTGATACCGTGCTGCTCAATGCAGCCGTGGCATTGCATGTGGCGGGGCGAGGGGACAATATCATGCACGGTGGCGTGATTGACTATGCCGCCCTGCAGGAGAACATCCGCCTCGCTGCGGATGTGCTCGACAATGGCGCGGTCGCGGCCGTGCTGGAGGCTGTCCGGCAGTTCCGGGCAGACGGGCCAAACAGAGTAACAGGGTAAAACATGAACGACACGCCAATGACCCCCCCCCAGACAGGCAGTGTCCAGCCCGTGGATGTGGACAGCATCCCCGATGTTCTGGAACGTATCTGTGCACGGACCCGGGTGGACGTGGCGCAGCGTGCCAAGGTCATGCCGCTGAAGGAAATCACCGCCCGCGCACGTGAGGTGAACACCCCGCCGCGTGGCTTTGGCCAGGCGCTGAAGCAGAAGACCGCCGACCATCAGATCGGCCTGATCGCGGAAATCAAGAAGGCCTCGCCTTCTGCCGGTATCCTGCGCCCCGACTACGAGCCCACCGTCATTGCCGAAGCCTACGAGGCGGCGGGAGCGGCGTGCATTTCCGTCCTGACCGAGGGTTCATGCTTCCACGGCAGCGCCGAGGACCTGACCCGCGTGCGCGAGGCCTGCAAGCTGCCCATCCTGCGCAAGGATTTCATCATCGACCCGTGGCAGGTGCATGAAAGCCGCCTGATGGGCGCGGACTGCATCCTGCTCATCATGGCCATCCTGACCGATGCCGAAGCCGCCGAGCTGCTCGACATCGCCCGTGGCCTCGACATGGACGTGCTCGTGGAAGTGCATGATGAAGGCGAGCTCAACCGCGCGCTGGCGCTCGATACCTCGCTGATCGGCATCAACAACCGTAACCTCAAGACGCTGCAGACCGATATCGAAACCACCTGCCGCCTTGCCCCGCTGGTGCCGCCCGACCGGATTATCGTATCCGAAAGCGGCATCCGCACGCATGCCGATGTGATGAAGCTCAACGCCATTGGCGCATCGGGTTTTCTGGTGGGCGAGAGCCTGCTGCGGCATGAAGATGTGGGGGCTGCCGTGCATGCCCTGCTCGGCACCACCGCCCCGGCCAGCCCGGACGCGGGTGAGGCCGCTCCACCCGCCGAGAGCACGCCATGACCGCACCCCGCCTGTCACATCTCGATGCGGCGGGGCACGCGGTCATGGTCGATGTCTCGGCCAAGCCTGACACGCGCCGCGAGGCCGTGGCGCATGGGCACATAAAAATGCGCGCTGCGACGCTGGGCCTGATCCTGGCGGGTGCGATGCCCAAGGGCGATGTGCTGGCCACGGCGCGCATCGCGGGCATCATGGCGGCCAAGAAAACGGCAGACCTGATCCCGCTTTGCCACCCGCTGGCCATTTCCTCCGTCAAGGTGGAGCTGGTGCCGGACGGGGCGGGTGAGGGGATCGAGATTACCGCGCGCGTGCGCACCACGGGGCCGACCGGGGTGGAGATGGAGGCGCTGACGGCGGCTTCCGTCGCGGCGCTGACCTTATATGACATGTGCAAGGCGGTGGAGCGTGACATGGAAATTGGTCAGATCCATGTGATCCATAAATCCGGCGGCGCGTCTGGCACTTATGATCGTGCATCAGGTTCCTGATGACACTGGCTACACCCTGCAATCTCAACGGCTGCCCTGCCCCGCGCGGGTGGCGGCACGGCCACCATGAACCAAGGACGTTCGATGAGTAACGAGACCGATCCCGGCCTGGGGGGCGGCCACAACAGCCGCGCCATGACCGAAGCCGACCTGAAGCATGCCTATTATCAGATGGTGCTGATCCGCCGCTTCGAGGAGCGTTCGGGCCAGCTTTATGGTATGGGGCTGATTGGCGGGTTCTGCCACCTGTATATCGGGCAGGAAGCCGTCGTGGTCGGGATCCAGATGGAACTCAAGCAGGGTGACAAGATCATCACCTCCTACCGCGACCATGGTCAGATGCTTGCCGCCGGCATGGACCCGCGCGGCGTGATGGCCGAGCTGACCGGGCGCGAGGGAGGGTACTCCCACGGCAAGGGTGGGTCGATGCACATGTTCTCGAGCGAGAAGCACTTCTATGGCGGCCACGGCATCGTGGGCGCGCAGGTCTCGCTGGGCATCGGGCTGGCATTTGCTA
Source organism: Komagataeibacter nataicola (assembly GCF_003207795.1). GTDB lineage: Bacteria > Pseudomonadota > Alphaproteobacteria > Acetobacterales > Acetobacteraceae > Komagataeibacter > Komagataeibacter nataicola. Next base: position 106,397 of record NZ_NIRT01000008.1, on the reverse strand, counting down.
ACAAGTATCGTGGCACGGACGAGGTTTCGGTCACGTATTACGGCGAGGGCGCCTCCAACCAGGGCCAGGTTTACGAGAGCTTCAACCTCGCTGCCCTGCACAGGCTGCCCTGCCTGTTCGTGCTGGAGAATAACCGCTACGGCATGGGCACCAGCGTTGAGCGGGCTTCGGCCTCCAAGGCGCTGTGGCGCAATGGCGAGCCGTGGGGCATTCCGGGCATGTATGTCGATGGCATGGACGTGCAGGCCGTGCGCGCCGCCGCAGCCGAGGCCGTGGCCCATTGCCGCGCGGGCAAGGGGCCGGTGTTGCTCGAGGTCGATACCTACCGCTACCGTGGCCACTCCATGTCCGACCCGGCGAAATACCGCCAGCGCTCGGAAGTGGATGAAATCCGCAAGAACCAGGACCCCATCGACCGCGTGCGCCGCGAGCTGCTGGCCATGGGCGTGGAAGAAAACGAACTCAAGGCCATGGACGAACAGGTCAAGGCGGTTGTGACCGATGCGGCGTCGTTTGCCCAGACCAGTCCCGAGCCCGACCCCTCGGAGCTGTGGACGGACATACTGGTGGAAAGCTGATCTAGAAATGGCAACAGAAATACTCATGCCCGCCCTTTCTCCGACCATGAAGGAGGGGAAGGTGGCCCGCTGGCTGCGCAAGCCGGGTGACGCGATCACCGCAGGCGACGTGATTGCCGAGATCGAGACCGACAAGGCCACGATGGAAGTCGAGGCCGTGGATGAAGGCACCCTTGGCCAGATCCTTGTGCCCGAAGGCACCGAGAATGTCGCGGTCAACACGCCCATCGCCGTATTGCTGGCGGAAGGCGAGGATTCATCGGCCATGCCTGCCGCAGCGCCCACGGCCGCGGCAGAACCTGCTGTAGCGCAGCCTTCCTGCGGGCCGGTCGCGGCCCCGCCAGGGGCTGCCCCCGTTGCCCCGCAGCCGGAAAAGGACTGGGGCGAGACCCAGGAGATCACCGTGCGCGAGGCGCTGCGTGACGCGATGGCCGCCGAACTGGCGCGTGATGAGGATGTGTTCCTGATCGGTGAGGAAGTGGCCCAGTACCAGGGGGCCTACAAGGTCTCGCAGGGGCTGCTCGACCAGTTTGGCGAGAAGCGGGTGATCGACACCCCCATTACCGAGCAGGGCTTTACCGGCATGGCCATCGGCGCGGCCCTGACCGGGCTCAGGCCGATTGTCGAGTTCATGACCATGAACTTCGCCATGCAGGCCATTGACCAGATCATCAACTCGGCGGCCAAGACGCGTTACATGTCGGGCGGGCAGATGTCGTGCCCCATCGTGTTCCGTGGCCCCAATGGCGCCGCGGCCCGCGTGGGGGCGCAGCATTCGCAGTGCTATGCCAGCTGGTACGGCCATGTGCCGGGGCTGAAGGTGGTGGCGCCGTGGTCGGCGGCGGATGCCAAGGGCCTGCTGCGCGCGGCCATCCGCGACCCCAACCCGGTCGTGTTCCTTGAAAACGAGATTCTGTATGGCCAGCGCTTTCCGTGCCCGGTGGATGAGGATTTCATCCTGCCCATCGGCAAGGCCAAGGTGGAGCGCGAGGGGCGTGACGTGACCATCGTCACCTTCTCGATCATGGTGGGCGTGGCCCTTGAGGCGGCGGCAAAACTGGCCGAGCAGGGCATTGAGGCAGAGGTGATCAACCTGCGCACCATCCGCCCGCTTGATACTCAGACCGTGGTGGACAGCGTGAAGAAGACCAGCCGCCTCGTTACGGTGGAAGAAGGCTGGCCGTTTGCAGGCATTGGCGCGGAAGTGGCCATGCAGGTGATCGAGCATGCGTTCGACTATCTTGATGCGCCGCCGGTGCGCGTGGCGGGGGCCGATGTGCCCATGCCGTTCGCCGCCAACCTTGAAAAACTGGCCCTGCCCAATACGGACTGGATCATCAATGCCGTCCGGCAGGTTGTGTGAGGGGAACGCGCGATGTCCATCAACATCCTGATGCCAGCCCTTTCCCCCACCATGAAGGAAGGCACGCTGGCCCGCTGGCTCAAGGCGGAAGGCGACACGATTGCAGCCGGCGACGTGATTGCCGAGATCGAGACCGACAAGGCCACGATGGAAGTCGAGGCCGTGGATGAAGGCATTCTGGGCCGCATCCTGATCGCGGGCGGCACGCACGGCATTGCCGTCAACACGCCCATCGCCATCCTGGTGGCGCAGGGGGAAAGCGTGCCGGATGCACCGGCGCCAGCACCTGCTGCTGCGGCGCCTGAGCGGGTTTTGGCGTCTGCTCCGGCTGCGGCAGTGGCGCCACAGGGCGCTCCGGCGGGCGCGACGAAGGGCAGGCGCGTGTTTGCTTCCCCCCTCGCGCGGCGCATTGCAGCGCAGAAGGGCATTGATCTTGCCACCCTCAAGGGCAGCGGCCCCAACGGGCGCATCGTGCGCCGTGATGTGGAGCAGGCGGCAACTGCCCCGGCACCCAAGGCCGCAGCGCCTGCCGCAACGGTGGAAGAAGCGGGCTTTGAGAGCATTCCGCACACCACCATGCGCAAGGTCATTGCGCGCAGGCTGACGGAATCCAAGTCCACCGTGCCACATTTCTATGTGGAAATGGATGTGGAGCTTGATGCGCTGCTCGCGCTTCGCAGTCAGATGAACGCGGCCTCGCCCGACGAGGGGCCGGGGGCGTACAAGATTTCCGTCAATGACATGCTCATCAAGGCCGTGGCGGTGACGCTGCGCCGCGTGCCGCAGGTCAACGTGTCCTTCACCGAGGAGGCCGTGCGGGTCTATGAGGACGTGGACATCTCGGTGGCCGTCTCCATCCCCGATGGGCTGATTACGCCCATCGTGCGCAAGGCCGACACCAAGAGCCTGCGCCAGATCAGCCTCGAGACGCGCGACCTCGTGGCGCGCGCGCGGGCAGGCAAGCTGAAGCCGGAGGAATTCCAGGGCGGCACCTTCTCCATCTCCAATATGGGGATGTATGGGGTCAAGGCGTTCTCGGCCATTCTCAACCCGCCACAGGCGGCCATCCTCGCCATTGCGGCGGGCGAGCGCAGGCCGGTGGTCAAGGGCAACGAGATCACCATCGCCACTGTCATGACCGTAACGCTTTCGGTCGATCACCGGGTGGTGGATGGCGCGCTGGCCGCGCAGTGGGTCTCGGCTTTCCGCAAGGTGGTCGAAAACCCCATGAGCCTTGTGGTCTGAGGGAGCGCGTTCAATGAGCACCACACAGTTTGATGTCATTGTCATTGGCGGCGGTCCCGGCGGGTATGTCGCGGCCATCCGCGCGGCGCAGCTCAAGCTGAAGGTTGCGGTGGTGGAGGCCTCCCAGCTTGGTGGCATCTGCCTCAACTGGGGCTGCATTCCCACCAAGGCGCTGCTGCGCGCCTCCGAGATCAACCACCTGCTGCATAATCTTGGCGCGTTCGGGTTCGCGGCGGATAACGTGCGCTTTGACTTTGACAAGGTGATCAAGCGCTCACGCGCGGTTTCGGCGCAGCTTTCGGGTGGCGTTGCCCACCTGCTTAAAAAGCACAAGGTCACGGTTATCAACGGTTTTGGCAGGCTGGCCGGAACGGCGGGCGCCAACCGCAAGGTCTCTGTAAGCGTGGAGGGCAGGGAAACCACCGTGCTGACCGCGCCGAACGTGATCGTGGCCACCGGCGCGCGGGCCCGCGTCCTGCCGGGTCTGGAGCCTGACGGCAAGCTGGTCTGGTCCTACCGCGAGGCCATGGTGCCCAAGGCCATGCCGCGCAGCCTGCTGGTGATCGGCTCGGGCGCGATTGGCGTGGAGTTCGCCTCCTTCTACCGCAACATGGGTGCCGAGGTGACCATTGTGGAAGTGGCTGACCGCATCCTGCCGGTGGAAGATGCCGAGATCAGCGGCTTTGCCCGCAAGGCGCTGGAAAAGCAGGGCATGAAGATCCTGACCGGGGCGAAGCTGGGCAAGATCACCAAGGGCGACAATTCGGTCACGATCGAGGTGAGCGCAGGTGGCAAGACCACGCCCATCACGGTTGAGCGCGTAATCTCGGCGGTGGGCATTGTTGGCAATGTCGAGAATATCGGTCTCGAGGGTACGGCCATCAAGGTGGAGCGCACCCATATCACGGTCGATCCCTACTGCCGCACGGGCGAGAAGGGCGTGTTCGCCATTGGCGATATCGCGGCTCCGCCTTGGCTTGCGCACAAGGCCAGCCATGAGGGCGTGATGGTGGCGGAACTGATTGCGGGCCATGAAGTGCACCCGATCAGCCCCATGAACATTCCCGGCTGCACCTACTGCCGCCCGCAGGTGGCCTCCGTCGGGTTGAGCGAGGAGAAGGCAAAGGCGGCGGGCTACAAGATCCGCGTCGGCCGCTTCCCGTTCATCGGCAATGGCAAGGCGATTGCGATGGGCGAGCCCGAGGGCATGGTCAAGACCATCTTTGATGACGCCACCGGTGAACTGCTTGGCGCCCACATGGTTGGCGCGGAAGTAACCGAGATGATCCAGGGCTACGTGATTGCCCGCACGGGTGAGCTGACCGATGGCGAACTGAAGGAAACGGTCTTCCCGCACCCCACCATCTCGGAGACCATGCACGAGGCCGTACTGGCCGCGTATGACGGGGCGCTGCATATCTGACCCCCGCTGAAAGCCGGGGGCAGGGGCCATACCGCACCCTGATCGTGCGGTTGTGATCCCGCCCCCGGCTCAGGGCGCCAAGAATGCTTGACGTCGTGCGGCAGGCGTTTCACTTCTGGTTATCTGCCTGTTTACGGGATTTTTTGCATCATGTCCGTGCGTTTGATGATCGACCACCGCAAGAAGGGTGAAGCCACGCTGCGCCATCCAGAAAAGGCGCACAGGCCCGATAACCCCATTGCCCGCAAGCCAGAGTGGATCCGCGTGCGCGCGCCCAACCACCCCACCTATCACGAGACGCGCAAACTCATGCGCGACAATAACCTCGTGACCGTGTGCGAGGAGGCGGCCTGCCCCAATATTGGTGAATGCTGGTCGCAGCGCCACGCTACCATGATGATTATGGGCGAGATCTGCACCCGGGCCTGCGCGTTCTGCAATGTCACCACCGGCCTGCCCAACGCGCTCGATGCCGATGAACCCGGGCGCGTGGCCGATGCCGTGGCCAGGCTGGGCCTGCGGCACGTGGTCATTACATCGGTGGATCGTGACGACCTGGCCGATGGCGGCGCGCACCACTTCGCCCGCGTGATCGGCGCGATCCGGGCCAGTGCGCCTGACACCACCATCGAGATCCTGACGCCCGACTTCCTGCGCAAGCCTGGCGCGCTGGAAGTGGTGGTGCGCGCCCGGCCCGATGTGTTCAACCACAACCTCGAGACCGTGCCCCGGCTTTACACCACCATTCGCCCCGGCGCGCGGTACTACCAGTCGATGCGCCTGCTTGATGACGTGAAGCGGATGGACCCGTCCATCTTCACAAAATCGGGATTGATGCTGGGACTGGGCGAGGAACGGCCCGAAATCCTGCAGGTCATGGATGACCTGCGCATTGCGGACGTTGATTTCATCACCCTGGGGCAATATCTCCAGCCTACGGTCAAGCATGCGGCGGTGGCCCGGTTTGTAACGCCTGAAGAATTTGCCGATTATGCGGGCATGGCCCGTGTAAAGGGCTTCCTGCAGGTCAGTTCCTCACCCCTGACCCGGTCGTCGTACCATGCGGATTCAGATTTTGCGCAGCTACGCGCCGCACGTGAGCAACGCCTGCGGGCAGAGCGTGGCGCAATGGAGATCAAGTAGATGCCCACCCATGCCGAACGTCGGCTTATTGCCTATTCGCCCAGCCAGCTTTTTGACCTGGTGGCCGACGTCGGGAAATATCCCCAGTTCCTGCCGTGGTGCACCAGTGCCCGCGTGCGCACGCGCACCGCAACCGAACTGGTGGCTGACCTGACGATCGGGTTCGGCCCCTTCCGTGAGACATTTACCAGCCGTGTCCTGCTTGAAGCGCCCAACACCATACGCGTCAGCTACGAAAAGGGGCCGTTCCGCTACCTGAACAACGTCTGGACCTTCACACCCGAGCCGCGTGGCTGCCTGGTCGATTTCTTTGTAGATTTCGAGTTCAAGTCCCGTCTGTTGCAGGCGGCGATCGGGGTGGTGTTCAACGAGGCCGTGCGCCTCATGGTCTCGGCCTTCATCCGCCGCGCACGTGATATTTATGGCCCGCCGCCCGTGGCGGCACCCGCGCAGGTGAGCGCGGCCAAGGCGGGCAACGCCTGATCCCCCCGTATTGATCGAACCGGACAGGAAAACACGTACATGAACAGGATTTTTCCCGCCATCATGGGGGGCATGCTTCTTTGCGTGGCCCCGCTGGCCCATGCAGCCTCGCCCGCGGCACATAAGGTGGAAGCGCCCACGCCCGGCAGCGATGCCGAGACCGCCGACCTGAACGAACAGAGCCTGCAAAAGGCCCGTGCCTCGCTTCAGGCACCGGCTCCTGTGGCATCCGCAGGCCACCCCGTGCAGGCACAGGGCACGGGCCAGACGGCAAGCCCCATTCAGGTGCCGGAAACCGGCAGCACGGTGGCCGGTTACTAAACCGCACCGGCATATCCTGAAAACAGAAGAAAGTTTTTGGTTAGGCTTTTTTCAAAAAGCTTAAAAACGCCGCCTTTTTGAAAGGCTTTTTGAAAAAAGGTGGCCTCTGGAAGCTTCTGTTATTGTGTCGCCCTTATTCCGCCGCCAGTCGGCCCGCATGGTCAAGCAGCAGGCCAAGGGCCGCGCGCACGGCCTGGGTGCGGATATCCCACCGTTCCCCCGCAAAATTGTGCGAGACCGTATGGACCGTGCCGCTACCCGCCACGGCAAACCACACCAGCCCCACCGGCTTGCCCGGCGTGGTCCCGCCGGGGCCTGCAATGCCGGTAATGGCGACCGACAGATTGGCATCGGGCGCGTGGCCGAGTGCACCCTGTGCCATGGCGGCCGCCACCTCGCGGCTGACCGCGCCGTATTCCTCCAGCAGTTTCAGCGGCACGCCCAGCGCATGGTGCTTCATGCTGTTGGAGTAAGTGACAAAGCCGCCGCATACGACATCCGATGCGCCAGCGGCTTCGGTCAGGGCAGCAGCCAGCAGGCCGCCAGTGCAGCTTTCCGCCGTGACAACACGCTGGCCTGCGGCGCGCAGGCGGGCCAGGGCATCGGGCATGCGGCCCAGAAAGGTGTCAGGTAACATCCGCGGCGTTCTCCTTTTTCAGGGGTGTCAACGCATCAGGCAAGGCAACGGATGCCTGCCAGGATTGCAGCGGCCATGATTCCGGCTACCACGTCATCCCCCATGATGCCCAGCGCATCATGCCTGCGGTCGAACCAGCCTACGGGGCCGGGCTTGGTAATGTCGAACAGGCGGAACAGAACGAAGGCCAGCGCCAGCCACAGCCCGTCGGCCCAGCGCAGGCCCTCAAGCGGCAGCGGGGCGAGGGGGAGCATGGCGATCCACATGCCCGCCACCTCGTCGATCACGATCCAGCCGTGATCTTCCCCGCCTGAGGCCAGTTGCGTGGCGCGGTAGCCCACAAAGGTCACCACCAGTACCGCCAGCGCCATCCATATCCACTGCCCCAGCAGTGGCACGCCCACAATCAGGGCAGCGAACGAACCCACCGTGCCCGGCGCGCGGGGTGCAAAGCCGGTGCCACAGAAGCTGGCGATGAAGCGGGCAGGAGAAAACGCCATCAGCCTGCCCCCAATGCCGGATCGGTAGCCTGATAGATGGCCATGTTTTCCTCCACCCGTTCCACGTAGTTGCGCGTCTCGCCAAAGGGGATGCTCTCGATCCAGTCCAGCATGGCATCGGGCACCGGCGTATCGCGCGCGGGGTTGCCCAGAGTGAGCAGCCAGCCATCGGTGCGGTGGGGGCCTGCGTTATAGGCGGCGGCCACATAGGGCACGGCGCCGCCCACGCGCTGGGCGATATCAGCCAGATAGGCGGCGCCGAGCCGCATGTTCAGGTCCGGGTTGGTCAGGCTGGCGGCGCTGACATTCACGTTCAGGCCCGCCTTGCGCGCGACTTCACGCGCGGTGGGCACGAGCATCTGCATCAGGCCAACCGCGTGGGCGGGGCTGACCACGCCTGCGTCAAATCCGCTTTCCTGCCGGGTTATGGCCAGTTCCACATCGGGCGGCAGGGTGCTGGTGGGGGGCGCGCAGGCGCGTGGCCAGCCCTCATGCACCAGTGTAAGCCCGTCCTTGCCTGCCAGGCGGGCCACCATTACGGCGGCATCGGGCATGCCGAGGCGGGTGGCCATGCGGGCGGCAAGCACGTGGGTGATGGGGCTGGTGCCCTGTGCATCGAGAGCGAGGACGAAGTCACGCGCATGGTGGCGGTCGTTCCATGAGACGAGGATCTCGGCCGCGCGCGCAAGGTCGGTGGTGTCGAACCGTACGGAATCGGCCACGCTGGGGCTGGGTTCGCTCTCGTGCAGCAGGTGGGCGCGGATCTGGAGGCCCGCCCTGTCGGGGGTGATAAGCTGGTTGGCGTGGTTGCCCGCCAGCCATTCTATGGCCATCTGGCCATAAAAGGTGTTGGCAAGGGTTGCGGCCTGCGTCCATTGCGCGCGGGCAGGGCCATGGCGCCCGCGTGCCCAGAGCGCGCGGCCCACCCAGAACAGGCCCCGGCTGCGGGTAATGACCGGCACGGCCTGCGCCAGCGGGGCGAAATTGGCCTGCGCATGCTCGGCATCATGCAGGTATTCCAGCCGGATCCAGCCTGTGAGGAACAGGGCGTCATAATGGTTGGCCGAGCCGATATCCGCCGTGTCGTTCGCCATGAACAGCGCGTCATCCACCCGGTGGGCCAGCAACAGGTCGCGCGCCAGCCCGTCACGCTCGCGCCAGAATACGGTGGCAATGGCGGGGGGCTGCTGCTTCTCGGTGTCCACGCCACGGGCGCGCCACAGGTCCAGCGCCTCATCCAGCCGTTGCGCGTGGTGCAGCCAGCGCAGGCGGTCGAGCACCAGCGCGCCGTCGGCCTGCTGCTCGGGCGGCAGGGTGCCCAGGGTTTCTTCCGCCTGCGGGTCGTTGCGGCGGAAGGCCAGGCGCGCGCGGGCCACGGGCTGCTGCACGGCCTCAAGCAGCGCCACCTGCCGGGTCGCGGCATCCACCTTGCCCGCGCGTTCCTGCCGGTCAAAGCGCTGCCAGTGGTCCTGGGGCGTAAACTGCGGCCCGAATCCCGCCTGCAGGGCCTGTGCATCAGTGGGGCTGTCAGCGCGGTTGATCCATGTATCACGCGCCCAGGCCGCCAGCCTGCCGGGGGCGGGGGTGGCATGGGCGCAGCGCAGCAGGGCGTGTACATCGGTCAGGGGCAGGCGGGGGCACAGCGCGCCCGCCACCGCATCATCCGCTTCCCCCGCCAGCGCCTGCTGGTAACGGGCAAGCAGGAGGCCACGCTGGGGCCAGGCGGGATTTTCGTTCAGGAAGGTGGCGTATTCCTCCGCCGTGCCGCCAGCACCCGAGAGCAGGCGCAGATAGACCAGCAGCTTGGCCGCGATGGGGTCATCATCGGCATTGCCCGTGGCGGCCTGCCGTGGCGTGGGCCAGTCGGCGCCTGCTGGCGTCTGCGCCATCGCCGCAGGAGCCGCCAGCCCCGCCATGACGGTGGCGAGGCAGGCCGCCCGGCCCAGATGGTGCAGGCGTGGGGCGCGCAGGCGCAGGGGGCTGGGGCGCGGCATCAGCCGACATGCCCCACATGCGCCCAGACCTCGCCGCCTCCCTTGACGATCAGTTCAATGGCCACCGCCAGCACAACCAGCAGCCCCACCCACGAAATCCATTTGTACCGCTCCAGCAGTCTCGCAATGAGCGAGGCCGCGACCGCCATCAGCACCACCGATATGACCAGCCCGGTCACCAGCACGCCCATATGCTCGCCCGCCGCCCCGGCCACGGCCAGCACGTTGTCCAGGCTCATGGACAGGTCTGCCACGATGATGCGGATGATCGCGCGGCGGAGGGAACCGGGGGCAGGGGTATCCGTTTCGGCATGGGAATCACCGCGCATCTCGCGGAACATGCGCCAGCATACCCACATCAGCAAAAGGCCACCCGCCAGTGTCAGCCCGATGATGGCCAGCAGCCTGACCGCCACCAGCGCCAGCCCGATGCGGATGACCGCCGCCCCCAGCACGCCGCACAGTATGGCGATTCGGCGTGACTGCTGCGGCAGGTTGCGTACCGCCATGCCCACTACAATGGCGTTATCACCCGCCAAGGTTACGTCAATCAGGATAACCTGGGCCAGTGCGTAGAGGGAAGAAGGGGAAAAAATGGCGGACATGGGCAGATGGGTTCCTGAAGGAAAGGGCGTGCCGCAGGGCAGGTCGGGCGTGGCAGGTGCTTTATGCCGCCGCGTGTGGGCAACATGCAATCATGCCTGTCATTACAGATTGTATGCCATGGACAGAAAGTGGCGTGAATATAAGGGAGACGCACGCGCCAGAATTGGCTAGGAAGGCGGCCTGATCCTGATTGTGTCGCTTTGAGCCAAGGAAGCCCGAGAACATGGTACCGCGCTATACCCGCCCCGTCATGGCCGCCATCTGGTCCCCCGAGAACCGTTACCGCATCTGGTTCGAGATCGAGGCCCTCGCCTGTGAGGCGATGGCGCAATACGGCGCGATTCCAGCCGAGGCCGCCAGGACCATCCGCGAAAAGGGCGATGCCGCCATGGCCGCCTTCTCGCAGGCCGATCTGGACCGCATTGACGAGATCGAGGCCGAAACCCGCCACGATGTCATCGCCTTCCTGACCTGGCTGGCTGAAAAGGTGGGCCCGGACAGCCGCTTCGTGCATCTGGGCATGACGTCGTCGGATGTGCTCGACACCTGCCTGTCGGTGCAGATGGTGCAGGCGACCGACCTGCTCCTGCAGGATGTCGATGCCGTGCTGGCCGCACTCAAGCGCCGTGCGTTCGAGCACAAATATACGCTCACCATCGGCCGCAGCCACGCCATCCACGCCGAGCCAACCTCGTTTGGCCTGAAGATCGCGGGCCATTATGCCGAGTTCGCCCGCAACCGCGAGCGCCTGGTCCGCGCGCGTGAGGAAATTGCCGTCTGCGCCATCTCGGGCGCCGTGGGCACCTACGCCCATATCGATCCCCGCGTTGAAGATTATGTGGCCAAGAAGCTGGGTCTGAAGCCCGAGGACGTGTCCACCCAGGTCATTCCGCGTGACCGGCATGCGGCCTATTTCTGCGCGCTTGCGGTCATTGCCAGCGGCATCGAGCGGCTGGCTACCGAAGTGCGCCACCTCCAGCGCTCGGAAGTGCGCGAGGCGGAAGAGTTCTTCCACAAGGGGCAGAAGGGTTCGTCTGCCATGCCGCACAAGCGCAACCCCGTGCTGTCGGAAAACCTGACCGGACTGGCCCGCCTCGTGCGTTCGCATGTCATTCCCGCGCTGGAGAACGTGGCGCTGTGGCATGAGCGTGACATCAGCCACTCCTCCGTCGAGCGCAACATCTGCCCCGATGGCACGATCGGCCTCGACTTCGCGCTCATGCGCCTTGCGGGCATGATGGAAAAGCTGGTGGTCTATCCGGACCAGATGCAGGCCAATATCGAGAGCCTTGGCGGCGTGGTGCATTCGGGCGAAGTGCTGCTGGCCCTTGCGCGTGCGGGCATCCTGCGGGAGGATGCGTACCGCATCGTCCAGCGCAACGCCATGGAAACATGGACGAAGCTGGGCCACAAGGATGGAAAGACCTTCCGCGAGAACCTTGCCGCCGACCCCGAGGTTGCAGGCCGGGTGCCGGCGGAAGTGCTTGATGCGGCGATGGACAGCAATGCCCATCTGGGCAAGATCGACCACACCTTTACCCGCGTGTTTGGTGAGGCGGGCCCCGCACGGAGCTGATGCACCGTGCCCTGACGGAAAACAGCAGCAGGATATCGAGGCGTGTGCACAGTCGTCATTTCCCACGATCCGGATCAGGACTGGCCGCTGCTCATGGCGGCCAACCGTGACGAACGCCTCGACCGGCCCTGGCTGCCGCCGGGGCGGCACTGGCCCGATCAGCCCAGCGTCACCGGCGGGCAGGACCAGGTGGCCGGTGGCTCCTGGCTCACGCTCAATGATGCGGGGGTCGTGGCAGGCATCATGAACCGCGTGGGCAGCCTTGGCCCCATGCCGGGCAAGAACTCGCGGGGCGCGCTGCCGCTGCTGGCAGGCAGGTTTGATACAGCCCGCGCGGCGGTGGAGCACATCGCCACCATCGATGCAGGGGCATGGCGCTCGTTCAACATGATCGTGGCGGACCGGACGGATGCGTTCTTCATCCGTGGCCCCGGCTATGGCCAGCCGCAGGTCGAACCGCTTGCACCCGGCGTGCACATGGTCGCCACCACCGACCCCGATGACATGGGCATGCCGCGCATTGCCCGGCACCTGCCGCGCTTTCAGGCCGCAACCCGCCCGGTGCCGCCGGAATGGACGGCCTGGACCACGCTGCTTGCCGACCGTTCGCTGCCTGCGGGCAGCGAACTCAACATTCCGCCGCGCTCGGGCTTTGGCACATGCAGTTCATCGGCCATCGGGGTGGCAATCGATGCCCGCCGGTCATGGTTCTTTGCCGCAGGCGCCCCCGACCGCGTGGGCTACCGGCCCATCGACCTCGGGGCGTCACAGCCACGGGCTTAAGGTAAATATGGTATCTTCCCGCCCGGAACGCTGCTATGGCATGCGGACCATTGGGGATCATGCCGCAAACAGATCCTGCAGATCAGGGGAGGGGCCGCTCCCGGCCCGTCCCCACAGCGTTATGTGAAGGACGAGTATGGGCCGCCGCCGCCAGCTTTACGAAGGAAAAGCCAAAATCCTTTTCGAGGGGCCCGAGCCGGGCACGCTCGTGCAGTATTTCAAGGATGACGCCAGCGCCGGCAATGGCGCGAAAAAGGGCATCATCACCGGCAAGGGGGTGCTGAACAACCGTATCAGCGAACACCTCATGCTGCGCCTGCACGATATCGGGATTCCCACCCATTTCATCCGCCGTCTCAACATGCGCGAGCAGTTGATCCGCGAAGTCGAGATCATTCCGCTTGAGGTCGTGGTGCGCAACGTGGCGGCGGGTTCGCTGTCCAAGCGGCTGGGCATTCAGGAAGGCACGCGCCTGCCGCGCCCCATCATCGAGTTCTATTACAAGAACGATGCCCTGAACGACCCGATGGTGAGCGAGGAGCACATCACCGCGTTTGGCTGGGCCTGCCCGCACGATATGGAAGACATCGTGGCGCTGAGCATGCGCGTGAATGACTTCCTGTGCGGCCTGTTCATGGGCATCGGCATCATCCTTGTCGATTTCAAGCTGGAATTCGGCCGCCTGTTCGAGGGCGACAACATGCGCATCGTTCTGGCGGATGAAATCTCGCCCGATAACTGCCGCCTGTGGGATGCCAAGACCAGCGAGAAGCTGGACAAGGACCGTTTCCGCAAGGACATGGGCAAGGTTGAAGAAGCTTATCAGGAAGTCGCGATGCGCCTGGGCATCCTGCCCGAGGCCACGAATTCCGACATGAAGGGACCGGAGGTAATGCAATGAAGGTGCGCGTGACCGTCATGCTGAAGGAAGGCGTGCTCGACCCGCAGGGCAAGGCCGTGGAACATGCGCTGCATGTGCTCGATTTTGGCAATGTGGGCGAGGTGCGCATTGGCCGCGTGATCGAGCTTGAGGTTGACGAGACCGACCGCGAGCGCGCCCGCGCGCAGGCCGATGCCATGGCGCGCGCCCTGCTGGCCAATCTCGTGATCGAGGATTTCACCACGGAGGTCATTGGATGAAGATCGCCCGCCTTCTTGCCCTTGGCTGCGTCCTGGCCGTGGGTCTGCCCGCGGCCCATGCGTCCGCCCAGCGCGTCTCGCGCCTTGATGGCGCGCGTCTTGGCTCGCTGTGCACCAAGCCCGCAGGCACCGGCATCTGTGATGCCTATATCTCCGGCATTGCGGATTCGGTAACGCTTGCGCACCTGTTCGAACGCAATGCGGAAAAGGACAGCAAGGACGTTCCGGCCTTCTGCATCGCATCCGCTACGCCCACGGCGGACATGCGCGGCAAGGTCGTAAGCTGGATGAAGGACCACCGCGACGACCTGAGCCGCCCGGCGGGCGAGGTCGTGTTCACGGCGCTGCATGAATCCTATCCCTGCGGCGGCGGCAAATGAAGGCGGCGATTGTAGTTTTTCCCGGAACCAACCGGGAGCGTGACATGGCGATCGCGCTGCGTGGCGTGAGCGGGCATGCTCCGGCCATGGTCTGGCACCGTGATACGGCCCTGCCCGAGGGGCTGGACCTTGTGGTGCTGCCCGGCGGCTTCAGCTACGGCGATTACCTGCGCTGCGGCGCCATGGCGGCGCATGCGCCGATCATGGCGGCCATCCGCGATTTCGCGGCCAGGGGCGGCCATATCCTGGGCGTGTGCAACGGCTTCCAGATCCTGACCGAAACGCAGCTCCTGCCCGGCGCGCTGCTGCGCAACGCGGCGCTGCGCTTCCTGTCGCAGGACTGCTGGCTGCGCGTGGAGCGCAACGACACGCCGTTTACCCGCCACTGGGCAAAAGGCGACGTGTACCGCACCCCCATGGCGCATGGCGATGGCAATTACATTGCCGAGGCCGAGACCATCCGCATGCTGGAGGATACCGGTCGCGTGGCCTTCCGCTACGTGGCGGAGAATGGCCGGCTGGATGCAGGCGACCCGCAGCTCAACCCCAATGGCTCGATGAACGCCATTGCCGGTGTGTTCAGCGAGAACCTGCGCATCTGCGGCATGATGCCCCACCCGGAGGATCTGGTTGATCCGCTGATGGGCGGCGAGGATGGCAAACCCCTGTTTACGGGACTTGTGGAGGCTCTGGTCGGATGAGTGCAAAGGCACAACGCACCGTTGATGAGGCACTGGCGCGCGAATTCGGCCTGACGGCGGAAGAATACGGCAATGTCCTGTCCATCATGGGCCGCACGCCCAGCTTTACGGAACTGGGCATCTTCTCGGTGATGTGGTCCGAGCACTGCTCGTACAAGTCATCACGCGCCTATCTCAAGACCCTGCCCACCACGGCGCCGTGGGTCATTCATGGCCCTGGCGAGAATGCGGGCGTGGTTGATATCGGGAACGGTCTGGCTGCCATCTTCAAGATGGAGAGCCACAACCACCCCTCCTTCATCGAGCCCTATCAGGGCGCTGCCACCGGCGTAGGCGGCATCCTGCGTGATGTGTTCACCATGGGCGCGCGCCCGGTGGCCAACCTCAACGCCCTGCGTTTTGGCGACCCCAACAACCCGCAGACCCGCCGCATCGTTGATGGCGTGGTGCGCGGCGTGGGCGGCTACGGCAACTGCGTGGGCGTGCCCACCGTGGGCGGCGAGATCAACTTCCACCCCGCCTATGACGGCAACCCGCTGGTCAATGCCATGACCGTGGGCGTGGCGCGGCAGGACCGCATTTTCCTGTCGGCTGCGGCAGGTGTTGGCAACCCGGTGATCTATGTCGGCTCCAGGACGGGGCGCGACGGCATCCATGGGGCCACCATGTCGTCGTCGGAGTTTGACGAGGATGCGCTGGCCAAGCGCCCGACCGTGCAGGTGGGCGACCCGTTTGTTGAAAAGCTGCTGATCGAGGCCTGTCTTGAACTGATGGCCACCGACGCCATCGTGGCCATTCAGGACATGGGGGCGGCTGGCCTGACCTCTTCCGCTGTCGAGATGGCGGGCAAGGGCGGCGTTGGCATCGACCTTGACCTTGATAACGTGCCCCAGCGCGAGCGTGGCATGACGGCGTATGAAATGATGCTGTCCGAGAGTCAGGAGCGCATGCTGATCGTGCTGCGCCCCGACCGCACCGAGCAGGCCCGCGCCATTTTTGACAAGTGGGAACTCGACTTTGCCGTCATCGGCCATCTGACCGATACCGGCAATATCGTCATCCGCCACAAGGGCGCGGTCGAGGCCGAGATTCCGCTGGCCCCGCTGGCCGATCAGGCCCCGGTCTATCATCGCCCCACGGCGCCCGCGCAGAAGCCGCAGCCGATGGAGCCGATCATCGACCCCGTGGGCGTGGAACAGGCGCTGATCCGGTTGATCGGCTGTCCGGACCTTGCCTCGCGTGCATGGGTTTACAACCAGTATGACAGCACGGTTGGCGGCCAGACGGTGCGCAGGCCGGGGGCTGCCGATGCCGCGATCATCAAGGTCGAGGATACGGAAATCGGCCTGGCGCTGACCACGGACTGCACGCCGCGCTACTGCCGCGCCAACGCGAAGCTCGGCGGCGCGCAGGCCGTGGCCGAAGCATGGCGCAACATCACGGCCACGGGCGCGCGCCCGCTTGCGGTGACCGACAACCTCAACTTCGGCTCGCCTGAAAAGCCGGAGGTGATGGGCCAGTTCGTCGATGCCATTGCTGGCATGGGTGAGGCGTGCCGCGCGCTCGACTTCCCGGTCGTGAGCGGCAATGTCTCGCTGTATAACGAGACGCGGGCACCCGATGGCACATCGCAGTCCATCCTGCCCACACCTGCCATTGGCGGGCTTGGCGTGCTGGAGAACGTGCGCCAGGCGGTCGGGCTGGAAATGCCCGAGGGCTGCGATGTCATGCTGCTAGGTGAGACGAAGGGCCAGTTGGGCCAGTCGATCTGGCTGCGCGAGATCCTTGGCGCGCAGGACGGCGAGCCGCCTGAACTCGATCTGGCCGCCGAACGGCGCAATGGCGATTTCGTGCGCGGTCTGATCCTTGATGGCACGATTGTCGCCTGTCACGATGTGGCTGATGGCGGCGTGCTTGTGGCCGTGACCGAGATGGTCATGGCGGGGCAGGCGGGCTGCGTGCTTGACGCCCCGCAATCCGGCATGCGCCCCGAGGCCTTCTGGTTTGGCGAGGACCAGTCGCGTTACATCGTGGCCGTGCGTGACGGGCAGGCGCTCGCAACACTTGCGGCAAAGGCAGGGGTGCCATGCCGCAGGCTGGGCCGTTCGGGCGGCGAGGGTTTGACATTGCCCAGCGGGTCCACAATATCCAAGGCGCGTCTGCTCGCGGTGCATTCCGAATTCTTTCCGCGACTGATGGACCGATAGGGCAGGAGTTTAAAGCCACATGGCAATGACGGCACAGGAAATCGAGACCTACATCCGCACGGCCCTGCCGGATGCGAAGATCACGATTGATGATCTGGCGGGCGATGGCGACCACTATGCCTGCCGCGTGGTGAGCGAGGCCTTCCGCGGCCTGCCCCGCGTGCGGCAGCACCAGCTGGTCTATGACGCGTTGCAGGGGCACATGGGCGGCAAGCTGCATGCCCTGGCGCTGCAGACCCAGACGCCCGACTGACCCCAGAAGCGATATCCTTACCCCCAAAGCAGGAAACAAGATTATGGCCGAAACAATCGCACAGCGCATTCAGGCGCAGATCGATGCCAACCCCGTCATGCTCTACATGAAGGGTGATGCCAACTTCCCGCAGTGCGGCTTCTCCGCACGCGTGGTGCAGGTGCTCAAGCACCTTGGCGTGCCCTTCAAGACCGAGAACGTGCTGGCTGACGCCGAGCTGCGCCAGGGCATCAAGGACTTCTCGAACTGGCCCACCGTGCCGCAGCTTTACGTCAAGGGCGAGTTCATTGGCGGCTGCGACATCGTGACCGAAATGTACCAGACCGGTGAGCTTGAAAAGCTCCTGACCGAGAAGGGCATCGCCACCGCCGCCGCCTGACCGGGCGGCCCGAAGGCAGTAAAAACGGCGGGCGGAGCAGAAATGTTCCGCCCGTTCTGTATTTGGGGCATAACATCACTTGCGTCATGCCATCGCTTTCGCCTAGCTTTCCCCTGCATTTGAAAAAAACGAGGGGGCCTGATGCGCTACATCGACTTGCGTTCTGCTACAATGCTGCTGCTTGGCGCAGGTCTGATTGGAAGCATCGCCACCCCCGCCCATGCCCGCACCCATGCGGTTACCGAGAGCGAGGCCGACCGGCTCACGCTTGGTGCGCTGATCGCGCCCCCGCCGCCGGTGCGCCATGTGGCCTATCATCATGCAGCGGGCAGGGGGCATGCCGCCCCGGTGGTGTTGGCGGCGCATCATGGCGCTCCCGCCCATACGCAGCACGCGATGGTGCATACCATCGTCTATCACCCGCATGGCAGCGTACCCCACCATATCCATCCGGCGCCTGTTCGCCATCGCACCTGAGAGCGGGTTTTAGAGTCTGTTTGAAAAGTCAGGCTCAATAATATCCTGAAATTATGAAATTTGTTGGTGAAGCTTTTTCTAAAAAGCTTCAGAAGACGCCGCCTTTTTTAAGGCGGCATTTTTTGTGGTGACGGGGCTGCCATTTCCAACGGCATGGTCGGGGTCAGTACTGCCTGAAGGCGTCAGGTATCCATTCAATGACATCACCCGGCAGCACCGCGCATACATCAAGGCGCATGCTGTCATAGGTCCAGTGCGGATTGGCGGCGCAGAGCGCCTGGGCCGCATTCATGATGCGCGTGGCCTGCGCGGGCCGGATCGATTCGCCCACTGCCAGCAGGGAAGGGCGGGCCTTGACCTCGATAAAGGCGAGGCAGCCCGCGCGCAGGGCCACGATATCAACTTCCCCCCACCGCGTGCGGGCGCGGTGCAGCAGCACCTGCCAGCCTTTGGCCCGTAGATCGGCCATGGCGGCATGTTCCGCCGCCAGGCCATCGGCAAAGGCGCGCCGGCCACGGCGCTGGCGATGAAGGGCAGGCGGACGTGCTGTTGTCATGCCCTGTTTGTACAGGTTTTCTGAAACGCCAGTCCAGCTACAGGAGAGTGTCTGAAAACACATCATTGGTACAAAATGAAAAATGTCCGGGTGTCGCTTTTTTGACAAAAGGCGACAGATGAAAACTTTTATTATTATTTATCAACAGGTTGATTGAAAAATAATATCTGCCCACAGGGGCGTGGCTGTGTAAAACCCGGCGGGTAGGATAAGAGCATGTGGGCGCAGACCCCTTTCAGCCTCAGGGCATGACCGGGCTGGAGCAGGATGAGGTGAAATGATCTTTTATTCCCTGACCATATGGGATCTGGCCCTGCTTGTGCTGCGGCTTTCCTTTCTTGTGCCGGTCGTGATTCATGTGCTCCTGACCAAGCGTGATGTCGGGGCCTCGATTGGCTGGATTGGCGTGACCGTGCTCATGCCGCTTACGGGCGGCATCCTCTATCTCATGTTCGGCATCAATCGCGTGCACCGGCGTGCCCGGCGCATGGCGGGGCAGCACCCGTGGCGCAGCCGCACCATGTCCTCGCAGTGGCGGTGCGATGAGAAGGGGGCCTTCGCCCCGCTGGGCTCCATGGTGGGCAAGCTGACTGGCCGCCCGCTGCTCGGCGGCAACGCCATCGAGCCGATGCATGATGGTGATACGGTCTATCCGCGCATGCTGGCCGCCATCAACGCGGCTGAGCGCAGCGTGCTGCTGTGCTCCTACATCTTCCGCGCCGACAGCATTGGCCGCCAGTTCTGTGATGCACTGGCCGCAGCCCACGAGCGGGGGGTGCAGGTGCGCGTTCTGGTCGATGGCGTGGGGTCGGGTTACTTCAATTGCGGGGTGGCCCGCATCCTGCGGCATGCGGGCGTGCCGGTGGGGCAGTTCATGCATTCCATGCTGCCGTGGCGCATGCCCTTCATCAACATGCGCGACCACAAGAAGATTCTGGTGGTCGACGGACTGACCGGCTTCATGGGTGGGCTGAACATCGGGGAGGAAAACATCGCCGCCTCCCACCCCGCGCATCCGGTATCCGACACGCATTTCGAGCTCAGGGGCCCGATCGTGCACCAGCTTAGCGAGGCCTTCGCGCGGGACTGGGCCTTTACCATGAACGAGGAACTGACGGCGGACATCTTCTTCCCCCCCCAGCCCAGCTGTGGCGAAACGCCCAGCCGCATCGTCACCGCAGGGCCGGACATGGATCTGGAAAAGATCGAGTACACCATGCTCCAGGCCTTCACCATGGCGCGGCACAGCATCCGGCTCATGACGCCGTATTTCCTGCCTGATGACCGGTTCCTCACCGAACTGGAACTGGCCTCGCTGCGCGGCATCGAGGTGGATATCGTGGTGCCCGCGCACAGCAACCATACATTGCTGGACTGGGCGCGGGCGGCCAACCTGCCACGCTTTCTGGATTCAGGATGCCGGATCTGGATGGCGCGGCCGCCCTTTAACCATTCCAAGCTCATGGTGGTGGACCGGCACTGGTCGTTCGTGGGCAGTTCCAACCTCGACGTGCGCAGCCTGCGCCTGAACTTCGAGATCAATCTCGAAACCTATGACGCCGCGCTTGCGGGCTCGCTTGATGCGTTCATCGCCAGCCACCGCCACATCAGGCTCACGCACCATGATCTCGACCGCCGCCCGTTCGTGCGCAAGCTGCGCGATGCGGCAGCGCGCCTGATGTTGCCCTACCTGTAGGCGCGACTGCCCGAGGGGCGCAGCGTGACCGATATGGGCCGGTGGTCGGAGGCATAGTTCTCGATCACATGCCGCTCGGTGCAGGTCAGGCCACGCACCAGGCAGCGGTCGAGGCGTATGGGCAGCATGTCAGCCATGCGGTGGGTGGGCGCGCGTGGCCCCACATCATGAAAATGGCGGATCAGTGCCGGGCCAACCTGGTTGAAATCGCCCAATATGGCGGCCTGATGCGGCAGTAGCTGCACAATGCGGCGCAACTGGCGGCGGTTGAGCAGCTGCCCGTGTGAAAGATGCACGTTGGCCACCACAAGCGACCGGCATTCGATCACCTGCGCCACCCGGCGGATGAGCGTGCCAGCGGGCAGGGTGCAGGTCAGCGGCTGGCGGTGATAGGGCCAGGGGCTCCAGCATGCCAGCCCGTGAATGCGCCCGGGCAGGGGCGAGCGGGCATAGTGGCCGCCAATCAGGGTGGGCAAGGTGTCGATTTCCACCGTGGCCTCCTGCATGAGCAGCAGGTCCGGGCGCTCGGCGTGGATCAGGTTGATCACATCGCGCACCGTGGCGCCAATGCGGCGCAGCAGGTTCCAGCTAATGACCTTGACCCCATCCCCCTCACGCGCGGGCGGGGTCAGGTCCAGCCGGGGCGGGGCGCCGTGGCGCGGCTGGACGGAAGGCAGGCGGAGATAGGGGCGGGCAAGGGTCATGGTTCGATAAACGGCTCGCGGATGTCATCAGGAACGGGATTGCGGCTGCGGGCGTCACCCGCCGCGAATTCGGCCGTGAGCGTATAGCCCACGCCAATCAGCACGGGACCGAGGAAGATGCCCAGCCCCCCGAAGGTCAGCACCCCGCCCAGCACGCCCAGCACCGTCAGCAGGTAGGGCATCTGCGCGCCACGGGCGATGAACATGGGGCGGATGATGTGATCGGCGCCCGATACGATGATGGTGCCATACAGCAGCAGGAAGATGCCCCAGCCGGGATGGTGGGTGATGAGCAGGAACACGGAAGCCGGAATCCAGATCAGTGGCGCGCCGATGGGCAGCACCGCCACGAAGGCGGTAACGGCGCCAAGCAGCACCGGGCTGGAAATGCCTGCGATGGCGAAGCCGATTCCGGTCAGGATGCCCTGGATGATGGCCGTGCCCAGAATGCCGTAGACCGTGCCGCGTATCGTGCGGCCCACAATGCCCAGTATGCGGTCGGCATATACGCCAGCAATGCGCCTGACCACGGCCACGAACGTGTCGCCCAGCGCATCACCACCCAGCCAGAAGAAGAAGGAAATGAACAGCGCCATCGCCAGATGCGCCAGCCCGCTGGCAAGCTGCATCATGGCGCTGAGCACCGACTGCCCGATGCGCCCGGCATAGGGGCGCACGACCTGGTCTATGCTGCCGACATCGACCGACCATTTCTGCCATTTTTCAACAATTTCAGGCCCGAAATGCGGAATATGGGCAATGCGCGCGGGCAGCGGCGGCAGGTGCAGCGCGCCGATGGCGTTGACCATGTACTGCAAGGTTGCGGGCACATCGGCAATGCTGCTCGACACCACGATGGCCAGCGGCACCACCAGCACCAGCGCGCAGAGCAGCGTCATGACCAGGGCCGCGGGCAGCAGCGACATGCGCGCGCGCAGCCGCATGAACACCGGCCAGGTGGAAAAGGTCAGGATCGCGGCCCAGAGCAGGGCGGTAAGGAACGGATAGAGGATGAGAACGCAGCCAAATGCGATCCCCCCCAGCATCAACCCCATCATGATACGTTCGACCATATCGGTGGCCTATCTCCTCCTGCCATGAAACGAAAGACAAATGTTCAGCACTTCCGCTCCCGTGCTGTATGCTGCACCTTATTGTCGAACACGCAATTCCTTGAAGACCGGGAGAAGGTATGCATCCGCTGATCTCAGCCACTGATCTGGCACAGGCCATCCAGCATGGTGGTGATATTCTTGTGCTTGATGCCTCCATGGCTCTGCCGGGGCAGGCCTTCGACCCGCAGCAACGCTTTGCCAACGCGCATATAACCGGTGCGGTGCGCTTTGATATCGATACTTTTTCCGATCCGGAGTCTCCCCTGCCGCATACCATTCCCGGGCAGGCCCGCTTCAGCCGCCTGGCCACCGAGCGCGGCATGGCCAATACCAGGCGCATCGTGTTCTATGATCAGGACGGCATGGCCTGCGCCGCACGCGCATGGTGGCTGACGCGGCTGTTCGGCCATGAAAACGTGCAGGTGCTCGAAGGCGGCCTGCCCGCATGGAAAAGCGCGGGCCTGCCGCTTGAAAGCGGACCGGACCTGACCACGCCGGCCCCCTTCGTCAGCCGCCCGCGCTATGACCGGCTGCACGGTACGGGTGATGTGCTCGACATCGTGCACGGGCGCATACCCGGCCTGATCCTTGATGCCCGCAGCCACGGCCGCTTTGAAGGACGTGACCCCGAGCCGCGCGCAGGCATCGAATCCGGGCACATGCCCGGCGCGCGCAGCCTGCCTTATGGCGAACTGCTTGATGATAATGGCCGCTTTCTGCCCGTTGAGGCGCTGAAGGCGAAATTCGAGACGCTGGGCGTGACCGACACCACCACCGTTACCTGCTCGTGCGGCAGCGGCATGACCGCGTGCATGATTGCGCTCGCACTGGTCTGCGCACAGGTGGGGGCAGGCGAGCCCGTGGTGTATGACGGCTCATGGGCGGAATGGGCCTCGACGCCGGATGCGCCCATCGTGTGTGGCGCGTAAGGGCGGACGGGTAGCATGACCGATCCGATGGCCCTTGTGCCAGCAGACCTGCTTGAACGCGTGGTGCGCGGCTGGCGCGAGCTCTCGCCCCGGCTTGTGCCCCTTGGCCGTGACACGCCGCAGGGGGCGAAGGGCGTATTCGTCAATCCGCCTGCCGACCGGGGTTCCACCGTGCTGTTCTCCAGTGTCGGAGCGATGGAGCAGGCGGGGCAGGGGCGCTATGGGGATGAACTGATCTATGGCGCCATGGGCACGCCCATTGGCCACCGGCTGGAGCAGGCCATTGCAACCATCGAGGGCGGCACGCACGCGCAGCTCGTGCCCTCGGGGCTGGCGGCGTGCGCGTTGCCGTTCCTGGCCTATGCGCAGGCGGGCGAGCACTGCCTGCTGTCTGATTCCGTCTATGGCCCGACCCGCCGCTTTGCCGAGAAGGTACTGCGCCGCTTCGGCGTGGAGATCACCTACTTCCCCCCCACCGCGACCGAGGCCGAACTGCGTGGCCTGATACAGCCCAATACCCGCATCATCTTTGCCGAAAGCCCCGGCAGCCATTCGTTCGAGGTGCAGGACGTGCCGATGCTGGGCCGCCTTGCGGCTGAAACCGGCGCGCGCCTGATCGTGGATAACACATGGGGTATCGGCCTGTTCAGCCCGTTCGCCCACGGGGCGCATGTGTCAGTGCAGGCGCTGACCAAATACCCGTCAGGCCATTCCGATACCATTATCGGCGCGGTAACGGTGGCCCGCGAGGCCGACTGGCGCCCCCTGCGTGATGCCGCCATCCAGGCAGGGCAGGTAGCAGGCCCCGATGACTGCGCGCTGACCCTGCGCGGCCTGCGCACCATGGGCGTACGTCAGGCGCAGCAGGCCGCAACTGCCCTGGCCGTGGCGCTGTGGCTGCAGGGGCGGCCCGAGGTGGCGCGCGTGCTGCACCCGGCCCTGCCATCGTGCCCCGGCCATGAATACTGGCAGCGCGATTTCACCGGTGCGTCCTCGCTGTTTGGCGTGGTGTTTGACGCGGCTTTCACCACGGATGACATGGTGGCGATGATCGACGGGCTTTCCCTGTTCGGCATCGGGGCCTCATGGGGTGGATATGAAAGCCTGATCCTGCCGACCACGGGTGGTATTTCGCGCCAGTGCCCCTCCGTTACGCAGGCCGGGCCGACCTGCCGACTGCATATCGGGCTCGAAGCGGGCGAGGCGCTGGTGGCTGATCTGGCCCGTGGGCTTGATGGCATGTCTGCTGCCCGCCACCGGCACGGGCCAGCCTGATGCAGATCAAGGCTGATCTGCCGCCCTGGTGAAAGAGTCACATCCCGGATGCCGCCCTGCCCAGACCGGGCCGGGGGCGGCAAGGTGCAATACCGGCCCGTTCAGGGCAGTGAAACTGAAGGTGCAAGATGGTTGGCAAGATGAAGGCAGCGGTAGTGCGGGAATTCGGCAAGCCGCTGACGATCGAGGAACTCGATATTCCGCAGATCAACGCAAACCAGATTCTGGTCAAGGTTGATGCCTGCGGCGTCTGCCATACCGATCTGCACGCCGCGCGCGGCGACTGGCCCACCAAGCCCAATCCCCCTTTCATTCCCGGCCATGAAGGAATTGGCCATGTGGTCGAGGTTGGCAGTAACGTCAACTGGATCAAAACCGGTGACGTGGTGGGCGTGCCGTGGCTGTATTCCGCCTGCGGGCATTGCGAGCACTGCCTGGGCGGGTGGGAGACGCTGTGTGAAAAACAGGAGGATACCGGCTATTCGGTCAATGGCTGCTTTGCCGAATATGTGGTGGCCGACCCCAATTACGTCGCCCACCTGCCCAAAGACATTGATCCCATCAAGACCGCTCCGGTGCTGTGCGCGGGCCTGACCGTGTACAAGGGCCTGAAGATGACCGATACGCGGGCAGGGGAATGGGTGGCCATTTCCGGCGCGGGCGGGCTTGGGCAGATGGCCATCCAGTATGCCGTGGCCATGGGGCTGAACGTGGCGGCCGTTGACATCAGCGATGAAAAACTGGCCGAGGCCCGCAAACTTGGCGCGCGCGTGACCGTCAATGCGCTGAAGGAAGATCCGGTCGCCATCATCCGTGCCCAGACGGGGGGCACGCACGGCGTGCTGGTCACGGCAGTGTCGGACAAGGCCTTCAGCCAGGCCGTGGGCTATGCGCGGCGCGGCGGCACGGTGGTGCTCAACGGCCTGCCGCCGGGTGACTTCCCGCTTTCCATCTTTGACATGGTCATGAACGGCACCACGGTGCGCGGCTCGATCGTGGGCACGCGCCTCGACATGATCGAGGCGATGTCCTTTTTCACCGATGGCAAGGTGACCACCGTGGTCAGCTCCGACCGGCTGGAAAACATCAACACCATTTTCGATAATCTCGAGCATGGGCGCGTGCAGGGGCGCGTGGTGCTCGACTTCCGCAACGAGGTGTAAGGCAACCCGGACCGTTTTGGGGCGTTTGGTTCAGTGACAGGGCATGGTGGCCAGCAATGGCCTCATGCCGCAACAGGAAACGAACGGATAGGTAAGAGCACCATGAAAAAGACAGTGATTGCGGCAGTGCTGTGTGCAACCGGCCTGAACGTGGCGACGCTTGCGCCAGCACTGGCTGATTCGTGCGATGGCGTAACCGATCATGCGGAATGCGAGGTGCGGCTCAAGGCGCAGGACACCAAGGAAGGCACGCGCCATACGGCGCACAAGGCGCATAGAAAAGCCAAGAAAGAAACCGATAGCGCCAAGGACTGGGGCGACCGCACTGGCAAGAAGCTGGATAACTGGGGGCATGACACCAAGGGTGACATGAGCCAGTTCTTTACGGGTCACCGTTAAGGCGCGTGTTTGAAACAACGCATTGATAAAATTTTCTGGATGCCGCCTTTTTCAAAAGGCGGCATTTCTTATAAGTCAGTATTGATACATCAGTCTGACCTGTCCATGCCTTCGCGTTTTACAGGAAAAGAAACCGACACCTATTGACGGGACCGAGAAACCAACATCATCTATTTTTGTTTCGATGCCATTTTTATTCGGTTCATCATGAACAGCTTTCACGTTCAGGTTTAATTCAAATATATATAAAACAATACTTATAATTTCATAATAAATATATCTACGTATAGAATTTATAATGAATAAATCATCTATATAAATTAGATTCATGTTTTTTAAATATCTGTAAAATTCTGCTGTGGCGAATTTTCAGGATATCGGGGTGCCTGCGTTATTTTCTCAAAAGGGAAGAGTTCCATAATAATATTACTTTCTGCATTGTGTAAAATACAGGTCAAAACAGATCATTCATGCCCGATTGATCAGGAATTACGCGCCAAAGCGTTGTGTAAACACCTTGCCATTAAAACTATGCGTGCAGCAGGCGCATGTGGGTTTCAGGCTGTCCTCGTTTATTTCCGGCGCAACGAGGGACAGGATGCCATCCTCATCCACAAAAAGACCGCTGAAATAGGAATTTTCGTCCGCCCGGAAGTAAGCGCACCTGTCCGCCTCGCAGGTTGCGACCATCCAGAATATTGGCGCGGTGCCGTCCAGCCTTGCACAGGCTTCCCTGAATACATCGTCCCATCTCTGCCCAACGCGTGATAATAAAAACCGGAACAGCGGCGTATAATCGCGCCCATGCTGCTGGCCACCATGCATGGAAGCCTGCAGGGAGGGGTTGTTCAGGGCTTTTTTTGTGTGCCGGTCCCAACTGAATTTTTGGCCTGAACCATGTTTTACGCCCCGCGTCCGGGTATTGACCTTTCTGTAAAGCGGTCTGGGCGTTCCGCGCATCTGCACCTCGTGGCTGAAGGTATATGAAAAAAGGGGAGGCGTTGCGCACGCCTCCCCCTGCTGGTCTGAATACAACCGCGCTTACGAGTGGTGGTGATCAGCCGCCTCATGCTCCCGCCAGCCGCTTTCAATCGCGTGCAGGAAAGTCTTGAAATGCTTCTTCACCTCATCGGGCGAGGCCTTTTCCATCACGTCCTTCTTGGCGGCCGTAAGGGTGGCGGCAGCGTGAATCAGGGCTGCGTGGATGACGTCAGTCGGTTCTTTGCTCATGGAATTCTCTCCGTTACGTGATGCGTCACGATGGAATAGGACCTCCGCGCTGGCAACCTTGCCCCCTGCATGACAGCCGTTCCCTCCCGGACCCTTGATTTGGTGCGTGGCCATCACGGGGGCCGTGTCGTTTGTGGCGGGGAACTTCATGTCCGCCCTTCCGTTGCCCTGTTCACACACAGAACAGATGGAATATCCGATGTTTTCAAGGTTTACCGCACTTGCCCTTGCCACCACGGCGGCTCTCGCCCTGCCGGTTGCAGCCCGCGCCGAGCCGGGCGGCTGCGTCAAGGGCGCCGTGGCTGGCGGGGTTGCCGGGCATTTTATCGGCAGCGGTCACGGCAAGGGCGGTGCCGCGGCAGGCTGTGCCGCAGGCATGGTGCGCCGGCACAATGCCCGCAAGGCGGAGCGCGAAGGGGCGCAGCAGCAGAACCAGCAGCCCGAGGGCGGCCAGCCCGGTGGCAATGGCGCGCCGCCACCCTCGCCCACCAATGGCAGCAGCGAATAACGCCGCACGCAATGCGCCGTCAGGGTACGGCCCTGACGGAGGACGCCCCCATGGCCCACGCGTAACACATGGTCAGCTGGTTGCGCGGGTTGGGGTTGATGCCGACGAATATGATGTCCTTGTGCACATAAAGCAGCTTGTGCCGTGGCCCCATGGTCACCTGATGCAGCACGACCGGCTGGTCGTGCGCGACCTGCGCGCGCGTGCTCACCTGCCAGTCATGGCTGATGCGGGCCAGCATTGTCAGGTCGGGTATGACAATGGCCAGATGCATGACCGCAAGCCCCGTGCAGGTCACGGCCATGACCCGGCTGAGCACAGGCCCCACCGGGCATGAAAACAGCAGGCAGGCCAGATAGCACACCAGAAAGACACTGGCAGGATAGGACACGCGGGCGGCCAGTGCCTCACGCGGGTAGATGAACAGCAGCAGCATGTAGGCCAGCGCCAGTGCGGCAAACATCCACCCCCGCCCGCAGCGCAGGCAGGCGGGAAAATGTATCTGCCGCCTGCCCACAAACAGACCGATGCCAATCAGCAGCACGAAGGGCACCCAGAACGGGTCGAACAGGCTGCCCAGATTGCCAATCAGCCCATCAAGCCGGTCGAACGGCGAACTCGGGGTCATGACCCGCGCACGCACGTAATTACCCGGTGCAATGCCCAGCGTGAATGTGCCCAGCGCGTGGCTTGCCGCCAGCGCCCAGGGCACGGGGCGGCTGTTTTTCCACGCCCATGCGGCCCACCCCAGCAGGAATAGCGCCATCAGGAGCGAAATCGATTCCATGGCCGTGGCGATCAGGAACACCGCCCCGTACTGCGCCACGTTCAGGCGCGTGCGCCCCGCCAGCACCCGTGAGAGGATCCACATCTCGCCCGTAACCGCCCACAGATAGCCAATGGCGCCGGTTTTCCATAAGGCGACCTCGGCAATGGTGCGGGGCAGCCACCACAACATCAGAAAAACCAGCAGGCACTGCGCAAACCCGGTGCGTGCCGTGGGAATGAGCCCATGGCCCGCCGCGCGCCTGCACATATGCACAACCACATGCACCAGAAACACGAATATCCCTGCATTCACCACCGCGAATGCGGCCAGCGAGCCATAATGGTGCAGGTCGAGAATGAAAAAGGTGACGAGGGTGATGAACCACCGTCCGGTCCAGAAAAAATAGTTACCCCACACGATATGGAAGATCATGCGGGGGCTGAAGGGAATGGTGCGGCAGTAATCATCGGCCCAGAGCGGCGTGATCCAGTTGGCCCACAACAGGAATGCGAAGCACAGCCAAAGGGCCAGCTTTTCACCGGGCAGGAAGCGGGAAGCAGCGGGGGCTGGCACGGTCATGGGGTGGTATCTTTATTGCGGTGTGGGGCCTGCGTGCGTAACACGGCATGGCGCATACACGAAAATGATGACCCATAATGCACCCCGAGGCGGGGTTGTGTCATGGATCAGGGCCTGTTGCATCGCCTATGAAGGGAGGGTGAGCGACGTGGTCGATTTGGATCGCGCCGCAGCGCAGGGGATCAAGTCACGTGTCACAGCCCGTATCTTCGTCCATCGCCACGCCATGTCCTCCGCAGGCTTCGCCGCCCGGCGCCACGGGGGTGCGCGCAGCGTTGACCACTGCCATGGCGGGGCTGCTCGTAGGGCTTGATACCGGGCTGATTGCCGAGGCGCTGGGCTTTATTGGCCACGATTTTCACGCCAGCGCGCGCGCGCAGGAGTGGGTCGTGTCGGTGCTGATGATCGGCGCACTGCTCGGCTCGCTGGGGGCTGGAGTGTTCTCGCGCCGCTTTGGCCGCAGGCTGGCGCTGGGTGCGGCCACGCTGCTGATCGGGGCGGGCGCGCTGCTTTGCGCCACGGCCGGGCTGATCGGGCAGATTCTGCTCGGGCGGTTTCTGATCGGGGTGGCGATTGGCATCTGCACCTTTACCGCGCCGCTTTACATATCCGAACTGACAACGGGCAAGATGCGCGGCGCCATGGTCTCCACCTTTTCCATGCTCCAGTCCTGCGGCATCCTGCTGGGCTATCTGGCGGGTGGCCTGTTTGCGGGCGGAGGGCACTGGCGGCTGATGGTGGGGCTGCCGGTGGTGCCAGCCATGGCGCTGTTCGCCGCCTGCGCGCTGCTGCCTTCCAGCCCGTCTTGGCTGGCGGCCCGTGGGCGGTTTGAAGAAGCGCGCAAGGTGCTGCGCGACCTGCGTGGCGATGAAGCCGAGGCCGACCGGGAGCTTGACTGCATCCGCCACGAACTCGGCGCGGACAAGGCGGTTGGCGGCTTTGCCCTATTGCGCGCCAGACCCTATTTCCGCCGCTCGGTGGCGCTGGGCATCGGGCTTCAGGTCATGCAGCAGCTCACCGGCATCAACGTGGTCATGTATTACGCCCCCAAGATTCTGGAAGGCGCGCATTTTGGCACCACCGCCGCCGCATGGGCCACGGTGCTGGTCGGGCTGGTCAATGCCGTGGTGGGCGTGGGGGCCATCTTTATGGTCTCGCGCTGGGGGCGCAGGCCGCTGCTGGTGTCAAGCTGTATCATCATGGCCTGCGCGCTGGGCTGCGCCGCCGTTATTGAGGGGATGCACCTGCAGGGCCTGGGAGCCACGCTGAGCCTGGTGGCGGCCCTTCTGGTGTTTGTGGCGGGCTTTGGCATGGGGGCGGGACCGCTGGTATGGACCCTGTGCTCCGAGATCCAGCCCATTGCGGGGCGTGACTTTGGCGTGGCGTGTTCCACGCTGGCCAACTGGGGCATGGACTGGGCGGTGAGCAACACCTTCCTCACCATTGTCGGGGCAATGGGGGCGGGGTGGACCTTTGCCGGGTTCAGCCTGATGAATATCGGCTTCGTGCTGTTTACCGTGCTACTGGTGCCCGAGACGCGCGACGTACCGCTGGAGGTGATCGAGCAGCACCTCGAGGCAGGTCTCCCCCTGCGCCGCATCGGGCGCTAGAACCCGCGCATCGGCCCGTGGCTGTAGTGCAGCAGCATGCAGCCCACCGCCGTCATGTGCGTGCCTGCGCCCAGCACCACCATTACGTGCCATAGCACGTTGGAAAACGGCATGTTCTCACGCATGTAGAACACCACCCCTATGCTGAAGAAGAACAGCCCGAGCACGATGAGGAAGAAGGTCGGGCCGGGCAGCGTCCACACCTGCGGATCAGGACACAGGAAGAAAACCCACGCCACGCACAGGTAAGGCACGACATGAAACCGGCGTGACCAGGTGAAGAAGCACATCTTGGCCACGATGCCTGCCGCCGCCATGGCCCACAGCACCCCGCAGAACCACAGGCTGGCGCGCCCCTGCCCACCGAGCAGGATGAAGGGGGTGTAGGTTGCGGCAATGGCCACGAAGATGATGGACTGGTCAATGCGCTGCAACCCGCCCTTGAGGCGGCAGGGCGGGCAGAAATTATAGGCTGCCGATGACAGGCAGGTGCCCAGTATGCCGCCGCAGTACAGCATGGTCACACCCGCCGCGAGGCCCGAATGCGCCAGCATGGCCGTGCGCAGCAGCCACACGACGCCATAGCCAAGCCCCACGACGCCGATGATGTGGACCGCAAGGTCGGCCGCCCGTTCGGTTACGGAATAGATGGGAAAACGCGTACGGGTGCTCATGCGGCGGAATTACCCCTTATTTCTGCTGTGGTCCGGTCCTGTAGCGTGAATAAGTCTGTTTCCCCATATGCAGAAGCGTTCAGGCCTGCGTGAAGGCGGGCGAACCCGTGCCAGCATCCGCAAGCCCGGCCCGGGGCAGGCCTGCTGTCATAGCGTGCGGTTACGCGGCACGCAAAGTCGATCCCATGCCTTCAGGCCCGTGTGTTTAGGTCCATGCGGGCAGGGCTTGTGGGGCAGGGAGCCTGTGGGGCACAACGCCCCCAGATGACAGGGAGAAAGCGGGACATGGCCCGATTATGGCTGCTTGTCTGGGTGCTGATTGCGCTTGGGGTGGGGTATTTCGCGTGTGGACTGGCGTTCACGCCATGGCATGTCGCGGCCATGGTGCTGGCAGGTCTGGGCTGCTTCGTGCTGGTCTGGGGGCTGTTTCTGGGTGGCCTGATGCTGCTGGCCTATGTCAGCAGCCTGCTTGAGCGCACGGGCAGCAAGATGCGGTGGTAGGGGATGGCAGCCAGCAGCCTGTTCCGTACATAAAAAACAGGGGTTTCCCCCTGTTTTTCGTGATGGTGCGGAACCGCTTTAGCGCGCGGTGCGCTCGCCGGTCACATGGGCGCACAGGGCCTGGATTTCGGCTGCGGTCACGCCCTCGGGGTTGTGCTCGGCCTTTTTGGCGATCTCGTGCTCGGTGCCCGAGGCGCGGCCATGTTCCTTGGCGACATGCTGGGCGATGGCGATCACCTCTTCCTTCTGCAGCAGCTTGGGCTCTTTCAGGCCGCGGGCTGCGAGCTTGTGCATGTGTTCGCGGGCGGCGGCGGTGGGTTTGTCAGTCATGGTCCGGCTATCCTGTTAACGTGGCGCGCTGTATGCGCGTAAGGGCGTGTTATAACTTATGGCCTGCACGATCTCACGTCGTATTTTACATATCAGCCCTGTCCTGCCCGGTGCGGGCAGGGCCCTGACGGAAACTCCATATGCAAACGCCTGATTCCCCCACGCCCGACAGCGCCCTGACCCGCCTTGCCCCCACCATGGGGCTGACCGGCCCGCAGCAGGCGCTGATGGATGAAGTGCTGGCCTTCTGCCGCGCCCATGGCGCCGACGCGCATGCGCTGTTCATGATCGAGGGGGATGCGGGCACGGGCAAGAGCCTGCTGCTCAACACGCTGTTCACCGCCATCCAGCACGCGGCACGCGGGCGCGATGCAGACGACCCGCTTCATGGCAGCCATAACTGCCTGCTGGTGAACCATCCGGAAATGATCAAGCTGTACCGCAATATTTCCGAATCCCAGCCCTGCCTGCGCAAGAAGGATTTCGAGCGCCCGACCACATTCATCAACCACATGGCGGGGCGCGAGCAGCGTGCTGATATCGTGCTGGTGGATGAAGCCCATCTGCTCCTGACCCGCAGCGACCCCTATAACCGCTTCCGCCAGGACAACCAGCTGGCCGAGATCATCCGCCATGCGCGCATTGTGGTGATCGTGTTCGATGCAAGGCAGGTGCTCAAGTTCAAAAGCCTGTGGACCGATGAGCGCCTCCGCGCGCTCGTGGCGGGTTATCCGGTCGTGATCCGCAGGCTTGAGCAGCAGTTCCGCATGCACGCCCATGCGGATGTGATGGACTGGATCCGCGCCCTGCGTGATGGCGAACTGCGCGCGCTACCGGCACCGCAGTCCTTTGACTTTCGTATTTATGATGATGCGCAGGCTTTGTACGAGGCCATATGCCAGCGCAACGCGCAGTACGGGCTGTGCCGCATGCTGGCGACCTATGATTATCCCTACACCCTGAACGGGCGGGACCATTTCATTACCGAGGGGCGTTTTCACCTGCGCTGGGATCGCGCCATGCCGCAGGCCCGCCTGCCATGGGCGGAGCGGGCGGACACGATTGATGAGGTGGGTTCGGTCTATACCATTCAGGGTTTCGACCTGAATTATGCGGGCGTGATCCTTGGCCCATCCGTCACCTATGACCCGGCGACCGACCGGATCGTGATCGACCCCGCCCGCTACGAGGACCGCGCTGCCTTTACCGGGCGCGACGGGGTGGAGAACCCGCCTGCGGTCATGGCGCGGATTATCCTCAACTCCATCAACGTGCTCATGACGCGCGGGGTGAGGGGGCTTTATATCTATGCAAGCGATCCCCGCCTGCATGCACGGCTCAACGCCTTGTGGAACGCGCGGCAGGCTGTTCCCGCCGCGCCGTAGGGTTAACCCTTTTCGCCGAGGCGCTTGAGGTAGGGCAGGATTTCGGAGCCGGATTCAATGGCGTGGCCGAGAACAGTCTCGACAAGCGTGGCGAGGCCCTGCGCATCAAGCCGCGCGAGGATCACGCTCAGTTCATGCTTGTCGGCATCGGAAAGCTGGGGGGACTGGATGATGCGCCGTTCAATCGCCGCTTTCATGGCGTCGGTAGTGAAGGGCATGTCGATAATCTGGTCTTTGCTCATGGCCATAAATTTCCTGCATGGATAAAGGAACAGGCCATGGTACGGGTTGCCGGTTTTCCGGCAACCACCCTGCACGCGATGCGGTTATGCGTTTGCTATTACAGGTATCTGGCAGGTTTTCAGCCCTGTTCGGACTGTTCCATGCTGGCCATGCGGTGCAGGCGCGCGGTTTGCGAAAAGCCACGCATTTCCTGTGCGATGCCCTGACGCTCCAGCCGCCGCAGGCCTGTGGCATAGCCAATTTCCTGCTTGAGCTGGCCGAGCAGCATGTTGGTGCGACCGCGGAGCATCGTCTTGAAACGATCCATGTCACATCTCCCCAAAAAGATTTATAGAGCAATGCTGCGTTATACGCATGCCAGATAACAACACGGCGCATGGAGGAATGCAACGCTTAATGCATACCTGACAGACATTTAATGCATGAATGGTGGGGAATGCATGCGGTTTGGCTTGTGCGAAGGCCTATGGGCCGGGTTGTGGTAGAGGCAATGAAATTAAAAAAACAGACCGTAGAAAACATGATTTAGTGGCTACGACACGAGAGATTTTTTGCACAGCATGTCAGCGTAGACGCATAAAAAATGGCGGATACTAACGTGGAACTGCGGTCTTGTTTGAGTGTCTGACCGAAAATGAGTTGAGTGATTTCAGTTGGTTTTAATTCATGGGTTTGCGAGAACCTGATGAGATCTGGATGGTCTGGACTGAAATGACCCGCGCGCAGTATCAAAGGGACGACCTGGAATATGCAAGCGACCTTCGCGATGCAGGGTGGGCGCTGATTGCGCTTTTGATGCCCGAGAAGAAACGACTGGGCAGACCATGACGTACGGATTTGCGCCGGGCGATGGAGGCGATCCTCCATATCGTCACGACCGGCTGCCAATGGCGGCGGTTGCCTCGTCACTGCTATTTCTACCGTTGGATCCGCGAGGGACGATGGGAAGCGATGAACCCTATTCTCGTGATCCTGTCGCGTGAGCAGGACGGGCGAGACGCCACGCCTTCGGTAGGCATTATTGACAGCCAGTCGGTTAAAACTGCTGAAAACGGCGGTCCACGCGGTTATGACGCGGGCAAGAAGATCAGGGGCCGCAAGCGGCAAATCACAACCGACACGCTGGGTCATGTCGTGGCGGCTGTCGTGCATCCTGCCGACGTTCCGGATCGTGATGATGCGCCGCTGGTAGCAACCAGAATACGTTCATTATTCTCCTGACTTCGCCATCTGATCGGTGACGGTGGATATGCTGGCGAGAAGTTGCGTGGCGCGCTGGCTGAACTCGGCCGATGGACGATCGAAATCGTCAGGCGTAGCGATCAGGCCGAAGGCTTCGTCCTCCTACCGAAACGCTGGATCGTGGAGCGCAGCTTTGCATGGCTCGGACGCTGCCGCCTCCTCCCGAAGGATGTCGAGGCAACAATCTCGTCATCCCACGCGTGGTTGATGATTGCCCGTATCCGCAGAGTTTTGCAAAAAATCAATCAAACTGCTTTCTGATTCAGGCTATTGGAGTAGCAGAACGATGGACTTAAAACACCAGACATTTGACCGCATGTCCATACGCCGCACCCTGATGCCATCTTGGTACAATCTGCCGTCAATTTGCACTTTCAACCCAGTAAGTGTGTCAGGGTGTTCAATCGTGGCAGGCCATCCATAACAGGAAAAATAAGCCTGAAAAGTTCATACATGCATACGATTTGTGTGTTATTTGAACGGTTGCTTCTTTTATTGTTTCGACAAGTATTAGGTGTTGTGTTTTTTTTGGCTCAATTTGCCTGTTTTTCCAATTAATTTCTAACTGGAATCAACGTATAAGCAGTCATACTGCCACAAAATTCATCAGCCTCAGCAGGCTGCTTGCCCTACTCTATTGGTCAGACTTATTGTACAGGCAGTATTTTTTGAATTTCTGCCTGATATTTCGCAACAAAAGGCTTTCCCATGCGCATTTTTGGCTGGTTGAGTGGCAGTTTTCTGTCTGTCATGCTCCTTTGGGTACCGGCTTTTGCCGCCCCGGACTATCATCCCGGTTTTGCCTGTCCCCGCCCTGATGGGGCCGATGTTCTGGCCACAGCGCTGTGTAATGATCCGGTCATGGCGAAAGCTGAACTGGACCTTGAAAAAGTATTCTATGCCCATCGTGGACAGGAAGGGGCAGGGGCCTATCAGGCCATCAAGGCGCAGGCCGTTGCCTATGATACGGCATTGCGCAATGCCTGCGCCATTCCCGCAGCGGGCACGCCGGGCGCGGTCATGCCATCGGGGGCTGCTTCATGCTACGTGAAGGTAACGGAGCAGCAGGCTGTTGAGTGGGCAGAATCCCTCAGCGGCCCCTATGCGCAGGAAGCCGCGCGCAATATTGACCTCCACATCGCCCTGCAGCAGAAACTCATCAATGCCGGATATTCGTTTTCCCCCATGGATAAGGCCGATGGCCTTTATGGCGATGCCATGCGCACGGCCATCAAAACCTGGCAGGCTGCCTATGGAGATGAGCAGACGGGCGCGATTTCGGATGATGAAGTACCTCATGTTCAGAAACTTGGCATCTCGCGCGCCGTGCGCTGGGCTAATCAGCCGCCTGAGCCCTCCCTGAGCAGTGATACGAGCGCGCCGCCCCTGCTGCGGATATTTCAGCTGGACATGTTGGGTATCCAGCGCCCCTTTCTTGAGCAGTTCACGGGACCAGCCAAATATGTGAACCACTATTCAGACAAGACAACCACCTATACTTACATGGTCAAAAACTGTGAACTGACAGCCTATGAACAGGGAGGGAAAATTCAGGGCTACGGGCTGAAAATAACCCCGTCCTGCTCAGTGCCACTGACACCGTTCATCCAGAATTCCACCCCTACGGTAGCTGAACTGACACTTGGCGATGTCAGTGCCGCGCTGAATGGCAATGCCAGGCCGGTTTCCGATTGCCTTGAAAGCTGCGGTAATGCCGCTGATCCCAATATCGGACTGATGGAACAGGGATCCCATGCCGAGGATTACGTAAATATTGAAGTCTATGCTCCGGTGGTGGATGAGAAGGCCCTCAATGCTTATGCAAACTGGAGGGATGCGCTCAGGAAGCATGAAACAGAGGACTACATTCTCAACGGCAAGTTCAACTGCGATGGCAAATATGCTGCCGAGGGGCTGCACGCCATGCGCAACGTGGCGGTGAAGCAGCTTTTTGTGGGCTGGGGAGCGTCGGGCTTTGGCCAGTACATTAACGGGCAGTGTGGCCAGTAAAGAAGGTTCTGGCATAATTTACGCTGAGCTTCAGCATGCTTTTTTCAGGGCTACCTGGGGAGGCTCTGCTCAAAATGCAAGCACGTCTGGATATTGCTTTATGAATGGGCCTGCGCGATGCAAATACATAAGTAGACAGATCGCGCGGCAGGCCTGAAGGAGCGCGGCACGTAAGGATTGTGCATTGTGGCGGTTAGGGAGGAAGCTGGAGCGCGAAACCCATGCCGCTGTAAACGTCATTATCAAGTTTCCTGCCTGATCTCCTGATGCAGAGCAGCAGGTGAGGGGAGTGACTGGCGTTTTTGAAAAAAGGGGAAAATCCAGTGACTGGCATCAGCCCCATAAAAAGGCTGTATCAATATACCAAGTCCTTGAAAATAAACCATAACGCAGATGGTAGCGGTGGACGGATTTGAACCGCCGACCAAGGGATTATGATTTTCCTGTTTCTTCAGGGCCTGTTGGGAATTATCTTGAATTGATGATTGCGCCAACGAGATAGACATGGCTTCGAATGACCTGTCTGTTTTTTCGCTGCGCATGGCGATGCGCTTGAACTCCTTGAGCTTGCAGAA
The DNA here is from genome assembly GCF_003207795.1 of Komagataeibacter nataicola. Taxonomy (GTDB): domain Bacteria; phylum Pseudomonadota; class Alphaproteobacteria; order Acetobacterales; family Acetobacteraceae; genus Komagataeibacter; species Komagataeibacter nataicola. The sequence continues at coordinate 68,715 of NZ_NIRT01000008.1, read as the reverse complement.
GAAGTTCTCAATGAGATGGCGTGCTTTGAACAGGGTCCCATCGAACGGGCGTCTGTCGAGGCGGTTTTTGCGCTGGGGGATGGCCACGCAGGCCCCTTGCGCGCGTATGGCGTCCACGATCCAGTGGACGTCGAATGCCTTGTCAGCAAGAATTCCTTTAAAATCCGCCGGTTCGAGAAGAGGCGCAACGCCGACCGTATCGTAATGCTGGCCGGGGATCAGCGTGAAGCGGACCAGATTACCCAGCGCGTCGGTCATGGCGATGATCTTCGTTGACCATCCCGTTACACTCCGCCCTATCGCCTGGCTTCGGGTCCCCCTTTTGCGCCCTGGCCGTGAACCTGGACCACCGTGCCGTCAATCATCGCGTATTCCATGTCGGGATCATCGGAGACGGCCTCGAAAATCTTCTGGAAAACACCGGCTTTCGTCCAGTCGCTGTAGCGCGAATAAACCGAGTTCCAATGTCCGAAATACGTCGGCAGGTCCCGCCACGGACTGCCCGTCCGGGCAATCCACAGGACCGCCTCGATGAAGAGGCGGTTATCCTTCCCGCTGCGTCCCCGATCCGTCTTCTTGCCAAGGCACAGCGGTTCCATTTTCGCCCATTGGGCATCCGTCAGTATGAAGCGATCCATATGGTCTTTGAAACACATCATGGTCCTTTAGAAAACTCAATTCCCAACAGTCCCTGAAAGGGAGGAAAAATATGCTGCAAATTATGTTATTACGAGTCCATAACACATATTTTTAATATGAATAAATGACAGGTTTATTTATTGCAATAATGACTGTAATGGTTCGAAATTTTAGAGGAAACCGCGAATTCTTCGTATAGTTTTAAGTCTTATGCTCAGCATACGATTTCCTGGATTTCTGAAAAATCGATTAGATATGCGAAAAACACATACAAGGCATAAAGTGACATCAGAATGCATCATTATTACATATCCACGATACATCTTTAAAATGAATATATATTACAAGAGGTTGTGGAATAATGAAGGGTATTGTTTTTAATATTCTGGAAGAGGTCGTGGAAAAGAACCACGGCGCGGAAGCATGGGATACCCTGCTGGAGGCCGCCAATGTCAGCGGCGCCTATACTTCGCTGGGCAGCTACCCTGATGCGGAAATGCAGGCGCTGGTAGTCGCAGCTTCAAAGCACTTGGGTATTACACCGGCCGAATTGCTGCACAGTTTCGGGCGGGATGCCATGCCCATCCTCAAGCAACGCTATCCGGAACTGTTCAGTACGCATCCCAATTCGCGCAGCTTTATCCTGAGCGTGAACAGCATCATCCATCCCGAAGTGTGAAAGCTCTATCCCGGCGCGATGTGTCCGTATTTCCACATGAAGGAAAACGATGATGGCACGCTGGACATGACTTACAGTTCCGAACGCCACCTGATCGACCTGGCGCAGGGCTTTGTGCTCGGTGCGGCCGATGTATTTGGCGACAGGGTTGAAGTCGAGCGTTTCCCACCCGGATCTGGCAAAGAAAACATGCTGCGGGTGAAGTGGCTATGACCATCAATTCTGGACCGGAGACAGAAGTAACGGATTATGAAGCCCTGTACCGCCGCATCCGCCGCCGTTATGAGCGCGAACGCGAAGTGCGCATGGAAGCTGAACGCATCGCGGAGGACGGGTTGAGCCAGCTGTATGCGCGTAATCGCCAGCAGGCCTTGATGGAGGCGGTTGCCGCCCAGGCCAATAGTGGCCTGTCAGTGGAGGACATCGTCCGCTTTGCTTTTTCGCAGGCCTGCGAGATGGGGCCATGGTGCATGGCACTGGCATGGTTGCCGGACAGTAAGGGCAGCGGCCGGGTGTTCCGTCTGGCCAGCCATCTTTCCGGACATGAGAATGCGGCTGCCGGCCGTGCACTGCCTACCGGGTCTGACAATGCGCTATTGCCCAGCATCTGCTCACGTTTGCAGATCGAGTCAGCGCCTCTGTGGCTCGTGGGTGAGGGTACCCGCTCAGGCATGCAGACCGTACTGATGGTGCCGGTCATGGTGAGTGGCCGCATGGCGATGGTACTTGAATTCGATGCCCTGTCGCGCCACGAAAGCGATCCCTATACGCTGGCCATGTTCTCCAACATCGCGCGTCAGCTGTCTCATGTGCTCGAACGGCGGGAGACCGCTGATCTCCTGCGCCACGAGGCCACGCATGATGCGCTGACCGGCCTGCCCAACCGCAAGGCTTTTCTTGCGCGGCTGGATGCCATCATGGAGCGCGACCGGAAAACTGGCCACGATCATGCGGTAATGTTCATCGACCTGGACAAGTTCAAGATGGTGAACGATAGCTTCGGCCATCATGCAGGCGACATGTTCCTGATCGAGATCGTCAACCGTTTGCGTCGCGTGTTCGATACCGAGCAGAACTGCTTTATCGCCCGTCTGGGCGGTGACGAATTTACCGCCATCATGACCGGCCCGCGCGACCAAGCCGCCCTTGAGAAGATCGGTGCGCGCATCTGTCAGGAACTGGAGGCGGAAATGGTGATTGATGGGCATCACCTGCGGCCTTCCGCCAGTATCGGTATTGTCACGTCCGATCACGACCATAAATCCTCGGCTGATATCGTGCGCGATGCCGATCTCGCCATGTATGAAGCCAAGCGTCGTGGTGGCGACCGGGTTATCCTGTTTACACCCGACCTGCTGGCACGCATGCATCACGCGCTGATCTTGCAGGGTGAATTGCCCGATGCGCTGGAACGCAACGAGTTTTTGCTGCATTACCAGCCCATCGTGGATGTGCAGGCTGGCCGCGTGGTAGGACATGAGGCCCTGCTGCGCTGGCGTGACCGGCGCGGCGTGCTGCATGACCCGGCGGCTTTTATCCGCAATGCAGAAGAAACAGGTCTGATCGTTCCTATTGGCAACTGGGTGCTGGAACAGGCGCTGCGCCATGTTGTGGCCTTCAATCGTGACCAGGCACCGGGGTATGAAATCGCAGCCCATATCAATCTGAGCGCGAACCAGCTTCGCCAGCCCGACATGCCGCGACAGGTACGCGAACTGCTGGCCATAAGCGGTGCGAAGGCTGAATGGATTGTGCTGGAAATAACCGAGGACGCCCTGCTGCCGGATATGGACGCTTCCGTCCGCCATCTTGCCGCCCTGCGCGGTGCGGGCGCACGGATTGCGATCAACAGCTTTGGCGGCGGTCGCAGTTCGCTCTCGCATCTCGGCATCATGCCGTTTGACATCATCAAGACCGACCGTGGCTTCGTGAAAACCATGGGCACCCATGGCCATACGGTGGATGTGCTGCGCCTTATGGCCGATCTGGGCAAAAGGCTGGACAAAATGGTTATTATCGAGGGGGTGGAGACGCAGGCTGAACAGAACCAGCTACGGACGTTGGGCTTTCGTTATATGCAGGGTTTCCATATCGGTCGTCCGGCCTGACGTCACGCGGCCGGCATTTCAGAAAAGGATTGTCGGCCGTGTTTGCTATGCCATCTTCAAACCAGAATTGCCGTTCTGTCGATCCTCCTGACCTGGGCGGTTAATCGGGAATGGCGACCGGACAACCCGGCGCTTCGCGTGCCAAAGCTCAAGACGTTGGGCGGATACCGTGCCTGGTCCGATGTGGAGTTGGCGACCATGCTGGGAGCGAGCACCACGACCGACGACATCCGCCATGCCGTCATTCTGGCCTACACGACTGGCCAACGCGGTCAGGATCTGATCAGGATGAAATGGTCAGATTATGATGGGGAGGGGATTTATGTCGTCCAGCTCAAGACCAAAGCGCCAGTCTGGATTCCTCTGCATGAGCAGGGCAGGCGGCTACTGGACACAATGTCCCGCCACAACGCCGAAACAATCCTGACCCGGGCAGATGGGGGCCGTGGAAAATCGATCATTTCCGGCACGAGATGGGCGCGCAGATCCGCGCGGCAGGCCTGACCGGCATTGTCACGCATGGGCTGAGAACGACGGTGGCGAGGTGGATGGCAGAGGCCGGGTGCTCCGAACGCGAGATCATGGCCATCACTGGCCATACCAGCCCGGCCATGGTCAGCCGCTACGTGCGTGAGGCAAGCCAAAAAGCGCCGCGCGCAGAGTGCCGCAACAAAGGTCACTCAATACCGTTTGGAGCAGGGGAGTGCTAAAACAGGGGAGCGCGCAGTGCTAAAGCCGCAAATCACCGGGGCCGGTAATGGGTCTGAAAAAGCATAAAAAATGTAGGAAAATCAATCCTAACGCAGATGGTAGCGGTGGACGGATTTGAACCGCCGACCAAGGGATTATGATTCCCCTGCTCTACCGCTGAGCTACACCGCCATCGCGTTAGGATGAGTGCGGAATACCCGCGCTTATGGGGCAAGTCAACCCGTGTTTTCGCATTCGGCTTCAAAACACATAAAAAAGCCCCGGATTTGGCACATCTCCCCGATAGGGGGTACTAAGGCAGACCCACCCCCAAAACGGCAACAACCAGAAAAAGGCTGTGCATCCTTCGTGAAAACCGAATTCCTTACACTTCTGACCCAGATCAGGCACCTGTTCGGATGGCTGCCGGGACTGCTGTCCTCCATCCTCATGCTGTGTGTGGCCGGACTGGTGGCGGAAATGTTCAGCCGGTTCATCACGAAACTCATCGTGCGCATACCGGGGCAGAAGCGTGGGGCCTTCGTGCGTTCGTTCACCATGGCCATGCAGCGCCCGGTGCGCATCATGCTGGTTATCGTGTTTGTCGGCACCGCGCTGCCGGTGTCGGGCCTGCCATATGACATCATGCAGGCCACCACCCACGCGCTGGTGGTGCTGTTCGTGCTCATGCTGGGTTATGCCGCCGTCGTGGCCACCCGCATCCTGTCCGATGCCTACCTCAAGCGCATCAACGGCAAGGATGACAAGGACGACATCCTGCTGCGCACCCACATGACCCAGGTGCGCGTGCTGCGGCGCACGAGCGACCTGCTGATCGGCCTGCTCACCATAGGGGCGGCATTGATGACATTCGAGCCCGTGCGGCAGTATGGGCTGAGCCTGTTCGCCTCCGCCGGTGCGGCATCCCTGGTCGTGGGTCTGGCTGCCCGCCCGCTGCTGACCAACCTGTTCGCGGGCATGCAGATCGCCATGACCCAGCCCATCCGCATGGAAGATCTCATTATCATTAATGGAGACTGGGCGTGGGTGGAGGAAATCACCTCCACCTATGTCGTGCTGCGGGTGTGGGACTGGCGGCGGCATATCGTGCCGATCTCGTATTTTCTTGAAAACACGTTCCAGAACTGGACCCATAATTCGGCGGCCCTGATCGGAGTGGTGTTCCTTCATCTTGATTTCAACGCGCCGATGGATCGCATCCGCGAGCGCCTGCGCGAGATCGTGCATTCCGCGCCGTTGTGGGATGGCAAGGAATTCGCCGTGCAGGTGGCTGACTGCAATGCCCATGTCATGACCGTCCGCGTCATTGCCAGCGCGCGCTCGGCCATGCAGAGCTGGGACCTGCGGTGCGAGATCCGCGAACAGATCATTGCCTATCTGCGTGATGAATGCCCCGAGGCGCTCCCGCGTGAGCGCCTGTCGCATGTGGCGTCCGTCTCGGGGCTGGATGTGATGACGGACCCGTCATCCCTGTCGCCGCCTGTCATGCGGCCGCCGCCGGGGGCATATCTCGGCCCGCGCAATGGCGCGGGTGGTGGCGGCATGGGGCTCAGCGATGGCGGTCAGGGTCACGGCTGAGCGCCCATGCGGGTTGGTCAGAACGACAGGTAAAGGAACGCGATCGCGCCCGCACCAATGCAGTACCAGCCAAACGGGCGCAGCGCCCAGTCTTCATGATCGCGGAAGTAGCGCATGAGGATGCCCGTGCACACCAGCGCCACAACACCCGCCACGATGGCGGCGATGATGGCCATGTGCATCTGTTCGGGCTGGGGCGGGGCATGGCGCAGCTTCAGCGCCTCGAGCACGGTAGCGGCCAGGATGACCGGCTGCGCCATGAGGAAGGAGAAGCGCGCCGCATTCTCATGCGAAAGCCCGCGCAGCAGCCCGCCCACAATGCAGGCACCCGAGCGCGACAGGCCGGGAAAGAAGGCAAGGCACTGGAACAGTCCGATCACCAGCGCCTCGCCAAACCCCAGGGCTGCGAGCGGGCGGTCGTTGTGGTGCCGCAAGGTGGCGCGCATGCGGTCCACCACCAGGAGCATGACACCATTGAGGGTGAGGAAAACGGCGGCGTAACGCGCCGTGCCGAACAGGTTGCGGATGGCGTGCTCGAACAGGCCGCCAATCAGCACGGCGGGAATGGTGGCCACGCACAGCAGGGCAAGGATGCGGATGCTGTCCATCTGGCATGTTTCGCCATGGCGGCCCGCAGCCCCCGTAAACAGGGCAACCCAGTCGCGCCAGAAAAAGACCAGAAGGGCGGCACAGGTGCCCAGATGCAGCATGACCAGCAGGGGCAGGAACATCTCCCCATGCAGGTCGAGTGGCCAGTGCAGCATGGCCGGAACGATGGCCGCATGCCCAAGGCTGCTGATGGGGAACTGTTCGGTCGCCCCCTGAATGATGGCAATAATGATAGCCTGAAGGAGTGTCATTGTCCCCCCGTCCATGACGCAGTAGAATGAAAAGATAAGGCAAGGTGTTGCGCCGCATTCCCCTCGCACCGCATTGCGGCAGCTTTCGGGATGGTGGTGTGGCGCACAGGCGGGCAGGGAGCCAGCATGGCAAGGCAGAGAAGTGGGGCGATCATATGCAGCGGGCTTGTCCTTCTGGTGGCGGGCGGGTTCTGTATTTACGCCCGGGCCTCGCAAAGCGGCGGATCACATGATCGCTATCCCGTCATGGCGCGTTTCGTTTCGGCCAACGGGCTGAAGGTCGGCGCGGATGTCGACATGGATGGCGTGCCCGTGGGCCGCGTCACCTCCATCGCGCTCGACCCCGCCACCTACATGGCCAATGTGGGGTTTACACTCGACCGCACCGTGTTGCTACCGGAAGATACAACCATTTCAATCGGTAGCCCCACGCTCACGGCCGATACCGCCCTGATGGTCGAGGCCGGGCAGGCTCCGGGCCGCATCGCGCCGGGCACGGTCATTACAAATACGCGCGAGCCGCTCAGCCTGGAGCAGCAGGTGAGCAACTATATTTTCGGCAATGGTGGCCTGCCCGGCAATTAGACTGTCGTTATGGCAGGGGTGGTCTGACCTGCCTCCTGTTGAGACAGGCTCGCGTCATATGATTTTTATTTGATCTGACCATGTAATATTTACAGCAATACGGCTTCGTGGCCTGAACCTTTCAGCCTTTCAGCCTTTCAGCCTTTCAGCCTTTCAGCCTGTTTCAGGGCGCATTGCCTGGTAGGATGTCATTTCGTTCAACGTGGTTTTGGCCAGGCTGCCCTTACGTGGTGGGGTATTGTCCTGTATGGCAGGCACGATCTGAAACCCTGTTTCCTGCCTTGAGGTCGTGATGACTGTGCCCCGGATTGATCCTTTCCATGCCATGACCATCAGCGCACTGGCGCATGAACTGGCAGGCGAGGGGCGGAGCATCATCCATATGGAGTTCGGGCAGCCTTCGACCGGCGCGCCTCGCGCGGCGATCGAACGCGCGCAGCACGTACTCGCCACCGATCCCATGGGGTACTGGGAAAGTCAGGCGCTCAAGGCCCGCATCGCCCGGCATTATCACGATACCTATGGCGTCACCCTGGCACCCGGGCAGGTTATCCTGACCTGTGGCGCATCGCCCGCGCTGGTGCTGGCCGTGACGGTCAGTTTCGTGCCGGGTGCGCGCGTGGCCATGGCGCGGCCGGGCTACGTGGCCTATCGCAACGTGCTGCGGGCGCTGCACATGGAACCCGTCGAGATCGCCTGTGGCGAGGCCGAGCGTTTCCAGCTCAGCGCGCAGGCCATAGCCGCCCTTGACCCCGCACCCGACGGGCTGATCCTGGCCAGCCCCGCCAACCCGACGGGCACCATCCTCTCGGCAGGGGAAATGCAGGCCATCGTCACGGTCTGCCGCGCGCGCGGCATCCGCATCATCTCCGATGAGATCTATCACGGCCTGAGCTACGGCGAGCCCGCCCATAGCGTGCTGGAATATGACCCGCAGGCGCTGGTGGTGAACAGTTTCTCCAAATATTTCAGCATGGCCCCGTGGCGGCTGGGCTGGCTTGTCGTGCCGCCTGAAAAGGTGGAGGCCGCCCGCGCACGCATGGGCAACCTGTTCCTCACGCCCGCGGCGCTAAGCCAGCATGCCGCCCTCGTGGCGTTTGATTGCGGGGCGGAACTTGAGGGGCACGTGGCCACCTACCGGCGCAATCGTGACCTGCTGCTCGGGACCCTGCCCGAAATGGGCCTGACCCATATCGCCCCGCCCGATGGCGCATTCTATATTTATGCCGATATCCGCCACCTGACCGATGACAGCATCGGCTTCTGCACGCAGTTGCTGCGCGATACGGGGGTGACAACCGCGCCGGGCGTGGATTTCGACCCCGTGGATGGAAAGCATTTCATCCGCTTCAGCTTCGCCGTGGCGACCGACCTGATCGAGGAAGCCATCCGCCGCATGGTCCCGTGGTTTCGCGCGCAGGCCGAAAAAACACGGAACGCCCCTCATACGGCCTGATGCCACCCGGCCCTGGTTGCGTTTACATGCTGCTGCGCATGAGGGGGCTGTGGTGGTTCGTTACGACCCTGCTTGGCATTATCCGCGGCATGCAGGCGCTGCGCCGTAACTGCCCCGTTAAGCCATCTGTTCGTGAAACTGGCTACCATGACCTGAAAAAAGCACCCGGCTCCGCCTTGAACAAAAGGCAGCGCCCAAGAGCCTCGGCGCACTGAAAAAAACACGTCCCGACCACGGGCGCATATAGCAGGCGCGCTGCCTCAGTCGTTGAGCGGATAGGCGGCCATGAGCCTGCGCTGGCGCAGCCAGGCGCGCAGCATGGCCATCGCGCCACTGCTCTTCCAGCCTTCGCGGCGCTTCTTGGCGCCAATGCGGAAGGTCTCGCCATAATGCAGGAACTGCGTGGCGTATGCATCGCGCAGGGTGGTGCGCGCATCCCATATATGGGTAGCTTCCGAACCCACGCCGTTGATCTCGATGATCTGGAAATCCTTGCCCTCGCGCAGATGGGCAAGGCTCAGGGCCTTGGCGTCGATGCGGCCAAAATGGAAATCGGGAATATCGCGCATGATCGTATTTACCCGCGCCGTCAGTTCGGGCGTGATGTCGGCGGCGCAGTCATGGAAGATCGAGCCCTTGCAGTGATTGCCCGCGAATACCAGCGGCAGCGACTGCCCGGCGGGCGGCACTTCGTGCAGGCGGGGCCTGAGGCGGGGAATATAGATGTGCGGCACGAGGCGGGTGCGTGGGTCGGCGTGGAGCAGTTCCTCCACCGTGGAGTGACCATCGCCCGTAAGGCAGGGTACCTCCTTATAGGTGAGCGAGGTAATGCGGCCCTCTGCCTCATCAGGGTGGCGGATGTAGAATATGCCCACCTCATGCCCGTAGGGGATCAGGTGCTGGAGCATGACCGGTACCCCGCGGCCAAAGGCGGCGAGGCCCTCGCGCAGGCTGTCGGCATCACGCATGATGCGCACGCCGGTGCCGTTGCAGCCCACATCAGGCTTGAGCACGACGGGAAAGGACAGGCCTGCCTGCTCCATGGCGGCCAGCGCGCGGGGGGTATCGTTCTCGCCCGTGGTCAGCACCGCGTAAGGGGCGATCCACTGCCGCGCCTCGTCGCCCGCCATGTCCAGGATCGAGCTTTTGCTCTCGCCGCACAGCCCGCCTGTCTCGATACGGGGGTTGGCGGCGGTAGGCAGGCTGAAATCGCGGTAGCGCAGCCCGAGCAGGATCCAGTACAGCACGATGGGGGTATAGAAGATCCAGCCGGGCCAGAACTCGAAGGCGGAAACCGTGGGGGCGGCAGGCCGCGCATCGGGCTGGCCGTTCACGGTGGTGGTGGTGTCGGTCATCTGGTCTCGTTACCCTGCAAACGTGCGATCATGCGGCTTATCAGAAGGATGGTCAGGACAAAACCGCCCATGCCCGCCCATTTCCATGTTCCCAGATGGTCGATCAGGAACTGCCCCACCTGGAGCGAGACGAGAAACAGCATGGTTGTCCAGATCAGCGTTGCTGCGATGGCCGCGACACAGAACAGCCCGAACCGGGCATGGAAGAAACCACACGCGGTATAAAGCGGCAAGCGCGCGCCGGGCACGAAACGGCTGATGAACACGATGCGGAACACGTTGCGGTCGAACCACTTGCCCTCGCGCGCGCCGCCGGGCAGCGTGATCCACCGCCGCGCGGGCGGCCACAATGCCGCCAGTCGGCCCATGCCATACAGCCCCATGTCGCCCACCACGATGCCGATATAAAGCGCCACCAGCGCCACCCACAGGGCGACATGGCCGGTGCGCACCTGCATGGCGGTCAGGATCGTGGCCGCATCCTCCAGTATGAAGGTGCCGACAATGATCGCCAGCGCCTGCATGATGGGGGAGGCGCCCGCCGTGGCAAGGAAGGCGGTCAGCGATGCGGGCATGCAGCGCGCTTTTGCACATCCGGGCGGGGCGGACAGGATAAACCGTGGCTGGACAAGAACATGCCTTCTGGTCGGCCCGGCATGCGGGCAGGTAAACAAAAGATCGGCCATCCGCCCAACGCGGGGCAGCGTCCGGCGTTCTTGTTGCATGCTTCGCCTATGGTCACAAACGCGAAATTATGTCGCATAATGTATCGCGCTGCCCGCCAGGGCGCGTGATGTGCAAGTCAGAGATTGAAACGGGCGTGGTGGCGTGGCACAGCATCTGACATGCTCGTACGTCGTCGCCTCCTTCATGCTGCTGCCGCTTCCCTTGCCGGAGCGGGTGCTACGTGGCTGCTGCCCGCGCAGGCGGCACGCCACAGGCCCCCGGCCACGCCGGCGGCCAGCGGGGATTACGCCGCCTTTCTCGCCACCATCCGGCGCGAGGCGAGTCGGCAGGGGCTGAACGCTCCAGCGGTGGCGCAGGCGCTCGATCTGCAGGCGCCCAATGCGCAGGTGATCCAGCGCGACCGCAACCAGCCGGAATTCCACCTCACCTGGGCGCAGTATCGCAGCCGCGTGCTGGGCGCGCGCAAGATCAGTGACGGGCGCGCGGCCTTCGCCGCCCAGCGCGGCGTGCTCGAGCAGCAGGTGCTGACCCGCTATAATGTTGCACCCGGCGCCGTGATGGGCATCTGGGGGCTGGAATCGGCCTATGGCGCGCTGACCGGCAAATTCACGGTGGTCGATGCGCTGTGCACGCTGGCGTTCGAGGGCAGGCGGGCGAAATTCTTCCATGATGAACTCTTCCACGCGCTCGCCATCCTCAACGCGGGTGACATCACGCCAGACCTCATGACCGGCAGTTACGCCGGCGCCATGGGCCAGCCACAGTTCATGCCCAGCGCCTACCTCAGATACGCCGTGGATATCGACGGCGATGGCAGGCGCGACATCTGGCATTCCATGCCCGACATCTTCGGTTCCATCGCCAACTATCTGGCGGGTTCGGGCTGGGTGGGCGGCGAAAGCTGGGGGCAGGAAATCACCGTGCCCGACAGCGTGGCGCAATCCGAACTCGGGCGCACCCACACCCGCACCCATGCGGAATGGATGGCCATGGGCGTGCGCCAGATGGGTGGCGCGCCCTTTGCCGACCCCACCACAACCGGCGCGGTGCTGCGCCCCGATGGGCCAGGGGGCGAGGCCTTCATGGTCTATCGCAATTTCGCCGCGATCCGTCGCTACAATCCATCCGATTTTTATGCGCTGGCCGTGGGCCTGCTCGGTAACGAAATCACCTGACGGCTCCCGTCACGCCAGTCCTGCGCGCGGCTGGCACCTACCGGACCAAGGACGCAATGCACACCCGACGTTTCCTTCTGGCTGGCGCCACCAGCCTTCTTTTCTCGACCACGGCGCTCGCCGCACCCGCGGCCCGGCGGCGCCACCCTGCCGGGCCTGCCGCTGTTGATGCGGCGGCGCCTGTCGTTGCATCCTCGCCCGCCAACAGCCTGATCGGCCCGATCGACACCATCGCGCGCTGGGCGTGCATTGTCGATTACACCACAGGCGCCGTCATACTGGAGAAGGCGGCGGACGAGCGCATGCCGCCCTCATCGCTGACCAAGATGATGACGGCCTATATCGTGTTCGGCATGCTGCGCGCGGGCCGGCTGACGCTGGAGCAGATGCTGCCGGTCAGCGAGAAGGCATGGCGCATGCAGGGCTCGAAGATGTTCGTGCCGCTCAATGGCACCGTGGCCGTGGCCGACCTGATCCAGGGCATGGTGATCCAGTCCGGCAATGATGCCTGTATCGTGCTGGCGGAAGGCGTGGCAGGTTCGGAGGACCAGTTCGTCAGCCTCATGAACACGCAGGCAGCACAGCTGGGCATGACCAACACCCACTTCCTCAACGTGACCGGCTGGCCGATGGACGGGCATTACATGTCCGCGCGTGATGTGGCGACCATCGCCATGCACCTGATCCATGATTACCCTGAATACTATCATTTCTTCTCGGAAAAGAGCTTCCGCTACAATAAGATCACGCAGGAAAACCGTAACGCGCTGGTGGTCAAGGGCGTGGCTGACGGACTCAAGACCGGCCATACCGATGCCGGTGGCTTCGGCCTGTGCGCCAGCGCCGAGCGCGGCGGCAACCGCGTGGTCATGGCCATCAACGGCCTGCCCAGCAGCAATGCCCGCGCCAACGAGGGCGAGCGGCTGTTCGAGTGGTCGTTCGTCAATTTCGAGAACGCGACCCTGCTCCATAATGGTGCTGTGGTGGATCATGCTCCGGTCTGGCTGGGGCAGGCGCCCACCGTGCCGCTGGTGGCTACCCGTGATGTCACGCTCACCCTGCCGCATGGCTGGCAGAACCGGGTGCATGTGAGCATGGACTACCGCAGCCCCGTGGCGGCCCCGGTCACGGCGGGCCAGCAGCTTGGCGAGATGGTGATCGCCAATACCGGCCTGGCCGAGATCCGCATTCCGCTGGTGGCGGGTGCCGATGTGCCGCGCCTTGGCCTGATGGGCCGTGCCACGGCGGTGCTGGGCCGCAAGCTGGGGCATGGCTAGACCATGGCGGGCCTGTTCATTACCTTTGAAGGCGGCGAGGGGGCGGGCAAGTCCACCCAGGCGCGGCTTCTGGCCGAATATCTGCGCGCGCAGGGGTATGATATTGACCTCACGCGCGAGCCGGGTGGCACGCCGGGGGCGGAGGCATTGCGCGAACTGCTGCTGTTTGGCGGCCACGGCCTTTCGGCTAGGGCCGAGGTCATGGCCCATTTCGCCGCCCGCACCGATCATGTCGAGCAGCGCATCGCGCCCATGCTGGCGCGCGGCGGCGTGGTGATCTGTGATCGCTTTACCGATTCAACCGAGGCCTATCAGGGCTACGGCCTGAGCCACGGCGACCCGGCCATGCTGGGCCTGATCGCCACCCTGCGCGGCCTGATTCCCGTGGTGCCAGACCTGACGTGCATGCTCGAGGTGCCGCCCGCCATGGCGCAGGCCCGCCTGGCCGGGCGGGGCGATGCCCGCATCGACCGCTACGAGGCGGAAGGCGCTGCCTTCCATGCCCGCGTGGCCGAGGGTTTTGATGCCATTGCCCGGCGCGACGCCACGCGCTGCCGCCGCATTGATGCAAGTGGCGCCACGCAGGAAGTGCAGCAGGCATTGCGCGATATCGTAACCCCGCTGCTGCCCCATGCCTGATCCGCGCACCTGCCGCCGCCTGCTTGGTCATGACGCGGCATGGCGGGAATTCCAGGCGGTCATGCGCACGGGGCGGCTGCACCATGCCTGGCTGCTGACCGGGCCGGAAGGCATCGGCAAGGCCAGCATGGCCTTTCTCATGGCGCGCGCCCTGCTGCGGGCCGAGGACCATGACAGCCCGGTGGGCCGCCGCGTCACCGCTGGCACCCATGCCGACCTGCTGGTGATTGCGCGCGGCATGGATGAAAAGCGCAACCGTCTGCGCCGCGAGATCGTGGGCGATGACATCCGCCCCATTGGCGCTTTCCTGCGGCGCACGGCGGCCGAGGGCGGCTGGCGGGTGGTGATTGTCGATGGCGCGGAATACATGAACCGCACGGCGGCCAACGCCATTCTCAAGATTCTGGAGGAACCGCCCGAGCGCGCGATCCTGATCCTCACCACCGCCGTGCCGGGCCGCCTGCTGCCCACCATCCGCAGCCGCTGCCGGGTGCTGGGCCTGTCCGCCCTTGATGAAGCGACGATGCGCGCCGTGCTGGCCACCATGCCTGATACCCCTTCAGTCGAGGAGATCGAGGCCATCATTCCACTTGCGCATGGCGCGCCGGGCAAGGCGATGGAACTGCTTGGCGGTGATGGTCCGGCCCTGTCGCGTCTGGTGGCGGATGTGATGGAGGGCACGGCAGGCGAGGGGGCAGGCTATGACATTGCCGCACAGGTCACAAAACGGGAAAATGACTTTTGCGTCTTTTTCGATCTGCTGTGTGATGCCATATCTCACAAGGCACGCGCCCTGGCCGCCAGCACGGACAGGGTGCAGAATACGGATCTGCGCCCGGCCCGTCTGGCCCTGCTGTGGCAGGACATGATGCGGCTGCGCGCGGAAACGGAACAGTTCAATCTGGATAAACAGCAGGCGGTCCTTACGGCCCTTGCGCGGGTGAGTGAAACATGACACGGCGCTACTACGTCACAACACCAATCTATTACGTGAACGGGGCGCCTCATATCGGCCACGCCTACACCTCGGTCGCAGCCGACGTGATCGCGCGCTTCAAGCGGCTGGCGGGCTTTGACGTCTTTTTCCTGACCGGCACCGACGAGCACGGCCAGAAGGTGGAGCAGGCCGCCGAGGCCAAAGGCATGCAGCCGCAGGCCTTCGCCGATGCGGTCGCTGCCGACTTCCGCGACATGTACGACACGATGGACATCTCCTATGATGACTTCATCCGCACCACGGAGCCACGCCATGTGCAGGCGGCTCAGGCATTGTGGAAGAAGCTCGAGGAAAACGGCCACATCTACCTCGATGCCTATGAAGGCTGGTACGCAACCCGTGATGAATGCTTCTATGGCGAGGAAGAACTCATCGACGGACCCGACGGCAGGAAGGTCGCCCCCACGGGTGCCGCCGTTGAGTGGGTGAAGGAGCCGTCCTACTTCTTCAACCTGTCCAAATTCGGCGACAGGCTGCTTGAACTTTATGAAACCCGCCCCGGCTTCATCGAGCCGCAGAGCCGCCGCAACGAGGTGAAGAGCTTCGTAAAGCAGGGCCTGCGCGACCTGTCCATCAGCCGCACCAGCTTCAACTGGGGCATTCCCGTGCCGGGTGACCCGAAGCATGTGATGTATGTGTGGGTCGATGCGCTGGCCAATTACCTCTCCGCCGTGGGCTACCCGGACGAGACGGCCCCGCGGTGGGATTTCTGGCCCCCCAACCTGCACCTTGTGGGCAAGGACATCCTGCGTTTCCACGCCATTTACTGGCCCGCGCTGCTGATGGCGGCCGACCTGAAGCTGCCCGAGCGCGTGTTCTCGCATGGCTGGTGGACCATCGAGGGCCAGAAGATGAGCAAGTCGCTGGGCAACGTGGTGGACCCGCGCGACCTGGTGAAAACCTTCGGCCTCGATCCCATCCGCTTCTTCCTGATGCGCGAGATGCCCTTTGGTGGTGACAGCGACCTCAGCCGTCGCGCCATCATCTCGCGCATGAATGTCGAACTGGCCAATGACCTCGGCAACCTTGCCCAGCGCACCCTCTCGCAGGTTGCACGCAACTGCGAAGGTAAATTGCCCGCGCAGGGCAAACATACCGATGAGGACCGCGAACTGCTGGCCACCGCCAGCCTTCTGCCCGACATCATGCACCAGCAGATTGACCGCCAGGCCCTGACCGACGCGCTGGAAGAAGTGTGGAAGCTGATCCGCGCGTGTAACGCCTATATCGACCATCAGGCCCCGTGGAAGCTCAGGAAAACCGACCCCGAGCGCATGGGCGAGGTGCTGCGCGTGCTGGTCGATGCGCTGCGCATCATCGCTACCGTGTTGCAGCCTTACATGCCCGGCAGCATGGATAAAATGCTGACACAGCTTGGCGTGGCGGAAAGCGAGCGTGATTTCGCAGCCCTCGATGTGCCGCTGCCCGCGGGCCGCGTGCTGCCCAGGCCTGAGGGCGTTTTCCCGCGCCATGAGGAGCCTGAGGCATCATGACCCGCACGGGGCTGACCGACTCCCACTGCCATCTCGATCATTTTTCCGATGAGGAAATGCCCGAAGTCCTGGCCCGCACGCGCGAGGCCGGGGTGGACGGGCTGGTGACCATCGGCACGCGGCTGTCACGCGCGGACCAGCAGAAAAAGCTGGCCACGCTTGATACGCCCGACCTGCGGGTCTGGTGCACCATCGGCACCCATCCCGACCATGTGGACGAGGAGGCGCTCCCCACCGGGGCCGAACTCGCGGCCATGGCAGATGATGCCCGCGTGGTGGGCATTGGCGAGAGCGGGCTGGACTACTTCCATGGCGGGGAGGACATCCGCCCCCGCCAGCAGGAGAGCTTTCGGGTGCATATCGATGCCGCCCGCCGCACTGGCCTGCCGCTGGTCATCCACACGCGGGAGGCCGATGACGACACACTGGCCATTTTGCGTGACGAGACCGAGAGCCGGGGGGCGTTTCCATTCCTGATCCACTGCTTCTCATCCGGGCCGGAGCTGGCACGGGGCGCGCTGGAACTGGGGGGGTATATCAGCTTCTCGGGCATCGCCACCTTCAACCGCGCGCAGTCCGTGCGCGATGTGGCGAAGGACGTACCCGCCGGGCGGCTGCTGGTGGAGACCGATTCGCCCTATCTGGCGCCCGTGCCCAGGCGTGGCAAGCGCAACGAGCCGGGTTATGTGGCCTATACCGCGCGCCTGCTGGCCGAACTGCGCGGCATGGACGATGCGGCGTTCGCCAGCATGACCACGCGCAATTTCGGTCGACTGTTCACACAGGCGGTATAACGGCATGGATATGATCATACTGGGCTGCGGCGGTTCGGCGGGCGTGCCCATGCTCGGTGGTCCGGACGGGGCGGGGGACTGGGGCGAATGCGACCCCACCGAGCCACGCAACCGGCGCACCCGGGCCTCCGTGCTGATCGATGACGGGCCGGGCCGCCGCCTGCTTGTCGATACGGGGCCGGACCTGCGCGCACAGTTTCTGGCGCAGCGCATCGGCATGATCGACGCCGTGGTCTATACCCATGCCCATGCCGACCATATCCTTGGGCTGGATGAACTGCGCGCCATCAACCGCATCATCAACGGCCCGATTCCCGTCTATGGCACGGCGGAGGTGCTGGAGGAGATCCGCACCCGATTCGATTACGCCTTCCGCCCATGGACGCCGCCAGGCATCTTCCGCCCCATACTGGATGTGAACACCATCGCCCTGCCATCCACGCAGGTTGTGGCCGGGATGGAAGTGCAGTTTTTTGCCCAGACCCATGGCCGGATCGAAACGCTGGGCCTGCGCGCGGGGCCGATGGCCTACTGCACCGATGTTGCCGAACTCGACGAGCACGCCCTGGCCGTGCTGCGCGGGGTCGATACATGGGTGGTGGACTGCTTCCAGCGCGCAACCCATCCCTCGCATGGCTGGCTGGAGTGCGTGCTGGCATGGCGCGACGTAATACGGCCGCGCCGCACGGTGCTGACCCATATGGGGCCGGACATGGACTGGGCATGGATGCAGGCCAACCTGCCCGCAGGGGTCGAGGCCGCGTATGACGGCCTGCGCCTGAGCGCGTAAGGGCAGGCAGGCTGCTGTTTTTTTGCCCCGTGCGGGCAGAAAGCGCACGAAGCCCGCGCGTAATGCTTGCCAGCGCCCGCTTAGCCCCCTAAGAGGGTGCGCCAACGGTCGGTGACCCGAGGCGCGGGGTAGCCGCCATCTGCTGACGAGGCCCCTGCATCATGTCTTCCATTTCCCAAACCACATCGACTCCCCGGCTTGAGGACCGCATCCGCGAGGCCCTCGCCTTTGATGACGTGCTGGTCGTGCCCGATGAATCGAGCGTGCTGCCTTCGCAGACCTCGACAAAAACCCGGCTGACCCGCAAGATCACCCTCAACATTCCGCTGATTTCCTCGGCCATGGATACCGTGACCGAAGATAACATGGCCATCGCCATGGCCCAGAACGGTGGGCTCGGTGTCATCCACAAGAACCTGACCATCGAGCAGCAGGCCGAGCAGGTCCGCCGCGTCAAGCGCTTCGAATCGGGCATGGTGGTCAATCCGGTCACCGTCTATCCCGACCAGACGCTGGCTGAAGTGAATGCCACCATGTCGCGCCATGGCATCAGCGGCCTGCCGGTGGTCGAGCGTGAGACCAACCGTCTCGTGGGCATCCTGACCAACCGCGACGTGCGCTTCGCCACCGATCCCGCCCAGCGCGTGTATGAACTCATGACGCGCGAGAACCTCGTGACCGTGCGCAACGGCGTGGACCGCGACCAGGCCCGCCAGCTCCTGCACCGCCACCGCATTGAAAAGCTTCTGGTCGTTGATGACGAGGACCGCTGCATCGGCCTCATCACCGTAAAGGACATGGACCGCGCGGTGCAGTACCCGCAGGCCAACAAGGACAGCCTTGGCCGCCTGCTGTGCGCCGCCGCCACCGGCGTGGGCGATGATGGCGTGGCCCGTGCGCGCGAACTGATCGCGGCGGGGGTGGACGTGGTGGTGATCGATACCGCTCATGGCCACTCGGCGGGGGTGCTGAAAAGCATCGAGCGCATCCGCGCCATCGAAAACGATATCCAGATCATCGCGGGCAATGTGGCCACCCCCGAGGCGGCGCAGGCGCTCATTGGCGCGGGCGCCGACTGCGTGAAGGTAGGCATCGGCCCCGGCTCGATCTGCACCACGCGCGTGGTGGCGGGTGTGGGCGTGCCGCAGTTCTCCGCCGTGATGGAAACCTCGGCCGCGTGCCATGAGCTTGACGTGCCCGCCATTGCTGATGGCGGCGTGCGCACATCGGGCGATATCGTCAAGGCGATCGGCGCGGGGGCCGATGTGGTCATGATCGGCTCGCTGCTCGCAGGCACGGAAGAGGCGCCGGGCGAGGTGTTCCTGTATCAGGGCCGCACCTACAAGTCCTATCGTGGCATGGGCAGCCTTGGCGCCATGTCACGCGGGTCGGCGGATCGCTACTTCCAGCAGGACATCAAGGACACGCACAAGATGGTGCCCGAGGGCATCGAAGGCCGCGTGGCCTACAAGGGTGCGATGGGCGCCGTGGTGCATCAGCTCGTGGGCGGCCTGCGTGCAGGCATGGGCTATACCGGCTCGGCCACTGTTGCCGACCTGCAAAAGCGCGCGCGCTTCCGCCGCATTACCGGCGCGGGCCTGCGCGAGAGCCATGTGCATGACGTGTCCATCACGCGTGAAGCCCCGAACTACCGGCAGGACTGATCCTGCCGGCCTTTCCCACAATAACGGTTCCCTGATTCATGACACCCAGCGCACGGCTTTCCGCCGCCATTGACCTGCTTGCCGCAATGGAGGCGACGCCGCAGCGTCCTGCCGATGCGCTGGCCAATGCCTTCTTTCGTGAACGGCGTTATATTGGCGGCGGCGACCGCCGGGCCATATCGGCGCGCGTGTGGCGCGTGCTGCGGCACTGGCGCAGGCTGCACTGGTGGATTGAACGCGTGGGGGGCAAGGTCACGCCCCGCACGCTGGTGCTGGCCATGATGGCGCTCGACCCGGATGCGCGTGAAAACCCGCAGCATCTCTTTACCGGTGAGCGGTACGCGCCGCTGGGGCTGATTGGCTCCGAGAGCAGCCTGTATGACCAGCTTGAAGGGCAGGGGCTGCTCCACCCCGACATGCCGCCCGCCGTGCGGCTGGAGGTGCCGGACTGGCTGCTGCCCCGCCTTGAGCGGACCTTTGGCGCGGGGCTGGAAGCCGAACTGGCCGCCATGGATGGCGAGGCGACGCTTGACCTGCGGGTGAACCTGCTCAAATCAGACCGCCCCAGCGCGCAGGCCGCCCTTGAAGGGGAAGGCATCCATGCGGTTGATACCGCGCTCTCGCCGTGGGGGCTGCGGGTTGCGGGCCGCCAGCCCATCACGTCGTGCGCGGCGTTTCGCAGCGGGCTGATCGAAATTCAGGATGAAGGCAGCCAGCTTGTCGTCGCCGCCGTGGGCGCACGGCCGGGCATGCGCGTGCTCGATTACTGCGCAGGTGCCGCAGGCAAGACGCTGGGCATGGCCATGACCATGGAGAACCGTGGGCACATCGTGGCGTGCGACGTGTCCGAACCCCGACTGGAAGGCGCGGTGCGTCGCCTGCGCCGCGCGGGCGTGCATAATGCCGAGCGCCACCTGCTGGTGGCGGGCGACCGCTGGGCGCGCCGCCGCAGTGGCAGCTTTGACCGTGTGCTGGTCGATGCGCCATGCACCGGCACCGGCACATGGCGGCGCAACCCCGATGCCCGCCTGCGCCTGCGCGAGCAGGACCTTGTGGAACTGACCGAAAAGCAGGCCGCGATCATGGACCGTGCCGCAGCCCTGGTGCGGCCGGGCGGGCGGATGGTCTATGCCACATGCTCCGTGCTGCGTGAGGAAAATGGCGACCAGATTGCAGCCTTCCTGGCTCGCAATCCGGCCTTTTCGCTCGTCGTGCCCGATGGCGCGGATGATGACCTGCCCGCGGGACTGAGCACAGATGGACAGGTCAGCCTGACACCGCGCCAGCACCATACGGATGGTTTTTTTGCCGCCATCATGCAGCGTGAAGCGGGCTGAGGCCGTTTGAAAAAGATTCGCCAGAAAATTTTATAATTTCAAGGTATTATGAGGCCCGCCTTTTCAAACAGGCGGTGTTTTCCAGCTAAATCCTTTTCTCTGGCATCCTGTGCCCGTCATGTAGGGGGGAGGCAGCCATCAACAAAGCGTCAGCGCAACAAAAGAAAGTCAAAGCGCGCTTGCGGGGTCTTTAACATTCACGCCGTATTCTGTTGCGGCAAGAAATATTTTTGGCTTATCTATGACAGGCCGGTTCTGGTTTCCTGCCCTGGGGCGTTATTGTTGCACATATACAGTGTCATGTGCCGAATCTGACGGGATCATGGATGCGGCGCAGGGATGGGTGTGCGCGTGCCGCGCGCGGGGCTGAGGGGCCTTCCCATTCATGATCCATCGGCAGGCTGGCGCCAGCGGCATGTGCAACATTATGGGACATCGGAATGCAGGCAACAAACCTGGCAATTGGAATTCTGTTCGTGCTAGGCGGCGGCATTGCGGCCCAGTGGGTAGCGTGGCGCTTCAAGCTGCCTGCCATCGTGCTGCTGTTCGCCCTTGGGCTGATCTGCGGGCCGGGGCTTGGCATCCTGCATCCGGCGACGGCCATCGGGCCGTATTTCCACCCGCTCGTGTCCATGGCCGTGGCGTTCATCGTGTTCGAGGGCGGGCTCGCGCTTGACCTGCGGCAGTGGCGTGAATCGGGCGAGGGCGTGCTGCGCCTGACTGCCGCGGCCCTGCCCATCAACTGGGTGCTCGGCTCACTGGCGGCGCATTATGTGGGGCATCTGAACTGGGGCACGGCGTGGCTGTTTGGCGCCATTGTGGTGGTGACGGGGCCAACCGTGGTGCTGCCCCTGCTGCGGCACACCAAGCTGCGGCCAAGGGTGGCGGCCTTCCTGCGGTGGGAGGCGATCGTGAACGACCCCATCGCCGCCATTCTGGCAACACTGATGCTCGAATGCCTGCTGATCAGTTCCAGCCACACATCCGATGCATCGCTCGCAGCGGTGGAAATCGGGCCGCATCTGCTGTTCGCCACCATGTTTTCCATCGGGTGCGGCATTTTTCCCGCCCTGCTCATCAAGTTCCTTTCGGCGCGCGACCTGCTGCCCGAGATCCTGCGCATTCCCATGATCCTGGCCTTCGCCATGGGGGTTGCGGCCATCTGCAACCTGCTCATGCAGGGCGCGGGGCTCATGGCGGCCACCGTGTTTGGCATGGCGCTGGCCAACCTGCATGTGACCGGCATGTCGGAACTCCAGCGCATCAAGGAATCGCTGGGTGTGATCGTGGTCTCGTGCCTGTTCGTGCTGCTGACGGCGGACCTGCAGCGCACGGTGCTGTCAGAGCTGTCCTGGCCCATCATGGCGCTGACATTCACGGTCATGTTCGTGGTGCGGCCGCTGGGCATCTACCTCTCCACCATCGGGGCGAGCATGTCGTGGCAGGAGCGGCTGTTTGTGGGGTGGATCGCGCCGCGTGGCATCGTGGCCGCCGCCGTGTCCGGCGTGGTGGGGCTGCAGTTGCAGGAGGCCGGTTACGCGGGGGCCAACATGATTACGCCCGCCGTGTTCGCGCTGATCGCCTCGACCATGATCCTGCATGGATTCTCGCTGCGCCCGCTGGCGCGCGCGCTCAAGCTGACCCTGTCCGATGAGCCGGCGCTGGCCATCATGGGCGCCAATGCATGGTCCACCAACCTCGCCCGCGTGGTGCATGACCGGGGCGTGCCGGTGCTGCTTGTCGATACTTATGCGCCTGCGCTCAACAAGGCGGCGGGGGTGGGCGTGCCGGTGCTGCGCGCCGAACTGCTTTCGGTCGAAGGGCAGGAAAGCCTGGAGGAGCGCCCCGCCGACTACCTGATCGCCACCACGCCGGACGCCATCTATAACGGCCTTGTCTGCGCGCGCATGGCGCCTGATCTGGGGCGGCAGCGCGTGTTTCAGGTCAGTCCGGGCATTGCGAGGCTGGACCTGTATCACGGGCTGAGCCGGGATTCGCGCGGCAAGGTGCTGGGCGAGCCTGCGTGGAATTTCTCGCTCATCGATTCCCGCTACGCCCAGGGCTGGCGCTTTGGCAGCTATATTGCCGATGAAACCATAAGCGAAACCCGGCTGACCGATGGCCCGGCCATGTTGTTCATGATTATCCGCAAGGGCACGGCGATCTGGGTTTCCTCCGCCGAGGATGCGATTCCGGCCGAACCGGCGGAGGGTGACATCATCGTGCTGTTCATGCCGCCGGGGCAGGAGGATGCCAGCCGGACGGGCCTGCCCGTGGTCGATGGGCCTATCCCGGCGGCCTGACCTCGATTTCCGCAAGGCCTGCGGCCAGCAGGCGGCGTAGCACGGGCTCGGGCAGGGCGATGCAGCCCTCCGTGGGCCTGCCGCCTTTGGGCGGAAGGTGGAGGAAGATCGCCGACCCCGCACCAGAATGGACAGGCGCGTCGTTATAACCCAGCACAACCACAATGTCGTAAACGTGATCCTCGCGCCACAGACGCTCATGCCGGGCAGGGTGGGGCAGGGTGACATGGCGGTTGTAATCGGGGCTGGCGGGGTCATCGCACCAGCCATCGAGCGGCGAGAGCGGCTCGACAGGCAGATGACAAACAGGTGATGCCACCCGGTCGGCGCGATAGAACACGCGCCGCAATGGCAGAATACCGGCAGGTGTTGCGTGATCTCCCTCAATTTTACGGGTTTTTACGCCGCCCGCGCCGATGATGGCGGGCATAATTTCGCGAATGCAATGCAGTTGTGCATCCAGCCCTGTATTCGTTTGCAAAATAGCGCGTATCATGAATTCCTCTGGATCGGGTCGTATTTATGTTATCTCCGGCCTCATCCGGCTGCATACGGCATCGGGGCCGGCGGGTCATGGGCCTGCTGGTCATGGGGTCGGGCATGAACAGCAAGACAGAGACCGGTTCGATAAAGGGCCGGGACTAAAGTGATAAAGAGGGTTCGATGGCAGGAGCACGTCCCATACTGATAGCGGACGACGATCAGACTTTACGTCAGATGCTCGTTGAACAGCTACAGATTGATGGTGAATTTGAAGCGATCGAGGCTGGCTCCGTCGCCGAAGCCTGGGAAAAGCTGCAGAAACCGGGGGCGCGTTTTGACGCGATCATCCTCGATGTATCCCTGCCCGACGGGGACGGGCGTGATTTCTGCGCCGACCTGCGGCGCAAGGGCAAGCGCATCCCCATCATCATCCTGACTGGTTCTGATGACGAGACGGATGTGGTGCGCGGGCTAGATGCGGGCGCCAATGACTACGTGGCCAAGCCGTTCCGCATTGCGGAGCTTCTGGCCCGGCTGCGCGCACAGATGCGCATTTTCGAGAACAGCGAGGACGCGGTCTTCGCCATCGGGCCGTATATCTTCCGCCCCTCCGCCAAGCTGTTGCAGGAAACGGCCAAGAACCGCCGTATCCGCCTGACGGAAAAGGAAGCGGCCATCCTGAAGTTCCTGTACCGCGCGGGCACGCGCCCCGTGCCCCGGCAGGTGCTGCTCAATGAGGTATGGGGCTACAACGCGGCGGTGACCACCCACACGCTGGAAACCCATATCTACCGCCTGCGCCAGAAGATCGAGCCCGACCCCACCAATGCCAGCCTGCTGGTGACGGAAGGCGGCGGCTACCGTCTCGACCCCGAAGGCGGCAAGAGCGCCCTTGCCTGAACGGGTTTCATTCTGAACCGTGGATTGTGACGGGCCGCCCGGTTTCGGGCGGCCCGGTCGCGTTTGAACGACGGATTGATAAAAGTTTTGGGTGAGGCGTTTAAAAAGGCGGCGCCCGTCAATTTATCTGCTGATAACAGGCCGTCAGGCGTCGATGTCGATCAGCACCGGCACGTGGTCGGACGGCTTTTCCCAGTCGCGGGCGGTGCGGAGCACCTCCATGCCGCGCAGGGCATCCTGCAGGTCGGGCGTGACCCATACATGGTCCAGCCGCCGCCCCCGGTTCGATGCACTCCAGTTGCGGTTGCGATAGGACCACCACGTATAAAGCTTCTCATCCGGCGGCACGAATTCGCGCATGGCGTCGATGAAGCCGGTCTGCTGCCAGGCCAGCAGGCGCTCTGTCTCCGCAGGCGTGTGGCTGACAATCCTGAGCAGTTGTTTGTGGCTCCACACATCCTGCTCGAGGGGGGCGATGTTCAGGTCGCCCACCAGCACGGTGCGCCGCATGGCGCGGGCCGAGAACCACTGGCGCGCCTCCTCCACAAAAGCCAGCTTGTGGGCGAATTTGGGGTTCTCGACCGGGTCGGGCACATCGCCCCCCGCAGGCACGTAGAAATCGTGCACGTCAATCGCGTCATCCCCCGTGCCATGGCGCACGGCGATGTGGCGGCAGTCGCCCTTTTCGCACCAGTCCGGCGTATCCTCCAGCACGGTTACGGGTTGGCGTGACAGGATGGCCACCCCATTATATCCCTTCATGCCCCGAAACACGACATGCCCGAAGCCAAGGGCGCGCACGTCAGCAAGCGGGAACAGGGCATCGGGCACCTTGGTTTCCTGCAGGCAGACGATATCGGGTGATGTGTCCTGGCACAGCCGGGCGAGAAGCGGCATCCGCAGGCGAAGGGAATTGATATTCCAGGTGACGATACGCATATCGGCTGCATTGCCGATCCGTGGCAGGCTGACAAGAATATTTTTTTCCCCACACAGTCCGGCGCAGGACGAAAACAGGAACGAATGGCAAAAGGCGGCTGATATTTCCTGCAAAAATACAATCCGGGGAGCAGGACACAGGGATGCCATAATTTGTCCACCTGTGGGGTTGACAGCACTGAATCCGGCCTGTCGTGGAGCGGATTTTTTTTCCGGCCTCCGGCTTGTCCAATATAATTGTTTAAAAACAGTAGGTTGTTGTTAGTGATGTTTTTTTGGGCAATCCAAGTGCAGGAACGGAAAACCGCCACCCGCACGTTTTTTTCGGCCCCTGCTCCACAGACTTATCCACATTATCGGTGGATGAACGGCTGCCGTCCATGACAACTGCCATTTCCGACGCACCAGTCCGCCCGGTGGGGGTCGACGCGATCCACCATGCCCTGCGCACCATGCCGCAGGCGCCGGGCGTGTACCGCATGCTCGGTGAAAAGGGGGACGTGCTCTATGTGGGCAAGGCGCTGAACCTGAAGAAGCGCGTGATTTCCTACACCCATGTCAGCCGCCTGACCGAGCGCCTGCGCCGCATGGTGTCGGAAACGCGCAGCATGGAAATCGTCACCACCCATACCGAGGCCGAGGCCCTGCTGCTTGAGGCCAATTACATCAAGCGCATGCAGCCGCGTTACAACATCCTGCTGCGTGATGACAAAAGCTATCCGTGGATCATGCTGACCGACCGGCATGACTTCCCCCAGATCAGCAAGCACCGGGGCAAGCCGGTCAAGGGGGCGTCGTACTGGGGGCCGTTCGCCTCGGCCTGGTCGGTCAACCAGACGCTGAACCTGCTCCAGCGCACCTTCCTGCTGCGCTCGTGCTCCGATAGCGAGATGCAGGGCCGCACGCGTCCGTGTCTTCTGCACCAGATCCATCGCTGCTCGGCGCCGTGCACCGACCGCATCAGCCGTGAGGACTATGCCGAGCTTGCCGCCCAGGCGCGCAGCTTCCTGGCGGGCAAGGATCCGGACATGCGCGAGAAGCTGGGCCGTGAGATGGAACAGGCCGCCGAGGCGCTGGAATTCGAGCGCGCCGCCGCCATCCGCGACCGCATACGCGGGCTTTCGGCCCTGCAGCAGGATTCCAGCGTCATCAATCCCTCCAGCGTGAGTGACGCGGACATCATCGCCATCTGGCAGATTGCAGGGCAGTCGTGCATTCAGGTGTTCTTCATCCGTGCGGGGCGCAACAACGGCAACCGGGCGTTCTTTCCCAGCCATGCGCGTGATGAGAACGCGCCCGACGTGCTCGCAGCCTTCATTGGCCAGTTTTATGATGACAAGCCCCCGCCCGCCCAGGTGCTCGTCAATCAGGACCTGCCGGAGCTTGACGTGCTCACCGCCGCCCTGAGCCTGCGCCGGGGTCGCAAGGTCGAGATCATCCACCCGCAGCGTGGCGAGAAGCGTGGCGTGATCGAGCATGCTGCCCTGAACGCGCGCGAGGCGCTGGAGCGCAGGATGGCCGAAAGCGCGGGGCAGGCGAAGCTTCTGCAGGGCGTGGCCGACCTGTTTGGCCTCGACTCTCCACCCAAACGCATCGAAACCTACGATAACAGCCACATTCAGGGGGCGAATCCCTATGGCGTGATGGTGGTGGGCGGCCCCGAGGGGTTTGAAAAACGCGCCTACCGCAAATTCTCCATCAAGGGGCCGGTCACGCCGGGCGATGACTTCGCCATGATGCGCGAGGTGCTCGAACGGCGCTTCCGCCGCGCACTCAAGGACCGCGAGGAAGGCGTGCGCCCCGAGGACTGGCCCGACATCCTGCTTATTGATGGCGGGGCAGGGCAGTACACCGCCGTGCGCGGCGTGCTTGACGAACTTGGCGTGACGGGCGTGACCCTGGTGGGCATTGCCAAGGGGCCGGACCGTGATGCGGGGCGGGAGTGGTTCCACACCGCCGACCGGCCACCCTTCCAGCTGCCGCCGCGCGATCCGGTGCTGTATTACCTCCAGCGCCTGCGTGACGAGGCGCACCGCTTCGCCATCACCACCCACCGCGCCGGGCGCTCCAAAACGCTGGTGCGCTCGGAACTCGATGATATTCCCGGCGTTGGACCGGCACGCAAGCGCGCGCTGCTCAAGCATTTCGGATCGGCGCGCGGCGTGCGGCAGGCTGGCCTGGGAGAACTCGAGCATGCGCCAGGCATCAACCGCGACATGGCGCGGGTCATTTACGGTTTTTTCCATCCCGACTGGACAGGAGAGTGAGCGGCTGTCATGCAGATGTGAGCCTGTAAACTGCCTGACAGGCGTTATCAGTATCTTGGCTTTCTCCTTTTCTTGGTTATAGCAGTATCAGCATGCTTACCGACCTGCCCAACCTCCTGACCCTGTCCCGCATTGTCGTGGTGCCGATTGTCGTGGCGCTTGTGGTCATTCACACGGCGCAGACCGATTGCGCCGCGTGCGTGCTGTTTATCCTGGCGGGCATTACCGATTACTTCGATGGCAAGCTGGCGCGGGCATGGAACCAGAATTCCGACCTCGGCCGCATGCTCGACCCCATTGCCGACAAGCTGCTCGTTGGCGCGTCGCTCATGGTCATGGCGGGGCTGGGGCGGCTGCCTTACGGGTGCCTGTACCCCGCCATCATCATCCTGTGCCGCGAGATTCTGGTCAGTGGCCTGCGTGAATATCTTGCCGCCACCCGCATAGGCCTGCCGGTGACGAAACTCGCCAAATGGAAGACCGGATTCCAGATGACGGCCATCGGCTTCCTGCTGGCAGGCGACAGCACGGCGGGGCTGCTGCATATCGGCTGGCTGCCGGTCAATGTGCTCGGGGCCGTGATGATGTGGATCGCCGCCGCCCTGACGCTGATCACCGGGTGGGATTATGTCTCTACCGGGCTGCGCCATGTGGGGCGCGGCGCTTCGGGCGCCACCAAATTATCTTCCTGACCTACATGAAAAATTAACGCGCTTCATGGCTGATCGTCCCTGCGGGCCCATGCGCCCGCCGGTTTGGCGAGGAGGCGAGGGAAGAGCGTGGTGCGCAATGCAATGGTGCTGTCATTGCTGGCGGGGCTGGCAGGATGCGGCGGATTCGGGCCGATCCTGGCCGATAATACCGAATTTCCCGGCAGCCTGCCCAATACGCCACGCGCGGAGGGGGAGAACATGCGCCGCGTGAGCGGGCAGGCTCCGCAGGTGCTGCCCATCATGCCGCAGGCGCGCAACATCTGGCCCGTTCTGCCTGATGGGCAGGTGGACCCGGCGCAGGGGGACAGGGTCGCAGCCATGCTGCCCGGCGCCGGAGCCCGGCCCGGTGGCGGGGCCGGGCATGACCTGCCCGCGGGGGGCGAGATGCAGATTGGCAACGATGCAGTGGACGATGGGCTGCCCGGGCACGTTTCCGCATTGTCTTCGGGGCAGGGGGCAACGCATAAGGGCGCAGCGGATGCGGCGATCATCGTGCCCAATGGCGATGGCACCACAACCGAGGTCAGCGCCGATGGCACGGTGCATGAACAGCAGGCCCCCTGACGTGACCCGCCCCTGCGGGGCGCCGGGCCTGCCCTGAGTGGGAGAGAAGAGCGGAATGCTACGCATTCTTTATTTTGCATGGCTGCGCGACCGCCTCGGCCGCTCCGGCGAGACGCTGCCCCTGCCGCAGGGCGCGCATTGCGTGCAGGATCTGATTACGGCCCTGCGCGCGCGTGGCGGAGAGTATGCCGCCATCTTCGCCAGGCCTGAGCTGATCCGCGTAGCCGTGAACCAGAGTTTCGCCACGATCGCCGCCCCTATTGCCGCGCATGACGAGATTGCCTTCTTCCCGCCGGTTACAGGGGGCTGAGACCATTATGCCGCGTGTCACGATCCGCGTTCAGGCCGAGGTGTTCGATAGCGCCCATGAAACCGCGCTGCTGCTGCGCGGGCACGAGGATGTGGGAGGAGTCGCCGCCTTTACCGGAATCGTGCGTGGCGGTGGCGGGCTGGTGGCGCTGGAACTCGAACATTACCCCGGCATGACCGAATCCATGATGCGCCGCATAGCGGAATCGGCGTGCACGCGATTCGGGCTGGTGGGCTGCACGGTCATCCACCGGGTAGGCAGGCTGGCGGTGGGCATGCCCATCGTGCTGGTGCTGTGTGCCTCCGCCCACCGCAGCGCAGCGCAGGAGGCCACCGCCTTCATGATGGACTGGCTCAAGACCAGCGCGCCGTTCTGGAAACGCGAGGAATTTGCCAGCGGGCACAGCGCCTGGGTCGAACCCCGCGCACAGGATGAGGCGGCAAAGGCGCGGTGGGGCAGCCTGACGGACTGAGGCGGAGGGGAGAAAAATTAAAAAAAATAATCTCCCGTCAATGCGCTTGACGTAAGCTGGCCGCTGATTCGGAACAACGTTCCCCATTTTTCATGGCCTACATTATGTAGTGCAAAGCGGCATGAAATGGTCCATATATAGGGGCATATCATAAAACCCCGTCCCACCACGCAGGCGCCCGAAAGGCCCTGCGTGCCTTGGCGCGGGCCGATTACGGAGAATGTAAATGGTCCTGGATGACGTATCCGGCGGCATGGCCGATCGTTCTGCCAACGGGGATGGGATCGTCCAGGGAAAGGACAGTACGCCCATGCCTGACACGTCTGACATGCTGGACAGTGTGGTCCAGCTTCCCGGTCATCATCCCGTGCGCGTGGACCATTCCCGCGATGCGCTGCTTACGGCGTTTGGCAAGGCAACGCTCAACAACCGCTACCTTCTGCCTGATGAGAGCTATCAGGACCTGTTTGGCCGCGTGGCCTCGTATTACGGGGCCAACCCGGCCCATGCCCAGCGGCTGTATGACTACATCTCGCGGCACTGGTTCATGCCGGCCACGCCGGTGCTCTCCAATGGGGGCACCTCGCGGGGGCTGCCCATCTCGTGCTTCCTCAACGAGGCCAATGACAGCCTGCGCGGCATCGTGGACCTGTGGAACGAGAATGTGTGGCTGGCCAGCAAGGGTGGTGGCATCGGTTCCTACTGGGGCAACCTGCGCTCGATTGGCGAGAACGTGGGCCGTAACGGCAAGACCTCGGGCGTCATTCCCTTCATCCGTGTGATGGACAGCCTGACGCTGGCCATCAGCCAGGGCTCGCTGCGGCGTGGATCGGCTGCGGTGTACCTGCCGGTCTGGCACCCCGAGATCGAGGAATTCATCGAGCTGCGCCGCCCCACCGGCGGCGACCCCAACCGCAAGGCGCTCAACCTGCATCATGGCGTGCTGGTGTCGGATGCGTTCATGCGCGCTGTGGCCGATGATGATGAATGGGCGCTGCTCTCCCCCAAGGACAACACGGTCATCCGCAAGGTCTCGGCGCGTGCGCTGTGGATTCGCATCCTGACCGCGCGGATGGAGCAGGGCGAGCCGTACATCATCTATTCCGACCATGTGAACAACGCGCGCCCCGAGCACCACAAGCTGGCGGGGCTCGAGGTCAAGACATCGAACCTGTGCGCCGAGATCACGCTGCCCACCGGCATGGACCACCATGGCCGAGAGCGCACGGCGGTGTGCTGCCTCTCCTCGCTCAATCTCGAGACGTGGGATGAGTGGAAGGATGACCCGCAGTTCATCGAGGATGTGATGCTGTTCCTCGACAACGTGCTGCAGGACTTCATCGACCGCGCGCCCGATGACATGGAGCGCGCCCGCTACGCCGCCATGCGCGAGCGCTCGGTGGGGCTGGGGGTCATGGGGTTCCATTCCTTCCTGCAGGCCAAGAACGTGCCGTTCGAGAGCGTTGTGGCCAAGAGCTGGAACCGCAAGATCTTCCAGCACATCCGCGCGCAGGCCGATGCCGCCTCACGCAAGCTGGCCGAAGAGCGTGGGCCGTGCCCCGATGCGGCGGAATATGGCGTGATGGAGCGCTTCTCCAACAAGATGGCGATTGCGCCCACGGCGTCGATTTCCATCATCGCGGGCAATGCCAGCCCCGGCATCGAGCCGATCGCGGCCAATGTGTTCCTGCAAAAGACGCTGTCCGGCTCGTTTACCGTGCGCAACCGCCACCTTGACAAGCTGCTGACCAGCAAGGGCCGGAACACCAGCGATGTCTGGTCGTCCATCACGCTCAACAAGGGCAGCGTGCAGCATCTCGACTTCCTGACCCAGCAGGAGAAGGACGTGTTCAAGACCGCGTTCGAACTCGACCAGCGCTGGGTGATCGAGCATGCGGCGGATCGTGCGCCGTTCATCTGTCAGGCGCAGTCGATCAACATCTTCCTGCCTGCCAACGTGCACAAGCGCGACCTGCACCAGATCCATTACATGGCGTGGAAGCGGGGGGTGAAATCGCTGTATTACTGCCGCTCCCTGTCCATCCAGCGGGCCGATGCGGTGAGCGATGGCCAGGAAAAGCGTGACGTGCCGCCAAAGGATGGCGGCAGCCCCCCCGCGACATCGGGCGACTATGAGGAATGCCTCGCCTGCCAGTAGGGTGAGAAGAAAAGTTTTTGGTGAAGCTTTTTTTTAAAATCTTCAGAGACGCTGCCTTTCTGAAAAAAGGCAGCGTCCAGAAACTTTCATTATTTTTCAAACATCTGTGCGTTATTTAGGCCGTAAGCGGCATACCCTGTTCCAGGATGGCGCGGGCCGCGGGCGTAAAGCGGCCATCTGCTTCATGCAACACGAGGCCGGGCAGCATTTCGCTGCCCGCGCGTGAATTCGCCCGTCCCTGCACCAGCATGATACGCGCTGCCTGCCCTGCGCGGGGCCAGAAGGGCAGCACCCTGATCCGGCCCAGCTGCGCGCTCTCCATGGCTGTGCAGCATGCTGCCAGCAGGCTGGCGGGCAGGGCCATTGTCAACGTGCCGTGGTGGCGTAGCTGGGCGGCGAGGGCGCGCACCCAGCCGCCCAGCGCACCGGTGGGCAGGCGGCGGGCAAGGTCGCGCTGGGTGTGGGGTGAGGCCGACGACTCCTGCCCATGCCATGGCGGGTTGGCAAAGGCGTGGTCGATGCGGCGCACGCCGGGGCCAGACAGCAGAGGGTCATCGGGCAGGGCAGGCAGGGTGGCATGGCGCACATGCAGGTCGTGGCGATGGTTGAGCATGAAGTTGTGCCCGGCCAGCGCCGCGGTGGCGCCATCATGCTCCAGCCCGATTCCGGTCAGCCGTGGTACCCGATTCGACAGGCAGAGCAGCCCGGCGCCCGCGCCGCATCCACCTTCCATTACGGTCTGGCCAGGGCGCGCCGGCACGAAAGCCGCCATCAGAACAGGCTCAAGTCCGGTCCTGTTTCCAGTCGAAAACTGGCGATAGACCACCTTTCCGCCCAGCAGGTGGCCTGTGGTTACAGGGTCCATGCCCGTGGGGGGGAGAGGCAGGTCATGTACTGCTCCGTGCCGTGTGCCTGTGTGCTCCGGCTTGACCGTTATTCCAGCGCCGCCCATATACTCATTCTATGTTCATACATTCGGAACCGGGAGAGTAACCTTTTGGCCCTAGCAGTTAGTCTGCCGGAATCCGACGAAACGGCAAGTCAGAAAGACGAAGGGGCTCGCCGCCCGATGGCAGATGGATCAGAAGTCGCCCTGCGCGATCTGGCGGAATATCTTGCGGATGACATGGCGGCGTGCAACCGCGCCATTGTCGAGCGGATGGACAGCCCGGTCGCCCTTATTCCCCAGCTTGCAGCCCACCTCGTGGCCGCCGGCGGCAAACGGCTGCGCCCGCTGCTGACGCTGGCCTCGGCCCGGCTGTGCGGCTACAGGCCCGACGCCACGCACCAGCGCCACGTGGCGCTGGCCGCCTGCGTGGAGTTCATTCACACGGCAACGCTGCTGCATGATGACGTGGTGGACGAGAGTTCGCTCCGCCGGGGCATGGCCAGCGCCAATGCGGTGTTTGGCAACAAGGCCTCGGTTCTGGTGGGGGACTTCCTGTTCGCCCGCTCGTTCCAGCTCATGACGGATGATGGCTCGCTCAAGGTCATGAATATCCTCTCATCCGCTTCCGCCACCATTGCGGAAGGGGAAGTGTTACAGATGTCCACGCAGAATGACCTCTCCACACAGATCGATCAGTATCTGGAGGTCATTCATGGCAAAACTGCGGCACTGTTCGCCGCAGCCTGCCGGGTGGGCGCTGTCGTGGCCGACCGGGGCGAGGCGGAGGAGCGCGCGCTCGAATCCTACGGCACCAATCTGGGCATGGCCTTCCAGCTGGTTGATGACGCGCTGGATTACGCTGCTGACCAGGCCCGTCTGGGCAAGACGGTGGGTGATGACTTCCGTGAAGGCAAGATCACCCTGCCGGTGCTGGCGGCCTATGCCGCAGGTTCGGCGGAGGACCGTGCCTTCTGGCAGCGCGTAATCGAGGAAAGCGAGCAGAAGCCCGAGGATCTGGATCATGCCCTGCGCCTGATCGAACAGACTGGCGCCATCCGCACCACGCTTGAGCGTGCAACGGAATATGCCGATGCGGCACGTGAGGCGCTGTCCATCTTCCCGCCGAGCCGCCTGCGCCAGATGCTGCAGGATACGGCCAGCTATACCGTCAACCGCCTGCGCTAGCAGGCGGGGCGGCGGGTGTGTGCCTGTCCCTTGACTGGCACGAGAGGCGAAATGCGGGGGGCCTTGCCCCGTGTTTTGATACAGGAGGGTGCCGCATGCACCCTTCTCAAAAAGCTTCAAGGAACGTCGCTTTTTGTCAAAAGCCGACACCTCCTCCGAAAAAAATACTATCCGTGCTCAGAATTGGCTGCAGCGTCAAATAATCTGATCGCACCCTGCCTGTAGCCCAGTGCCGCCAGACCTGGCTGTAGAGCCGCCAGATCATGCGGCAGGGCGGTAAAGCAGAACTGCTCGGGCAGGGAGGAGGAAGGGGCTTCGGTTAGGGCTGGGCACGAGGCCAGTACGCGGGCAGCCTGCCGGGCTACGGCCGGGGCCGGGTCCAGCCAGGTGACATGCGGCGGCCCAGCTTCACGCATGGCATCGAGCAGGAAGGTGTAGTGTGTGCAGCCCAGGCCCACCACGTCGATTGCCGCCCCGCCGGGCTGCCCGAACAGGCCCGCGAGTTCCGCCCTGAGGCGGGTCGGGTCGGGCGGGGTGCCGCGAAAGGCGTTTTCCGCCATATCCGCCAGTCCGCGCGCGCCGTGGGCGAGTAGGGTGCAGTTGGGCGCAAAGCGCGCGCTGAGTGCCTTCAGGTAGGGCCGGCGCACGGTCGCCCGCGTGGCCAGCAGCCCGATCGTGCCGGTGCGGGTCTGGTCGGCGGCCCATTTTATGGGCGGCACGCAGCCCACAAAGGGCACGTCATAAGCCGCGCGCAGGCTATCGAGCGCCAGCGTGCTGGCGGTATTGCACGCCACCACCACCACGCTGGGCCGCAGGCGGGCAATGGCCGCCCCCACCAGGCGCACGATCCGCTCGCGCAGCAGGGTATCGGGCTGTTCGCCGTAAGGGAATACGGCCGTGTCAGCCAGATAGTCGACCGGTATGCCGGGCAGGAGGGGGCGGAGCTGGGCTACGACGCCCAGCCCCCCGATCCCTGAATCGAAGGCAAGAACACGCGGCATCAGTGAGCCCGTGGATCAGGCCCCGGCATCACGCCTGGCCTTGAGCGCCAGTGCCTCTTCCGCGCTGCCCACGCCACCATGCTTGGCTGACCACGCGCAGGGGTCTTCAAGGAAGCGACGGACCTCGGCGGCGTCCTTCTCCGAGAAGTAGGGCTTGCCCGCGCAGGCCTCGAGCACATCCCACCAGGTGCACAGGGCATGCAGGCTGATGTCCATATCCGCCAGCGTGCGGTATGCGCCGGGGAACACGCCGTAGAAAAACACGACAAAGGTGTGATCCACGATCGCGCCCGCCTTGCGCAGTGCGTTGGCAAACTGCACCTTCGATGAGCCATCGGTGGTCAGGTCTTCCACCAGCAGGGTGCGCATGCCCTCGGGCACATCGCCCTCGATCTGGGCATTGCGGCCAAAACCCTTGGGCTTTTTGCGCACATAGGCCATGGGCGCCATCATGCGGTCGGCAATCCACGCGGCGAAGGGAATGCCCGCCGTCTCGCCACCCACCACGGCGTCGATGCTTTCATAGCCGACATGGCGGCCGATCTTTTCTACTGCCAGTTCCATGATCTTCTGCCGCGCACGGGGGAAGAAGATGATGCGGCGGCAATCGATATAGACCGGGGATTTCCAGCCTGAGGTCAGGGTGTAGGGATCATCGGGGCGGAAATTGACGGCCTTGATTTCCAGCAGCAGGCGCGCGGTCATCAGCGCTGCATCGCGGTCCCATGCCGTTGTGCCTGTTGAAAGTCCTGCCCCATTCCCCGTGGCGTCGTGCATACCCTATCTCCGGCCAAATGAATTGCGTGTACTGAATGTCAGCACAGACGATTAACCGCAACAGGGCGGAAAATCCATCGGTGTCCGGCACGCAGGGGGCGTAATTGCCAAAAAAAGGCCGCATCGGAAATATAACGTGACCGGATCAGCAGAGTGTGAGTGCTCGCGTACCTTGCCCCCACGGGGTATTCGCTCTAGTATCTCAATATTAATAATCATTCTCACTAGTGGATCATCGCATCGTGTCTGTTGAAAACAGTCGCATCGCCCGCAAATGCGAGCGTGCCGTAATCACCGCCTACCAGGAACTGCGTGGCGTCGGGACCAGCGATGTGTCGGCTTTCCATGCCTGCACGACCCTCTACCGTATTCACCACCCCGAATCCTCGCTCAACGAGGCCCGGCGCCTGGTGTCGGAATGGATCGACCATCACCTGATCCAGAAGCGCCCCGGCCCGACAGCCGGGTGTGAGTGCGACTGACCCATCTGGAGGGCTTTATAAAAAAGAGAGCAGGCTGCGGATGGAGCCTGCCTTCTTTTTATGTCAGACGAGGGCCTTTATCGGAGAGGCAGTTCATGCTTCGTCAGGCCAGCCTGCCACAGAAACGCTGCATGTCTCCACGAAGGCGGATAATTCCGGCGGTGTTACAGGGGGACTGACGTGGCTTGGCCAGGCCGCTTCGCGAGACCCGCCTATCCATTGAAAACGACATGATGTTTTTCAGGCCCTCTGGCGCGTCGTAGCGGATGAGAGGCAAGGGCATGAATGATCCCTTTAAACAGGATCATCATATCTACGTGTCGTTCCATACGGGGTATGAGGAATTGCGTAAAATGGAGCATCTGGAAGCTGTCTGGCCAACTTCCGCAAGGCTCTTGGCCAAAAGCCATCCGAGGTGGTTCCCTGAACCGGCCCCCGGGAAATGAGAAGCTTATGGGTTAAAGAGCTTCATAAAGCGCAGTCATCCGCAAATCTAATTTTGATGATTCGATTGATAAATATGCCCGGTCCATTGGCATATGTAACCGACGCAACGTGTTATGGTAAAGGCAGTCTAAATAGATAGGGCCTCTACAAAAATCAAAATGTCGTGCCGGGCAGGGCCGTTTACCCACCCGGCACGGTCTTCAATCAGGCCCGCTTGTCAAACGGCACAAAGTCGCGCTGCGGCGAGCCGGTATAGAGCTGGCGGGGGCGGCCGATGCGCTGGCCGGGTTCCTCGATCATTTCCTTCCACTGGCTGATCCAGCCGGTGGTGCGGGCTACGGCAAACAGCACGGTGAACATGCTGGTGGGGATGCCCATGGCCTTGAGAATGATGCCGGAATAGAAATCGACATTGGGGTACAGGCTGCGCTTGACGAAATATTCGTCGTGAATCGCAATCTTTTCCAGTTCGATGGCGAGGTCGAGCAGCGGATCGTCCTTGATGCCAAGCTCGCCAAGCACCTCGTGGCAGGTGGCCTGCATGATCTTGGCGCGCGGATCGAAGTTCTTGTACACCCGGTGGCCAAAGCCCATCAGGCGCACGCCGCTGGTCTTGTCCTTCACCTTGGCGATGAATTCGGGGATGTTGTCCTTGTGGCCGATCTCGGCCAGCATCTTCAGCACCGCCTCGTTGGCGCCACCATGGGCAGGGCCCCACAGGGCCGCGATGCCCGCGGAAATACACGCAAACGGGTTGGCCCCTGTCGAGCCCGCAAGGCGCACGGTAGAGGTGGACGCATTCTGCTCATGATCGGCATGCAGGATCAGGATGCGGTCCATGGCGCGCGCAAGCACCGGGTTGATCTTGTAGGGCTCGCTCGGCACCGCGAACATCATGGACAGGAAGTTCTCGGCGTATGACAGGTCATTGCGCGGGTAGATGAAGGTCTCGCCCTGCGTGTATTTATAGGCCCAGGCCGCAATGGTCGGGATCTTGGCGATGATGCGCATGGCCGACTGGTTGCGCGTGGCCGCGTTCGAGACATCCAGCCCTTCATGATAGAAGGAGGACAGCGCGCCAACCGTGCCGCACAGGATGGCCATGGGGTGCGCATCACGGCGGAAACCGTTAAAGAAATTGCGGATCTGCTCATGCAGCAGCGTGTGGTGCTTGATGGAATTCACAAACCCGTCGTACTGCGCCTTGTCGGGCAGTTCGCCGTTAAGCAGCAGGTAGGCCACTTCCATGAAGGTCGCCTGTTCGGCCAACTGCGCGATGGGGTAGCCACGATGCAGCAGCACGCCCTTTTCACCATCGATGAAGGTAATCTTGCTGGAGCATGATGCGGTCTCGCCATAGCCGGGATCATAAGTGAATACACCGGCCTGGGCGGGCAGCTTGCGGATGTCGACTACCTCCGGCCCCATCGTGCCGGACAGCATGGGCAGTGTAACATCCTTGCCGTCTAGCGAGATTGTGGCAGTTTTTCCGGACTCGCTCATCTACAACTCTCCTCCTGGGGCCACGCCTGCGCTGGTGGGGCAGGGGGCCATGTCTCCAACCTCCGGGCATTCTGCCGTTCATGCGGCAGTTTATGGCTATGCCCAAATTATATTGCCCCGCGTGCCGCAAGGCGCGGCAGTCATCGGGCCTCGGTTCTGACGATAGGAACGAAACCCCCGCCGTGGCAATCCATGCACCCCCTTTGCCGCAATGACATTATTGGCAAGACAGGGCGTTAAGGTGGATTTCGCGGTCGGTGGCGGAATTCCATGGTTTTTCGGCAGTAAAACAGGCGATCGAGGCCGGCGGGAAGCCGCGCTGCATCGCGCCATCAAGGGCAGGCGGGCAATGCCGCGCGCCCCAGCCAAACACCAGGGCACCCAAGGCCGGATTGTGGCCTAACATCATGATATCGCTTGTTTTATCGTCAATGGCATAGAGCATGTCACGCACCGTTTCGGCGGTCGCTTCATACAGTTCGTTCACATATCGGATATCGGGTTTCTGATCGCCATAAAATGATCCCAGTGCCGCAAGCGTCTCGACCGTGCGCCGCGCGGGGCTGACCAGCACCACCTGCGGAGCAAAGGCGCGCGCGCGCAGCCACGCCCCCTGGGCGCGTGCGCTGTCACGGCCATGCGGGGTCAGCGCGCGGTTGAAATCGGCCTGCGCGCCGATCTCGCCAAACGCGGCGGGAGCGGCCTGGGCATGGCGCATGAGCACAAGCTGGCGGGGCATGGCGGCGGTTACTGGCCTGTGCCTGCGGCAATGGCCTCATGGTGGCGAATGACCTCGCGGATGATGAAGGCCAGGAATTTTTCCGCAAAATCGGGGTCCAGATGCGCGGCTGTGGCCAGTTCGCGCAGGCGCGCCACCTGCCGGGCCTCACGCGCGGGGTCAGCGGGTGGCATGTCGTTAGCGGCTTTGAGCCGACCCACCGCCTGCGTGTGGCGAAAGCGCTCGGCCAGCATGTAGATCAGGGCGGCATCGATATTGTCGATGCTGCAGCGCAGTTCTTCAAGCTTGAGCCGGGCTGCATCCTGTCTGGCCTCGGTGGTGTTCATCGGTGTCCGCGCTCCTGCGTTGGAAAAATTTTGTGAAATAAAGACTTACAGCACGGGCGGGAGGTCGATCCACGCGAGATGCCCCCCCTTGCCAGCCCCGGTATCGGTAAAGATGGCGCGCCCGCCCATGCGGCCGTGGCGCACCCAGGGCCGCCCGTCAGTGGAGCGGCGGTCATGCCCGCAATAGACGGTGTAGCCCGGCGGAATGTGATCGACCCAGTTCAGCCTGCGCTCGGGGTAGCCATCTTTCTGCATGCGGCCCGTCGTCTCGCCAAACAGGGCGCGTGACAGCAGGGGGGTGACCGTGCCCAGCCCCGGCGGCGGCAGTTCGCCAAGCATGCGGGCATGAAAGCCGCCATGCACGAATATGGACTGCCCCAGCACGATCCACGCGGGTGCGCGCGCAAGATCATCCAGCGCGCGCTGGTACACGTCACTGTTCTCCTCGCGCAGGAAGGCGGCCAGCGTTTCCATCAAAGGCGGGTCGCGGCGCATTTTGCGGCCCTGCAGCGCGCGGGCCAGCTTGCGGTCATGGTTGCCCAGTATGAACAGCCCGCGCCCTTCATCGATCAGGCGCTGCATCAGGCGGAATGCGCCTGCGCTGTCGGGTCCGTAATCCACCAGGTCGCCTAGCTGTATGACAAACCGGTCGGTCGCTGCGGCATGGCGGAAGGCGTGCAGGTCGCCATGCACGTCGCCCACCACCCGCAGGGGACGGCCTGCCAGCAGCCCTGCCAGCGGGTGCGTGGGCAGCGCGGGCGGGGTCGGGGGGGCAGCTTCTTCCCGCTCGGCGGCGGGCGGGGATATGGCATCCCGTGCCATGACTGGCCGATGAGAGGGAAATCGACGTCTCAAACGAAAATCCTCTCCTGTTGATGGCCGGTCCGGGTGTTGCCCCTTGCTGGGTCTGGTCTCCTATTATTCACAAGATTGGCCGCCATGCACTAGGGGGATGGGCAATAATGTATCCTTAATGACACAAACCGGTTGCATTCGGGTAACGATATTGTACACGAAAAACCCGAATATATTGCCCGGGACACAGACCGGCATAGGGCTTTGCGCTCCTGCCGGTGATGTGCCTGATGGAGTAAACGTGACACCGCCGACCGGAGTCCGGCTGCGGTGTCACACTTTTTTGTTGTGACGTAGCCTGCAGGACGGAGAACAGATGAAGACGTCATGCTGAAGTGAAACGCAGGGACAGGCGCAGTGGTGCAAAGGGAATACCCGCGCCACGGCCGCCATCCCCGCAGATCGGCCCCGGCCAGGGCCGTGACAACGGCATACGGCAATCCGGCGCGGTCTCGACCGGCCGGGCATAACGATAAGAGTTTGAGGGAAAGTTCATGATCGACCACACCCGAATCCGGAATGCGGCGCTCCGGGCCAAGATCACCACCGCCGAGCAGGCGGCCTCCCTTGTCCGCCCGGGCAGTACGGTGGGCACCAGTGGCTTTACCGGCGCCGGTTACCCCAAGGCCGTGCCGCAGGCGCTTGCAGCATTGATGGAGCGCGCGCACGCCGAGGGTAAGGAACACCGCATCCGGCTGCTCACGGGTGCCTCGACCGGGCCGGAACTTGATGGCGCGCTCGCCAAGGTCAACGGCATCTCTTTCCGCATGCCCTATAACTCCGATCCCGGCCTGCGCGCGCGCATCAACAAGGGCGAGACGGAATATCTCGACATGCATCTCAGCCATGTCGCCCCCATGGCATGGGCGGGCTTCTTTGGCACGATCGACACCGCCATCATCGAGGCCACCGCCATCCGTGAGGATGGCAGCATCGTGCCGTCATCTTCCGTCGGCAATTCCAAGACCTGGCTCGACACCGCCAGGCAGGTGATCATCGAGGTCAATAGCTGGCAGGACGCAGCGCTCGAGGGCATGCACGACATCTGGTATGGCGCCGCCCTGCCGCCGCACCGCCAGCCCATCCCGCTGCTGCGCCCCGATGACCGCATCGGCGGCACCTCGCTCAAGGTCGATCCGGCCAAGATCGTGGCGATTGTCGAGACCAATGCGCCCGACCGCAACGCCCCGTTCTCGCCGCCGGATGAGACCGCGCGCGGCATTGCGGGCCACCTGATGGAATTCTTCCGCCATGAAGTGAAGATGGGCCGCCTGCCGCCCTCGCTGCTGCCGCTTCAGTCCGGTGTGGGCAACGTGGCCAATGCCGTGATGGGTGGCCTTGAGGAAGGCCCGTTCGATGATCTGACCGCCTACACCGAAGTGATTCAGGATGGCATGCTCGGCATGCTGGAAAGCGGCAAGATGCGGGTGGCGTCGGCCACGGCCTTCTCGCTCAGCCCGGAAGCCGCCGAAGCGCTCAACAGCCGCATGCGCGAGTTCCAGAAGAAGATCATCCTGCGCCCGCAGGATATCAGCAACCATCCCGGCCTGATCCGCCGCCTCGGCTGTATCGCCATGAACGGCCTGATCGAATCGGACATCTACGGCAACGTGAACTCGACCCAGATCATGGGCTCGAAGATCCAGAACGGTATCGGCGGCTCGGGTGATTTTGCCCGCAATGCCTATATTTCCGTGTTCATGACGCCATCCACCGCAAAGGGTGGCAAGATTTCCGCCATCGTGCCCATGGCATCCCACGTCGATCACATCACGCAGGATTCGCAGGTGCTCGTGACCGAACAGGGCCTGGCCGACCTGCGTGGCCTCTCGCCCAAGCAGCGCGCGGAAGTCATCATCGCCAACTGTGCCCACCCCGATTACCGCC
Organism: Komagataeibacter nataicola; assembly: GCF_003207795.1. Classification (GTDB taxonomy): domain Bacteria; phylum Pseudomonadota; class Alphaproteobacteria; order Acetobacterales; family Acetobacteraceae; genus Komagataeibacter; species Komagataeibacter nataicola. Next base: position 26,691 of record NZ_NIRT01000008.1, on the reverse strand, counting down.
CGATGCTACAGGACTATTACAAGCGCGCCCGCGCGGGATCGTTTGGCCAGCAGTCGCCGCACCTGCTGACCGAGGCGCTTTCGTGGCATCAGCGCTTCATCGAGACGGGCAGCATGATGCCGTAAGGGCCAACTGGGAGCTGACGGGATGCGGGCAGGTACCGCCCCCGTCGCACCATCTATCGGCAATCATAAAAGTCTTTGGGCGCCGCCTTTTTTCCAAAAGGCGGCGTTTTCTCATCAGTCTGTTATCTGGCGGGTTCGGCATCCACCATTTCGGTCGCGCGTTCGAGGTCAACCGACAGCACGCGGCTGACCCCGCGCTCCTGCATGGTCACGCCATACAGCCGGTCCATATGCGCCATGGTCAGCTGGTGGTGGGTCACGACAAGGAAGCGCGTGCCCGCCTCGGCCACCATATCGGCGAGCAGGGCGCAGAAGCGGCCCACATTGGCGTCATCGAGCGGCGCATCGACCTCATCGAGCACGCAGACCGGGGCGGGGTTGCAGCGGAACACCGCAAAGATGAGCGACAGCGCGGTGAGCGCCTGCTCGCCGCCTGAAAGCAGCGAGAGCGTGGCGAGTTTCTTGCCCGGCGGCTGGGCATAGATTTCCAGCCCGGCCTGAAGCGGGTCGTCATTGCCCACCATGCCCAGATGCGCCCGCCCGCCATTGAACATGCGGGCAAACAGCGCCTGAAAATGCTGGTCGATCTGCGAGAACACCGCCATCAACCGCTCGCGTCCCTCCCGGTTAAGCTGCCCGATCATGCCGCGCAGGCGGGCAATGGCCGATTGCAGTTCGTCGCGCTCATGCAGGATCGTGTCGATCTTGCCCGATGCCTCCTGCGCCTCAAGCTCGGCACGCAGGTTGACCGGGCCAAGCTCATCGCGCTGGCGGGTCAGGCGGGCGACCTTGCGGCGCAGGCCGGTCTCGGCATTCACGCTCAGATCGGCGGGCACCACGCCGGCTGGCGGCGTTGAGTCCGCCTGCAACTGGGCCAGCAGCACCTGTGCCTGCTCGCGCCTGCCTTCGGCGCGGACCACGGCTTCACGGGCCGCGGTCAGCACCTCTTCCGCCGTGCGGCGGCCCTGCTGCACTTCCGCCATGCGGGTTTCAGCCTGCTGCAGTTCCACCATCGCCGCAGCGTGGCTGGCTTCATGCTGGGCCAGTTCGGTCGCGATCGCATCGCGGCGTTCGCGCACGGCAACGGGCTGGGGAGCCACACGCTCATGCTCGGCCTGCGCATTATGCAGGCGGCTTGCCGCAGCTTCGGCTTCCAGGCTGGCGGCTTCCACGCGGGCGGTCCACTGCGTCATGTCCTGCCCCGATGCGTCAAAGCGCTGGCGCAGGGTGGCCTCCTCCGTATGCAGGCGGGCCAGGGTCTCGCGCTGCTCGGTTTCCTGGGCGCGCAGGCTTTCGGCCTCTTCGCGCAGGCTGGCCAGCGCGTGTTCCAGTCCGCTCATGTCAGGCAGGGCCTCAAGGCGGGTGCGGGCGGCGGCAACAGTTGCTTGTGCCTGCTGCAGCCCATCGGTCAGGTCAGCCATGCGGGCCTGCCGGGCTTCAAGCCGGGCACCGGTTTCGCGCATTTTCTGCTCAAGGGCCGCGCGTGCGATGCGGGCCTGTTCCAGCCGGGTCGTGGCCTCTTCCACCACTATCCGGGCCTGTTCCAGCGCCTGGCCTGCCTGTGTCGCGGCAGCGGTCGCCTGTCGGGCTGCATCCTGCGCCTGGGCAGGGGCGGGCAGGGCAGCAAGCTGTTCGCGTCGGGTGGCCAGTTCATTGCTGGCGGTGTTGCGGTCGGTTTCCAGCCGGGCCTGTTCGGGCAGCAGGGCCTGCAGGCGGGTTTCCGCCTCCCCATGCCGGGTCGTGGCGGCCTGCAGGGCGCGGCGGGCCTGTTCCAGTGCGGCTTCAGCCTGCTGGCAGCGTGTACGGAGCGCCTTTTCGGCATCCTGCGCCTGCGTGGCAGCCTGTGCTGCCGCCTGCTGGGCACGGGCCAACTGATCGAGGTCGGGCAGATCGGCTTCCTGCGCAGTGGCGCGCGCGCAGGCGGCATCGGAATCCATCAGGGCGGCCTGGGCCGTGGCCTGCTGCACCGAGAGCGTATCGATCTGGGCCGCGATGGTGGCGTGCTGGCGTGAAAGCTCGGCCTCTGCCGTGCGGGCGGCCTCGAGTGCGTTCTCGGCTTCCATGCGGGCATCGCGGGCCGTCGTCAGGGCTTCGGCTGCCTGCTGGCGGGTGGTTGTGGCGGTTTGTGCCGCCTGCTCCAGCGCCGGGAGCACACCGCGCAGCTGCTCGAGTTCCGCGCGCAGGGTGCGCAGGCGGCCGAGCTGTTTAAGCCGGAGTGCCGCGCGGTCGGGCAGGTTGGGGGCCTGCGTGTAGCCATCCCACCGCCACAGCGCCCCCTCGCGGGTGATAAGGCATTGCCCCGGGGTCAGGCTGGCCTGAAGGGCCGCGCCATCCATGCCATCAGGCAGCAGGCCGGCGGCACCCAGCGCGCGTGACAGGGCAGGCGGTGCCTCGAGCACGGCGGAAAGCGGCTCGATGCCCGCGGCAGGAAAAGGGGCTTGCGTGGCCGGAGGCAGATCATGCCATGAGCGGGGGGCCATGCCTTCGACCACCGCCTCAAGCCCATCGGAAAGCACCACGGCCAGCGCGGTTTCCAGCCCGGCGGGCACGTGCAGGCTATCGGCCAGCGTCATGCCGCTGGCGGGGTTGGCCTGCGTCTCGCTGTGCAGGGCGCGGGCCAGGCCATCGGCTTCCGCCTCGAGGCCCGACAGGCTGGCGCGGGCCTCGGTCAGGCGGGCGGCGCAGGCTTCATCCTCCTGCGTGGCGGCCACGCTCGCGGTCTCGATTGCCGCCATGTGCTGGCGGGCAGAGTCCAGTGCTGCCGCAGCAGCCTCGCGTTTGGTGGTGAGCGCCTGCAGGGCCTCATCGGGCACGGCCTGCGCGCGCAGGCGTATCATGCTGGCGGCGAGTGTATCCACTTCATCGCGCGCGCGCTTGTGGGCGGCCCGGGCAGCGCGCAGGGCTTCCTCGGTGGCGCTGCGGGTGGCGCGGGCTTCCTTCAGGCGGGCATTGGCCTGAATTTCGGCCTGAGTGGCCTGTGCGCGGGCGTCTTCCGCCGTGGCGCGTTCGGCGCGGAGGGTATCAAGAGCCGTTTCGGCCTCGGTGGCCGTCCGGGCCAGACGGGCGCGCTCATCTTCGGGCACCAGCTCGGCACGGGCATTGCGCACATGGTTGCCCAGCGCGGCCACGTCGCGCTCGAGCGCTTCGAGCCTGCTGGCGGCGGTGGCGGTATCCTGCGTGGCCTGCGCATGCACGCGCAGGCTCTCGGTCGCGGCATTGCGGGCAAGGTCGGCCTGTAGCGCGGCATCCGCATGGGCGCGGGTGGCATCCTCGCGCGCGGTCATGGCCTGCGTGGCCTGCGCCTCGGTCAGGGTGATCTGTTCGTCATGGGCGGCGATGGATTCGGCCGTTGGCATATCGGCTTCCAGCGCCGCGATCTCGGTGGCGAGGGCCGCGTGCTGGGTGGCAAGACGCTCATGCGCGGCGGTGGCGGTGGCAAGGCCTTCACGCGCCTGCGTGGCCTGCAGTTCGGCCTCGCGCACGGTGGTGGTGGCCTCTTCCACGCGCGCAGCCATTCCGGTCAGGGCCTGCGCCAGCGTGGTGCATTCGGCCTGTGCCGCCTCACGCAGGGCGGGCAGGGCTGACAGGCGTTGGGCCACCTGCGCCCGCTCAGCCTCAAGCTGTTCGAGCATGAGAGTGGCGTCATCACGCCGGGCAAGGGCCGCAGCCTGCACGCCCTCGCATTCAGCAAGGCGGGTCCGGGCCTGTTCCAGCGCGGCCTCGGCGCGGGCCAGTTCCTCGGCAATGGTTTCGGCGCGGACCTTGAAGCGCTCCAGCGCGGTGCGTCGCGTGTCCACCTGCTCGCGCAGGGCGGGCAATGTCTTTGTCACTTCGTAATCGGTGAGGACGGCGGTTTCGGCCATCTCCTCGGCGGCCCTGAGGTCGGTGCGGGCGGCGAGCAGGCCAGCTTCTCCCTCGGCCACGCCGTTATGGGCGCGGGCATGCAGCAGCGCCAGAAGGGCGGTTTCGGATTCGCGCAGCCCCTGCGAGAGTTCGCGGTAACGGCTCGCCTGTTCGGACTGCTCCTGCAGGTCACCGAGCCGGGATTCGAGTTGCAGGCGCAGGTCTTCCGCGCGCGCGAGGTTGGCCTCGGTTGCGCGCAGCTTGAGTTCGGCCTCGTGGCGGCGACCGTGCAGGCCGGTAATGCCTGCCGCTTCCTCCAGAATGGTGCGCCGCTCCTCGGGGCGGGCATTGACCAGCGCCGAGACGCGGCCCTGGCTGACCATGGCCGATGACCGCGCGCCCGAGGCCAGATCGGCAAACAGGGTCTGCACGTCGCGCCCGCGCGTGGTGCGGCCATTGATGCGGTAGCCGCTGCCCGCCCCGCGCTCGGCGCGGCGGCAGACCTGAAGCTCATCCTGCCCGGTAAAGGGGGCGGGGGCGATTTCGGCTGCGCCTTCCAGCGTCAGGGTGACTTCCGCCATGTTGCGGGCGGCGCGCGCGGTGGTGCCAGCGAAGATCAGGTCATCCATTTCGCCGCCGCGCAGGGCGCGGGCATTGGTTTCGCCCATGACCCAGCGCAGGGCCTCGACCACGTTGGACTTGCCGCAGCCGTTGGGCCCGACAATGCCGGTCAGGCCAGGCAGGATCTCCACGGAGACCGGGTCGGCGAAACTCTTGAAGCCTGCGATGCGCAGCCGGACGAAACGGGCGGTCATGCTCAGCGGGCCGCCGCTTCAACCTTCTGGGCAAACTGCTCGTAGGTCAGTTCCTGAGCCACCTGCTCCTTGTCATTGAAGCGGAAGGTGGGCGTGCCGTCGATCTTGTACTGGGCCTGGGCGCGGTCTTCCTCGTCCATGATGGCATGGCGCAGCTTGTCGTCATGGACGGTCTGCTGGAACAGGTCGGAGGACATGCCGGCAAGGGCGGCCATTTTCTGGATTTCGGCCTCGGATTCCGCCGGTTCCTTGCCAAAGGCCCAGCGATCCTGGCTCGACAGCAGCGCAAGCACGAATGGCTCGTAACGCTCGGGGGCAAGCGCGCGTGCGACCATGCAGCCGGTCAGTGCGATCTGGTCGAGCGGAAAATCACGGAAAATGTAGTACACCTTGCCCGTATCGATCAGCTTGCTGCGCACTTCGGGGAAGACCTCGGCGGCAAAACGCGCGCAATGCGTGCAGGTAAGCGAGAAGAATTCCTCCACATGCACCTTGGCCGCAGGGTTGCCCACGGCGCGGATGGACAGGCGCGGGTCCGCCGCCTGCGCCATGGCCCGGCCGGACATCAGGCCGCCAGCCATGAGGGTGGGGGTAAGGGCAAGCAGGGTGCGGCGTGTGATGGGCATTAGGGTCACTCTCCGGTGGGGACAGGGGTGGGGCATGGCCCCGGCGGGTATCAGTATTAAGGCGGCGCGGGGCGTGCGTAAATCCATCATGCCCGCATCGGATGGCGCGCCGGGGCTGACGCGCCATCCGTTCAGGCTGGCTGCGCGGCGGCCTCACGCGGGGGGAGGCGCACGCGCACGTGGCGGATATGGCGGGCATCCGAATCAAGGATGCGGAACACCATGCCGCTTTCATGCGTCACGATCTCGCCGCGCGTGGGCACGTGGCCTGCCAGACGGAACACCAGGCCGCCCACGGTCTCGATCTCGGCCTCGCGCTCCTCGCGCGTGAGCACGGGGCCGACTTTTTCTTCAAAGGCGGCGACGGGGGTGCGGGCGTCGACATCGAGCGTGCCATCGGGCCGTTCGCGCATCATGTTCACGGTCGGTTCGTCATGCTCGTCGGAAATATCGCCCACGATGGTCTCGATCAGATCCTCGATGGTGACGAGGCCGTCAATGCCGCCATACTCGTCGATCACGAGGGCAAGATGCACGTGTCGCAGCCGCATCTGCAAAAGCAGATCGAGCACGGGCAGCTGGGGCGCGACCATGAGCGGCTGGCGCAGCAGCGGCTCCATGCGGAAGGCCTCCGACGTGCCGACATAGGCGATCAGGTCCTTCACATGGATCATGCCCACGATGTCGTCAAGCTGGTCGCGATAGACCGGCATGCGGGAATGGTTTTCCCGCCGGATCATGGCCAGCGCCTCATCGAGGCTGATATCGACCGGCATCGCCACGATGTCGGCGCGCGGAATCATCACGTCATCCGCCGTGATGCCGCGCAGGCGCAGCACGTTGGCCAGAAGCGCGCGCTCCTGCCGGTCGAGTTCGGAGGCGTGGGGATTGGCGTCATCCCCCGCCGCATCATCGGCTTCCTTGACCAGCGCGGCAATGGAATGACGCAGCCCCGGTTCAGCGCGCCTGCGGCTGAACAGCGACAGAAATCCCTTGCCGCGCGACCCGGATGGAGGCTCCTCGTTGGCATCGGTGCCGGGGCGGCTCATGAGCGTGCCCCCCGGCTTACCATGCGGCCCGGTTTCCACGGGTTGGCAACGCCAAGGCCGGACAGGATGCGGGCCTCGAGCATTTCCATCTCGCGGGCCTCGCCGGGGTGGTGGTGGTCATATTCGGCCAGATGCAGCACGCCATGCACCACCAGATGCGCCAGATGGCCGGCCATGTCGCGGCCTGCGGCCTGCGCCTCGCGCGCCACCGTCTCGAAGGCGATGATGATGTCGCCGCCCCATATGCCGCCTGCGGCGGGGTATTCGAAGGTGAGGACATTGGTGGGCCTGTTGCGCCCGCGATGCCGCCAGTTCATGCGGGCCACCGTGCGGTCATCGGCCAGTACCACCGTGACCGGGCCATGGCAGCCCGTGGCTCCGAGCGTGGCGCGCACCGCGCGGTCCACCACGCGGGCGGGGTGGAGGACGGCACGGTTCCAGCGCCTGTCCGCCACCGTGACATCGGGGCCATCGAGCCCGGCCTTCAGGGCGGGCTGCATGGCCCGTCCTGCTGCGACCCCGCCCGTGTGGGCGGGGCCTGTGCTACTTCGAGGTTTCATCGTTCTCCTGCTGCGACCGGGCGCGATGGGGGCGGCGTTCAGCCCCGGCACGCTGGTCGTATGCCTCCACTATACGCGCCACCAGCGGGTGGCGCACCACGTCACGCGATTCAAATCGCATCATGCCGATCCCGGGCAGGCCGTCGAGGGTATCGACCGCCTCCCGCAGGCCGGATGTCACGCCACGCGGCAGGTCAACCTGGCTCAGGTCGCCGGTAATGACCATGCGCGTGCCTTCACCCATGCGGGTGAGGAACATCTTCATCTGGGCGGGGGTCGTGTTCTGCGCCTCGTCCAGAATGACAAAACAGTGCGCCAGCGTGCGCCCGCGCATGAACGCCAGGGGCGCGACCTCGATCTCGCCCGTGCCCATGCGCCGGATCACCTGATCGCCCGGCATCATGTCATGCAGGGCGTCATACAGCGGGCGGAGGTAGGGGTCGATCTTTTCCTTCAGGTCGCCGGGCAGAAAGCCCAGCCGTTCGCCTGCCTCCACCGCTGGGCGCGACAGCACGATGCGGTCGACCTGGCCCGCCTGCAGCATGGCTACCGCCTGCGCCACGGCCAGGTAGGTCTTGCCGGTGCCGGCAGGGCCAAGACCAAACACCATTTCCTGCCGGGCGAGCATGGCCATGTATTCGGCCTGACCAACCGAGCGCGGGGCCACGGGGCCGCGACGGGTCATGATGGTGGGCAGGTCGGCCAGCGTGGGGCTGGCGGGGGCCGTGGCAGTACGGGTGTCGGGCATGGCGGGCAGTCCTCCCGTAACAGGGCGTGGCGCAGGCGCCGAAAAGGCATGGGCGGCAAGCCGGATGGCGGTATCGACGGTGGCGGTATCGACCATCTGCCCCACTGTTGCGCGGCGGTAGAGTTCGGTCAGCGTGGCCTGTGTCAGTTCCACCCGCTGGGCCGCGCCCGTAATGGCGATGCGGTTGCCCCGGCACGCCAGCCGGACATCAAATCCACGTTCAAGATGCAGCAGGTGGCGGTCATGGTCACCCACAAGCTGCGCCAGCAGCACGTTATCTTCAAACTGCATGGTCACGGTGCGGTCATTGGCCGCGGCCGTGCCACCGGGGGGACGCCGCCCGCCGCTGCGACGGGGGGCGTGGAGCGTGGATTGTGTCTGTTCTCTCAAGCCCTGTCTGTCTCCTCTGTCAGGATACCACCAAGCGAGTTGGTGTACCTGTGGCGGATATCCACATTGGCGATCTGGCCGATCAGGCTGTCCGGGCCTTCAGCGCTCACGGCCTGCAGCCATGGGCTCTTGCCCGAAACCTGACCGGGCTTGCGCCCGCGGCCCGTAAAGAGCACGGGCACCACCTGGCCTATGGTTGCATCATTGAATGCATCCTGCTGCACGCGCAGCATGGCCTGGAGTTCCTGCAGGCGGGCATCCTTCACGTCCTCGGGCACGTGCATGCCAGCGCCTGCTGCGGGCGTGCCGGGGCGGGAGGAATACTTGAAGGAATAGGCCTGCGCGAAGCCGATCTCATCAATCAGGCGCATCGTGTCGGCAAAATCGGCATCCGTCTCGCCGGGATGGCCCACAATGAAATCCGACGACAGGGCAAGGTCGGGCCGCGCCTCACGCAGGCGGGCCACGAGCATGCGGTAGTCATCGGCTGTGTGCCCCCGGTTCATCGCGGCCAGCACCCGGTCGGAGCCGGACTGCACCGGCAGGTGCAGAAACGGCATGAGCTGCGGCAGGTCGCGATGGGCGGCGATCAGGTCATCCTCCATGTCGCGCGGGTGCGACGTGGTGTAGCGGATGCGCTCGATGCCCAGCTCCCCCGCCAGCACGCGGGCAAGGCGGGCAAGGCTCCATGTGCGGCCATCCGGGCCATCACCATGATAGGCATTCACATTCTGGCCCAAAAGCGTGATTTCGCGCACGCCGCCTGCCACGAGCCTGCGGGCCTCATCGATCACGGCCTGCGCGGGCCGGCTGCTTTCCGCCCCGCGCGTGTAGGGCACGACGCAGAAGGAGCAGAATTTGTCGCACCCTTCCTGAATGGTGAGGAAGGCGGACCCGCCCGCAGGGGCCGCACGGTCAGCGGGCAGGAAGTCGAATTTCTGCTCGACGGGGAAGTCGGTCTCGATCACGGCCCCTGCCGCGCGGGCGGCGCGGGCCACCATCTCGGGCAGGCGGTGATAGGTCTGGGGGCCGAGCACGATATCGACATAGGGCGCGCGGGCCAGGATTTCCCTGCCTTCCGCCTGGGCCACGCAGCCCGCCACCGCAAGCACTGTGGCCGCACCCTGCTCGGCGCGCGCTTCCTTGACCTTGCGCAGGCGGCCAAGTTCGGAGAACACCTTCTCCGCCGCGCGGTCGCGGATGTGACAGGTGTTGAGGATGATCATGTCAGCCGCATCCGGCGTGCTGACGGCCCGGTAGCCAAGCGGGCGCAGCACGTCGGACATCCGCTCGCTGTCATACACGTTCATCTGGCAGCCCCATGTTATGACATGAAGCCCCCTGGTGGATGACGTGCTGGCTTGTGGCGTGGCCACGCCGGGGCGGGGAGACAGGCTGTTCACGGGTCAGGTATCCTCAGGCATCATCGCGGGCACGCGCCCGCGCAACGGGGGCAAGACATCGGGCCTTGCCTGCGCGCGGTCAAGAGGCTTGCCGCCGATAAAGCCGGGAACACATGGTCTGCCCATCAACGCTCCTGGTGCGAAGGGTGGGATGCCGGGTGCGGCTCCCTTGCCCGATCTGTCCTGATCATGCCTGCCGGAATCGGGGGTATGTCAAGTCAGGAACGCGGGCGTGGAGACAGTTTGCAACATCCCCGGCCCGTTTTGCCCTTCAATGCGACAAATTCGGAACTTATTAAGGGAGAAGCGTTAATATCGGTTTGATCATGCATGGCGGGAATGGCAGACAAGACCCTGTGGGCAACTGACCGCATGAAAGAAGACAGCAACAGGGGCAGCACCGTTTGACAGGATTGCGTCATCCCCGCCTGGCGAGCCATGCCCGGCGCAGGGCCGGTTATGTTACCCTGTTCGTGGTCATTACGGTTCTCCTGCCGGGGCTGCCTGCGGCTTTCGCCGCCGACCCGCAGGACTACACCACCACCATCCGCCCCACCGGCAATGCCGACCTCGATGCGGCGCTCAAGGCCTCGTCCGACCTGCTTTCTCTCCAGAAAACGCAGGCCGTCAGCCCGTTTGCCCTGACCGGGCGCATCCACAACGATTATTCCCGCCTGATCAGCGCGCTGGAAAGCTATGGCTATTACGCGGGCACCATTACCATCACCATAAGCGATGGCAGCCACAAGGCCGCCACCCCGGCTGATGGCGGGCAGGACGGGCGCGACCCCGACCTGCCGGAATGGCTGCAGGCCCTGCCCGCGGGCCACAAGGCGCAGGTGAGCATTACGGCCAGCACCGGCCCGCTGTTTCGCATCGGCACGGTCACGCTCAACCCCGATAAGGGCGATGGCCCCATCCACCTCAACCCCACCGAGGTGGCGGCGTTTGGCATGAAGCCGGGTGCGCCCGCGCAGGCCGAAGCCGTGCTGACGGCAGGGGCGGCGCTCCAGACCGCGTTGACGGAGGAAGGCTACGCGCTGGCCCATGTCAGCACCCCGCAGGCCTGGCTGCGCCCTGCCACCCATACGCTCGACATTGCCTATACGGTGCATCGCGGCCCGGTGGTGAACCTTGGCGCATTTGCCTTTGGTGGGCTGCAGCGCACGCACCCCGCCTATATCGCGCGCAGGCTGACCATCGCACCGGGCGAGCTGTACCAGCCTTCGCGCATCGAGCGCGCCCGGCAGGATATCGCCTCGACGGGGCTGTTTTCCGATGTGCAGGTCAACCATGGCGATACGCTCGCACCTGATGGCAGCATGCCGCTCGATTTCGGCTTTCATGAAGGCAAGCGTCACAGCGTGGGGGCGGAGGGTGGATATTCAACCGATCTCGGTGGCCGCGCGGGTGTGACCTGGACGCATAACAACCTGTTTGGCAATGCCGAGCGGCTGCGGCTCACCGCGCTGATCACCGGGCTGGGCGGCTCGGCGGAGCAGGGGCTGGGCTATGATTTCTATGCCGACCTGATGAAGCCCGATTTCGGCTCGCGCCAGCAGAACCTCAGCGCCCGCATCGAGGGCATCAAGCAGGAACTCTATTCCTACCGCCAGACCGCGCTGCTCGCGCGCATCGGCATCGTGCGCCACGTCAACCGGCACTGGAACGTGTCGTTCGGCGGCCAGATCGAGCAGGAACAGATCGAGCAGATGCGCGCCACCAACAGCTACTTCATCCTCTCGGTGCCGCTCACCGCCAATTACGACGGCACGGGCGTGGACAACCCCATCACCCCCGCCACCCATGGCGTGCGGGTGGGCGCGAGCATCACGCCCTCGGCCTCACTGACCGATGGCACCTCGTTCTTCGCCATCATGCAGGCCACGGTCTCGACCTATTTCGACCTCCGGCATCTTGGCCTGTCGCGCCCCGGCCGCAGCGTGCTGGCGTTTCGTGGCACCATTGGCAACGTGGAAGGGGCCTCGACCTTCGCCATTCCGCCCGATCAGCGGCTTTATGCCGGTGGCTCGGCCACGGTGCGCGGCTTCCGCTATCAGGGCGTTGGCCCCCAGTTCACCAATACGCGCTACGCCATTGGCGGCACGTCGATGGATGCGGGGTCGTTTGAATACCGCCAGCGCATATTGCAGAAATTCGGCGCGGTGGGCTTTATCGATGCAGGCCAGGTCACGGCGGACCGCACGCCCTTCCAGGGCACGGTGCGCGTGGGGGCCGGGGCCGGGGCGCGCTACTATACCCCCATCGGCCCGGTGCGGCTTGATGTGGCGGTGCCGCTCAACCGCCCCGCCAAAGGTGACAGGTGGGAGCTGTACGTGGGCCTGGGGGAGACATTCTGATGCCGCAAGACACGCCATCCGCCCCCCGGCCGCGCACGGCGCGGCGCATCGCACGCGCCTGCGCGCTGGCTCTGGGCATTCCGTTCGGGCTGGTGGCCGTGGCGCTGGCCATGGTGCTGGTGGCGGCCAATACCGGGGCGGGCCAGCGCGAAATCGAGCGCCGCCTGCCGGGCCTGACCGGGGGCAGCGTGCACCTGTCGGGGCTGGGCGGGCGCTTTCCCGATGCGCTGCATGTCCAGCATCTTGAACTTGATGACTACAAGGGTGCGTGGCTGTCGATCGATGACCTCCAGCTTGACTGGTCGCCCCTGCGCCTGCTTACGCGGCGGGCGGTCATCAGCAACCTGTCCATGGCGCGGCTGGCCATTCCGCGCCTGAGCGAGGATGACCCCGCCCACCCGCCAAAGCCCGAAAAACCCTCGAGCGGCAGCATCCACATGGGCGTGGATATCAGGGCCGTGCATGTGGCGCGCATTGATGTGGGGGCGGCCCTTGCACAGGTTCCCGCCGCCTTCAGCCTCAATGGCCATGCCAGCCTGGCTGATATCGCCCCGGTGCTCGACCATTTCTCGGTCGCAACCCTGCCGCCAGCCGATATCGCGCTGAAGCTGGTCCGGCTCGATCATCCCGGCAGCCTCGACCTTGTCACGAAGCTGGGCAAGGGCGACGTGGCGCTGGACCTGCATGCCCGTGAAGGAACGGATGGCTTCCTCGCCACGCTCAGCCACGTGCCCGCCCTTGCGCCGCTTGACCTCTCGCTGGGGCTGCATGGCCCCCGCCAGAATACGCAACTGGCGCTTGCGCTGGCCACGGGGGGCATTCATGCCAGCGCGCATGGACAGCTCGGGCTGCTCGATCACCACATGGCGCTGGATGTCGCGGCCCATAGCGGCGCGGTAACGGCTACGGGCGGCACGGGCTGGCAGGGTGCGGATCTTGCCGCCCATCTGGGCGGCACGCTGGACCGCCCCACGGGCAACGGCACGCTCGACATCGACCGCCTGACCTATAACGACACCAGCTTCACCAACCTGCATCTGGTGGCCGACGGGCTGAGCGCTCCGGTTGCGGGGCAGCCGGAACATGCGGCGGTGCACGCCACCGTGACGGGCCTGCGCATTCCGGGCAGCCAGCCCATGCTGTTTACCGCCGACCCGTTGAAACTGGATATGCTGTGGCGGCCCGACGCGCCAAAGGGGCCGGTTACGCTGTCGCTGTCACACCCGCTGGCGCAGGTGACCGGGCAGGCCACCACCACGCAGCCGATCGCCGCCACCTTCCATGCCGACCTGCCCAACCTTGCCCCGCTGGCAGCGGCCGGGGGCACCAGCCTGCATGGCCATGCAGGCCTTGATGGCCACGTGAGCCTGCCCGTAAAGGGGCAGGACGGGCAGTTTGGCCTCGAGAGCCAGATCGTTCTCGATGGCGGTCTGCCGGTGGCGGTGGGTCTGGTGGGTGACAGGGGGCATGTCAGCGTTGCCGGCACCATTACGCCGGGTGGGAAGGAGGGCGATACAATCCGCTTCACCACCTTGCAGGCGCAGGGCCGCACCCTGCAACTTGATGCCACGCCCACCCGGGTCATCACCGGCACGCCGCTCAACGTGGATGCCACGGCGCATCTGGCCCTGTCGGACCTGCACGTGCTGGCGCCCACGCTCAAAGGGCACATGCAGGCTGACCTGCATGCGGCAGGCCCGGTCAATGACCTCATGGCCAGCCTGAAAACCCAGGCCAGCATCGCGGCCGGCAACACGGCGGCGGGGGACGTGCAGGCCAGCCTGACCATGCAGCACCTGCCCCGGATCAGGCAGGGGGAGCTTGCCATTTCCGGCACGGTGGACCGCGCGCCCATACAGGTCAGCGCCCATCTCGACAGCAGCGCCGATAACAGCCGCCACCTGCAGATTGCCCGGTTGGGCTGGAAGAGCCTTGGCGGCACGGCGGACATGACCCTGCCTGATGGCCACAAGGTGCCAGCCGGCATGCTTGATGTGCACATGACCCGCCTGGCCGACCTGCATGACCTGACCGGGCAGGATATCAGCGGCCATGTCGCCGCCACGCTGCACACCACCAGCGCCACGGCCACTGTACCCGCAGCGCTGGCGGTAAATGTGGATGGCGCGCTCAATGCCGCCATCGCCCGCATCGACCGGGTGGTGCTCAAGGGCCACGTGCTCGACCCCACGGGTGATGCGCCCACGACCGACCTCGACCTGGCGGTGGATAACGCCCATTTCCACGATATGGGGGGGCGGGCACATGTCACCGCCAAAGGGCCGCTTTCGGGCCTGGACGTAAATGCCCAGTCCACGCTCGATACGCCGTGGACCGGCCCGGCCACGCTGGATACGGCGCTGGTGGCCAATATTAGCGGGCAGTCGGTAAGTGTACGCCGCCTTGTGGCGCAGGCGCGTGGCGAGCAGGTGCGCCTCGATAGCCCGGTCAGCGTGGGGTATGGCAAGGAGATCGCGCTCGACCACCTGCGCGTGAGCCTTACCCCGCCGCGCGGGCAGGTGGGCAGCGTGGAGGCCAGCGGCAAGGTCAGCCCGGCGCTTGACCTGCATGTGGCGATCAACCGCCTCTCGCCCGACCTGCTGGCTCCCTTCGTGCCCACGCTGCACGCGCAGGGCCAGCTCTCCGCCGAGGCCCGGCTGACCGGCACGCCCGCCAGCCCCACGGGCAAGGTGAGCCTGCGTGGCACGGACCTCAAATACCACACGGATTACACATCCTCGCTTGCGCCCGCCTCCATCGAGGCTACGGCCAACCTGAATGCGGGCATGGCGCGGGTGGATGCCCAGATCGAGGCGGGACCGCAGATCAATCTGGGGCTGCATGGCACGGCGCCGGTCAACAAAGCCGGGCAGATCACCCTGCAGGCGGATGGCAGGGTGGATCTCGCAGTGGCCAATGCCTATCTGGGCGCGCAGGGCATGCAGGCGGGGGGCAACCTGCAGGTGGCGCTGGGCGTGCGCGGCACCCCGGCCCAGCCCCGGCTCAATGGCACGCTCAGCCTGAGCAATGGCCTGTTCCATGACTTTGGCGAGGGCATACAGCTCTCAGGCATGCAGGGCACGGTCAATGCCGTGGGCGACAGGCTGGTCATCGCAGCGCTCACCGCGCAGGCGGGCAAGGGCAGCCTTGCGGTTTCGGGCAGTTATGGCGTGCTCCAGCCCGGCCAGCCGATCGACCTGCATGTTCATGCCGATAACGCCCGCCCGCTGGCCAGCGACCTGATTACCGCCACCCTCAATGGCGACCTTGACGTGAAGGGACAGCTTTCGAGCCGGATCGATGCGACCGGCAACCTCACGCTCAAACGGGTGGATATCAACATTCCCGATTCCCTGCCCAGTTCGGTCGCTCATCTGGATGTCATACGCCCCGAGGACGAAAAGAATCAGGACAAGGCCCCCAAAGCCGCGCCGCTGGTGGTCGGGCTGGGGCTGGATGTGACCTCGCCGGGGCAGTTCTATGTGCGCGGGCATGGCCTGAATACGGAAATGCATGGCCATGTCCACGCAGGCGGCACCGCAACCGCACCGGTGATGACGGGGGCGTTCTCGCTGGTGAAGGGTGGGTTCTCGCTCGGTGGCATCTCGCTTGATTTCAGCAAGGGACAGGTGGGGTTCAATGGCATGGGGGTGACGCATGCCATCGACCCGACGCTGGATTTCGTGGCCGAGCGCAGCACCAATGATGGCACGGCCCGGCTGAACGTGGGCGGCTATGCCAGCGCGCCCAAGATCACGTTCTCCTCCTCGCCACCGCTCTCGCAGGACCAGATCCTGGCCATCCTGCTGTTCGGCACCGATACGCAGTCGCTCTCGCCCACGCAGATGGCCTCTATCGCCGCCGCCGTGGCCAGCGTGAGCGGTGGCTCCGCCTTCGACCCGCTGGGCATGGTACGCAAGACGCTGCATCTGGACCGGTTGCAGATGAGCAGTTCCTCCAACGGCTCGGGCAGTAATGATACCGGCGCGATCGAAGCGGGAAAATATGTCATGCGCGGGGTATATGTGGGGGCCAAGCAGGCTACGTCCGGCTCAGGCACGCAGGCGCAGGTGCAGGTTGACCTGACCAGGCGGCTCAAGATCAACACCACCGTGGGCACTGGCGGCAACGTGACCGGCTTCACCACGCCGGAAAATGATCCGGGTAGCAGTATCGGCCTGCTTTATCAGTTCAAATACTGAAAAAACGTCACGTCAAGCTTGGGCTGGGCAGCATTTACGGGCAGGGGCTGGCCTGTTCCATCGTGGGGGAATGCGCATTCGGATAGGCTATCTGTGGGCTGGCGGGGTTGCCGTGCCGCCCTGGCGCGCAACTGTTCCAGCCTTGCCCTCCTGTTGAAGCGCTTGCGGCGGGCCTTGCGCTGGTTCTTGTGGGCGACAGGGGTCTGCTCCGCCTGTTGTGTCGTGGGCAGGGGGCGTGTGGCATCAACGCAGCTATAGGCCCCGCATATAAGGTACGGGCAGCCATGTGATGCGGGTGGTGTGGTAACGCACGGGGCCGTGCCGTTTCTGCAGGGCATTCATGCGGTCGAGGTTGCGGCGCGTATCAATGATCGCATCACGGCGGAAGAATTTTCCGGTATTTCCACCGTGCGTGACAACCGGTGCGGCCGGGTTGGATTACGCCACATAGCAAAACCGCTGGCACGGGGGCCAGCGGTGTCTTGTCGGTTTGGTGGGGATGGGGCGGGGATCAGGCCGCCTTCATCACCTCGGTCAGGTTTTCCAGCACTTCGGTCGGCTCCTTGCCTTCCAGCACGGCCACCTCGGCCACAAAGCGTTCCTGGGCGGCCTCGAACAGCTTGCGTTCGCTAAAGCTGCCATCAAGGCTGTCAACATTGCGGCGCAGGTCGCGCAGTACTTCGGCAATCTGCACGAGATCGCCGGAGTTGATCTTTTCCTGATAGGCCACCGCGCGGCGGGCCCACATGCCACGGCTGACATGGGGCTTGCCCTTGATGATGGCCATTGCCTTGTCCACGATCTCACGCGAGACGATCTTGCGCAGGCCTGATTTGCGTGCCTTCGAGAGTGGGATGCGCAGCGTCATCTGGTTGCCGGGGAACGAGATCTGGATCATCTCCAGTTTCGTGCCCGCGATCTCGTCGACCCCGATCCGGTCAACGCGGCCCACGCCATGCGCGGCATAGACGATGGCATCGCCTTCGCGGAACGGATCTTCATCTTTTACAGCCGTGCTGGACTTGGCCTCGGCTGCCGTGGTCGCGGCGGCGGTCCGCGCCATGGCATCGGTCACAGTGCCCTTCTGGGTGGTTCTGAACATGCTCATGCCCGCCGTATAGCATAAATTCCGCCTGCTGTCTTGAGGCGCTTGCATGGCGGTGCGTCAGTCCTGTATGCCCCTGACCGGTGCGAGCGGCGGTGGTGCGGGCAACCCGCAGGACTGCATGAGGTCAATCTCGATGGTGCGCGATATGGTCAGCATCGGCATGCCGTGCGGTGTTGAGCCAAAGGGGTCCTGCAGGTCGCTGCCGATCTTGTCGAGGGCGACGAACAGAAGTCCCACAAGCGATGAGCCGAGCGGCGTGATCCACCCCAGCGTCTGCACCATGGAAAGCGGCAGGATAATGCAGAACACCGCCGCCACCACCTTGGGCAGAACCGAGAACTGGATGGCCAGCGGCGTGTTGCGGATGCGTTCAAGCCCGCCCTGCGCGTTGCTCATGTCGGACAGGATGCGGTCGATCTGGCCCTGCAGCGCGCCATCGATATCCATCCTGCGGCATTCCGCATCCACCCGCAGCCCGATCTGGAACAGGATGGCGGCGGGAATGTTGGCGCGGCCTTCGATGCCGGGCTTCATGGAATCAGGCAGGAGGCGCAGCACGTCATCGAGATCATCAAGCCGGCCGAGCGCGCTGCGCAGCGCGTAGGGGTAGGCGGCCATGGCGCAGGCCAGATCCGGGCAGCCGCGCAGGATGGTACCAGCCTGCCGCGCAAAGGAGCGGCTGTTATTGGTCACGGCCCCCCACAGGGTGCGCCCCTCCCACCAGCGGTTATAGGCGGTGTTGTTGCGAAAGCTCATGAACAGCACCAGCGCCGAGCCGATGAGCGAGATGGGCAGGGTGGGCTGCTCCATCCATTCCTGATGGAATATCTGGAACATCACAACCACCACCACATCCCACGCGCATAGCAGCACGAGCGAGAACACGCTCTCGCGCATGAGGATCCACAAGCCGATTTTGCGATTGATGACCATATGGTGTTCCCGGAACGGTTGAAAAAAAGCGGGGAGCCGTAGCCTGCCCTGTTTTTGCGCTTATCACATCCTGCCGCAGGCATGGCAGCGTGGCATGGTGCGTGGCATCATTTGTCACTCAAAGAGCTTAACGCTTTCCTGACCGGCCAACATTGACGTGCCCCGCCCCGATGCCCTTAATCGTTGCGAAGATGTACGGGTCGTAGGGCCTGCAACATATGTAAGGAAAGACTGCTCAATGGATGTAAGGGCTGCCGTCGCCTTCGAGGCTGGCAAACCGCTTGAAATCGAGACCGTGCAACTCGAAGGCCCGCGTGAGGGCGAGGTGCTGGTGGAAATCATGGCCACCGGCCTGTGCCATACCGACAAGTTCACCCTCTCGGGCGCCGACCCGGAGGGGCTGTTTCCCGCCATTCTCGGCCATGAAGGGGCAGGGATCGTGCGCGAGGTCGGCCCCGGTGTGCGCCACCTGAAGCCCGGCGATCACGTGATCCCGCTTTACACGCCGGAATGCCGGGAGTGTAAATCCTGCCTCTCGCGCAAGACCAACCTGTGCACGGCCATCCGCACCACGCAGGGCAAGGGGCTGATGCCTGATGGCACGTCGCGCTTTTCGTTCAAAGGGCAGCCGATCCATCACTATATGGGCTGCTCCACCTTCGCCAACTTTACCGTGCTGCCCGAGATCGCGCTGGCCAGGATCCGGCCCGATGCCCCGTTTGACAAGGTGTTCTACATCGGCTGCGGCGTGACCACCGGCATCGGCGCCGTGCTGTTTACCGCCAAGGTCGAGGCCGGAGCCACGGTGGCCGTGTTCGGGCTTGGCGGCATCGGGCTCAACGTGATCCAGGGGGCGAAGATGGTCGGCGCCGATCGGATCATCGGCATCGACATCAATCCCGGGCGTGAGGCCATTGGCCGCAAATTCGGCATGACCGATTTCATCAACCCCAGGGATCTTGGCCCCGATGGCGACCTCGTTGGCCATATCGTGGAGCTGACTGGCGGGGGCGTGGATTACTCGTTCGAATGCGTGGGCAACCCCACGCTCATGCGCCAGGCGCTGGAATGCGCGCATCGGGGCTGGGGTGTTTCCACCATCATCGGCGTTGCGGGCGCGGGGCAGCAGATCAGCACGCGCCCCTTCCAGCTCGTGACCGGGCGGCGGTGGATCGGCTCGGCCTTTGGTGGCGCGCGCGGGCGCACCGACGTGCCGCGCATTGTGGACTGGTTTATGGAAAACCGCATCGACATTGACAGCCTGATTACCCACAGGCTGCCGCTCGAGCGCATTAACGAAGGTTTTGACATGATGACAAAGGGTGAAAGCATCCGCACGGTTGTGGAGTTCTGATCCATGAGCAAGATCACAACCATTGAAGAACACGCAACCTGCGGCGGGCAGGTCGGTTTTTACAGTCATTCCTCCACCACGCTGGGGCTGGAGGCGCGTTTTGGCGTGTTCCTGCCCGCCCGTGCGCTGGCGGGCGAGAAGGTGCCGGTGCTGTTTGTGCTGGCGGGCCTGACCTGCACGCAGGAGACCTTCCTCATCAAGGCAAATGCCGTGCGCTTTGCCGCCGAGCACGGACTGGCGCTGGTCGCCCCCGATACCTCGCCGCGTGGCGCCGGCGTGCCGGGCGAGGACGAGACATACGACCTTGGCACCGGAGCCGGTTTCTATCTTGATGCCACCACGCCCGGGTGGCAGGCGCATTACCGCATGGGCAGCTATATCGATACGGAACTGCCGCAACTGGTGCAGGAGCATTTCGCCATTGATGGCGCGCGGCGTGGCATCATGGGGCACTCCATGGGCGGGCATGGCGCGCTGGTGCATGCACTCACGGCCCCGCAGGCATGGAAATCCGTCTCGGCCTTCGCCCCGATCTGCCACCCTGCCATCGTGCCGTGGGGCGAGAAGGCGTTTGCCGCCTATCTTGGCCCGGACCGCAAGGCCTGGGCGCGGCATGATGCGACGCTGCTGCTTGAAGCAGGCCACACCCACCCCACCACCATCCTGATCGATCAGGGGGCCGCGGACCAGTTCCTGCACAACCAGCTCAGGCCCGACCTGCTGCGCGTGGCGGCAGGCACGGCGGGGCAGGCGCTGCAACTGCGCGAGCATGCGGGCTATGACCACTCCTACTGGTTTATCCAGTCCTTCATTGCGGAGCATATCAAGCATCATGCCACGATTCTTGGTGCGCTCTGAAATTTCGCTGAAGGACAGAAGTTTTTGGTGAAGCTTTTTTCAAAAAGCTTCAAGGGAACGCCGCCTTTTTAAAGAAAGGCGGCGCCCGAAAACTTTTATTTTTCTTATTCGCCCATCAGGTGCAGCACGATCTCGCGCCGGTGGGGGCGGGCGCGGTGCTCGAACAGGTACAATCCCTGCCATGTGCCCAGCACCGGCCTGCCACTGGCCACGGGGATGGCAAGCTGCGTGTTGGTGAGCATGGCGCGCAGATGGGCGGGCATGTCATCGGGGCCTTCATCATCATGGATGTAACGGCCGGGCTGTTCGGGCACCAATGCCTCGAAATACCGCTCTATGTCCGTGCGCACGGTCGGGTCGGCATTCTCCTGCACGCATAGCGAGGCGGAGGTATGCCGGCACCACAGGGTGAGCAGGCCGGTTTCAATGCCGCTCTGGCGCACCCAGGCCAGTACCGGCCGGTCGATCGGAACCAGCCCCTTGCCCTGCGTGCTCACCTGAAGGCTGTGCAGTTCCTGGCGCATGGGGCGGTTCCTTCCGGGGTTATTTCAGGAAGCCGATCAGCGATTCCGCTTCCGATACGATGGGTTCGGCAATAACGCGGGCCCGGTTGGCGCCTTCGCGCAGCGTGTCGCACAGGAAGCGGGGTTCCTTGAGCAGCCGCTCCGTCTCGGTGGCGATGGGGCAGACCGCGCCCACCACCACCTCGGTCAGCGCGGCCTTGAACGGGCCAAAGCCCTGACCGCCAAACTGCCTGAGCACATCCGCCGTCGTAAGCCCGGCAAGCGTTGCATAGATAGTGACAAGATTGCGGGCCTCGGGCCGGTTTTCAAGGCCGGCTTCCTCCGATGGCAGGGCCTCTGAATCGCTTTTGGCGCGCTTGATCTTGCTGGCGATGGCATCGGCATCATCCGTCATCTCGATCCGGCTCTGGGCGGAGGGATCGGATTTGGACATTTTCTTGGTGCCGTCGCGCAGGCTCATCACGCGCGCGCCCTGTGGCGGAATGAGGGCCTCGACCTGTGGGAAAAATTCCACCCCGTAATCATGATTGAATTTCTGGGCAATGTCGTTGGTCAGCTCAAGGTGCTGCTTCTGGTCCTCGCCCACCGGCACGGCGGTCGCCTTGTAGGCCAGGATGTCGGCTGCCATCAGGTCGGGATAGACGTACAGCCCTGCGGAATGCTTCTCGCGGTCCTTGCCTGCCTTGTCCTTGAACTGTGTCATGCGGTTGAGCCAGCCCAGGCGTGCGACACAGTTGAAGATCCACCCCAGCCGGGCATGCGCGCTGACAGCAGACTGGTTGAACAGGATATGCTTGCGCACATCAATGCCCGAGGCCAGCAGCACGGCGGTCTGGGCCAGTGTCTGCTGGCGCAGGGTGGCGGGGTCCTGCCATGTGGTGATGGCGTGCATGTCCACCAGGCAGAAAATGCAGTCATGGTCGCGCTGGAGCGCAACCCAGTTGCGTATCGCGCCCAGGTAGTTGCCAAGCTGCGGGATACCGGTCGGCTGAATGCCGGAAAACAGGCGTTGCATAAAAGTATTTTCCGTTTTTTTGCCCGCGCCGGTCAAGATGCGCGGTTGTCAGGGCAGGGGGTGGATCGCATCAAGGCGGCGGCGTTCATCGGCCACCATGCTGCTGCTCAGGGGGTGGGTGCGTTCACGCGCCACCTCGGCTGCGGTAAAGACCGGAGCAGGGTGCGTATCGCCGCGCGTGGCCAGATAACTCAGGATGGAGGCGATCTCTTCATCCGACAGATGGGCGCGGAAAGACGGCATGAAGAAATTGTAGGGCACGCCATCAATCTTCAGCGGGCCATTCAGCCCGTTCAGCAGCACATGCATGAGGTACTGCCTGCCCTCGGGCGAAGTGGCGATCCTGTCCACGCGGCCGGTTATGGGCGGTATCTCGCCCTTCAGGCCTTCACCGCCATGGTGGCAGATGCCGCAGTTGGTGCGGTAGCGTGCATAGCCTTCCTGCCCATGGCGCGTGCAGGCGGCAAGCAGCGCCATGGCGGCAAGCATGCAGCCCCCACGCAGTACGGACGCGATGCGCCCGGTTGCAATACCCATGTCGGTTGTCCGGTTCCTGTCCCATCATGTGAAAAGAGCCACCCACCCGGCGGATGAATGGCTCTTTGTGGGCTTAACGGCCGCCGGGCGAGACGCCGAGCAGCTGGATCTTGAAAATCAGCGGGCTGTCCGGCTGGATGATGCCCATTGACTTGTGGCCATAACCAAGCTCGGGTGGCACGTACAGCATCCACGTATCCCCCACATGCATCTTGGGCAGCGCTTCCTGCCAGCCCTTGATCACCATTTCCAGCGGCATCTGCATATACGCGCCGTGGCCATGCTGGTCGGAGCTGTCAAAGATGCCGCCATCGGGCAGGCGGCCTTCATAGATTACCATCACGCTGTCATTGATGGTGGGCTGCGCTCCATCCTTCGGGCCGGACTGGAGCACCTTGTAGGCCAGCCCGTCGGGCAGGGTCTGGACACCGGGCTGCTTGCGCACGTTGTCCATGAACTGCGCCGGGGTCAGTTCCGGCTGGTCATCCTTGTTTCCGCCGCCACAGGCTGCAAGTGGCACCGCCACCACGGCTGCGGCAAGAAGGGGAATGACACGGGAAAAGCGTTTCATGACACCTCGGCAGGCTGTTGAAGGGATGAAGAAAGAACGCAGGCGATCAGAGCGCGCCGCCACGGCGGCCGATCTTGGCGCCAAGGCGCAGGCGCAGCGCGTTGAGCTTGATGAAGCCCTGCGCATCGGCCTGGTTATAGGCGCCCTGATCGTCCTCGAAGGTGACGACGCGGGTGTCATACAGGCTGTTGGGGCTTTCACGGCCCACGCAGATCACGTTGCCCTTGTACAGCTTCAGCCGCACGCGGCCGCTGACGGAATGCTGGCTGCGGTCGATCAGCGCCTGCAGCATGTGCCGCTCGGGCGAGAACCACAGGCCGTTATAGATCACCTCGGCATAGCGCGGCATCAGGCTGTCCTTGAGGTGCATGGCCTCGCGGTCGAGCGTGATGCTCTCGATGCTGCGATGCGCGGTCAGCAGGATCGTGCCGCCCGGCGTTTCGTAAATGCCGCGCGACTTCATGCCCACGAAGCGGTTTTCCACCAGGTCGAGGCGGCCGATGCCGTTGTCGCGGCCGAGTTCGTTCAGGCGCGTAAGCAGCGTTGCAGGCGACATGGCCACGCCGTTGATGGCCACCGGGTCGCCGGACACGAAATCGATGGTGATCTCGGTTGCCTTGTCGGGGGCTACCTCGGGCGAGATGGTGCGCTGGAACACGATCTCATCGGGGCCGACCGCCGGATCTTCGAGCAGCTTGCCTTCGGATGACGAGTGCAGCAGGTTCGCATCGACCGAGAAGGGCGCCTCGCCGCGCTTGTCCTTGGCGATGGGGATCTGGTGCTCCTCGGCAAAGGAGAGCAGGCGCGTGCGCGAGGTCAGGTCCCATTCGCGCCAGGGCGCGATGACGGTAATGTCGGGCTTGAGCGCGTAATAGGCCAGCTCAAAACGCACCTGGTCGTTGCCCTTGCCGGTGGCGCCATGGGCCACGGCATCGGCGCCGACCTGCTCGGCAATCTCGATCTGGCGCTGGGCGATCAGCGGGCGGGCGATGGAGGTGCCCAGCAGGTACTGCCCCTCATACAGCGCATTGGCGCGGAACATGGGGAAGACGAAATCCTTGACGAAGGTCTCGCGCAGATCCTCGACAAAGATTTCCTTCACGCCAAACATTTCTGCCTTGCGGCGGGCGGGCTCAAGCTCCTCGCCCTGGCCGAGATCGGCGGTGAAGGTCACGACTTCACAGTTATAGGTGGTCTGCAGCCAGCGCAGAATCACGGAAGTATCAAGACCGCCCGAATACGCGAGAACGACCTTTTTGACATCCTTGGCGGCCATGGGAGAACGCTCCTGTCGACAAAACTTGGACAATACTTTGCCGGGAAAACCGGCGGCCTGCCCTCCTAGCATCCCACGCTGCGGGCGACCAGAAGCGAAAGACGGATTTTTACGTCATTCCACCGGATCGGGCGCGCCTTCGGGGCGTGCCGCGCGGCGCAGGCGCTGGCTTTCGGTGCGCAGTTGCCCGCAGGCGGCCAGGATATCGCGCCCGCGCGGCATGCGGATGGGCGAGGCAAAGCCCGCATCCATCACGATATTCGCAAACTTCTCAAGCTGTTCACGCGTGGAAGGGCGGTAATTGCTGCCGGGCCATGGGTTGAACGGAATAAGGTTGACTTTGGCCGGAATGCCCGAGATCAGCCGCACGAGTTCACGCGCATCGGCCTCGCTGTCATTGATGCCGCGCAGCATGATGTATTCAAACGTGATACGCCGCGCATTGCTGGCGGCGGGGTAGCGGCGGCACGCGGCAATGACCTCCCTGATGGGGTATTTGCGGTTGAGCGGCACGATCTCGTCGCGCAGGTCATCGCGCACGGCATGCAGTGATACGGCAAGGTTGATGCCAAGCTCCGCCCCGCACTGGTCCATCATTGGCACCACGCCGGATGTGGAGAGTGTGATGCGTCGGCGCGAAAGGCCAATGCCCTCGCCATCCATGATGATGCGCATGGCCTTGGCCACGTTGTCGTAATTATACAGCGGCTCGCCCATGCCCATCAGCACGATGGTCGAGAGCAGGCGCGGCGTGTCGCCCTTGGGGCTGGGCCATTCGCCATAGCTGTCACGCGCGGCCATGAACTGGCCCACGATCTCGGCGGCCCCAAGGTTGCGCACCAGCGCCTGCGTGCCGGTATGGCAGAAGGTGCAGGACAGCGTGCAGCCCACCTGCGAGGAAATGCACACCGCACCCCGGTCTTCCTGCCGGTCGGGGATATAGACCGTTTCCGCCTCCTGCCCATCGCGGAAGCGGAAGAGGAACTTGCGCGTGGAATCCTGCGAGGTCTGTTCCGTCACCACGCCGGGGCGGCCGACGACAAAGCGCTCGGCCAGCTTCTCCTGCAGGGGGCGGGCAATCGAACTCATGCGCGAGAAATCGGTGGCGCCCTGATGGTAGATCCAGTGCCACAGCTGCTTGGTGCGGAATGGCTTTTCGCCAATCTCGACCATGATCTCGGTCAGTTCCTCGCGCGACAGGCCCACAAGGTCGCGCCTGCCATCGGGCAGGGCAGCCGTGGGCGGCGCAAACTGGGCGGATTTGGCCCGGATGCGCGTGCGCTCCGCATCATCAAGGAGCGAGGCCGCCGTCCCGTCACGTAACCGGGAAGGAGAAGTTGCGGGGGCTGCGGACATACCGGGGCTGCCTCTGTTCTGCATGTCGTTCAATAAGGGAAGGGGCGGTGATACCGCTCTTGCCAGCGTATGTATCACACTCGGCGCAGGGGATGCGACCGCCGATCAGCGGTCCTTGCGGGCCGCGATCAGGAATTCGCGGTTGCCTTCCGGCCCGGTGATGGGGCTGGCATCAATGCCCAGCACACGCCAGCCTGGCAGGTTGGCCCACCAGTCGCGTATCATTTCGCACACGGCCTCATGCACCGCCGGGTCGCGCACCACGCCCTTGGGGCCAACAAATTCACGCCCGGCCTCGAATTGCGGCTTGATCAGCGCAATGGCCCAGGCACCCGGCACGCACAGGTCAAGCCCGGCAGGGAGCACCGTGCGCAGGCCAATGAAGCTGGCATCACAGACCAGCGCGCCAATGGGGTCGGGGATGATCGTGGCATCGAGCGCGCGGGCGTTGCATTTTTCCAGCACCACGACCTGTTCGGTATTGCTGCGCAGCTTCCATGCGAGCTGTCCGTGGCCGACATCAACCGCATAGACCTTTTGGGCCCCTTCATGCAGCAGCACGTCGGTAAAGCCGCCGGTCGAGGCACCGACATCAAGGCAGGTGAGGCCCGCAGGCGAGAAGCCGAAATGCTCAAGCCCATGCGCCAGCTTGATCCCCCCGCGCGAGACCCACGGGTGGTCCTGCCCCTTGAGCGCAAGCGGCGCATCCTCTGGCAACTGGTCGCCCGCCTTGGCAATGCGCCGGTCAGATGTATAGACCAGCCCCGCCATGATGAGCGCCTGCGCCCGGGTGCGGCTTTCCACCAGCCCCCGGTCCACCAGCATCTGGTCAACGCGTCGTTTTGCCATGCGGCGCTACCCCGACCGGCCCGCTACTCAGGCCATCTGCCGGGACTGCGGCACGCCAAGGGCGGAGAGCGCGGTCGCCACGATGGCGGGCGCATCCAGCCCGGCCTCATGGTACTGGGCCTCCTGGCTGTTATGGTCGATGAAGCGGTCGGGCAGGGTCATGGGGCGGAAGCGCACGCGGTCGAGCAG
>NZ_NIRT01000080.1 GCF_003207795.1 Komagataeibacter nataicola | reverse complement strand
CGTAAGCTCCCGGCGACTGACGCCTTGCTGAATACTTCTGGTCTGGTTCAGCTATGAAGCATGAGCGATTTAAGAGATAGGGACGCGGTACTACCTGCGAGTGTCGCAGGTAGTACCGCAGAGAGGCTCCAAAGGAGCGGTAGAGAGACAGGCGAGCGGGACAGGCTGGCGGACGCCTCGCGGATCGAGATCGTTTCGGATCGCCGCCGCTGGCACGCCCCTGAATTTCGCGCGCGAGTGGTCATCGCGTCCTACGAGAGCCGACGCCCAATAAGGGAGGTGGCTGCACAGTATGGGATCCATCCAAGTCTGGTGTTTCGCTGGCGGCGAGAGGCTCGGGCCAAAGCGCAAGCCAAAGGCGGGACATCGTTCATACCTGTCATGGTGGCCCCGGCCCCCGAGCCGCCGCCATTGGAGCGTCGGAGAGAACAGGGAACGCTGTCCGGCCAAGCCGTCAGCCTGGTCTTTCCGGACGGTGTGCGGCTGGAGTTCGACACAGGGCTGTCCGCTGATCGTCTGCGTGAGATTGTGGGCGCACTACGATCATGATCCCGCTTCCTTCCACGCTGAGGATATGGCTGGCGGCCGGTGTAACCGATATGCGCCTGGGGATGCCCGGGCTGGCGTTGAAAGTCCAGGAAGCACTGGGTCGTGACCCTTTCGCGGGTGACGTCTATGCCTTCAGGGGCCGACGCGGCGACCTGGTGAAACTGATCTGGCACGATGGGATCGGCCTTTCCTTATATGCGAAGCGGATCGAGCGCGGGCATTTCCTGTGGCCTTCGGCAAAGGACGGAGCGATCCATCTCTCCCCGTCACAATTGACTTGTCTGCTGGAGGGTGTGGACTGGCGCAATCCGCAGAAAACATGGAGACCTGAACTGGCGGGATAATAAAAACCGCGCCAGGTCAGCATATACTGGTACCCTTTTGAGCGCCCATGTGATCAACTGCCTTCATGACGGGAGACACGGACGACATCATCGCCTTGCGCGCGGCACTTGCCGCTGCCGAGGCGCGTGCCGAGGTCGCGGAAGCCCGTGCGGCCAGCGCCGAAGCGCAGGTTGCCCATCTCAAACATCTTATCGCGCGGATGCGCCAGGACCGTTTCGGCGCCTCGTCGGAGCGGGGGCGCCGCCTGCTGGCCCAGCTTGAACTCGAACTGGAAGAGCTGGAGACGACACTCGCCGAGGACGCGCCCGAAAACGCCGTGAATCCCGCTGTCCGCGCGACAGCACCCAGGAGCAACCGGGGGCGCCAGCCCCTGCGTGCCGATTTGCCGCGCGAGCGGGTCGTCATCCCCGCACCGACACAGTGTCCGTGCTGTGGCAGCGATCGTCTGAGCAAACTGGGGGAGAGCGTCACCGAGACGCTGGAGGTGATCCCGCGCCAGTTCAAGGTCATACAGACGGTGCGGGAGAAGTTCACCTGCCGGGACTGCGAGAGCATCACCCAGCCACCCGCCCCCTTCCATCCGATCGCGCGCGGACGCGCCGGCCCATGGCTGCTGTCGACCATCCTATGCGACAAGTTCCTGCAGCATCTGCCGCTGAACCGCCAGAGCGATGCCTTTGCCCGCGAAGGGATCGATCTCGACACATCAACGCTGGCCGACTGGGTGGGAGCCTGCACCGCGACGCTGGCCCCCCTGACTACGCTGATCCGGGCGCATGTGCTGGCGGCACAACGCCTGCACGCGGACGACACCACCGTGCCGGTTCTGGCGAAAGGCCGGACAGTCACCGGACGATTGTGGAATTATGTGCGTGATGATGGTCCATTTGGTGGGCCAGCTCCGCCAGCCGTCTGGTTCCGGTATTCCCGGGACCGCAAGGGCGAACATCCCACGGACCATCTCACCGGCTGGACCGGCATTCTGCAGTCAGACGCCTATGCGGGTTATAATACTCTGGCGAAACCGGGACGCCAACCCGCGCCGGTTGTCTCCGCCGGATGCTGGGCCCACGGACGCAGAGGGCTGTTCAAAATCGCCGAGAGGGACAAGGCGCCCCTCGCCATAGAGGCAGTAGGCAGGATCGACGCCATATTCCAAGCCGAGCGCACCATCAACGGTACGCCCCCAGAACATCGGCTGGCAGTCCGTCAAACAGACATAGCCCCTCTGGTCGACGATCTGTTCGACTGGATGCGGGAGTGTTGCCGGCGCATGTCGACAAAAAATCCCGTTGCCCACGCCATGAACTATTTTCTCAGACGTGCCGATACATTCACACGATTCCTCACTGACGGCCGGATCTGCCTCTCAAACAATGCAGCAGAACGCGCCCTGCGCGGCATCGCCCTGGGCAGGAAAGCCTGGTTGTTCGCCGGGTCCGATCGTGGCGGAGAGCGCGCCGCCGCCATGTATTCCCTGATCGTCACCGCGCGCCTGAACGATGTCGATCCCCATGCATGGCTCGCTGATGTCCTGGCACGGATCAATGACATTCCCAATCCACGCCTCCATGAACTCCTGCCCTGGCACTGGAAAGCCCACCAGCAGGTCCACAATACCATCGCCGCCTGAATACGCCCGCGTCTCTCGCCGGATGATTAC
>NZ_NIRT01000079.1 GCF_003207795.1 Komagataeibacter nataicola | reverse complement strand
TATCCTTCATCTGCCGTCCTTTCGCGCAGTCGTTTCTTCCAACGACCATTCTGGCACATTGCGATGCCGTGCGGGGAGGACGGCAACCACCCCATCTCAATCGTCGATCTCAGGGCATCCTGGACCATTGAGGAACGCTGGCTGGCATCGAAATGCGGCTGGTCTCCTTTCGTGGGCAAGAGGCTGACGGGGAGACCTGTCGGCACCGTCATAAGAGGGAAGCGGGTGATGTGGGAAGGAGAACTTCTCGGGGAACCCGCGGGAATGCCGCTAAGATTTGATGCGACTGACAGGCCCGCTTCCTGATGTTCCCCGGAAAATCATGTCCTCGTGAGAGGGCTGGCGACCTGATGAAAAACGATGCCATAAGGCTGATTCTGGCGAGCGGCTCGCAGACCAGACTCAAGTTACTGAAGCAGAGCGGCATAGAGTGCGCGTGCTATCCTGCGTCTGTTGACGAGGATGGGCTCAAGTCACACTGGAAAGCAGAAGGACGCAACGTCAGGGAGGTGGCTCTCAAACTCGCTGAGGAAAAAGCGTGTTTAGTGGCATCACAGCGCTGCGCACAGATGAGTTCTGAAGAGCACTGTTTGATAATCGGTGCCGATCAGATGCTGGAGTGCGAAGGAGCATGGTTCGACAAGCCTCTGAATCTTGACGCTGCTGGAGCCCAGCTGAGAAGCCTGCGGGGACGCACACATGTGCTGCACAGTGCGGTCGTTCTTTTGGACAGGACGGAGATTGTCTGGAGACATCTGTCCCATGCGACGCTGACAATGCGGATGTTCTCGGACAGATTTATCGAAAAATACCTTCAGCAGGAGGCAGAAAACTGTCTGCAGTGCGTCGGAGCTTACCGTGTGGAAGGACCGGGGGGCCAGCTCTTTGAACACGTCGGTGGCGATTACTCAACAATACTTGGATTGCCTTTGTTGCCGTTGCTGGGAGAGCTGCGAAAAAGGGATGTTCTGGAATTTTGACGGAACGAAGGGTTCGGTGGTTCAGTTATGCTTCTCAGCAGTCGTGTTTTGATGTCGACCGGAAGTGAACACGCTTGAAACTGTCCGTGCAGTTCGTACTATATCAAAGAGATTCTGTTCGCGTTGTCGTGCATTTTCACGATTATCGGATTTGTCGCGCTTTCGGGAGAATGTCACGGGATTCCGGGAGGCTCTGGCAGGATGGTGGATTGAGGCACGTAGGATATCCTGGCGGGGCCTCATGCGTGAGTCGTGTGTCGTGAATCCTGCAGGGCGATGACCACCCCGAAGCAGATCACCCCCCATCCAGGACTGCATGCGCGCGACGGTTCCGAAGACGGACCCGCGCACGTATTTCATTAATTTCGTGCATGACGCGCGAGTGCGCTTGCTTAGACGCTGGCGTGCCTCAGGCCCTTCACGCTGCTGAGATCGCTGTCCGGTAACGCTGTTCAACCATCTCCCAGTCCACCAGATCTGTCAGGAAGGCCTCCACATATTTCGGTCGCATGTTGCGATAATCGATATAATAGGCGTGTTCCCATACATCACATGTCAACAAGGCTGTTTGGCCATGTGCAAGCGGGGTGTCTGCGTTAGCTGTTTTGGTAATGGTCAGTTTCTGACCATCATGTACGAGCCAGCCCCACCCGCTCCCGAACTGGGCCAGACAGGCATTTTTGAATTCCGTTTTGAAATTACCCAGAGAACCGAAATCCGAAACAAGCTGTTTTTCGAGAGACGCAGGAATAGATCCGCCGCCTTTTGCTTTCATGCTAAGCCAGAAAAAGGAATGGTTCCAGTGCTGGCCGGCCTGGTTGAACAGAACCTTCTGCTCGGGGTCGGACGCTGTTTTCCGGATAATTTCATCAAGAGCCAGTCCGTGAAATGGACCGCTGGCAGTGAGTTCGTTGAGCTTGTCAACGTAAGCCTTATGATGCTTTCCGTGGTGGTATTCAAGCGTCTCGGCTGACATGTAGGGCGCGAGTGCGTCGGGAGCATATGGAAGCTCGGGGAGCTTAAACATGTGATATTCCAGTTCTATTTTAGAAGAGCCCTCGTTTAGGAGGGGCGTCCCGTAGCCGGGGCGTCTTCCAGCCGGGTTTGCACCACGTGGCCGGCAATCGTGTAAACGTTAAGCGCTACAGTGCGCGCGCGAGTCACAAGTGCTTCAGTTTCTTCCGACAGGGGGAGGGAGTCATTTTCATGTTCCATCACCCAGGCAACAGCCCAGCGCAGAAGCTCCGCGCAAGCGTGCCGCGCCTGCAGGGGGAGGTCAGGCAGGCTTGCGAGACGAGACAGTTCGTTACAGGCAGAATGTCGAAAATAAGCAGCTTTTTCAGCCTGCCGCTCCCTCAGAAACAGATCGGTCAGATTCTGACACGATATGCTAAAAATGGCGGGAGCAGAGAGCGGTAGTCCCGTCTCCTGAAAATCGACCAGAATCCCGGTGGCCTCCGCCAGAGCGTCCTGATAGAGCCTTTGGGCTTCTTCCAGATCCAGACGTGCATAACTCTGATTGGCTAGAGGGTGTTATGCACCTTGAGCGAGTATAGCGGCGTTTCTGAGCATGAAACATGCGAAAGCGACGACATGGAGACTTGCGAGGGTTGAAGCGTAACGCTCGTAGTC
>NZ_NIRT01000078.1 GCF_003207795.1 Komagataeibacter nataicola | reverse complement strand
GCGGCGGGTCGCAACACGCTATGACAGATGCCCGAACGTCTTCTTCTCAGCCATCTGCCTCGCTGCAACCGTCATCTTCTGGCTATGAGTCCTGAGCCTAGGCGCAAGTTACGTAGGTTTCCAACCGACGTCTGCTTCCGGCAAGTTACGAATTTTAATTGAGTGACTTAAATGAAGGCGGAAGCCGACATGAAAGCATCGCTGCGTCATATCGCTCCCTGCACCAGCCACTCTTTCAGCTTCGACCATCGCCGCCTTCCGCCCTGATTACGCACCGCGATGGCCAGCGCCTTCTTCTGGCCCACCAGCACGACGAGTTTCCGGCCACGTGTCAGCCCCGTGTAGAGCAGGTTCCGCGCGAGCATGGCGTAATGCTGCGTCACCAGCGGGATGACGACAGCCGGATATTCCGATCCCTGGCTCTTGTGGATGGTCGTGGCGTAGGCCAACACCAGTTCGTCCAGCTCGCCGAAGCCATAAACGACCTCCCGTCCATCGAATGAGACCGTCAGTTCACCCTCTTCGATATCGATCCTGTCGATAACGCCGAGATCGCCATTGAAAACATCCCGGTCATAATCGTTGGCGATCTGCATCACCTTGTGGCCCGGCCCATAGGTCCAGCCAAACCGCTCGACCTTCACCTCGCCTGGCGCGTTCAGCGCCTGCTGCAATTCGATATTCAGCGACCGCGCCCCAAGGCCACCCCGGTTCATCGGGCAGAGCACCTGCACGTCCCGAACCGGGTCCAGCCCGAACCGTGCCGGAATGCGGTCCCTCACCACAGCCAACAGCTTGCGCAGTCCGATCTCTGGGTCGGCGGCCTCCACGAAGTAGAAATCCGATCCCTCTTCCGCGCTCAGTTCAGGCATCCTGCCCTCATTGATCCGGTGCGCGTTGGTGATGATCCGGCTCTGCGCCGCCTGGCGGAACACTTCCGTCAGCCGCACCACCGGTACGGCGTCCGAGCCGATGATATCGGCCAGCACCTGCCCCGGTCCGACCGACGGCAACTGGTCCACGTCGCCCACGATCAGCAGGGCTGCGCTATCGGGCAACGCACGCAGCAGGGAGCGCATCAGCAGCACGTCCACCATGCTGGCCTCGTCCACGACCAGCAGATCGCAGGTCAGCGGGTTGGTATCGTCCCGCTTGAAGCTGCCGGTCGCCGGATCCGTCTCCAGCAAGCGGTGGATGGTCTTGCCCTCCAGTCCGGTGCTTTCCGAGAGGCGTTTTGCCGCCCGGCCGGTCGGGGCGCAGAGCTGCACGTCGGTGCTCTTGGCGGTCACAATTTTCAGGATGGCGTTGACCAGCGTGGTCTTGCCCACACCAGGACCACCCGTGATCACCAGCACCTTGCTGCGCAGGGCAAGGCGCACCGCCTCCTGCTGGCTGGGCGCCAGAGCCAGCCCGGTCTTGCCTTCCACCCAGGTCATGGCCTTTTCAGCGTCGATGTCAGGCCAGGGCGGACGGCCAATGGCGCAGGCGCGCAATCGCTCTGCGATGCTCTGCTCCGCGCGATACAGGCCGGCAAGGAAGATGCAGCCCGTCTCGCCCACGCTGTCGGCAATAACGTCGCCCGCTTCCAGCTCCAGCGCGAGGGCCGTCTCGATCAGAGGGGGGACGACCTCCAGCAGTTCGGCGGTGCTGGTCAGCAGTTCCCCCTCCGGGAGGCCGCAATGCCCTTCATCCATCGCCTCGCCGAGCGCGTAGGAGATCCCGGCCCTCACCCGGATCATGGCGTCGGGTGCGATCCCCATCTTCCGGGCAATCTGGTCAGCGGTCTTGAATCCGATCCCGCGAATATCCTTCGCCAGCCGATAGGGGTTCTCGCTGATCAGTCTGACCGCGTCCTGCCCGTAGGTCTTGAAGATCCGGACTGCCCGCGAGGTGCCAACGCCGTTGCTGTGCAGGAACAGCATGATCTCGCGGATCACCTTCTGGTCCGCCCAGCCGGCGACAATCCGCTCCGCGCGCTTCGGGCCGATGCCCGTCACCTCCCGCAGCCGTCCCGGTTCCTGCTCGATCAGATCGAACACGGCCTCGCCGAACGCTTTCACCAGCTTCTTCGCATAGACGGGACCAATGCCCCGGATCATGCCCGAACCAAGATAACGCTCGATGCCCTCGACCGTGGTCGGCAGGCTGGCCTTGAGAAACTCCGCCTTGAACTGGAGGCCGTGGGTGTGGTCGTTGAACCAGCGCCCCGACATTTGCACGAACTCGCCCGCCGAGATCATGGCGGCATGGCCGACAACGGTGACGAGGTCACGCTGTCCCCGCACCTTCACCCGCAGAACGCAGAAACCATTTTCGGCGTTGTGGAACGTCACCCGCTCCACGAGGCCGGCCAGCGCCTCGGACGACGCAGCCGCACCGCTCAACGGGGCTCTCCTGCCAGCGCGGAATCGAGAGGATCAGACACCATGCTCCACCGTAACATGGGATCGCACCACTGACCGTAGCCGAGTTCCATCACACCCAACACGCGATCGTGAAACACCTGCGATCAGCCCAAACTACGCTGTGCTTTCACTCCCATTTGCATCCTATGTGCATCCTGCGGCGTATTCCGGGCACAAAAAAAACCCGCCGGTGAGGGCAGGTTTTAATGTGTGATATCAATCACTTGAACCATGGTTGCGGGGGCAGGATTTGAACCTGCGGCCTTCAGGTTATGA
>NZ_NIRT01000077.1 GCF_003207795.1 Komagataeibacter nataicola | reverse complement strand
CTGAAAGGCCACATCAACAGGCCTTACAGAAGACCGCACACGATCACACGTCAATATGGGTCAGAAAACTCTTGCATAACGGACGGTAACCACAGAAGAAATCCGCATCGTACCCGACGGCAATACGGCCCTTTCGCACCAGACCGAAGAGACGTTGAGGCCCGGCGGACGTCAGATCGACCAGACGACGCAGCGTCAGTCGCTCGTTGGCCACATGATCCAGCATCAGAGGCAACAGGGTCTGCACCCCCGGCATGCCGGAAGGAGAGGAAGGATAGCTCCTGTTCTTTGACTCCAGAGAATGAGGGGCATGATCGGACCCGATCACATCCGGCATTCCCTGACCGAGCCAATGCCATAATCCGTCTCTGTGTGCTCCCGACCGTATGGGAGGATTCATCTGCGCGAGCGTACCCAGCCGAGGATAAACGTCTTCTCCGGCAAGAGTGAGATGCTGGGGAGTCAGTTCACAACTAGCAATATCCCGATGACGGGAAATGAGAGCCAGCTCCTGTGGCGTCGTCACATGAAGGATGTGCACTCTGCGCCCCGTTTTACGTGCCAGATGTAATACCCGATCAGTCGCCCGAAGCGCACTCTCGTCGTCCCGCCACACCGGATGGCTGGCCGCATCACCCGCCACTCTCAAATTCATGCGCTCTTTGAGGCGGTCTTCATCCTCGGCATGAACCGCCACGCGGCGCACACCGGAACGAAGCACTCGCTCCAGCATGGTATCTTCAGAAATCAGAAGATTTCCCGTTGAAGATCCCATGAAAACCTTGATCCCGGCTGTTCCGGCAAGTTTTTCGAGTTCACCGCACCGGTCGGCATTATCGACTGTCGCGCCGATATAAAAAGCATGGTCGCACCACATACGGTTCCTGGCACGGGCGAGCTTGTCAGCCAGCGCTTCCGGCGTAGACGTCGTCGGCCTGGTGTTGGGCATTTCGAAAACACCCGTTACACCTCCCAGAACAGCAGCACGACTGCCGGATTCCAGATCCTCGCTCTCCGTCGCTCCCGGTTCCCGGAAATGCACCTGCGTGTCGATCACACCGGGCAGAATGGTCAGGCCCGTGCAATCCAGTTCCGCTGCCGCCTTTCCAGTTCCACCGATGGCAGCGATCATTTCCCCACGCACATATACGTCGGTCGTCACGGTCGCATCCGGCAGCACGACGGACCCACCTTTCAGAACCAGATCGAACAGGTCGCTCTCCACCGTTGATACGGGCAATCCATGAAACATCGGAGCCTGTCCTGCTGCTGGAGGTCGTTCTGCTTTTTAAGTTCCTTCACACGCGTTCCGGATGAAAGATAGGAAGTCTTCATAGTGACGATCATGCCGTGTTCTGGTTAACTCTGACAGGACGTCCGACTGCCGATCACGCGCCAACGCGTCCCCAGAGGCGTGTCTTCGAGAAAGATCCCTTGACCCCGCAGCATATCTCGCAGGCGATCAGCTTCAGCAAAATCCCGTCTGTCGCGTGCTTCGATTCGTCGCCTCACCAGGTCCGATACGATTGCGTCTGACTCGACGGAAAATGACGTCTGCTCTTCTTTTCGCAAGAATCCCAACAGGCGGAGTCCGCCTACCAGTTCTGTGCGCAGGCGGGTTTTTACGGACGGCACTTCTGCACGCCGCAGACGGTGCGCGGTCTCGAACAGAGTGCTCAATCCGGCCGGCGTGTTGAGATCATCATCAAGCGCTCGCGCCACGCTCAGTTCGGTAGAGCCATCGACACTATCCTCCTGAGCGAGGTGGTCTGTGTCCGAAAGAAGGCGACGCAGACGCTGCAAAGTCCGCCTGCACCGATCAAGAAGCTCCTTCGACCAGTCCAGGGGCTGCCGATAATGCGCCGAGAGCAGCGCGAGTCTGATGGCTTCTCCATCCGCTTCCTTCAGAAGATCATGAACAAGCACGACATTGCCCAGGGACTTCGACATTTTTCTCCCCTCGACAGTGACAAAGCCATTATGAACCCAGAACTTGCAATACTCTGCGCCATCACGCGCCGAGACACTTTGCGCAATTTCGTTTTCATGATGGGGAAAGATAAGATCCTGCCCTCCTCCATGAAGATCAATCGGCAAACCGAGCCGGTTTTCGGTCATAGCCGAGCACTCGATATGCCACCCGGGCCTGCCGCGGCCCCAGGGGCTCTCCCACCCCGGAAGATCAGGAGTGGATGGCTTCCACAACACAAAGTCGGCAGGGTCATGCTTGAACGGTGCAATCTCCACTCGCCCCCCAGCCATCAGGTCTTTTTGTTTCCTGCCCGACAAAACGCCATATTGCTCGAAAGACGGCACATGAAAAAGCACATGCCCTTCCGCGACGTAGGCGTGCCCCCTGTCGATCAGACGACTGATGATCGAAATGATATCGGGAATGTGGTCAGTCACACGCGGTTCAAAGTCGGGGGTAAGCAGACCCAACGCCTTCATATCGGAACGATAGGCATCAATAAAACGATCCGTGAGCACCCTGATAGACTGACCCGTGCGCGCGGCTTCAGCGTTGATCTTGTCGTCGACATCTGTGAAGTTACGTGCATAGAGCACACGCGAATATTTTTGACGCAAGACGCGATACAGAAGATCAAAGACGTAAGCTCCCGGCGACTGACGCCTTGCTGAATACTTCTGGTCTGGTTCAGCTATGAAGCATGAGCGATTTAAGAGATAGGGACGCGGTACTACCTGCG
>NZ_NIRT01000076.1 GCF_003207795.1 Komagataeibacter nataicola | reverse complement strand
CTGCCATGCCTGGAACCAGCTCGTCGATCAACCATGGCGCATCATGTCAATCGGACTGCGCAATTGGGCTCATAGGTTATAGCAATCAACGGTTGGTATCATTCCCGTGGCGGAGGAAACCGGGCAGATCCGCGCCATCGGCGTCTGGTCGCTGCGCGCGGCATGCGCGCAGATGGCGCAATGGATCGCCCACGGCATTCCCGTGCCCACCGTATCGGTCAATGTCTCGGCCATCCAGTTTCAGGATCCCGAACTCGTGTCGCAGCTTGCCACCATCCTGCACGAGACCAACGTGCCGCCCGAACGCCTGATCGTGGAACTGACCGAGACCGCCATGATCGAGAACTTCGAGCAGACGGTCGCAACCGCCAGGGCCATCCGCGAACTGGGCATTGGCCTGTCGATGGATGATTTCGGCACCGGGTATTCCAGCCTGTCCAACCTTGCCAGCCTGCCCATAAGCGAGGTCAAGATCGACCGCAGCTTCATGAACGGCTTTGGCAGCACCGGCAACG
Source organism: Komagataeibacter nataicola (assembly GCF_003207795.1). Classification (GTDB taxonomy): domain Bacteria; phylum Pseudomonadota; class Alphaproteobacteria; order Acetobacterales; family Acetobacteraceae; genus Komagataeibacter; species Komagataeibacter nataicola. The sequence continues at coordinate 2,256 of NZ_NIRT01000076.1, read as the reverse complement.
TGCGGCAGGTGGTGACCGCCATCATCCGCATCGGCCATACGCTGGGCATGACCGTTGTGGCCGAAGGGGTGGAGGACGCCACCCAGTGCGCCCAGCTGCGCAACATCGACTGCGACGTGATACAGGGCTATTACTTCGGCCGCCCGATGGATACCGCAGCCCTTGATACATGGATCAGGGAACGCCGGGCCGAAAGCGTGCCGGTTGCCTGACATGACCTGAAAACACGGGAATGTTCTGGGCTAAGGGGTTTGCAGAAATCCCTGTCAGGGCAATGATCTCCTGCACAAGATGTGCGCGGGGCGGGCAAATTGCCGTCAGTGTGACCGGGCGGGCTGTTTTCTGGCTCTGCTTTGAAAAAACTTCACCAGAACTTCTGCATGTTTCGCCCCACATTCCATGGGCATGCTGGTATGTCTGTGCCCGCATTCACCACCACAGGGGCCAGCATGTCAACGCCGTCAGCCATTGCCGTCATTGGCAGCACGAATATTGATTTTGTTGTGCATGTCGCGCGTTTTGCCCGGCCGGGCGAGACGCTGCATGTGCATTCCTCCAGCACCGAGCTGGGTGGCAAGGGAGCCAACCAGGCCATTGCCGTGGCACGGCTGGGCCAGAACGTGGCCCTTGCAGGCTGGACCGGGCAGGACATGCTGGCAGAGATGGCACGCGCCACCCTGGCTGAAGCCGGCGTCAACACGCGCGGCCTGATGGCCGATGCAACGGCGGGCACCGGGCGCGCCTTTATTACCATCAACCATGCAGGCCAGAACCAGATCCTTGTCGATGGCGGCGCCAACATGGCGCATGGCGACCAGTGCGCCGCAATCCTTGCCCCGGTACTGGACAATGCCGCGATGCTCATGCTGCAGATGGAAATGGACCCGCACCTTGTGCTGGCCATGGCACGCGCAGCACATGAGCGTGGCATACCCGTCATGCTCGACCCTGCCCCTGTGCCGGATACCGGACTGCCTGCGGCGCTGTACGCCATGGCCAGCATCATTACCCCCAACGAGATCGAAACACAGGCCCTGACCGGCCTTACCCCCACCGATGAAGCCACAGCCCTGGCCGCCGCCCGTATCCTGCACGCACGCGGCCCGCACACGGTCATCATCAAGCTGGGGCATCGGGGCGTGGTGTGGTCCACCCCGGCGGCACAGGGATTTGTGCCGCCCTTCCGCGTCAAGGCAATCGACACGGTGGCAGCGGGTGACTGCTTCAACGCCGGTCTGGCCACGGCGCTGACGCGCGGAGCAGATATGCCCGAAGCCGTGCGTTTTGCTGCAGCCTGCGGCGCACTGGCCACCACCCGCGCAGGAGCCGCCGAGGCCGCGCCCACGGCTGATGAAGTCGCCACCCTGCTGGATGCACAGCCGGGCTGATCTTGCGCATTGATCCGCGCGCGCTATAGTCCAGCCCGACAAGTCAATGGTCCCGTGCAAACGGGTAAAAAGGGAATGCCGTAAGCCCCGGCAGGGTGTTCAGGCCCGGGGGCGCAGTCGGCAACTGTACCCGCAACTGTAGGCGGAGAGTGCTGCATCTGACGCTGTACCAACAGCGACCACTGGCTCCGGCCGGGAAGGGAGATGCAGTGCGGTGACCCGCAAGTCAGGAGACCTGCCATTGTCCTTTAACGATATCGCCGGGCGGGCATGACCGGAGATGGATAGTGAGACCATGCGCCCTCCGACCTGACATCCCGTATGCCGTAGCAGCGACAGGCCTTTCGTGCGGCCTGTCATTTTCTGGCCCTGTAGCGCCAGACCCATCCTGACGGGATGTTTCCACCATGAAATTGCATACTCTCCTTACGCACCGGCAGCCCCTGTCGCGCATGCTGCTGCTGTCGGGCGCCCTGAGCGGCACCTGCTGCACCGCAGCCCACGCCCAGGCCCTGACCCAGATTGCGCAGGACCGCGCCCGCCTGGGCAATTCCACCCCGCTGATCGTGCAGATCGACCCCGCCACGGTGCGTGATTCCGAGCGCGCCCAGGCGGAGGCGGAGGAAAAGGCCGCAGGCGATGGCGACAAGCTCGACACCAGCGGCAACCTGCTGGGCAATATGTGGGGCGCGCGACCGTGGCTGTACAAGCACGGCATCAGCTTCGACATTCAGGAAGTCGATGAAGTGTGGGGCAACGGCACCGGCGGTGGGACTATCCTGAATTTTGTGCGGTGTGGTGATAAATTGCTCGAAGAGGAGCCCCCGCATGAGCATTGATAAAGACCTCCTGGACCGCCTGATGGAAG
>NZ_NIRT01000007.1 GCF_003207795.1 Komagataeibacter nataicola | reverse complement strand
CTGCCATGCCTGGAACCAGCTCGTCGATCAACCATGGCGCATCATGTCAATCGGACTGCGCAATTGGGCTCATAGGTTATAGCAATCAACGGTTGGTATCAATGGTTTCACGGCACAGGCGGCCAGCCTCGGTGGTGGGATCGGCCTCGGCATGGGCCTGGTGCAGCGCCAGCACCACCCGGTCATCGGCAGGCACGATCAGGTCGGGCCTTATGCGGGTCACCGCCTCTGTCAGCACGCCGGGGGCTGCGAAATAGGGGTAGCGGCTGAAGCTTTCAATGCCATCCAGGCAATGCAGCGAATGCCCCTGCGGGCAGATGGCATGCACCGTCACCCCGCTTTCGATGAATTCCAGCGCCGCGCGCGTAATGGCGGACCACCAGACGGAGGAGACGATCAGAACTGTAAAATCATTTTTCATGGGTCGGGACTTTCCAGTTCAGGTCATGGTGGCCATGACCGGCAGGGGAGCATTACGGGGCGAAGGCCGGTTGCTGTTGCGCAAGCGGCTGAAAGGCGCGTTGCCGCCTGAACCGCGCCGTCAGCCTGCGGGCGGTAAAGCGCGCGCCCCACGCAAAGCGCAGCAGTGGGCCAAAGCTGCCAGCCGCCATCGGGCCGATGAAATACAGCCCCGGCACGCTGGATTCGAAGTGGCGCGACAGCGCGGGCATGCTGTCTTCCGTGCGCACGGCGCGCACGAGTGCGGGATCGATAAATGGCAGTTTATCAACCGCAACCTGCACGCCGGTGCCCAGAAAGACGTGGTCTACATCCACCGTGCGGGTCAGGCCGGTCTGCTTGTCGCGGAAGGTCAGATGAATGGTATCCTCGTGCATGGCGGCGGAGGTGAGTTCCACGTTGAGCCAGATCGGAACCTTCTCGCGCACGACCTGCCCGGTAACCCAGCCCGCGGCAGGCCCGAGATGCCCGCGCGTGATGCGCAGCCGCAGGCGTGCGGGCAGCATGTGAAACACATCGGGCAGGTCACACGCCATGCGCGAGCGCCAGCCCGTGCCAAGGCCGGAGCGGGGTTTCTTGATGCGTGTGACTAGCCGCTTGAGCAGGCTGAGCTTTTGCGGCGGGTTATTGATCCATATCTTGGGCCGCCGGGTGCAGATGAAGGTTTCCGCTCCCGCATCATGCAGGAAGCACGCCGTATCCACCGCCGATGATCCCGCCCCGATCACCGCCACGCGTTTGCCCGCGAAGCGGGTGAAGTCGGTTTCATCAAACGTATGGCTGATCCGCTCGCGTGGCAGGCCGCGCACGGCAGCAGGCAGGTAGGCGAAATGCTCGATGCCCACCGCCAGCACCACGTTGCGCGCCGTGACGCTCTCGCCATTTTCCAGGCGCAGCGCGAAGCCCTCGCCCGCGCGTGAGAGCCGCGTGACCAGAAAAGGCTTGAGCTGGGGCACATGGGTTTTCTGGAACGTCTCGCCATATTCCCGAAAGACTTCGGCGGGAATGGGCACGCCCGTGGGCGCGTAAGGGTAGCCGCGCTCACGGCAGAAATGCGCCAGCGTGAATTTGCGCGCGGGGTCGAACAGATCCAGCGCGAACCCTTCCGCCTTGAGCCGCAGGGCAGCGGGCACATGGTCGCGCCAGAACGCCATGGGCCGCCCGAAAATACGGAAATTCACCCCCCTCTCGCGTAGATGCGCCGCAAGGGAAAGACCATAGGGACCAGCCCCTATAATGGCGATATCGGTATTCATCAGAAATCCACCAGCCTGTAAGTTCGGAGTGCGAACAGTGATCAGTAAAAGTGTGGAGACATGAATCTGTATTTGGCATTTCCATTAAAAATGCCGGTGTGTGACTTGCACCAGGATAATGAATGGCAAGACAAAACAAAGGCCGAAGCAATCAGGCCACACGTTAACCATACATTTACCCTATGAAAGACAACAATCACAAAAAGGAAAAAAACATATCAGATATGCGTTGTATGGTAAAAATAACACAACCTATACGATAAACCGTGCGGTTTATAGATTGCTCGCCATGGTTGTAGTGAAATAAATATTTGTGAAGGGAACTTTTCTGCTGTTCACATACTTCACGCACGAGGACCGGGACATGCTTGAAGGGCCAGCGGAGGCGCGCGCCCTCTGTCATGGCCGAACAGGCAGCCTGAAAACACACTGATTGTTGCTAAGGAAGCATGTTTCAGGAGGCGCCAGACAGAGGCTGCCATTATTTGTTTCAATGCATTGTTTTGAAATATCTTCTTGTAACAGACCGCGTTGCCATGTTGCGACTGTAGAGGAAATCCTTTATCTCCGGTGTGCAGGCGTCAGCAGCCATTCATGCCCCTGGCTGGGTCTGCACGCCCGTGTGTTCATCAGGTGCCCTGCCCGGGATTTTATCGACCATGCAAGCTTTGTCCGCATCTGACCCACGGGATAGGCATGAAGAGGCACCCCCCCATCCGGGGCCGGGACTGAGCATCATCATTCCGTGCTATCAGGAGCGGGGCAATATCGTTCCCCTGTTTCATGCCGTCCGGAAAGCCGTGACCGGTTATGACTGGGAACTTATTTTTGTCGATGACAATTCACCCGATGGCACCATTGATGAAGTCTGGAACCTGGCACAGGCTGACAGCCGGGTGCGTGGCCTGCTGCGGATCGGGCGGCGGGGGCTGTCTTCCGCCGTGATCGAGGGGGTGCTGTCCTCCTCCGCGCCGGTTGTGGCGGTGATGGATTGCGACATGCAACATGATGAAACCCTGCTGGCAGGGATGGCTGATGCCATAAGCCAGCAGGGCTATGACATCGTCATAGGCAGCCGCCATGTCAAAGGCGGGGACAATGCCGGGCTGGCCAATGCCTGGCGGCGCGCGCTGTCTGGTTTGGGCATCCGGGTGGCGCAATGCCTGCTGCCCATTCGTGTGAGCGACCCCATGAGCGGGTTCTTCGCCATGCGGCGCGCCCTGTTCGTGCAGTCGGTTGGCAGCCTGTCGGGCACGGGGTTCAAGATCCTGCTCGACCTGCTCATGGCGCAGAAATCGCGGCCGCGGGTTATTGAACTGCCATTCGTGTTCCGCACCCGGCATGAAGGCGTGAGCAAGATGGACAGGAAGGTGCTTTTTCAGTTTGTGCAGATGCTGTTTCATCATCTGCGGAGACGTTATAAATAAAGTTTGAAATTTTTTGAAATAAACAAGAAATAAACAAAAAATAATAAAATTTTTCATAATGCTTTTTATTGGCGAAAAATAGCGGTTTTTCAAAATGCTTCAGCAGAAAGCTGCCTGTATTTTGGGGTCAGGGTGTTTGAAACAGGATTTTACCATGTTTCAGTTTTTCCTTTTAATACTTTAAAAATGTTAAATTTTTTAATAATAAACTTAAAAATAAAATAATTACACATTCTTTATAAGAACAGTTTAAGTTATTTAAGATGGGTTCTGGTAACTTTAAGTACCATATTGGGACAGATTGACATATTCCAGACCCGCCGTAGTTATGATTTCAATATTTCTGGTTTGAGGATTTTTTTACCATGAATCGTTTTGCAATATTAGGGTCTGGCATATTGATACTGGCGCTGGGCGGATGTCAGAGCCATCCACAGATAGTACATGACAAATACACGGGCACCACCGCCTGCGTTTCTGGCAAGCATACCGAGCAACCCGGACTTCTGCAGACCTTGAATACAATCGCGACCTATACAAGGGGTACGCGCTGGGAATTGAATATAATTCGTATAGCCGGCTTTCGCCTGAAACCGTGTGGAGCGAAGGGCATAAATACACCTATAATGATCTCGGATCAGACGCCCATCTCTGTGGGGGCGCAGGTGGCTGCCTGATTGATGAACGTGGCGCGATCAAACTGTCAAAGGACGAATTCTATCAATTCGCCAAAACGGGATTCGATTTCAAAATAATCGGCTACCATGGCACGGTCACGGGTCATGTGCCCGCATCGGCCTTCCAGAGTGTTATCGACCAGTGCCCCGATACTGGCAGTGTAAATACGGCCGGTGCATCAGGCGGGTAACGTTACCCGCGATTGCGCTTCTGGTGCTGGTCTGTTCTACGGGCAGGCCAGCCCGGTGCTGTCGTGGCCCAGCGTTTAAAATGGCAGAATTTTCCGGGGGCAGTCTCTGCTGAAAAGGGCGATCGGGGAAAGTGGCCCGACAAAGCCTTTTCCTGTTTTTTCAGGTCATGCCTGAAAAGGGTATGTCCGCGGCGGGATTCGAACCCACGGCCCCAGGATTCATACCACTTCGGCTTTCACCGCCGCCATGAGCATGGCGTTCGTGGTCTGGACTGTCCCTTCACCATGGACCGCGCGCGGTCTACAGGTGCTGCCCATCCAGTCTCTACACCTTGCCGGCATAAACCGGCCTTGGCTCGGGATTGGCACGGCTTTCGCCAGAGCGTTCCCCGAATTTGAGCAGATCCGCCATGGGGTTTCCCGTCATGGCGCCCAATTTGAAAACCAGGAATCCTGTGCTCTATCCGGCTGAGCTACGCGGACATACTGCCAGCTTTTTAACCGAGCCCATGCGCACGGGCAAGGTGTTTTGTGAGCACGGGCAGGGGCAATTTTCCTTTAATGGCTGTTTGGAAAGTCAGATCCAATAATACACTGAAATTATAAAAGTTTTTGGTGAAGCTTTTTTCAAAAAGCGTCAGAAGACGCGGCCTTTTTGCAAAAGGGCGATACCCGGAAACTTTTCTTGTTTTTTCATTAATAATTTGTTTTCAAACAATCTTTTAGCGTCGCCTGCGTGCCTTCTGCGCAAGGCCGCACAGGCGGGCGACATGCCGCAACCCCAGCACGATATCGGGGCTGCCGGTCTGCTTGCAGGCCAGTTCCAGCGCCTGCGTATCCTGTGCCGCCTCAAGCAGTGCCGCAGCCGACCAGGCATTGAGCGCCTGCCCGAAACTGTCCGTGCGCTTGAAAAACACCGGTGGCCGCAACTGCCGCATGGCTTCCGCCCGCCCCATCCCGCCATCCATGGCCAGCCGCACCCGGCGCAGGCGGTGAATATGGGCCAGCAGCACGCGCGCCAGCGCCACCGGGCTGCTGCCATCGGTCACCAGCGCGCGCTCGGCGGCGGCATCGGCGGCTTCGCGCTCGCCCGCCATCGCGGCAAAGGCCGCATCCTCCAGCGATACGCCCGCGGCATCGCCCACGCAGGCGCGCACGTCCTCCAGCCCCAGCCTGCCGCCAGAACCGGCGAACAGGGCCAGTTTTTCCACTTCGCTGCGGGTGGCGGCGCGGTCCGGCCCTGCGCGCTCGACCATCCAGCCCAGCGCATCGGGGTCGATGCCCACCTCATGCCCCGCCAGCATCTGCCGGATCGCGCCTTCAAGCGCGCGACCTTCCTCGGGGTAACAGCCGATCACGCCGCAGTGGCGGTCCTTTTCGGCAAAGGCGCGCAGCTTGGCGCGGGAGGCCAGACCCGGCGCCTCGAGAATGACCAGCGTGTCGGAATCCTGCGCCAGGCAGCGTTGCAGGGCTGCCAGCACATTGTCACCTACCTCACGCAGCCAGATCACGCGCCGCCCCCCGGTCAGCGACAGGGCGGTGGTTTCCTCCTCCAGCCGGTCATGGTCCTCACGGCCTAATATGGCCACGCGAAACGGATCATTCAGGTCGGGGCAGATGGCCCGTGCCGCCATCGTCGCCCGTTCTCGGATCAGCCCGGCATCATCTCCATGCAGCACGATGGCCCGTAGCGCGCCGGGCGCGTTCAGGGTCGCGTTGACGGAGCGGGCCTCGATCTTCACTGGTTTTCGTTCCCCCCGATGCTGATGCCCGACATGTCATCGTTTTCCTGCGCCGGTGGGCTCCGGCGGGATGTGGCAGGGGCCTGCGTGGTGGTGTCTGGCGTGTTGTCCATGGGGCCGTTTTCATCGGGCATGGTCATGCCGCCGTTGTTTTCCTCGTTCAGCTGGGCATCGGTGCGGCCGGTGGCCATGCTGGGCAGGCCGTCGGCAGCGGGGTGCTGGGCGGGCATCTGGTTATTGGGGTTGATGATGCCGTTGGGGTCGGTGTAGCGCGGCTGGTTCTGTCCGCGCACCGAGCCGCTGATCGCGGGCTTGGCATGGGTGCGGAACCATACGGCCACTTCCTGCGTGATCTGCTCGGCCAGGTTCTTGGCCACGCGGGCGCGCACGCCTTCAAGGTTCAGGGTCTGGGCGAAATACTGCTCGTAATTGTTGTTCACCCCATCCACCACCGAGGCATCGCCCCCCGCCAGCGTGACCGGGTTATAGGCCACGGTCTCCAGCGTCCAGTGCGCAAAGGCGGTGGTGCGCGTGCGGCCTGATGTGTTGTCGGCGTGGATGTCCACGGCCTCGTTCATCAGATAGGTGCGGATGCGCAGCACGTAGCGGGTCGGGTTTTCAGGCCCGGTTCCCCCCATGTCCTGCTGCAGCGCCTGGCGCAGCAACTGGCCATAGCGCTCGGTGATGCGCGCGACATAGACCTGCTTGAGTTCGGCGAGCACATTGCCGGTGGTGGGTTTGCCATCGGCGCCGATATGGCTTCCCGTCGTCTTGTACATCGGGGAAAAGCCGCACCCTGCCAGCATGAGCAGGGCGCACAGCACGCCGGTGCGACGGACGGGAAGGGCCATGTCTATTTCGCAACCACGAAATTGACGATGCGACCGGGCACATGGATGCGCTTGACGATCCGCGCGCCCTCAAGCAGGCGGGCCACGTTCGGCTCGGCTTCCGCCAGGGCGATCACCCTGTCTGCCGGCAGGTCGGGTGCCACGGCAATGGTGCCGCGCAGCTTGCCCATGATCTGCACCGCAATGGTCAGCTCGCTGGCCCTGAGCAGGTCAGGGATGGCGGTGGGCCAGGCGCGTTCCACCACCGGCTGGCCAGCGGGCTCGAGCAGCGCCATCATCGCCTCCGCCTGGTGGGGCACCATGGGCGCGGCCAGCAGGGCCAGCATGGTGGCGGCCTCGCGGCGGGCAAAGGCCATGCCCTCGTCGCCTGCCGCCTTCTCGGCTTCGGCCAGGGCAGAGGTGAGTTCATGCAGGCGGGCCACGGCCACGTTGGCGCTGAAGCCTTCAAGCGCCTCGGTCACGGCCGCGATGGCGCGGTGCGTGGCGCGGCGCAGCCCATCCGCCGCGCGCGACAGCGTGGCGGGGCAGGGGGCATCGGCCGGGGTCTGTTCGGCCACGGCGCGCACGAGGCGGAACAGGCGCTGCAGGAAGCGCGCGGAAGCCGCGACACCGGATTCCGTCCATTCCATGTCGCGCTCGGGCGGGCTGTCCGACAGCACGAACCACCGCGCTGTATCCGCGCCAAACCGCTCGATGATGGCCACGGGTGCGACCGTGTTGCGCTTGGACTTGGACATCTTCTCCACGCGGCCGATCGTGACCGGCGCGCCATTGTCGCGGCGCACGGCGCTGTCGGCGCGGCGCTCGACTTCCTCGGGGTAGAGCCAGTTGCCATCCGCGTCGCGGTAGCTCTCGTGGTTGACCATGCCCTGCGTAAACAGCCCGTTGAAGGGCTCATCCACATGCAGGTGGCCGGTCTCGTGCATGGCGCGGGTAAAGAAGCGGGCATAGAGCAGGTGCAGGATCGCATGCTCGATGCCGCCAATATACTGATCCACCGGCAGCCAGCCATCGGCTGCGGCGGGCAGGGTGGGGGTGGCGGCATTGGGTGCTGTAAAGCGGGCGAAATACCATGAGCTGTCGACAAAGGTGTCGCAGGTATCGGTCTCGCGCAGGGCGGGCTTGCCGCAGCTGGGGCAGTTGACATGCTTCCAGGTGGGGTGATGCGCAAGCGGGTTGCCGGGGCGGTCGAATGTCACGTCCTCGGGCAGCTTTACGGGCAGTTGGTCATCGGGCACGGGCTGCGCGCCGCAATCGGTGCAGTGGATGACGGGGATCGGGCAGCCCCAGTAGCGCTGGCGCGAAATGCCCCAGTCACGCAGCCGCCAGTTGACCACACCCTGGCCAACACCCATGCCTTCAAGCCGGGTGATGGCCTCTTTCTTCGCCGCATTCGTGTCCAGCCCGTCGAGGAAGCCGGAGTTGAACAGCGTGCCGTGGCCGTCGCACGCCTTGTCGGTCATGGTGAAAGTCGCGGCCTCCGCCCCCGGCGGCAGGATGACCGGGGTCACGGGCAGGTTGTATTTGCGCGCGAAGTCAAGGTCGCGCTGGTCGCCACAGGGGCAGCCGAACACCGCACCCGTGCCGTAATCCATCAGCACGAAATTCGCGATCCATACCGGGAAGGATTTATCGGGCATGAAGGGGTGGCTGACCCGCAGCCCGGTGTCGAAGCCACGCTTCTCGGCGGTTTCGATCGCTTCTTCAGATGTGCCAAGGCGCTGGCATTCGGCAATGAATTCCTGCGCCTTGGCGTTGCCTGTGGCAACCTTGGCCGCCAGCGGATGGTCGGCGGCAATGGCCAGGAAGGACATGCCGAACAGCGTGTCGGGGCGGGTGGTGAACACCTCGATGGAATCAAGATCGGTGTCGAAGCCCGCAGGTGGCGCGTGCAGGCCGAAGCGGACCTTGGCCCCTTCCGAGCGGCCGATCCAGCGTTCCTGCATGGTGCGCACGCGCTCGGGCCAGCGCGGCAGGGTGGACAGGCCCTCGAGCAGTTGCGGGGCGAATTTGGTGATCCTGAGGAACCACTGCGAGAGCTTTTTCTGCTCGATCAGCGCGCCCGAGCGCCAGCCGCGCCCGTCAACCACCTGCTCGTTGGCCAGCACGGTGTTGTCCACGGGGTCCCAGTTGACCCAGCTTTCGCGGCGCTCGACCAGCCCGTCCCTGAGCATGTCGAGAAACAGCTTCTGCTGCTTGCCATAATATTCAGGCAGGCAGGTTGCGATCTCGCGGTCCCAGTTGAAGGAGAAGCCAAGCCGCTTGAGCGTGGCGCGCATGGCGGCGATGTTGTCCATCGTCCACTGGCCCGGATGCACGCCGCGCTCGCGCGCCGCGTTCTCGGCAGGCAGGCCGAAGGCGTCCCATCCCATCGGGTGCAGCACGCTGAAGCCGCGTGCGCGCTTGTAACGCGCCACCACATCGCCAAGCGTGTAGTTGCGCACATGGCCCATGTGCAACTGCCCCGACGGGTAGGGGAACATCTCGAGCACATAGTATTTGGGCCGGTCGGCGGGGGGCACGTCTGGCACGTCGAAGATGCCCGAGGCCGCCCAGCGTTCCTGCCACTGCGGCTCGGCCGTGTGGAAATCATAGGCGGGGGTGGCGTTGTCCGGTGGGGTGCTGGTTTCGGTCATCTTCTTCTGGTTCGGTGTGCGGAGGGCGGGCGGCATGCGCCTGCCAGCAGGGCCGGGCAGCGTACTGCCCGGCCGGGATTGACGGAGTGCGGGGCCTAGTGCTGGCCGCTATCGGTGCGGAGCTGGCGCGCGCGGGTCAGGATGCGGGCCGTGATGTCGGACACGGTATTGGCGGCAACAGGGGTATCGACCCACTGCCCGTCCTCATAGGCCTGGCGGAATACCGACACGCGCACCGCATCCGAGCGCAGGCTGCGCGAGAGGATGAAGCAGGTGATCTTGAAGCGCTCATCCTTGGTGGCGGGGGGCGTGTACCAGTCCGTCAGGATCACGCCCGCCACCGCATCGGCCGAGGCAAACGGCATGAAGGACAGCGTATCGAGCGCGCCACGCCACAAAAAGGCGTTGACCCCGTTGCTTTCCAGTGGCGTGGAGCCGCCATTGGCGCCGCGATCTTCCTTCAGCAGGCGGTTCTGGGGCACGGCCAGCCCGCTTTTGTCATGTTGCGGCGCGCTGCCGCACCCGGCCAGCAGGCTGGCGGCGAGCAGGGCGGGGAGTGCCGTGCGTGGCAGCAGGGCACGGCCCGTGGGGGCGGCAGAGGGAGCGGGATGGAACGGGCGAAGGGTCATGATGCCTCTGTGGACGCCGGGGATGGCCCCCGCATGTGGTGATCCGGCCACGCGCCCGGACACCGGCGGGCATGCCGGGCAGGGGCGTTGCGGCCTGTCGCGTTATCCTTCTTCATATCCTGCCGCGCCTGCCACGCCAAGTCGCATGGGCACTTTACCGTGCCCTGCGTGACAATCGGGCCATTGAAGCGCAAAAATGGGCGCACACGCCAACTGTTGCGGGACATGATGAAACACGCGCTTACAGGGTCTGTCGCCTTCCTGCTCATGGCGGGGCTGCTTGCCGCCGCGCCGGCGCATGCGGCAGTGGCTGCTGCCGCCAGCCCCACCAGCACCCGTGCTGCGGACATGGCGGCCCGCCTGCAACCCGCCGAGCAGCAGGCCGTGCTCCAGGCCCGTCCTGCCCCGGCCACTGATGGGGATGGAAACACCCCCGGCCTGCTGGCCTGGCCGGGGGTGCCCCGGCTGGGGCTGCCGGTGCTGCGCATGCCCACCTTCGCCACCCCCGTGCAGCCCGGTGATGCCGCGGCCCGGCCCATGCTGCCGTGGCTGGCGCTGGCCGCGACATGGGACCCCGACCTCGCCCGCCGCGCAGGCGTGGCCCGCGCCCGGGCGGAATGGCTGCATGGCCGCGCGGTGCTGCGCGTGGGCGGCGTGGATACGCTGCCCTCGGGCCGGCTGCAGGGCGGTGAGGACCAGGTGCTGGCGGGCAGCATGGGGGGCATGATCGGGGCGGGGCTGCTCTCGGGGCATGTGCTGCCGGTTTTCGGCTCCGTCGCGCGTGAGGAGCAGGTGCGCGCCGATGGCGCGGCCCCCGAGCGCACCGCGCCGGTAAAGGCGGCTGACCTTGCCGCCCACAGCCTGCTGGGCGTGGCCACGGCGCTTGAGGTGGCTCATGGCGGGGCCATGCTGTGCGGCGGCATGGCCCCGTGCGGCGAGGTTACGGGGCTTGCGGCCATGGTGCATGAGGCGTGGCACTTTCCCGGCATGATCCTGGCGGTGCCCGGGGGCGACCTTCCGGGGGGAGGCGTGCCCGACAGCGCCCTGCATGGCACCGATACCGCGCCCGCGCTGAATGCCGTCGCCATGGGGGTGGACATGGAGCAGGTCAGCCCCGCAAGGCCCGATGTGCTGGGCGAGATGCTGCGCAGGGCCGTGCGCGATGGTGATATCAAACCCGCGCAGGTGCAGGCCATGGTCACGCATATCCTGGCCTCGTTCTACATGGCGGGCAGCCTTGACCATCCGCCGCCATTCGCCGCCGCCCGCACTGGCGTGCAGCCCCCGCCGGTTGATACGCTGATGGGCGATGTCGAGGCCGAGGGCGCGGTGCTGTTGCAGAACGAGAATCGTGTCCTGCCCTTTGACCCCGCCCTTGGCCCGGTGCTGGTGCTGGTGCACCCCGCCATGCGGCAGGCTGCGGACCTGCTGGCTGACGGGCTGCGCCATGCCGGGCTGAATGTGACGGTGGTTACCGCGCCTGATGGCGCGGGGGCTACGGGCACGCTGCCGCCCGCCTGCGCGCAGGCGGCCCGCACGCTGGTGCTCAGCGCCAGCAATGAGGATAACCGGATGATTACCACCCTGGCCGAGCTTGGCGGCCATGTGGCCGTGGTGCTGACCGCCGATGACCCCGACCGGCAGATGCCCTGGCTCGATGCGGTTGACAGCGTGGTGCAGGCCTGGGCATGGCGTGATGAATATGCGCAGGCTTTATCGGCGCTCTTGTCGGGGCAGCAGGATTTCTCGGGCCATCTGCCCGTTACGCTGACGGGCGGGCTTTACCCGCCGGGCATGGTCGATGCGAATTACCGCGCGTTCGAGCGCGCGCATGTCGTGCCGCTGTTTCCGTTTGGCTATGGGCTGTCGGCACGCGGGCGGCTGGCGCTGAGCGAACTGCACGTGGTGCGTGAGGGCAATCGCCTCAATGCCAGTTTCACGCTCTCCAATCCCGGCACGGCGGCGGTGCGGGCCGTGCCCCAGCTTTATGTCGAAACCCCGCCCGACCTGCCGGGCAATCCACGCAGGCTGGCCGCATGGCGCAGCGTGATGGTCAGTCCGGGGCACCCGGTGCGGCTTAGCGTGCCGGTCAGCCTGCGGCTGGCGGGGCAGTGGAACAATGCGGGCGGCAACTGGTCCGTGGCGGCAGGTGATTATACGCTCTCGCTCGGGTTTTCATCGGTCATGCTGGTGCGGCACGCAACACTGCACCTGCCCGCCCTGCATGTGCCCGCCACGCTGGAAAACCAGCCCGCGCCGGTGGTCACGGCCGAATGAGCGGCAATGATAAAAGTTTCTACTGTCCCGGCCGGATGACGGTGCAGGGCAGGCCCTGATCCTTCAGCGTGGCGCAGGCCCGTGTCGCGGCGGCCTGCGAAAGTCCGGCCAGGCGGGCGCGGTAGACCAGCCCTGCGGGCCTTCTCACCGGAATGACCAGACTACGCGCGCCCTGAAGGGCTGCAAAATCACCCTGCCGCGCCATGGAGTTGGCAAAGCGGGCCTGCCCCTCCGCCGAGAAGGCGCCCACCTGCACCATCCACGCACCATATCCGGCACCAGCACTTGGCGCGGCGGCGGCTGCCGTGCGGGCATCGGTGTGGCAGGCGGCACTTCCGGGGTCATAGGCCAGGTTGGCGTCCTGCACGCAGGCGGTGCGGCGCTGCACGGGGGCGGGCGGGTTGAGTGTTGCGTACTGCACATAGGTATGGTCGGGCTGGATCGTAGTGCCATTGCCCAGAGGCGCGGGTGTTGACGTTACCCGCTGGCTGGATGAGCCATAAACCGCCAGCGGCCCGCTCAGCGCCACTTCATTGCCAAGATTGGGGGTGATGATGCGGAGGTAGCGAACCGTCTGGCTGGGGAGCGGGCGGCCATTTTCAAGGTAGTCGTTCAGCCGTTCCGTGCCTGCATTATAGGCGGCAAGAAAGCCCGGCGCGCCATACAGCCCGTAAAGGATGCGGATATAGGCCGTGCCCGCGAGAATGTTGTTGTGCGGGTCATACGGATCAGAGCCAAGGTGGTTGCGGCGCTGCATGTCGGCATAGGTGGGCGGCATGAGTTGCATTAGCCCGATCGCCCCGCTTGCCGAGCGCGTGAGGTGGCCATCTATATATTCATGCCCGCCGGATTCCTTCTGGATTACGGCGCGAATCCATTCCTGCGGCACGGCAAAACGGCTGGAGGCATCGGCAATATAGGGCTGCCACGGGTCGGTGGCCGGCCCCGGCGGGCGGTAGGCGGCCTTGCCCTTGTAGTAACTGTTATAGCTGGCATGGGTGTGGCTGCCGCCGCCCCCGCCCGGTGACGTGGCGCAGGCGGCAAGCCCCACGCCTGCAAGGGCTACGAGAAACAGGCGCGTCATGTCCCGCAGGAAGGGAGGTGCAGGGGGCATGTTCAGATCAGGCACAGTTCCGCCAGTTCGTTGCGTAGGGCTTCAGGCAATGCATCACCCGAATGGCTGTTTGCCAGAAGGTCGGGGGGCGCGTCTGCGGGCTTGAGGTAGCGCCAGCCCTGAAAGGGGCGCATGGCGCGCGGGCTGACGGGAATGATCTCGGGCGCCATGACCACCAGCGCGCAGGCCACGCCATCCTCACGCGTGTCGGGGGTGATGGCGGTAATGCGCTGGCGGCACAGGATGCGCCCGGAAATCACGCGGTAGATTGACCCGCCATCGAGTATTTCCGCCGCCCGGCGCGGATACATGCGCGTGCGGAACCATGGCTGGCCCGATGGGCTGGTGCCATCGAGGTCATCGACCGGCGGGATCTGGAGCGACTGGCGGGCGGCGAGTTCCTCAAGGGAATGGACACCAACCGCCAGCTTGACCATATGCAGCATGCCCGGCCCTTACCGCGCGGGGGCCGCGAGATCGGTCTGCGCCTCATGCGCGAAGGTCTCGCGGAAGCGCTTTTCGTCGATGCTGCGCACGATATGCATCACCCGCATGGGGCTGTCCTTTGGGGCGAGTGCCGCGGGCACCACAAAGGCATGGCCGTAATGCGGGCCGCGACTGGTGTCGATATCCATGCGCGCATCAACGGCTGCGGTGACCAGCGTGGGGTCGGCGGCGATCGCGGTGGTCATTTCATCCCACATGGGCAGCGGGTCGTAATAACTGCCGATATAGGTGGTGAGCGGTGTCTTTTTGCTGGTGATCTGGCCGAGATATTCGCGCGAAAGCATGAGGTCGTTCGACACGCTGCCCACTACCGTAATCGCCTTCCACGGCGCGGTGAGCGTGATGTGGGCGGCCTCGGGGTCGAAGATCATGTTGAAGTCGGAGGCGAAATCCGCGTTGCCGGTAATCGACATCATGCTCGTATCGAGCATGCCGCCCATGAAGATGAGCTGCTTCGCCGTCTCGGCAAAAGTGGGGTCTTCACGAATGGCAAGGGCGAGGTTGGTCAGAGGGCCTGCGGCCACGATCGTCACTTCATGCGGGTGGGCATGCACCTGCTCGATCAGGAACTGCACGGCGCCCTGCCTTGCGGGCGGCGTGTGGGGCGCGCCTTCCTTCATGGTCCCGATGGCGGGCTGCGCATCGGGCGCGGTATCGAT
The DNA here is from genome assembly GCF_003207795.1 of Komagataeibacter nataicola. GTDB lineage: Bacteria > Pseudomonadota > Alphaproteobacteria > Acetobacterales > Acetobacteraceae > Komagataeibacter > Komagataeibacter nataicola. Next base: position 131,046 of record NZ_NIRT01000007.1, on the reverse strand, counting down.
CGAGCCAAGGCCACCCCAGGCGCCCTTCCACGGAATGGCGCCGTACTGCTGCTCATGCAGGCGCATTTCGGCACGGGTGTTGACCAGCGGATAGACCGCGCCATCGGCCACCGGCACATCCGCCCGGCCGATGATTTCAAGCAGGCGGCGCAGATGGGCGGATTCCGCGTTTTCCCACCCGTCGCCACTGACCACCGTAAAGCCCAGCACGCGCACATTGGGGTTGAACAGCAGCGGGATGGTGGAAAGCTGGTCCGATCCGCCCGGGCCAAGGAAGTCGTTATCCTCGATTACCAGTTCCGGGCCGGTGGTGGCGGGGGCCGCCATGGCGGGCACGGCCATGCAGGCAAGGGCCGCGACGGTGGCGGCGAGGCGGGTGGACCGCGAAAGGATGGATGAAAACACGCAGCAATCTCCCTGCCCTGAATGCATGGCCCTATCGTATGGCCTAATGCCTCAAAGCACCAGCGCAGCCAGCAGGCTTTCCAGCCGCAGGCGGCCTGCCGGCGTGGCGCGCAGGCGCTGTCCGGCAGGGTCGAGCACTACGTAGCCCTCATTGGTCGCCATGTTCAGGATGTCGGCATCAAGCGCGTCATGCACATCCATGCCGGTGCGCCGGGCGAAGCGGGCGGTGTCGATGCCCTCGCGCAGGCGCAGGCCCATCAACAGCATTTCACGCGCGCGGTCGCGGTTGTCCAGCCGTTCATCAGGGTGCGCGCCGGTGCCGGTGTGCTCCACGCGCTCGGCCCACGGCTCGGGTGCGCGGTGGCGGCGGGTGGCGCAGGTCACGCCATTGCGGGTCAGCCGCCCATGCGCGCCGGGGCCAATGCCGAGATAGTCGCCATAGCGCCAGTAGGTCAGGTTATGGCGGCTCTCGGCACCGGGGCGGGCGTAGTTCGAGATCTCGTAGCCAAGCAGGCCATGGCGGGCCGCCACCTCGGCGGTCAGTTCATACAGCCTTGCCGCGTCATCGCCTTCAGGCAAGCGGAAGCGGCCCTGGCGGTACAGCCCTTCGAATTTCGTGCCCGGCTCGATGGTGAGCTGGTAGAGCGACAGGTGATCGGACACCAGCGCAAGGGCAGCCTCAAGCTCGGCGCGCCATGCGGCCCCGGTCTGCCCCGGCCGGGCATAGATCAGGTCGAACGAGATGCGGTCGAACAGGCTGCGCGCGGTCTCGAGGGCAGCGATGGCCTGCGGGGCGTCATGCTCGCGGCCTAAAAAGCGCAGGGCGGCTGGCTCAAGGCTCTGGATACCCATCGAAATGCGGTTGACCCCGGCCCCCCGGAAGGCGCGGAGCAGCCCCGTCTCCACGCTGGTGGGGTTGGCTTCGAGCGTGATTTCCACATTGTCGGTAAAGCCGAACGCGGTGCGGGCATCGGCAATCAGCCCAGCCACCGTTTCGGGCGCCATGAGCGAGGGGGTGCCACCGCCAAAAAAGATCGAGCTGATGGGCGGGCGTTCGGCGGGCGTGTCGCCCATCATCGCCGCTTCATGCGCCAGTTCGCGCCTGAGTGCGTTACCAAAGCGGGCACGGGGAATTTCATCGCGCACATGGCTGTTGAAATCACAGTACGGGCATTTGGACAGGCAGAACGGCCAGTGCACATAAAGCGCCAGCGGTTCGGCGATGCTGGATGCGAGACTGTGTGAAAACCCTGCCAACGAAACCTCTCGCGAACTGTAAATTTTTTTGGTGAAGCTTCTTTGAAAGAAGTTTCAAAAAAGAATGCCGCCTTTTTGAAAAAAGGCGGCACCCAAAAACTTTTGTTTTTTTATCAGATCGCCAGCCGCACGCCCAGCTCCACCACGCGGTCGGGCGGAATGCGGAAGAACTCGGTGGCAGGCGTGGCATTGCGCGCCATGAACAGGAACAGCGACATCCGCCAGCGCGAGAGCTTGGGCACCGACGAGCGCACCAGCAGTTCGCGGCTGGTGAAGTAGGAGGCCTGCAGCGCGTCAAAGTCTAGCCCGCTGGCCTTCAGGTCTTCGAGCGCGCGGGGCAGGTTTGGCATTTCCATGAAGCCGTAGCGCAGGATGATGCGGTAGATGTCGGGGGCCAGTTCCTGCAACGCCACGCGGTGGCCGTGATCGGCCTCGGGCTGGTCGAGCGTCTGCACGGTCACGAACAGCACGTGGTCGTGCAGCACCTTGTTGTGCTTGAGGTTGTGCAGCAGGCAGGCAGGCACGAAATCGGGGTTGCCGGTCATGTACACCGCAGTGCCCGGCACGCGGATGATGCGTGACTGCGGCAGGCGGGCCAGGAACGAGTTCATCGGCATGCTGTCCTGCTTCTGCCGGTTCATGATGAGCTGGCGGCCTTTTTTCCATGTCGTCATCATCAGCGTCAGCACCACGCCGAGCAGCACCGGCACCCAGCCACCCTGCGGAATCTTGAGCGCGTTGGAGGCGAAGAACGTCGTATCAAGCAGGAAGAAGCCGCCGAACGTGGCGATCGCGGCAGGGCGCGACCAGTGATACAGCCTGCGGAACACCACCATCGCCAGCACGCAGGTGCACATGAACGTGCCCGTCACGGCAATGCCGTAGGCCGAGGCCAGCGCATCGGAACTGCGGAAGGCCAGCACCAGCAGGAGTGCTCCCACCATGAGGAAGCGGTTGAACTCGGGCAGGTAGATCTGGCCCTCTTCCTCCGCATTGGTGTGGGTCACGCGCAGGCGGGGCAGGTAGCCGAGCTGGATGATCTGGCGGCACAGCGAGAACCCGCCTGAGATGCCCGCCTGGCTGGCAATGACCGTGGCCATGGTGGACAGGATGATCATCGGCACCTGCATCCAGTGCGGGCCGAGCAGGAAGAAGGGGTTCTCGAGCGCCCTGGGCTCGGAGATGATGAGCGCGCCCTGGCCCAGATAGTTCAGCGCCAGGCACGGCAGCACGCAGAACAGCCACGCATAGCGGATGGGCTGGCGGCCGAAATGCCCCATATCGGCATAAAGCGCTTCCGCACCTGTAACCGACAGCACCACCGAGCCAAGGGCGATGAACGACAGCCACCCGTGATAGATGATGAACTGCACCGCATAGGTGGGCGATATGGCCAGCAGCACCCTGGGGTGGTGCAGGATTTCAAGCGCGCCGAGTATGCCCAGCAGGCTGAACCACACCAGCATGATGGGGCCGAATATGGTGCCCACCTTGCCCGTGCCGTAGCACTGCACCGAGAACAGCCCCACCAGCACCATGAGGGCAATGGGAATGACCAGGTCATGGGCCGCGGGGAAACTGACCTCAAGCCCTTCCACCGCCGAGAGCACGGAAATGGCGGGCGTAATCATGCCGTCGCCAAAAAACAGGCACGCGCCGCCGATTCCCACCATGCCGAGTGCGATGCGCATGCGGTTGCTCGGCGCCACGCGCTGGGCCAGCGACATGAGCGAAATGATGCCGCCCTCGCCATTATGGTCGGCGCGCATGATCAGGATGACGTATTTCACCGTCACGATCAGCAGCAGCGACCAGATGATGAGGCTGAGCACGCCCAGTATTTCCCAAGGCTCGATCCTGTGGTGCTGCGATACGACCATGATGGTCGAGCGCAGGGCGTAGATCGGGCTGGTGCCGATATCGCCAAACACCACGCCAAGCACGCTGAGCAGGGCGGCAAAGCCGACCGGGTTTGCCGCATGTTCGTGCTGGTCGGCGCCGTATTCGGTAATCTTGGGCGTGGCATTGGCCTGCTGTGTGGCGGGCGCGGGGTGCGCGCCGCCATCCGGCGTCGTTGAGGATCCGGGGGCAACAGGCCCCGTGGGTTGCGTCATGTCGTGACGGCTCCGCGGCAATGAAGACTGAAAACCGGCATCACATCGCGACCGGATAGTTCCGCATTACCGCCTCGCCCCATGTGCAGCAAGGCCCCTGTGTGCTCGGGTGCCATTCCGCCCCGTTCAGGCGTGGGCGGGACGGGCCCCGAAAATGGCGCTGCCCACCCGCACCAGCGTGGCCCCGCAGGCAATCGCCGCCTCGAAATCGGCCGACATGCCCATGGAGACCACCGGCAGCCCGTGGCGTGCCGCCAGGCCTGCCAGCGTGCGGAAATGTGGCGTGGGGTCGGCGTCATGGGGCGGGATGCACATCAGCCCGCGCACGCTCGCGCCAAAGCGGGTCATGCTGTCGGTAATGAAGGCGTCCGCCTCCTCCAGCCTCACGCCCGATTTCTGGCTTTCATCGCCGGTGTTCACCTGCACCAGCAGTTGCGGCAGGCGGCCCGCTTTGTCCGCCGCGCGCGCCAGCGCGTCCGACAGGGCAGGGCGGTCGAGGCTTTCGATCATGTCCGCGATCTTTACCGCCTCAAGCGCCTTGTTGGTCTGCAATCCGCCGATGATATGCAGCTTCAGGTCGGGAAAGCGGTCGCGCAGGTCGGGGAATTTGGCGGCCGCCTCCTGCACGCGGTTTTCGCCAAACAGGCGCTGGCCCGCCTCGAGTGCGGCGATGACGCTGGACTGCGGGTGGAATTTGGAAACCGCCACCAGCCCTACGCTGGAAGGGTCGCGCCCTGCGCCCCGCGCGCTCGTTGCAATGCGGGTGCGGATACCGCTCAGGGCCTGTGCTATGGATGCGGATGTTGACATGGCCCTAGGCTTGGCATGAATAGCTGCCCGGTCAAGCCCCCAGGCGCCGTTGCGTTGAAGTGCCGCAGCTTTCAGGTCAGGATTACATGAAGTCTCCCCCGTCCCCGTCGTCTCGCCCCGATGCCCGCCGTAACGGCGCAGGCCGCCCCGACCGGCGTGGCGGCAAGGTCGCCCCTGACCCCACGCGCGACATTGCGTTCGATATCGTTGAAGGGGTGATCGTCCATCGGCGCATGCTCGATACATCGCTCGAGCATTCCGCCGCCGCCCGCACCGCCGAGCCGCGCGACCGCGCCGCCGCCCACAGGCTGGCCGCCACCGTGCTGCGCCACATGGGCACGGCAAACGAGGTGCTGGGCCCCTTCCTCAAGCGCGAGCCGCCCGAGCTGGTGCGCGTGGTGCTGCTTATTGGCGTGGCGCAATTGCTGTTTCTCGACACGCCGCCGCATGCCGCCGTGGCCACCTCGGTGGCGCTGGCGCGCAGGCGGGGGCTGGTGCCGTTTGCAGGTCTGGTCAACGCCGTGCTGCGCCGGGTGGCGGGTGGCGGAGCAGAAGCGCTTGAGGGGCTGGACCAGCCCCGGCTCGATGTGCCGGCGTGGCTGTGGCAGTCCTGGGGCAGGCTGGCCCGCCCCATTGCCAGCGCGCTGGGCCACGAGCCGCCGCTGGACCTGACCATAAAGCCCGGCTGTGACGCGCCCCCCGGCGGCGAGGTGATGCCAAATGGAAGCGTGCGTTTTGCGGCAGGCACGGTCAAGGTGGCCGAACTGCCCGGCTTTGCCGAGGGCGCGTTCTGGGTGCAGGACATGGCGGCAACGCTGCCCGCGCGCCTGCTGAATGTGACGCAGGGCGAGCGCGTGGCCGATCTGTGCGCGGCCCCTGGCGGCAAGACCGCGCAACTGGCCTGCGCGGAGGCGGAGGTGTTCGCCATCGAGCGCGAGGGCCGCCGCCTTGAGCGCCTGCGCGCCAATCTCGTCCGGCTGGGGCTGGAGGGCGTGAAGGTGATCCACGCCGACGCCGCCACCTGGAAGCCCGAGGCCCCGCTGGACGCCATCCTGCTTGATGCGCCGTGCTCGGCCACCGGCACCATCCGCCGCCACCCCGACGCCATGTGGATCAAGCGCCCGCGTGACATCGCCACCATGACCGGGGGGCAGGACCGCCTGCTGGCCGCAGCCCGCGACATGCTGCGCCCCGGTGGCCGCCTGGTCTATGCCGTGTGCTCGCTCCAGCCCGAGGAGGGCGAGCAGCGCGCCCGCGCGGCCGAGGCCCTGGGCCTGATCCCCGACCCGTTCACGCCCGAGGAACTGGCCTTCCTGCCCCAGGCCCGCACGCCCGAGGGCTGGCTGCGCACCCATCCGGGCATGCTGGCTGATCGCGGGGGGATGGATGGTTTCTTCGCCGCGCGGTTCCGCCGGGGCTGAGGAGAACTGCCGCCCCCTCCGGGCGGGCGGACACATTACCGGGGGCAGTATGATGAAAGGTTGGCGTCGGGCAGGGATTGCTGTTAAAAAACAGGCATGGCTGCTCTGAACACCCCCCTTATCGCGCCGAGCCTGCTGGCGGCCGATTTCTCACGCGCGGCGGATGAAGTCGCGGCGGTTGAAACCGCTGGCGCCGACTGGCTGCATCTGGATGTGATGGACGGGCATTTCGTGCCCAACCTCTCCATGGGGCCGCAGCTCATCAAGGCGCTGCGCCCCAAATCAAAACTCGCGTTTGACGTGCATCTCATGATCGCGCCGGTCGATCCCTATATCGAAGCCTTCGCCGCGGCGGGGGCCGATCATATCCATCTGCATGTCGAGGCGGGGCCACACACGCACCGCTCGCTGCAGCACGTGCGCGACCATGGGGTCAAGCCGGGCGTTGCCATCTGCCCCGCCACCCCGCCCGAGGCGGTGGGCGAGGTGCTGGACCTGGTGGACATGATCCTTGTCATGACCGTCAACCCCGGCTTTGGCGGCCAGAAGTTCCTGACCAGCCAGCTCCGCAAGATCGAAACCCTGCGCCGCATGGCCGATGCCACCGGGCGTGATATCCGCATTGGCGTTGATGGTGGCATCACCGCCGCTACCGCCCCGCTGGCTGTTGGAGCAGGCGCCGATGTGCTGATTGCGGGCACGTCCGTCTATGGGCAGCCCGATTATGGCGAAGCCATCAAGGCCTTGCGCAGCGGGGCGCATAGCCCGGCGTGAGGCGGGGCTTGCCGATCCATCGCGTTGGTGGGTGCCTATGGCACTGACCCGCTTCACGCGCGGCCTGCGCGTCTCGCTGGCACGCCTTCCCCTGTTTGGTGATGGCAGGTACCTGCCTGCCGCCCCCGTTCATAACGTGCGCGACCTGTGGCCGGGCAATTCCACCGCTGGGGCGCGCATGGCGCGGGGCAGCCTGACTTGGGCGGGCTACACCCACCCCGTGGGGCCGGGGCAGTGGGATGCGCCTGAATTCGAGCCTGCCTTCCGTGAAGGGCTGCTCAGTTTCCGCTGGCTGCGCGACCTGCGCGCCGTGGGCACCGATGCCGCGCGGCTCAAAGCACGCGCGCTGGTGGATGACTGGCTGCATCATCCCTCCCAGAGTCCGATGGCGCTTGAATGTGGCGTGATCGGCTCGCGGGTTGCGGCATGGCTGGGGCATTATGACTTCTTTGCCGCTTCGGCCAGCGATGCGTTCCGCCAGCGCCTCATGGCCCGCATTCTGGTGGAAGGGCGCATGATCGCCGCCCTCATGCCGCCCGAGCAGCCGGGCTGGCAGGGGCTGACCGCGCTCAAGGGGCTGCTGGCCGTGGCCGTGGCCATGCCGGAATATACCGGTTTTCTGACCCGCTACCGCCGCTATATCGACAACGTGGTGGAAAGCCAGATCCTGCCCGATGGCTGGCACATCGAGCGCAGCCCCGAAGTGCAACTGCGCGCTCTGCGTGAACTGGCCGAGATGCGGGCCATGATGCAGGCGGTGCAGCATGCGCTGCCGCATTCGGTTGCTTTGGCCCTGGACAAGATGAGCCCGGTGCTGCGCGCCATGCGCCATGGCGATGGGGGGCTGGCGCTGTTCAACGGCAGCCATGAGCGCAGCGCCGCGCTGATCGACATGGTGCTGTCGCAGGCCACGCGCACGCGGGTCGTGGCCAATGCCATGCCCGATGGCGGGTTTGTGCGCATGCAGGCCGTGCGCTCGCTACTGCTGGTGGATGTGGGCATTCCCGCCCCGGCCCCGTTCGATCATAATGCGCATGCGGGCACGCTGTCGTTCGAGTTCTCGTGCGCGCGCCAGCGTCTGATCGTCAATTGCGGCGTGCTGCCTGCATGGAAGGACGCCCTGCGGCAGACGGCGGCGCACTCGGTCGTGACGGTGGAGGGCATGTCATCCTCCGAATTTGGCGAGGATGGCACGGTCCGCCGCCGCCCCGCCCATGTGGGGGTGGAGCATGCGGTGGCCGAAGGCGCGCACTGGCTCAACCTGTCGCATGATGGCTACCATGCCTCCGCCGGGGCGACGTATTACCGCAGGCTCTACCTTGCGGCCGATGGCGAGATCCTGCGCGGCGAGGAAACGCTGGAAGGCGAGCGTGAACTGGCCTTTGCGCTGCGGCTGCACCTGCACCCGTCGGTAACAGCCGTGGATGCGCTTGATGGCTCCATCCTGCTTACTGCTGGCGAGCAGCACTGGCGCTTCCGCGCGGAAGGGGGCGTGGTCTCGATCGAGGAGAGTGTCTATTCCGGCGGGCAGGTGCCCTGTCGCACGTTCCAGCTTGTGGTGCAGGTAGAGCCGGCGGCCAGCAGGCCGGAAGGCGAGGCAGGCGCTGGCGTGGAGCCTGCGGCCCCCCCGCCGCAGGGCAGCACGCCGCTGGGCGATGTGCCGCCAGGCAAGGTGCGGCAGGTGGTGCGCTGGGGGCTGAAGCGTGAAAAGCTGCTCCTGCTGACATGAAGATTCTTGAAATCACGAATGTTGATTTCTCGATGCGGCAGTTCCTCTTTCCCCTCACGCAGGCGCTGCGTGCCGAAGGGCATGATGTTGTCGGCATATGTGCTGATGGCCCGTTGCTGGCGCAGGTGCGCGCCGATGGGCTGCGCGTGGTGTGCGTGCCCATGTCGCGCACCCTCTCGCCTCTGGCGCAGTGGCGGGCATGGCGGGCGCTGGTGCGTGTCATCCGGGTGGAAAAACCCGATATGGTGCATGCCCATATGCCCATAAGCGGCCTGCTGGCGCGTTTCGCGGCCCGGTGGTGCGGCGTGCCGCGCATTGCCTATACCTGCCACGGTTTTCTGTTCAACCAGCCCGGCTCGCGCCTGCGACGGATTGCGGCCCTGGTGCTGGAATGGCTGGCCGGGCGCGTGACCGACATCTACCTGACCGTATCGGAGGAAGAAGCACGCGATGCCCGCAGGCTGGGCATCCACCGCCATGCCACCGCCATTGGCAACGGGCGCGATCCGGCCATCTTCCACCCCGACCCGCAGGCCCGCGGCCGCCTGCGCGCGGCGCTGGGCGTGGGGGAAGGGCAGGTGGTCATCCTCGCCGTATCAAGGCTGGTGCGCGCCAAGGGCTACCCCGAACTGCTGGCGGCCATGGAGCGCGTGCCCGATAACGCGGTGCTGTGGATTGTGGGCGAACGCCTGCCGAGCGACCGGGGGGAGGATCTGACCGCGTGTTTTGCCGCCGCCCGCGCAAGGCTGGGGGCGCGGCTGGTCTTTCTGGGCTACCGCGAGGACGTGGCCGCCCTGATGGCGGCGGCGGATATCTTTACCCTGCCCAGCCATTTCGAGGGGCTGCCGATGAGCGTGATCGAGGCCATGCTGTGTGGCCTGCCGGTTGTCGCCACCACCATTCGTGGCCCGCGTGAGCAGGTCGTGGCGGGCGAGACCGGGCTGCTGGTGGCGCCGGGCGACGCTGTGGCACTCGCCACCGCCCTTGCGCGGCTGGTGGGTGATGCCGCTCTGCGCGAACACATGGGCGAAGCCGGGCGGACCCGTGCCCTTGCGCGATACACGCAGGCGGCCGTCATGGCCCGTGCCACGGCACGGCTCACGGGCGGAATGACCTGATTAAAAGTTTTTGGGTGCCGCCTTTTTTCAAAAAGGCGGCGTTGACTGACGCTTTTTGAAAAAAGCTTCACCAAAAACTTTTGTTATTTTTCAATATTTTATTGGGGTGCGCCGGACTGCTGGCCTTCGCCCTCGCTGCCGCCCATGGCCTGGATCAGCGCCTGTGTCTGGGCCTGATGCGACTGGAGCAGCTTGACGTTATCGGGGTTGAGCGGCGGCATGCTCTTGCTGTCCTGGGCAGGGTGCTGCATCACGGCGCTGGTCAGGCCAAAGGTGGTGATGCCCATCACGAACTCACGCGCGCTCATGCCATTATGCTGCAGGATTGGCTGAAGCGCGGGCATGGCCTCGGTGCGCTTGATCGTCTCTTCAAGCGACATGTTGGGGGTTTCTGGCGGAGAGATGCGTGACTGACGGATCTGCTCGATCACCGGCATCATGCGGGTGAAGAAATCCTTGGGCAGCCTGTATTCCGCCACCGTTTTCATGTCGCGGGCAATGGCGGCCTGCTGGGCAGGCGTTGGCTGCGCCTGCTGCGTTGCGCCCTGCTGCATGGGCTGCTGGGCCAGAGCCGCGGGCCCGGCTGCAACTGCAAGTGCGCAGGCGGTGGCGGCAAGGGTGCGGCGCAGGAAGGAAGCGGTCATGGCTGGTTGCTCCATTCGCCCTGTCTCATCAGGGGTTCGCGTGTGCCATCGTGATTGATGGCGTCTACATCGATCTTGCTGGACCCGATCATCCAGTCAATATGGATGAAGCTGGTATTGGCACCCTGCTCGGCCAGATGGGCCTCGGTCAGGCTGTCGGTATCGAGCATGCACTTGGCGTAGGACTGGCCAAGGGCGATGTGGCTGGCCGCATTCTCGTCAAACAGGGTGTTGCGGAACAGAATGCCGCTTGCCGAGATGGGGGATGAGGCGGGCACAAGCGCCACTTCACCAAGGCGGCGCGCGCCCTCATCGGTGTCGAGAATGCGGTTGAGCACATCGAGGCCACTGCTGGCATGGGCCTCGACAATACGCCCCTCTTCAAAGCGTACGGCGATATCATCGATCAGCGTGCCCTGGTGGAACAGTGGCTTGGTGGCGCGCACCGTGCCGCTGACCTTGCGGGCATGGGGTGTGGTGAATACTTCCTCAGTCGGGATGTTGGGGTTGCACACGATGCCATTGCCTGCGGGTTCCGCGCCGCCCGCCCAGGCATGGCCATCGGCCAGGCCCACGGTCAGGTCGGTGTCGGGGCCGGTGAAGTGCAGGGCGGCGAAGCGCTTTTCGTTCAGCCAGGTGGCACGCTTGTGCAGGTGGGCGTTATGGGCTTTCCATTCGGCCACCGGATCATCCACCATCACGCGCGAGGCCTGGAAAATGGCGTCCCACAGGCGGCTGACGGCTTCCTCCTCCGGCACGCCGGGAAAGACCTGTGCCGCCCAGGCGGGGGTGGCAAAGGCCACGATGTTCCAGTTGATGGCGAATCGCGTGATGAGCTCCATCGCGGGCCGCCCCGCCTTCGAGGCCGCACGGCCAATGCGTGAGACGCGCTCGGCATTCTCATTGGCCAGCAGCACCGGGTTGCCCCCGGTAATGGCCATGCGCGCCGCCCCCTTGCGGTAGGCGCTGGCCATGCCTTCGTGCAGCCAGTCGGCGGCGGTGTCGAGCGTATCATCCGCCGCATGGTGGAAGCGCGCCAGCGTTGTCACGTCATCGGAATAGAACGGCGTGACCAGTGAAGCGCCTGCCCTGTAGGCGTGCTCGGTAATGCGGCGCACCAGCGGCACGGCGTCGAGCGGGGCCGTGATGAGAAGCTGCTGCCCGTGCGCGATATTCACGCCCACGCGAACGGCGACTTCGGCCAGGCGGTCCAGAAGATGTTCATGCCGGGGGGAAAGAGCCATGCGTAATCATATCCTGTAAAAGGCAGGCGGCGTGCCGCAGGCCTGCGGAAAGTGCCCCGCAGGATAGACGACACACGCCCGGTGCGTAAAATGATAACCGCAAACCAGCGGGAGCATGCACTCAATGAAACAGGCGTTACCGGGTTCCCGCGCGTTATGCACCGTATCGGCAGCACTTGAGGCCCCGCAGCGCGTGGTGTGCGATGGCCGGGCCGTGGTGGTGTGGATGGTGGAGAACGATCACCCTGCCGTGATCGATGACCGCTGCCCGCATGGCAATGCCCGGCTTTCTGATGGATATGTGCTGTATGGCCGCATTGTCTGCCCGCTGCATATGTGGACCTTTGGCGCGGATGGCCGCCCGCACGCCCCCGGTGGCCGCATGGAGGCGGCAGGGCCCATGCCGCAACCCTATGAAAGCTGGATCAGCGGGGATGAAGTCTGGGCGCGGATATGATGCCAGACGCACCGTATGGCGCAGGCAGGGGGTCATGTATTTTACGTGGATTGACCATGACCGCGCCAGACAGGGTCATGGCCTGTCCGGCATGGAGTGCGGCGTTGGGGCTGCCTATGCCTGGCTTATAAAATGTTTGAAAACAAACCATTGATAAAAATAAGAAAAGTTTTTGTGTGCCGCCTTTTTTTAAAGATGACATCTTCTGAAGCTTTTTGAAAAGAGCTTCACCACAAACTTTTATAATTTCCCGGCATGACTGGACCTGTCTGTTCAAGCAGCCATTTATTTCACTGCTTCTGCTTCATCGTTACCCTGTTCTGGCGCAGATTCCCGCTTCAGCCATGCCTGTATCACCGCCAGCAGATAGCCCTGCTGCTGTGCATCAAGCATTTCCCCTTCAGGCATGGCGTGCCATTTGGCAACACAGCCCCGGCAGCAGGTGCCGGTGGCGTGCTGGGCAATGAAGACCGGGTGCCCGCGCCATGGCGTCTGCCTGCCATCACGCGCGGGCCGGGCGGGGGCGAGGCGGGTGGCAATGAAGTCCGCCGCATGGCGCATGACTGCGGGCAGGCCCCGGCTGGCAAGATAATCCTGCTCCTTTGCCCCAAGGTGAAAGCGGGCGCGAAATTTGGAGTAGGCCAGCCGCGCCCATAATTCCGGCGCGACAGGAGGCAGGGCTGACAGGTCGGCCAGTGGCGCAGGCATGGGGCGTGGTGCCGCGGGCGCAAACAGGTCAGCCTGTTGCGCCGGGGCTGCCTTGCGTGCGGGCCGGCGGGCCATGGCTCAGGCCGGCTGCACCAGAACGTGGCGCTTGCGCCCTGCCGAGAGCTTGATCGCGCCTTCAACCAGGTCGGCGTTGGTAATGGTCTGCGCCTCATCCTGAACCACCACCCCGTTCACGCGCGCGCCACCGCCACGGATCAGGCGGCGGGCCTCGCTGTTGGTGCTGGCAAGGCCAGCCTCGGCAAACAGGCGGAAGGCAGGCATGCCTTCGGTCAGTTCGGCGGCAGGCACGGAGGTGGTGGGCAGGTCGGCTGTCAGGGCGCCTTCCTCAAAGGTGCGGCGGGCGGCCTCGGCGGCTTCCTCGGCGGCGGCGCGGCCGTGGCACAGCGCCGTGGCCTCGGTGGCCAGCACCTTTTTCGCCTCATTGATCCCGGCCCCCTCAAGGGCGGCCAGGCGGTCGCATTCCTCAATGGGCAGTTCGGTAAACAGCTTGAGGAAGCGGCCCACATCCGCATCCTCCACATTGCGCCAGAACTGCCAGTAATCGAACACCGGCAGCCGCTTGGCCGAGAGCCACACCGCACCCTGCGCCGTCTTGCCCATCTTGGCGCCGGAACTTGTGGTGAGCAGTGGCGTTGTGAGCCCGAAAACCTGCGCCCCGTTCATGCGGCGCACCAGGTCGATGCCCGATACGATGTTGCCCCACTGGTCGGATCCCCCCATCTGGAGTGTTACGCCATGACGGAGGTTGAGCTCGCGGAAGTCGTAGGACTGGAGAATGGAATAATTGAATTCCAGGAAGGTCAGCCCCTGCTCACGCTCCAGCCGCGAGCGCACCGAGTCGAACGAAAGCATGCGGTTGATGGAAAAATGAATGCCCACATCACGCAGCAGGTCGATGTAGGAGAGCCTGTCCAGCCAGTCGGCATTATTGGTCAGGAGCGGCTCGGTGGGGCCGGTGCCCAGCGGCAGGAACTGCCGCAGGCAGGCTTCCACTCCGCGCAGGTTGGTGGCGATGGTTTCCGCCGTCATGAGCTTGCGGGCTTCCTCGCGGAAGGAGGGGTCACCGATCTTCGCGGTGCCGCCGCCCACCAGGGCCACCGGGCGGTGGCCGTGGCGGAGCATCAGGCGCAGCATCATGATCTGGATCAGGCTGCCCACGTGCAGGCTGTCCGCCGTGGGGTCGAACCCGATATAGCCCCCCACCGGTCCGGCCTGCATGGCGGTATCGAGCGCCTCCATGTCGGTGCACTGGAATATGAAGCCGCGTGCTTCGGCTTCCCGGAGGAATTCACTCTTGGGCATGATCTGTTCCGCGCTGTAAGGTCCGTCGCTGGCCGGGCCGCCCCGGCGCGGACCAGCCTCTAGCATGTTCACGACCGTTGATGAAACCGCCCGGAACCAGCCAGGGCGTGAATCAGTCCGCCGCGAGTGCCAGCATCTTGCGGTTCATGACCGTGCTCACGTGGTCTTCCAGCGCTTCGGCCACCTGATCGGCCTGATTGGCGAACACATGGTCGGCCCCCTTGAAGATGCGGTAATCCACGCTTACGCCCTTCTGGGTGTTCAGCTTGTCGACAAGCTTGCGCACGGCGGGCTCGGGCACGAGTTCATCGTTCTCGCCCGCGATCATCAGCCCGCCGCAGGGACACGGCGCCAGAAAGCCGAAATCATAGTAGTTGGCGGGGGGCGCCACGCTGATCCAGCCGGTAATCTCGGGGCGGCGCATGAGCAGCTGCATGCCCACGAAGGCCCCGAAGGAATAGCCCGCGATCCACAGCCCGCTGGCGTTGGGGTTGACCATCTGCATCCAGTCAAGGGCGGCGGCGGCATCCGAGATCTCGCCAATGCCACCATCATAGCGCCCCTGCGAGCGGCCGACCCCGCGCGAATTGTAACGCATGACCGAGAAGCCCATCTTCTCGAACGCGCGGTACATGGCGTAGGTGATGCGGTTGTTCATGGTACCGCCATGCAGCGGGTGAGGATGGAGCACCAGGGCAAGCGGCGCGTTGGGCGCGCTTGAGTGGTGGTATCGACCTTCCAGGCGGCCATCAGGGCCGGCAAACATGACCTCAGGCATAGGTGTCCCGCATTTGCATCTCCCCGTGCATTCCAGGCATTGCAACGGGAACGGTTGCTGTTACAGCCTGCCCGACCGGCGATGCCCCGTCAGGTCGGCAGGCAGAGAAAAAGTGCTGCCTCCCGGCTGCCACGCGTGCCGGATGCAGGCGGACGGCCTGTATTCATCCGGTGGTTACAGCACGGAAAACAGAAGTGACCCGGCCTGACGGCACCAGGCCAGAAATATACCAACCCACCTCAATAATGGGCATTATGCCTACCGGGTAACAGTGCATCTTCGGCAGGCGTGCCCTGCGCGGGGGGCAGATATGGCGGTATATGGCCACGGCCCGGGCCGTGGGCAACATTCCTTTCCGCCAGCGCGCCGGGGGTCTCGTGTCGGTTCGCTCTCCTTGCCATGGCCCGGATGGCGGGCGGGCGACATTGAGGCAGCGGTATGGGAAAAGGGGGTGTCCATCACCCATAACACGTTGCAATAAATATTATGTTGCGCTGCCTTATAGCGGTGTGGATTCACAAAATGCCAGATAAATCGTAATTCCCGTCGCAAAAGGACTTGGCGTAACCCATATGGCTGGACAGCATGAGCACCCTGAGCGACCGTTTTACATATCTTGACGCCAATGCCGCCGAGCCCATCCGGCCCGAAGCGCTCGAGGCCATGACGCAGGCGGCCCTCGTGGCGGGCAATCCGGCCTCGGTGCACCGGGCGGGCCGCAAAGCCCGCGCCGTGCTCGAGACCGCGCGTGAGGACATCGCGGCCCTGTTTGGCGCAGCGGCCGAGAACTGCGTGTTCACCTCCGGCGGCACGGAAGCCAATGTGCTGGCCATTGCCGGGCAGGCAGGCGGCAGGCGCGTGCTTGTGGGCGCAAGCGAGCATGATGCCGTGCGCGCGGCTACCCTGTCCGCCACCATTCCCGTGCGGGCCGATGGCGTGCTCGACCTCGCGGCCCTTGAGCGCATGCTGGCGGCCGGGGGGCCACCCGCGCTGGTCTGCGCCATGCTGGCCAATAACGAGACCGGCGTCATCAACCCCGTGCGCGAGATCGCTGACCTGTGCCACGCCCATGGCGCGCTGTTGCATGTGGATGCGGTGCAGGCGGCAGGGCGCATCGCTTTTGGCATAGAGGAACTCGGCGCTGACAGCGTGGCCATCTCGGGCCATAAATTTGGTGGGCCGAAGGGTGCGGGAGCACTTTTGCTGGCTGGCGGGCGGTTTCATGCCATTCCGCCGCTTCTGGCCGGTGGCGGGCAGGAGCAGGGGCGGCGCGGCGGCACGCCCGCGCTCCCGGCCATTGCGGGCATGGCGGCGGCGGCAAGGGGCGCGGTTGCGGGCATGACAGCACAGGCCGCGCGGCTTGGCGCCTGGCGCGACCGGATCGAGGCGGCGGCCGTGGCGGCAGGAGCCCGTGCATGCGGGGCCGGGGCCGCGCGCCTGGCCAATACCACCAGCCTTGTGCTGCCCGGACGGCGGGCGCAGACCCAGCTCATCGCGCTCGACATGGCGGGCTATGGTGTTTCTGCCGGATCAGCGTGCTCATCGGGCAAGGTGGCGCGGTCGCATGTGCTCGAGGCGATGGGGCTGGGCGCGGATGCGGGCTGCGCCATTCGCGTCTCGCTGCCGTGGTCGGCGCGCGAGGACGATGTGCAGGGTTTCATCAACGCCTACACGGCCATGGCGGCCCGCCTGCCCGCACAGGCCGGAGCGCTTGCATGACCGGGCCTGAGCTGATCTATCTCGACTATCAGGCCACCACGCCGTGCGATCCGCGCGTGGTGGCGGAAATGATGCCGTGGTTTGCGCATAGCTTCGCCAACCCCCACAGCCTTGACCACGCGGCAGGCCGCGCCGCGCATGAGGCGGTGGAACAGGCCCGGGGCGAGGTCGCGGCCCTGCTCGGCGCTGAGGCGCGTGAGATCGTGTTCACCTCGGGGGCGACCGAGGCCAATAATCTCGCCATCAAGGGGGCCGTGCGCCACCTGATCGCGCGCGGGGATCCGCGCAGGCGGGTCATCACGGTGGCGACCGAGCACAAATGCGTGCTGGAATCGGTGCGTGATCTGGCGGCCGAGGGCTGCGAGCCCGTGATCCTGCCCGTGCGGCCCGATGGCACGCTCGACCCTGATGTGCTGGCCACGGCCTTGCAGGTGCCCACGCTGCTCACCTCCATCATGGTCGCCAATAACGAGACCGGCGTGCTGCACGACCTTGCAACGCTGGCCCCCATCGTGCGCGCGGCAGGCAGCCTGCTGCACAGCGATCTCGCACAGGCGGCGGGCAAGGTGGATGTTGATGTCAGGGCGTGGGATCTCGATCTTGCCTCCGTCTCGGCGCACAAGCTGTACGGGCCAAAGGGGGTGGGCGCGCTGTTCGTGCGGCGCAGGCCGCGTGTGCGCCTTGCCCCCCTGTTCTCGGGCGGGGGGCAGGAGCGTGGCCTGCGCTCGGGCACGCTGCCTGCGCCGCTGATTATCGGATTTGGTGCCGCATGCCGCATCGCCCGCCTTGAAGGCGCGGCCGAGCGTACCCGCATTGCGGCCCTGCGCGACCGCATGCTGGCCGCCCTTGCGGCGGGCTGCCCCGGCCTGCGGGTGCATGGCGGCATGGAGGCAAGGCTTGCCGCCAACCTCAATCTGGGCTTCGAGGGGGTGCGCGCGCTCGATCTCCTGGCGGCGGCCCCCGAGCTATGCCTGTCCACCGGTTCGGCGTGTTCCTCGGCTGAGGTGGTGCCATCCTATGTGCTCAGCGCAATGGGTCTTGAGGCCATGCGGGCGGCGGAAGGCTTGCGTCTGGCGGTCGGACGCTATACCTCACCCGCCGAAGTGGATCGCGCGGCGGCGATCCTGTGCCGCGCGGTGGCACATTGCCGCGCGCAAGGCAGCGCTGCGCCACTGTAACGGGCGCAACGCACAGGCAGGATGGAAAAGATGGCTCATATAGTATTCATCGAGCGTGATGGCACCCGCCGCGAGGTCGCGGCCCCGCTGGGCCTGTCGGTTCTGGAAATCGCGCACAAGAACGGTGTCGACCTTGAAGGCGCATGCGAAGGCTCGCTGGCCTGCGCTACCTGCCACGTGGTGGTTGACCCCGAATGGGCACCCAAGCTGACACCGCCGACCGAGGATGAGGAAGACATGCTCGACCTCGCCTTCGGGCTGGAAAAGACCTCGCGCCTGGGCTGCCAGATCGTGATGACAGAGGCGCTCGACGGCCTCGTGGTGCGCCTGCCCAGCACGTCCTGAACGGGACGGACCAGGCCGCCCGCGTGATTTATGGCGCGGGCGGGCAAGACGATGTTTGACGTGCGGTGCCCGGAGGCTGATAGTTCTCCGGGCATTGCCTGTTCAGGGAAAGTGGAACCGAGCCCATGCGTATTCTTGTGGCCATGTCTGGCGGGGTGGACAGTTCCGTCGTTGCCGCGCGCCTCGTGGCCGAGGGGCACGAGGTCATTGGCGCGACCCTTCAGCTCTACGATTCCCGCGAGAGCAAGAAAAAGGGCGCCTGCTGTGCCGGGCGCGACATACACGACGCCCGCCGCGTGGCTGACAGGCTCGGCATCCCCCATTACGTGATCGACGCCGAACGCCGCTTTCATGACAGCGTGATCGATACCTTCGCCAATGCCTATGCCGCAGGCGAGACCCCGGTGCCGTGCGTTGCGTGCAACCAGGGCGTGAAATTCACCGATCTTCTGGGCATGGCGCGCGACCTTGGGGTCGATGCCATGGCCACCGGGCATTACGTGCGCCGGGTGGAAGGCCCCGATGGCGTGGAGATGCACCGCCCCGTTGATGAAGGGCGCGACCAGTCATGGTTCCTGTTCGCCACCACGCGCGACCAGCTTGATTTCCTGCGCTTTCCGCTGGGCGACATGCCGGACAAGGCCACTGTTCGCGCCGAGGCCGAGCGCTTTGGCCTTGCCGTGGCCGCCAAGCCCGACAGCCAGGACCTGTGCTTCGTAACCGATGGCTCCTACGCCGCCCTGGTGGAAAAGCTGCGCCCCGACATCACCGGCGCGGGCGAGATCGTGGACCAGTCCGGCCACGTGGTGGGCCAGCATGAAGGCGTGAGCCGCTACACCGTGGGCCAGAGCAAACGGCTGGGCAATGCCGCCATGCTGGCGGGCGAGCGCCAGATGGTGGTGGGCATCGAACCTGCCCGCAGGCGCGTGGTGATCGGCCCGCGCGCCCATGCCGTGGCCCGCACGCTGGTGCTGCGCAACATGAACTGGCTGGTGCCGCAGCCGGGGCCACAGGGCCTGCGCTGCGCGGTGCAGATCCGCGCGCGCGAGGCGGTCCGTGCCGCCACCGTGTGGGCGCTGCCTGATGGCGGTGCGCGCGTGGTGCTTGACGAGGGGGCCGTGCCCGCGCCGGGGCAGGCCTGCGTGATGTATGAGGGCAGCCGGGTGCTCGGTGGCGGGTTCATCCGCCGGGTCGAGACCGAAGGTGAAGGGAAGGCGGCATGATGAACGACAGTATTCTGGTCATAGGCACGCGGCGGTATTCATCATGGTCGCTGCGCGGGTGGCTTGCGGTGCGCCTGGCCGGGCTTGACGTGCGCGAGCAGGTGATCCCGCTGGCCGATAATGGCGAGACGCCCGCCATCCGCACCATCTCGCCCAATGGCAAGGTGCCTTATCTTGAACATGACGGGGTTGCCGTGTGGGAGAGTCTGGCGCTGTGTGAATACTGCGCCGAGCAGGCCCCCGGTCTTTGGCCCGCAGATGCCCGCGCGCGCGCCTATGCCCGCAGCATCGCCGCCGAGATGCACGCAGGCTTTCGCGCCGTACGCGCCGCCATGCCCATGAATACCGGGCGCGAAAACCGGCCGCTGGCTGCGGGCACCACGGCGGATATCGACGCCGATATTGCGCGGATTGATGCGATCTGGACCGAGGCGCGGCTGGATTTCGGCAAGAGTGGCAGTTTCCTGTTCGGAGAAAAATTCGGCATGGCGGATGCCATGTTTGCGCCCATCGTCTCGCGCTTCCTGTCCTATGGGGTCAATCCCTCGCCGGAATCACGGGCCTACATGACCGCCGTGCGCGCGCATCCGCTCATGGAAGAGTGGTACCAGCTTGCAGCACAGGAGCCAAAGCAGTGGCAGCAGGCACGTTTTGAGGGTATCGCCTGAGCCCCGTGCAGACCCTGCCGTGGCGCGTGGCGGTGGTGCTGCCCGCGCGTGAAGGCTTCAGTGCCGGGGCCGTGGGCGCGATTGGCCTGCAGGTCGCGGCCCTTGCTGGCCCCAATGATGTCATCATCGGCGCGCCGGTGGCAGGCCCCACGCTGCTGCCCGGGCATGAATACCGCGCGGTGCGCTCCGGCCTGTGGCCGCCGGGCAGCCGCAGCCACCGTTATGCCGCTGCGGTGCTGCGCATCGTGCATGATATCGCCCCTGCGGTGGTCGAGGTGCATAACCGCCCCGATACCGCGCTGCATATCGCCCGCAGCCGCCCCGGCCAGCATGTGCTGCTGGTGCTGCATAACGACCCGCAGGGCATGCGTGGCGCCGAGACGCCTGGCCGCCGCGCGGCCCTGCTGCGGTGGATGAACGTGGCCTGCGTGTCCGGCTGGGTGCGCGGGCGCTTCATGGAGGGGGTGCCCGTCACGGATGGGCAGTGGGTTGGCGTCTCGCCCAACGGGGTGGCCATTCCCGCCACTGTGCCACCCATGCAGGATCGCGCGCCACAGGTCATGTTCGCCGGGCGCATGGTGGCAACCAAGGGGGCCGACCTGTTTGTTGCGGCCTGCGCCCGGCTGGCTCCGGCTTACCCGCACTGGCGCTTTGACATGATCGGGGCCGACCGGTTCCGCGCCGATGCGCCGGTAACGCCTTTCATGGCGGAACTGCTGCCCCGCGCGCAGGCGGCAGGCATCGGGATTGAGGGCTACCGGCCCCATGCGGATGTGCTGGCGGCCATGGCGCGGGCGGCCATCGTGGTGGTGCCCAGCCGCTGGCCCGAGCCCTTTGGCCTTGCAGCCCTCGAGGCCATGGCGGCGGGTGCGGCCCTTGTGGCTGCCCCCACCGGCGGCCTGCCGGAGGTGGTGGGTGATGGCGGCCTGCTCTGCCCGCCCCTGCCTACGCCGGAACTGGCACAGGCCATCGCCCGGCTGATGGACGGGCCGGCCCTGCGGGCGGACCTTGCCGCGCGGGGCCGCGCGCAGGCGCTGCGCTTTGGCGTGGAGCATGCGCGTGCGTGCCGCGCCCATATGCGGGCCGAAGCCCTGCGCCGCCGCCGCGCCTGACGCCGCGTTTTTGTGTTTTTATGCCGCGCGGGTATGGGACAGGACTGCGCGCCGTCCTATATCTGGGCACACAAGGCTCATGCCCAAACACTGGAGGTTCCATGTCCGATACCGTTCAGGCCGTACCTGACGCCAAAGCTGCGAACGCCCTCGTGCCGGTTACGGTGCTGACGGGCTTTCTCGGCGCAGGCAAGACCACGCTGCTCAACCATATCCTCACCGCCGAGCACGGCCGCAAATACGCGGTTGTGGTCAACGAGTTTGGCGAACTCGGCGTGGACAACGATCTCGTGGTCGATGCCGACGAGGAAGTGTTCGAGATGAATAACGGCTGCATCTGCTGCACCGTGCGCGGCGACCTGATCCGCATCCTCGGCAACCTCATGAAACGCCGCGCCAAATTCGATGGCATCATCGTCGAAACCACCGGCCTCGCCGATCCCGCCCCCGTGGCCCAGACCTTCTTTGTCGATGAAGACGTGCGCGGCAAGACCCGGCTCGATGCGGTGGTGACCGTGGTCGATGCCTACAACGTGCTCCAGACGCTCGACGAAAGCCCGGAGGCGGTGAACCAGATCGCCTTTGCCGATGTCATCATCCTCAACAAGGTTGACCTTGTGGATGAAGCCGGGCTTGAGGCGATTGAAAAGCGCATCCGCTCCATCAATGCCGTGTGCCGCATCCACCGCGCACAGCGTGGTGACGTGCCGTTATCCGACGTGCTCGACCAGGGCGGCTTTGACCTCCAGCGCGCGCTCGAGCATGCTCCCAACTTCCTCGAAGACACCAGCCACTCGCACGAGGCCGATGTCACGTCGATGTCGTTTGAAGTGGAAGAACCGCTCGACGCCGCCAGGTTCCAGGCCTGGATCGGGGCCGTGCTGCAGGAGCAGGGCGCGGATATCCTGCGTGCCAAGGGTATCCTGAACTATGCGGGCGAGAACCAGCGCTTCGCCTTCCAGGCGGTGCACATGATGGCTGATGGCGGCTTTATCGGCCCGTGGAAGAAGGACGAGCCGCATGTCTCGCGCCTTGTCTTTATTGGCCGCAACCTCAACCGCCCGCAACTGCGTCGCGGCTTTGAAAGCTGCCGTGCGAAATGAGCGGCACCATGAACGACACCATGCCCCCCTCGCTGCTTGAACGCCGGGGCGCGCAGCGCCAGCTTGAAGGCCAGATTACCGGTTGCGCCATTGCGCGTGACAGCCAGCAGGTCGCCTTCGCCACCGGTGAGGGCGACGTGATGGTCGCCAGCCGTGCCGACTGGGGCCGCTCGGATGCGTGGGATGTGCAGACCGTGCATGACGGCGCGGTGCTGTCCATCGCCCCCGATGCCGCCCCCACCGGCTTCCTGACCGGCGGTGACGATAACAGCCTGCGCCGTATCGCTGCTGATGGCAGCGTGAGCGAACTGGCAAAAGGCCGCCGCTGGATCGAGCACATCACCACCTGGGCGAATGACAAAGGCGGCGTGATCGCCTTTGCATCCGGCAAGCAGGTCGAACTGCGTGATGCGCAGGGCCGCGACACGCTCAAGGTGCTCGAGCACCCCTCCACCGTCAGCGGCATCGTGTTTGACGCCAAGGGCAAGCGCATCGCGGCCTCGCACTACAACGGCGCATCCATGTGGTTCGTGCAGGCCAAGGTGGACACGCCGCGCCAGCTTGAATGGAAGGGCAGCCATATCGGCATCGCCATCCACCCTGCGGGTGAGGCGCTGGTTACCTCCATGCAGGAATCGGAACTGCATGGCTGGCGCCTGTCCGACGGGCACAACATGCGCATGAGCGGCTACCCCTCCAAGGTGCAGTCCATGGCCTTTACGCGCAATGGCAAGTGGCTGGTGACCAGCGGGGCGGACACCATCGTGATGTGGCCGTTCTTTGGTGGCGGCCCGATGGGCAAGCCCCCGATGGAGGCTGGTGGCATTCCCGGTGTCATGTGCACCCGTGTCGCCTGCCATCCCGTGCATGACATCGTGGCCGCGGGGTTTGCCGATGGCGCGGTGCTGATGGTCGATACCAATGCCCAGCGCCTGCTGCCGGTCAGCATGGCGGGTGAGGGGGCCGTAACCGCGCTCGCCTTCAGCCCCGATGGCTGCGCGCTGGCCTTCGGCACGGAAGATGGCCGGGCCGCCGTGATCGACCTGTCGGCCAAATAAAGCAGCAAGGGGGCGGAAAAACGCATGCGGGTGCTGCATGTCATGGCCGCGAAAGGCAATGGCGGGGCGGAGCTTTATGCGACCGATGTCATGTGCAGCCTGCATGAGGCAGGGCTTGAACAGAGCATGGTCATGCACCCCGCAGCCCCCCGTGTGCCCGCCATGCGGGCGGCGGGGATGGACGTGGACACTGGCCCGCTGCGCCTGCCGTTCCGCCCTGCGGCCCGCCATGCATTGCGCCGGCTGATCGGGCGCATCAGGCCCGACCTCATTCATTGCTGGCTGCGCCGCGCGGCCGAGATCGTGCCTGCGGGCACCGGGGTGCCGGTGATTGGCTGGTTTGGCAATTACAAGGACCTGCGCCCGTTTGCGCATTGTGACTGGTTTGTGGGCTGCACGGCGGATATGGCCGCCTCCATGGTTGCACGTGGTGCGCCAGCCGATCGGGTGGCCTATATCCCCACGTTTCCTTCCGTAACACCACAGCCGCCAGTCTCGCGGCAGGCGCTTGATACGCCGCCCGATGCCCCGGTGCTGCTGGTGCTCTCGCGCCTGCACCCCGCCAAGGGGCTGGAAACCCTGCTGGATGCACTGCCCGCCCTGCCGCGCTGCCATGTGTGGCTGGCGGGCGAGGGCGAGCTGCGCGCGGCCCTGGGCGCACAGGCTACAAGGCTGGGGGTGGCGGAGCGGGTGCATTTTCTGGGCTGGCGGTCGGACCGGGGCGCCTTGCTGGCGGCGGCTGACCTGTGCGTGCTGCCTTCGCGCTACGAACCGTTTGGCACCGTGATTCTCGATGCCTGGTCGGCAGGCGTGCCGCTTGTCGCCTGCGCGGCAGATGGGCCACGCGCCCATATCAGCAACGGTGAAAACGGCATGCTGGTGCCGATTGATGATGCCCCGGCGCTTGCCACGGCCATTCGCGCGGTGATTGATGACCCGGCCCTTGCCGCGCGTATTGTGGCAGGTGGCACGCGTGATTATGAGGCAGGCTTTACGGCGCAGGCCGTCACCAGCCAGTGGCTGGCTTTTTATAAGCGGGTGCTTCAGGCAAAAAACGGATAAAAGTTTTTGGGTGCCGCCTTTTTTCAAAAAGGCGGCATCTGTCGAAGCTTTATGAAAAGAGCTTCACCAAAAATTTTTCTTATTTTACGGCAGTTTTTGCCGCAGGCGGGGGCTTGGGCGCAGAGGCCATGCCATCAAGAAACGCCTCGGCGAGGGCTGCATAGAGCGGCTGCGAACAGATCATGCGCGACACGCCATAGGCCAGGAACGACGTGGCCAGCAGGGCCAGCGTGACCTGCTGGTTATCACACATTTCCATGACAATGACCGAGGCCGTCAGCGGTGACTGCACCACGGCCGAGAAATAGGCCACCGTGCCCAGCAGCACCACGGCACCTGGCGTGGTGTGCGGCAGGAACTGCGCCACCCATCCGCCAAACCCTGCCCCGATGGCCAGCGACGGCGCAAACAGCCCCCCCGGAATGCCCGAACAGTAGGAAATGATGGTGGCGATGAATTTGAGGATGAAGAACGAGGCGGGATAATGTGTGCGCCCGTCAATGATTTCATGCGCCTGATAATAGCCGGTGCCATAGGTGATCCCGCCCGAGGCAATGCCCAGTATGGCCAGCAGCAGCCCGCACACGGCGGCAAAGGCGACCGGGCGCCCCTTGGCGAAGCGCCCCAGCCCGCCGGGCAGGCCACGCGTTGCGCGGATGAGAATGGCCGAGAACACGCCCCCGCCAATGCCGCCCAGAATGCCGCAGGTTGGCACCGCGATCCAGCTGATGCCAATGGGCACGACCACATCCGTATGGCCGAAATAGCTGTAATTGCCCACAAGGGCGATGGCCGTCACACCCGACAGGATCACGCCGGTGAGCATGGTGCCGCTGGTGCGCTGCTCAAAGGAATGGCTGAGTTCCTCAATGGCGAACACGATGCCCGCCAGCGGCGTGTTGAACGCGGCGGACACCCCCGAGGCGCCGCCTGCCAGGATCAGTCCGCGTCGCATGCTGATGGTGGACAGGTTGAGCCACCGCCCGCACGCATGCATGATGGCGGCACCAATCTGCACGCTCGGCCCCTCGCGCCCGATGGACGCGCCCGCCACCAGCCCGAGCGAGGTCAGCACGATCTTGCCCGCCGCCACCCGCAGCGACAGCAGCCGGTCGACAATGGCGAAATTTTCAAGGTGCAGTGTTGCAATGGTCTGCGGTATGCCGCTGCCCTGCGCGCCACGAAACCAGGTGCGCGTCAGCCACGTTGAAAGCGCAAGCCCGCCCGGCGTCAGCACAAGCATCAGCCACGGGTTGAACGCGATGATGTGCGTGCGCAGGCTTGCCGCGGCATCAGCGGCCAGGGCAAAGCCCACCGCCACCACGCCCACTACCACGGCGGCAGCCCAGCACGCGATCTTGCGCCGCCACTGCTCGGTGGTGATCCGCGCGGAACGGCGCAGATGGCGCATATGTTTCCGGCGTATCTCGGTAAGGTCGGTTCGCATGCCCGGTAACGTACTTTCAGCAACAGCCCTGAAGCGGGTAAAACCGGGTATAAGCCGTCCGGTTGCCCGGCAAGGGTGGTATTTATCGCAGGTCAGGCGGTCATTGGCAGAATATGCACCCCTTCTGCCAGGTCAGGGCAGCACCAGCACGCCGGTATGCTTGGCCTTGCGCTCGGGCTCGACATGGATGTTGATCAGCGCATCACCCAGTCCCGCGCGCAGGCCATCTTCCACCCGGTCGCATATGTGGTGGGCTTCCTCTACGCTCATGGCACCGGGCACGACAAGATGAAACTCGATAAAGGTCATGGCGCCGACGATGCGCGCGCGGATGTCATGCGCCTCCATGGCGCCGGTGGCGGTGTGCGAGATGATGGAACGGATCTCGCCCAGCGTCTCGGAATTGGGGGCCTCGTCCATCAGCCCCGCGATGGAGGTGCGCATCATCTCCCACCCCGTGCGCAGCACGTTCACCGCAATCAGGGCGGCGAGCAGCGGGTCGAGCCACAAAAAGCCAGTGAGCGGAATCAGCACGAACCCCGTAATCAGCACCGCCGATGTCCAGACATCGGACAGCACATGGTGCCCGCTGGCCACCAGGGCGGGTGAATGGCGCGCGCGCCCCAGCCGCAGCAGGAACAGCCCCCACCCCAGGTTGAGCAGCCCCGCGCCGCCATTGAGTGCTATACCCAGCAGCGAATCCTGCGGCGCATGCATGTGCTGGAAGCCGATCCACGCCTCATGCGCGATGGTGATGGCGGTAATGACCACCAGCACTCCTTCCGCCACGGCGGAGAGGTATTCGGCTTTGTAATGGCCATAGGTGTGGTTGTGGTCCGGCGGCAGGCTTGCCACCCGCAGCGCCCACAGCCCGGCCACGGCGGAGACCACGTTGATGATGGTCTCGATGGCGTCGGAATACAGCGCGATGCTGTCCGTCACGCGCCATGCGGCATATTTCATGCCCAGCGCGATCAGGCTGACGACAACGCTGCACCAGGCCGCGCGGATCTTGGGGTCGGTACGGGAAAACATGCTGAACAGGGAGTCCTTGCGATCAGACGGTGTGGGCTTCGGCCAGAATGCAGTGGTCGGCATCGGTCAGGGTTTCAATCTGCAAGGTGGGGTGAACAATGCCAAAGCGGGCCTGCAGCTCGCTGGCGGCGCGGTTCAGCAGGCCATCAGGTGCATGGCCCTGCTCGCCCGCCCCGCGCACGAGGTGGACGGTCAGCGCGGTTTCGGTGGTGCTGATGGGCCAGATGTGCAGGTCATGCAGGTCGCATACGCCGGGCAGCGTGCGCAAAAAGGCATCGACGGCCGCAGGGTCAATGCCACGCGGCACGCGGTCGAGCGCCATGTCGAGCGAATCGCGCAGCAGCGACCATGTGGCCACAATGATGGACAGCGACACCACAAGGCAGATGACGGGATCGATGCGCAGCCAGCCGGTCAGCAGGATCAGGCCGCCACCCGCCACCACGGCCAGCGCCATCACTGCATCGGATGCCATGTGCAGGAACGCGCCATGCAGGTTGAGGTCTTTCCTGCCGCCACTGGCAAACAGCAGCGCTGTCAGCCCGTTCACCACAATGCCGATTCCGGCCACCACCATCACCGCAACGCCCGCCACCGGGTGCGGGTGGATCAGCCGCAGCACGGCCTCCCACATGATGCCGCCGGTCACCACCAGCAGGGCCACGGCATTGCCAAGGGCCGCGAGGATGGAGGAGCGGCGCAGCCCGTAAGTGAAATTGGCGGTGGGCGAGCGGCGCGAGAGCACCTCGGCCAGCCACGCAGCGCCAAGGGCGAGCACGTCGGACAGGTTATGCCCCGCATCGGCCAGCAGCGAGAGCGCATGGCTGCGCACGCCCCACACCGCCTCGCCCACGACATAGACAAGGTTGAGCGCAATGCCGATGGCAAACGCCCGACCGTAGGAGGCCGGCGTGTGCACATGATGGTGGCCAAACAGCCCGCCATGCCCGTGGTCATGCCCGCAGCCACCATCATGCCCGTCAGCGGCATGGTCGTGGCCCGCATGGGTATCATGACCGCAGCCATGGCCTGCGTCAGGCCCGCTGGTGGCCTGCCCGGGGTGCGCATGCTCGTGACCAGTGCAGTCAGGGCCGTGCGCGGGTGGGGGGGCGGCGTGGTCATGGGAGTGGTCATGGCCATCCGCGCCATGGTTGTGCTGGCATTCGCCCATCGGGCCTGAGTCCATATTGATCGGGAGGGGCAGGGTATCGCCGCCTTCCTAGCAGAAGGTTACCGCCCGTCACCAGCATTTAGCACATTCCTGTGCGGCGCCCCGGCGTGATATGGCACCCGCACCACCATCAGCCACGGAAACCTGCCCCGATGATCCGACTGACCGAACTGCGCCTGCCCATCGCGCATGATGACGCCGCACTGGAACAGGCGGTGGCCGGGCGGCTGGGCGTTGCGCGGGCGGATATCGAGGCCATCACCATCTTCCGCCGCGGGCATGACGCACGCCACCGGCACCGCATGATGCTGGTCTATACCGTTGACTGCGCCGTGCGTGACGGGGCCGCCGTGCTCGCCGCCCATGCAGGCGCGCGCAACATCATGCCCACGCCCGACACCACCTACCGTTTTGCAGTGGATGACGGCCCGGCCCTTGCCGCCCGGCCCGGCTTTACGCGCCCGGTGGTGATCGGGGCGGGGCCATGCGGGCTGATGGCAGCCCTTGTGCTGGCGCAGATGGGCCTGCGCCCCGTGGTGCTCGAGCGTGGCAAGGTGGTGCGCGAGCGCACGGTCGATACCTTCGCCCTGTGGCGCAAATCCATCCTCAACCCCGAGAGCAACGTACAGTTTGGCGAAGGGGGAGCGGGCACCTTCTCCGATGGCAAGCTGTACAGTCAGGTCAGTGATCCGCGCCATTATGGCCGCAAGGTGCTGGCCGAGTTCGTGCGCGCAGGCGCGCCGCCCGAGATCGAATACCTCTCGCGCCCGCATATCGGCACGTTCCGGCTGGTGTCGATGGTCGAGCATATCCGCGCCGAGATCGAGGCGCTGGGCGGCGAATACCGCTTTGGCGCGCATGTCACCGAATTCGTAACCGGTGATGACGGCGCGGGGAACAGGCGCATCCGCGCCCTCCGCCTGGCGGAGGGCGACGAGATTGCGGCCAGCCACGTGGTGCTGGCCATCGGCCACAGCGCGCGTGACACGTTCGGCGCATTGCATGAGGCAGGTGTCGCCATGGTGGCCAAGCCGTTCTCGATCGGGGTGCGCATCGAACACCCGCAATCGGTCATCAACACCGCCCGCTATGGCCAGCCCGAGGCCGTGCCGCTGCTCGGGGCTGCGGATTACAAGCTGGTGCACCATGCCAGCAACGGGCGTGCGGTCTATTCCTTCTGCATGTGCCCCGGTGGCACGGTGGTGGCTGCCACCTCGGAGGTGGGGCAGGTGGTGACCAATGGCATGAGCCAGTATTCCCGCGCCGAGCGCAACGCCAATGCCGGGCTGGTGGTTGGCGTGACGCCAGAGCGTGATTACCCCGACGGGCCGCTTGCGGGCATCGCCTTCCAGCGTGAGTGGGAGCGCCGGGCCTTTGAAGCGGGTGGCGGGGGTTATTTCGCGCCCGCGCAGACGGTGGGCGACTTCCTCGATGGCGTGGCGTCCACCACCCTTGGCGCTGTTGTGCCGTCCTATCGCCCCGGCGTTACGCCGACTGACCTGTCACGCTGCCTGCCGGATTTTGCCGTGGCGGCCATGCGCGAGGCGCTGCCGCATTTTGACAGCAAGCTGGCAGGCTTTTCCATGCGCGATGCGGTGATGACGGGAGTGGAGACGCGCACCTCATCACCACTGCGCATTCCGCGCGGGGTGGACGGGCAGGGCATGAACCTGCGCGGGCTATTTCCGGCGGGCGAGGGGGCGGGCTATGCCGGGGGCATTCTCTCGGCGGGCATTGATGGCATCCGCATTGCCGAGGCCGTGGCCCTGTCGCTGGCGGGGCGGGATGTGGAGCAGGCGCTGCACCGGGGCATGACCCATGCCACCGATGCCCAGTAGCGTATTAAAAAGTAAAAGTTTTTACTATCTACAGGAACGAGACCGGATCAATATCTACGTCAATCCGCGCCCCGCGCTCGGGTTTTACGCGGCTGAGCCATTCGCGCATGATGGGCTGCACCGCAATGTTGCGCCGCGCGCGCAAAAGCAGCCGGTGGCGGTGCCGCCCGCGCAGAATGGCCAGTGGCGCGGGGGCAGGGCCAAGCACCTGCACGCCATCAAGCCGGGGGGCGTTCTGGCCCAGGGCGCGGGCGGTCAGTTCGGCGGCATCAGGCGTCTCGGCACTCACGATCAGGGCGGCGAGCCTGCCATAAGGCGGCCAGAAGCCGGGGCGGCGCTGTTCGGCCTCCTGCTCCATGAAGCTGCCAAAGTTCCCTGAAACCAGCGCCTGCATCACCGGGTGGTCGGGCACGTAGCTCTGCAACAGCACCCGGCCCGGCGCCTCCGCACGGCCCGCGCGCCCTGCGACCTGGTGCAGAAGCTGCACCGTGCGCTCGGAGGCCCGCAGGTCGCCACCGCCAAGGCCGAGATCGGCATCGACAATGCCAACAAGGGTGAGGTGCGGAAAGTGCCAGCCCTTGGCCACGATCTGGGTGCCGATCACAAGATCCACCTCGCGCCGGGCAATGCGCTCCACTGCGGCGGCGGTGGCGGCGGGGCCGCTGAGGGTGTCGCTCGCCATGACCAGAATCCGTGCATCGGGGAAGGTGGCGCGCGCCTCCTCCGTTATGCGCTCCACGCCGGGGCCGATGGGGGTCAGGCTGTCGGCATCGGCGCATTTTGGGCAGGTCTGGGGAATGGGCTCGTCATACCCGCAATGGTGGCAGGTCAGGATATGGCGCGCGCGGTGTTCCACCAGCCAGGCCGTGCAGTTGGGGCACTGCATGCGGTGGCCACAGGTGCGGCATAGCGTGAGTGGCGCATAGCCCCGGCGGTTGAGGAACAGCATGGCCTGCTCCCCCCGCCCCACGGCCTCGTTGATCGCGCCGGTCAGTACGGGCGAGAGGAATAGCCCGCGCTCGGGCGGGTCGGCGCGCATGTCCAGTGTTTCCACCACAGGCATGGTGGCGTTGCCGTGGCGGGCATTGAGCCTGAGGTGCCGGTAGCGGCCCGCGCCCACATTGGCCAGGCTTTCAAGGCTGGGCGTGGCCGAGACCAGCACGATGGGCGCTCTGCTCATGCGCGCGCGCACCACCGCCATGTCACGCGCGTGGTAGGTCACGCCATCTTCCTGCTTGAAGGCGGTCTCGTGTTCTTCATCGACAATAATCAGCCCGAGCTGGTCAAAGGGCAGGAACAGCGCCGAGCGCGCGCCCACCACAACCCGCGCCGTGCCATCGGCTACCGCCCGCCATGTCACCCGCCGCAGCCTTGCCCCGAGGTCGGAGTGCCACAGTGCGGGTTCCGCGCCAAAGCGGCGGGCAAAGCGCCCGGTCCACTGCGCCGAGAGTGCTATTTCAGGCAGCAGCACCAGCGCCTGCCTGCCTGCCTCAAGACAGGCGGCGATGGCCTCCATGTAGATCTCGGTCTTGCCCGATCCGGTCACGCCTTCCAGCAGGGTGATGGAAAAGCTGTTCTCATCCACCCTGGCCCGCAGTTCGGTTGCGACCTCGGCCTGGTTGCCACCCAGCGTGGGCGGGCAATGCGCCGGGTCGGGTGTTGCGAAGGGTGGCGGGGGCGTGATTTCAACCGCACGCAGGGCGCCCGCCTGCGCCAGCCCGCGAATGACGGCTGCCCCCACGCCCGCCCGGCGGGCCAGTTCGGCGGCAGGCAGCGGCGGCCCTGAGGCTGCAATGTCCAGCACTTTCTGGCGCGCGGGCGTGAGCCGGAGGTTCGCGGGCAAGGCTGGCGCGGGGCTGTAGCCCGTGCCGGGTCTGGGCAGGGCGGCCAGCGCATTGGCCCGCAGCGCCATGGCCAGCACCATGCCCGGTGGCGAGAGCGTATAGGCGGCCACCCAGTCCACGAACTGGCGCAACTGCGCGGGCAGGGGGGGCAGGTCAAGGCGGGCGGCCACGGGCTTGAGGCGGCTGGTGGGTACCTCCTTTGGGGGGGGCGGCCTGAATTCGGGCGGCAGGTTGGGGGCGGCATCCCAGATCACGCCGGTTTCGGTGCGGCGGCCGAGCGGCACACTCACGATATCGCCGGGGCGGGCATGGATCAGCCGGGGCGGCAGCAGGTAGTCCAGCGGCCCGGCAAAGGGCAGGGTGAGCATGACCCGCACGCGCCCGTCAGGGGCGGGGGGCAGCAGGTCCGTCTGGGTGGGGTTGCGATGCGGCATGTGTTTTTCTACCGTCAGGCATCGCCTGTGTCTTGTCCATCCATGGGGCATGGCGCGCCGATTGCCTTGAGTAAGACATTATTTTGAAACAACGCATTGATAAAAAGTGATAAAAGTTTTCGGGTGCTGCCTTTTCTCAAACAGGTGGCGTTCTTCGGAGCTTTTTGAAAAAAGCTTCACCCAAAACTTTTTTCGGTCAGGGAAAGGGCATGCGGCATGATGGCAACCGGGGCACGCGATGCCTTTTTGCAGTGGATGGAGACCGAACGCCGGGCCTCCCCCCTCACGCTTGCGGCCTATCGCGGCGATCTGGACCGTTTCCTGGCCTTTCTCATGGGGCATCTGGGCGCGGAACCCGATCTGGGCGCGCTCGCGGGCCTGTCGCTGGCCGACCTGCGGGCCTGGCTGGCCCATGAGCATAACGCCGCCCTGAGCGGCAGCCGCGCCACCACGCAGGACCGTGCCGCGCGCACGCGGGCGAGGCGGGTTTCGGCGCTGCGCTCGTTCTACCGCTACCTTGCCCGCTACCACGGGGTGGACAACCCGGCCCCGGCCCTGCTGGCCACCCCGCGCACCCGCTGCCCGCTGCCCCGCCCGCTGCCAAGGCCCGATGCGCTCGAGGTGCCCGAAGGCGTTGCCGACATCGCCCATACCCCCATGGCGCAGGTGCGTGACGGCGCCCTGTTCATGCTGCTGTACGGTTGCGGGCTGCGCATCTCGGAGGCGCTGGGGCTGGATGTGCGTGATTTCGATCAGGCCGCCAGTCTTGGCAACCCGGTGCAGGGCGATGGCGTGCTGCGCATTCGCGGCAAGGGCGGCAAGGAGCGCATGGTGCCGGTGCTGCCACAGGTCATGCAGGCGCTCAGGCGGTGGCGCAATGCCCACCCGCTGCCCCAGCCCGATGCGCCGCTGTTTGTGGGCGTGCGTGGCGGGCGACTGCAGGCGGGCATTGCCCAGCGCGCCATGCGCACGTGGCGGCACATGGCGGGCCTGCCCGAGCATGCAACCCCGCATGCGCTGCGGCATTCATTCGCAACGCACCTGATGGAAGGCGGCGCCGACCTGCGCGTGATACAGGACCTGCTCGGCCATGCCAGCCTGTCCACCACCCAGCGCTACACCCTGGCGGATGAAGCGCGGCTGATGGACGTCTGGACACGCGCCCATCCGCATGCCACCACCGACACCCCGCCCGATACTACTGCCCGATGAACAGGAAAATCCATGCCTGAGCGGTTTGCCTACCCCCCTATCGACCCCTACGACCACGGCTGGCTTGATACGGGGGAGGGGCACCGCGTTTACTGGGAACTGTGCGGCAACCCTGACGGCATTCCCGTGGTGTTTGTCCATGGTGGGCCCGGTGGGGGGTGCTCGGCTTTCCAGCGCCGCATGTTCGACCCGGCGCGCTATCGCATCCTGCTGTTCGACCAGCGCGGCTGCGGGCGCTCCACGCCACATGCCTCCCTCGAGCACAACACCACATGGCATCTCGTGGCCGATATGGAGCGCCTGCGCGTGCTCACGGGAGCGGAGCAGTGGATGGTGTTCGGCGGCTCATGGGGTTCCACGCTGGCGCTGGCCTATGCGCAGACACATCCCGGGCGGGTCACGGCGCTGGTCATGCGCGGCATCTTCACCCTGCGCCGGGCGGAACTGCTGTGGTATTATCAGGAGGGTGCTTCATGGCTCTTCCCCGACCTGTGGGAGCAGTTCCTCGCCCCCATCCCGCCCGGGGAGCGCGATGACCTGATTACGGCCTATAACCGCCGCCTCACCGGCACGGATCAGGACGAGCAGATAAAGGCCGCCATCGCCTGGAGCGTGTGGGAAGGGCGCACCATCACCCTGCGCCCCGCGCCCGATGCCACCACCCGGCATGCCGACCCGCGCTACGCGCTG
The DNA here is from genome assembly GCF_003207795.1 of Komagataeibacter nataicola. Lineage (GTDB taxonomy): Bacteria > Pseudomonadota > Alphaproteobacteria > Acetobacterales > Acetobacteraceae > Komagataeibacter > Komagataeibacter nataicola. The sequence goes on along the minus strand of NZ_NIRT01000007.1, from coordinate 97,125 downwards.
GCCTTCTCGCGCATCGAGAACCATTATTTCATCAATGCCGGATGGCTGGAGGAGGGGCAGCTGATCCGCAACGTGGAGCGCATCCGCCACATCCCCACCATCATCGTGCAGGGGCGCTATGATGTGGCCACCCCCATGCGCACGGCGTGGGACCTGCACCGCGCCTGGCCGGAGGCGGATTTTCAGGTCATTGACATCGCGGGGCATGCCATGACCGAGCCCGGCATTCTCGAAGCACTCCTCGGCGCGACCGATGCCATGGCGGAGCGGCTGGGCTAGTGGCGGCCCGTCATGCCCTGCTGGCCATGGGGCTGGTCTGCGGCCTCGCTGTAGCCCCCGGCGCCATGGCCTCCCCCGACGCCGCGCGGCTGTGCAGCCACGAGCGCGTGGCCGAAGTGCCGCTGCGTGATGATGGGGGTTACCTCTCCATCGTCATCAGCATTGCGGGCCACAGCCTGAGCGCGCTGGTGGATACCGGCTCGGATGGCGGGCTGCTCACGCCCGAGATGGTGGGTTACCTGCGCCTGCGCCTCGACCCCGAGCATGAAACGGTGGTGCATGGCACCGGCGGGGTGGCGCAGGCCACGCCCAACGCCATCGTGCCCGACCTGCGGGTGGGCGGCGTGGATTTTGGCGCGCGCTCCGTGCCGGTGGGCGAACTGCCCGGCCAGCCCATGATCCAGCCCCCCGTGGCGGGGCTGCTTGGTGGCGATATTCTCTCGCGCTTCGATCTGGACATGGACGTACCCGGCGGCACGCTGAGCCTGTGGAACATCCAGCACGGCTCGCTGGCCTGCGCGCCCCCGCCCGCGTGGGATGGCCCGTATGAAAGCCTGCCCCTGCGCAGGCAGGACAACCGCTTTCTGCTGGATGTAAAGCTTGATGGCAGGCCGGTCACCGCACTGCTCGACAGTGGCGCGCGCTCGCGCATCGTCTCGCCCGACGTGGCGCACCGCGCGGGTGTCGCCCAGTCACAGCTTGAGCGCGACCCCGGTGGTGTGACCGCGAGCGTGGACGGGCACAGGGACATCTATCACTGGCACCGTTTTAACAGCCTGCAGGTGGGCCACGAGCTTGAGCGCAATGTTACGCTGACCGTGGCCCCGCTGCGCGAGCATCTGGAGATGCTGCTGGGCTCTGACTGGTTCGCAAGCCACCGGGTGTGGATATCCTACGCCACCAGCCAGGCCTTTGTCCGCCCCGCGCACAGGCAGGGCGGGTAAGGCACGGGCCCTCAGCCCTTGAGTTTGGCGTTGCAGATGCTGTAGTAGCCGCCGCCCTTCTGGATCCAGCGCAGGCCGCCATTGGCGTTGGTGGCCTTGTTGGCGTTGTACTGGTCAAGGCAGGTGTGCAGGCGGCCCTTGCCTGCGGCTTCCTTGCTGTATTTGTCAGCGACAGCGGTAGGCATTGTGGCGGAGGTGGATGCCACGGGGGTTGCGGCCTTGCTGGCTGCCGGTGCGGCAACAGGCGCTGCGGCGGGAGCCGGAGCTGCCGGTGTTGCGGCGGCGGCCGTGTCGGTATCGCACTGCACGGCCTTGAATTCCTTGTAGGACTGCGTGCCCAGCGTGCCTGCCGTGCGGGCCGCCGTGAATTTGGCGTGGCAGGTCTTGGAGGTTTCACGTGCCTGCGCGACCCCGGTGGAAAGGGCAAGTGTAAGGGCGCAGGCGGTGGCGAGGGAGAGGCGGAATGATGTGGCCATGAGGTCTGGTCAGTCCTGAAATAATGTATGGAAAATAAGGGTTTTACAGTGCGCTGTCGCCCGTCTCGCGCGTGCGGATGCGGATGACGCTGTCAAGCGGGGAGATGAAGATCTTGCCATCGCCGATCTTGCCGGTGTGGGCGGCTTCCAGAATCGTCTCGACTGCCTGCTCGACAAGTTCGTCGGTCACGGCAACCTCGATCTTGATCTTGGGCAGGAAGCTGACGTGGTATTCCGCGCCGCGATAGATTTCGGTCTGGCCCTTCTGGCGACCGAAGCCCTTGACTTCCGATACGGTCAGCCCCTGAATCCCCAGCGGGGTCAGGGCCTCACGCACATCGTCGAGCTTGAAAGGCTTGATGATGGCTGTGACAAGCTTCATCGCACCGCGTCTCCATTCTTGCTGTTCCGGCCGGTTGACCGTGGGTGAAGTAAGGTAACCGCTCCGTCTATACCCTGATCGGGTGATGTATGTCATCCGCCTTCACGCCCAGCATCTGGCATGTGTGCTTGTGCGTTACCCCCGGTGGGGAGTAAATCCGTGTGGCCTGCCCCGTTGCCCGGGGGGCCCAGAACAGGAAACGAAATGACCGCGAACATGACAGCCACCACCATGCCCGAAGCCCTTGGGGTTGATGTCTGCATCGTGGGGGCGGGTCCGGTTGGCGCCACGCTGGCCTGCCGCCTGGCAACAGCGGGCATGCAGGTCGCGATTATCGATCGCGCGGCCCTGCCGCCCATGGAGCACCCGGCCTTCGATGGCCGCGCCTATGCCATCGCCGCAGGTTCGCGCCGCCTGCTCGAGGAGGCGGGCGTGTGGCCTCGCCTGCCCATGGAGTCGTGCGACATCAACGAGATCCGCGTGACCGATGGCAGGCCCGGCCAGCCGCCTTCGCCCCTGTTCCTTGAATTCGGCCGTGCCGATGCCGACCAGCCCTTCGGTGCGATGATCGAGGCCCGCGCCCTGCGCGTGGCGCTTAACGCCGCCCTTCACGCAACGCCGGGCCTGCATGTTTTCGCCCCCGATGAAGGCCGCGTGACCCGCACGGCGCAGGGTGCGGTGATCCACACCACCAGCGGCCGCACCATCAATGCCCGCCTCGTGGTGGCCGCCGAGGGCCGCCGCAGTCCGCTGCGCGACCAGGCCCGCATCACGGTCACCCGCATGCCCTACAACCAGTGTGGCATCGTGTGCGCGGTCGCTCACGAATTCCCGCATGAAGGCCGCGCGCTGGAGCATTTCCTGCCCGCAGGCCCCTTTGCCCAGCTACCCATGGCAGGTAACGCGCAGCACCCCAACCTCTCCGCCCTGGTCTGGACCGAGAGCGAGAAGGTGGCCCACCGTCTGGCCGACCTGCCGCACGAAGCCTTTGCCCACGAGATCCGCCGCCGCATGGGCGATGAATGGCTTGGCGCCGTGACACCCGTGGGGCGGCGCTGGGTCTATCCGCTTTCCGCGCAGTACGCGCAGCGTTATATTGATACGCGTCTGGCGCTGGTGGGCGATGCCGCCCACGGCATCCACCCCATTGCGGGGCAGGGGCTCAACCTCGGCTTCCGTGATGTGATCGCCATGGCCGACATTCTGGCGCAGGTGCATGCGGCGGGCGGCGATGTGGGCGCGCCCGACGTGCTGCGCCGCTACCAGGCGCGTTGCCGGCCGGCCAATATGCTCATGCTGGCGGCAACCGATGCGCTCGAGCGCCTGTTTGGCAATGACAATCCCGTGCTGCGCCTGGCGCGTGACGTGGGGCTTGCCACCGTCAACCGCATAACACCCCTGCGCCGCAGCTTTGCCCGGCACGCCATGGGGCTGTAAGCCGCCGCCTGCCAGACATATGACAACCGCCCATCGGACGGAACGGACCGATCATGCCTGAAAACCCGCCTGCCGCCCTTTCACTGAAGGACCGCGCGAGCCCCGTGCTGCCCCCCACGCTGGGGCCAATCGACCCCGCCATGCTGTGGCGCGAGATCGTAAGTGGCGCGTGCGGCTGCAATGACCCGCTGGTCAAGGGGCTGCTGGCCACGGGCATCCGCAATCACGGCTCCTTTCGCGGCGCACTCGCCGCCCTGCTCGGGCGCAAGCTTGGCGATCGCTCGGTGGCCGATGACGCGCTGGCCGAGCTGGTGACGGAAGTGTTCGAGGCCGACCCCGATATCGTCAACGCGGCCGCGGCCGATCTCGTGGCCATCCGCGAGCGCGATCCGGCCACGGCGGAATACGTAACGCCCTTCCTGTTCTTCAAGGGTTATCATGCCGTGCAGAGCCACCGCGTGGCGCACTGGCTGTGGCATAACGGGCGTGGCTATCTGGCGCTGCACCTGCAGAGCCGGTGTTCGGAACTGTTCGGGGTTGATATTCACCCCGCGGCCCGGCTGGGGCGGCGGGTCCTGTTCGACCACGGCACGGGCATCGTGATTGGCGAGACCTCGGTGCTGGAAGATGACGTGTCGCTGCTGCAGGGCGTAACCCTGGGCGGCACCGGCAAGAACGTGGGCGACCGCCACCCCAAGGTGCGCCGGGGCGTGCTGATTGGCGCGGGGGCCACCATTCTGGGCAATATCGAGATTGGCGAGGGGGCCAAGGTGGGGGCAGGGTCCATCGTGCTTGAATCCGTCTCGCCCTACACCACGGTGGTGGGCAACCCGGCCCGCGTGGTCGGCACGCGCCATTCCAGCCTGCCAGCCTTCACCATGGACCAGATGCTCCCGCCGATTGATTACATCATCTGATGACCGAATTCGTTTTCAGGCCGCATGTGGCCGTTATTGGCGGTGGCCCCGCGGGCCTCGCCGCAGCCGAGATCCTGTCCGAACGCGGCTGCGCGGTGAGCGTGGTCGAGCAGATGCCCACCATGGGCCGCAAGCTGCTCATGGCCGGGCGCGGCGGGCTGAACCTCACCCACTCCGAGGATGCCGCCACGTTCGGCGCCCGCTATGGCGCGGCAGGGCCGATGATGCAGGCGGCCCTGTCCGCCTTCAGCCCGGCCGATATGGTGAAGTGGGCCGAAGGGCTGGGCCAGTCGTGTTTTACCGGCAGCAGTGGCCGGGTGTTTCCCCGCGCCATGAAGGCCTCGCCCCTGCTGCGCGCGTGGCTTGCGCGGCTGGCCGCGCGCGGCGTGCGCCTGCTGACCCGCCACCGCTGGCTGGGCTGGGATGAGACGGGCCGCCTGCGCGTGTCCGGCCCCGGCGGGGTGGTGAGCTGGCGGGTTGATGCCACCGTGCTGGCCATGGGGGGCGCAAGCTGGGCGCGGCTGGGGTCTGACGGCGCATGGCGCGAACGCCTTGGTGTACTCGGTGTTGAGGTCACGCCGTTCGCTCCCGCCAATTGCGGGTTTGTGACCGGATGGAGTCCCGCTTTCCGCGACCGGTTTGCGGGCACGCCGCTGCGCGGCATCGGCCTTGCACTGGAAGATGGGCCAGACGTGCGCGGCGAAGCGGTGGTGACCGATACGGGCATTGAGGGTGGCGCGGTTTATGCGCTCTCGGCAGCGATTCGCGAGCGGATTGCCCGGACCGGCCATGCCCGCCTGCTCATTGACCTGCGCCCGACCCTTGATCCCGCCGAGATCGCCACCCGCATCGCCCGCGTGCGGGCGCGGGAGAGCCTGTCCAACACGCTGCGCAAGGCGTTGAAGCTTTCCCCCGTTGCGGTGGCGCTAATGCGGGAAGGCGGCGACGGGCCTCTGCCACGCGCACCACAGGCCCTGGCGGCGCGGGTCAGGGCGGTGCCGGTTGACGTTCATGCCCCAGCCGCGCTGGACCGCGCCATATCGGTAGCCGGTGGCATTGCATGGCCCGCCCTTGATGCACATTTCATGATCCGCGCACTGCCGGGCGTGTTCGCGGCTGGTGAGATGCTGGACTGGGAGGCCCCCACCGGCGGTTACCTGCTGCAGGGCTGCATGGCCACGGGCCGCATGGCGGGCGAGGGCGCATGGGCGTGGTTGCAGGACTCGCGGCGCGAGCGCTATCCGTCAGCGCCATGAGTGTTGCAATCACGATTGGCGAGCGGCGCGGGGCCGTGGCGGGCGATGGCCCCGTGACGATGGACCTGGCTGAACTGCTTTCCACCCGCCTTCTGGTGCAGGGCAATTCCGGTTCGGGCAAGTCGCACCTGCTGCGCCGCCTGCTCGAGCAGTCGGCACGCATGGTGCAGCAGGCCATCATCGACCCTGAGGGCGACTTCGTCAGCCTGGCCGAGCGCTATGGCCATCTGGTCATTGATGCCGCCGAGCATACCGAGGCGGCCCTGCAGGCGGCGGGCGAGCGCATGCGCATGCACCGCGCCTCGGTCATCCTGAACCTTGAGGGCGTGGACGCGGATGTGCAGATGCGCCGCGCCGCAGCCTTCCTCGGCGGCATGTTCGAGGTGCCGCGCGATTACTGGTACCCCGTGCTGGTGGTGGTGGATGAAGCCCAGCTTTTTGCCCCTGCTGCGGCAGGCGAGGTGTCGGATGAGGCACGTCGCGCCTCGCTCGGCGCCATGACCAACCTTATGTGCCGTGGCCGCAAGCGCGGGCTGGCAGGGGTTATCGCAACGCAGCGCCTGGCCAAGCTTGCCAAGAATGTCGCGGCCGAGGCCTCGAACTTCCTCATGGGGCGTACCTTCCTTGATATCGACATGATGCGCGCCGCCGACCTGTTGGGCATGGAGCGGCGGCAGGCAGAGAGTTTCCGTGACCTTGAGCGCGGCTATTTCGTGGCCCTCGGCCCCGCCGTGTGCCGCAGGCCGCTTGCCGTCAAGATCGGTCCGGTCGAGACAGAAAGCCGCTCGGCTGGCCCCACGCTCATGCCCTTTGAGCCGGTGCCTGCGGGTGATGAGATCCGTGAACTGATCCTGACCCCGGTGCCCGAGCGCGAACTGCCCGCGCGCGCGCCGCGCCATATCAGCCCGCCGCCCGATATCCTCTCGCAGCTTGCAGCCCACGCCGAGACCGCGACGCTGGAGGCCGAAACCGCGGCACCAGAAGCCCCGCCGGTGGATGCGGCGGCGCTGAGGCTGCGCTTTATCGATATCCTGACCGACATATTGCGCGATGAGGATGCGGGTTTTCGCCCGGTGCATGTGCTGTATCAGGATTTTCTGGTGCGCTGCCGCATCGAAGGCATGGGGCGTGACGCGCTGGACATGCCGCGCTTTCGCCGCCTGCTTGCAGTCGCCCGCGCAGGCGTGGATGCCGCCACCGTGGAAAGCGAGGACTGGCGGCAGGCCGAGCAGATGGCGGCCGTGCTGCCTGATGACATGCAGGGCATCTTTCTGCTCATTGCACGCGCGGCGCTGCATGGGGAGCCCTGCCCATCCGACAGCCTGATCGCGCGCACTTACGGCACCCATTCGCTTGGCCGCGCCCGGCGGCAGCTTGCCTATCTCGAGGAGCAGAACATGATCGTGCTCCGCCATGACGGGCTGGGCCGCCGTAGTGCCGCCGTTATCGGTCCCGGCTGGGAAACCGCACCCGCCCTGCCCGAGGGCGATAAATTATAAAGCAGTTTTTGGTGAAGCTTTTTCCGAAAAGCTCCAGAAGACGCCGCCTTTTTGAAAAAAGGCGACACCCAAAAACGTTTAATATTTTAATATAAATCGGAAATCAGAAGCTCTGCAGGCAATAAAAAACCTGCCTTCTTGCGAAGGCAGGTTTTTTACCTTTCAGCCAGTCACGCTGTAATCAGCGCTTCCACCAGCCCGTGCGGCGGCGGGGAGCCGCTTCCGCTTCGGTCGGCGCGGCAGGTTCCGCCGCCTCGGCCGTAGCCGGTTCCGCTGCGTCTTCCGCCTTCTTGCGGCGGCGCGTGCGGGTGGCCGTGGCCGTCGTTGTGGTGGCGGCCTTGCGGGTTGTGGCACGCTTGCGCGGCGCGGGCTTTGCCGGTGCGGCTTCCGCCGTCTCGGCTACCGCTTCCGCCGGGGCTTCCGCTGCCTCGGTGGCGGCAGGCTCGGCCTTCTTGCGGCGTGCCGGGGCACGGCGGCGCTTGGGAGCCTCTTCCGTCGCCGGGGCTTCGGCTTTCACTTCCGCTTTCACGGGAGCTTCAGCCGCAGCCTCAGTGGCCTCATCCGCCTTGGCAGCCGTCTTGCGGGTGGTGCGGCGGCGCGGGGTGGCCGTCGTCGTGCCCGTGCTCCGGCTTGCCGCACGCTTGCGCGCGGGTTTGGCGGGTGCGGCTTCCTCGGCAGGGGCTGCTTCTTCCGCAGCGTCGGGTGCTGCTGCCTCAGCCGGCTTTTCTTCCGGCGTGCTGGCGGCCTTGGTGCGGCTGCGGCTGCTGCGCGTGGTGGTGGCCGTGCTGGCGCGGCGGCGGCGCGGCTTGGGCGCTTCCTCCACGGGTTCCGCCACGGCTTCCTCTACTGCCGGTGCGGCAGGGGGGGCTTCGGCTTTCTCCACCGGTGCTTCTTCGGCCACGGGTGCGCTCACTTCGGCTTCCGCCTCGGCCTGCGGGGCCTCGGTGGTGGCTTCCGTTTCCACCGGCGTGCGGCGGCGCGTGCGGCGGCGGCGGCGCGGCCTGGGCGCTTCCTCTTCTTCCGCCACAGCAACGACCGCAGGTTCGGCTTCCACAACCTCTTCCACGATCTCGGCAGGTGCCGTGGTCTGCTCGATCACGTCAAAGATGTCGATGATCGGGTCACCATACGGGTCAGCCGGGGTGGGACCACGATAGACTTCACGCGGCGCGGGAGCGGGCACGGGTGCCGGTTCCTCGGCTGCAGGCTGCTGCGTCTCGCTCGTCTGCTCGGGCGCGGTGGTGGCGCTGGAGCCACGACGGCGACGACGGCGCCGGCGGCGGCGGTGGTCGGTGCCCGATGCGATATCCTCGTCCTCTTCCGTGCTGGCCGGGGCTTCCGGGGTCGCTTCGGCGGCTACCGGCGGCTCGGCCTGGATCTGGATCTCGCGCACGTGGCTGCTTTCGGCCGGGGCGTGTGCAATGGCGGCAGGGGCCTCGAAGCGGGCCGTCTGCTGGCGCACGCGCTCGATCTTGCACTCGGGCGGCTGTAGTGTGGCATCGGGTGCGAACACGACCTGCATCTTGTGCCGCGTCTCGATTTCCGAAAGCCAGGTGCGCTTGTTGTTGAGGATGTAGAAGGCGACCTCGGGTGCGACCTGCACGGTAATTTCCGCGGCCTTGCGCTGCATGCCTTCGTCCTCGATCGCGCGCAGCACGTGCAGCGACGAGCTTTCGATCCCGCGCACGATGCCGGTGCCCTGGCAGTGCGGGCAGGGCATGAAGGCGGATTCGGCAATGGAGGGGCGCAGGCGCTGGCGCGACATTTCCAGCAGGCCGAAATGCGAGATCTGGCCCACCTGGATGCGCGCGCGGTCGGTGCGCAGGGCATCTTTCAGCTTCCGCTCGACCATGCCGTTATGCTTGCGGCTTTCCATGTCGATGAAGTCGATCACGATCAGGCCGGCCAGGTCACGCAGGCGCAGCTGGCGGGCGACTTCCTCGGCGGCTTCGAGGTTGGTGCGCAGCGCCGTTTCCTCGATGTTGCGCTCACGCGTGGCGCGGCCCGAGTTCACGTCGATCGCCACCAGCGCTTCGGTCTGGTTGATGACCAGATAGCCACCCGACTTGAGCTGCACGGAAGGCGAGAGCATGGAATCAAGCAGCCCCTCCACCTTGTAGTGCGAGAACAGGGTCTGCTCGTGGTCCTGCCACAGGCGCACCTTCTGCGCGTTCTGGGGCATGAGCATGCGCATGAACTCGCGCGCCGACTTCCAGCCCGGCTCGCCATCGATCAGGATCTCGCTGACCTCGCGCGTGTAGATATCGCGGATGGCGCGCTTGATCAGGCTCGCTTCCTCATAGATCAGGGCGGGGGCGACGGATTCCAGCGTGTGCTGGCGGATATCATCCCACAGGCGCAGCAGGTATTCGCAGTCGCGCATGATCTCGGCGCGCGGGCGCTGGGCGCCGGCAGTGCGCACGATCATGGCCATGCCGCGCGGGATGGACAGCTCGGTAATGATGTCGCGCAGGCGGCGGCGGTCGGCTACCGAGGTGATCTTGCGCGAAACGCCGCCTCCACGCAGCGAGTTGGGCATGAGCACGCAGTACCGCCCTGCAAGCGATACGTAGGTGGTCAGAGCCGCACCCTTGTTGCCGCGCTCTTCCTTGACCACCTGCACGAGCAGGATCTGGCGGCGGCGGATGACTTCCTGAATCTTGTAGTTGCGCAGGAAGCGGGCGATGCGGCGCTGGGCCTGGGCCTCATCGCCGGTGTCGTTCTCGCCGCCCACGGTTTCGGGCTCGTCGTCTTCGTCGCCCGCGGGGGTTTCGGCCTCGTCCTCGGCGCGGGGGGCGTCCTCTTCCTCGTCATCACGCGCGCGGCGTTCTTCTTCCGCGCGGCGTTCCTCCTCCTGCAGCGCGAGCAGCTTTTCGCGGTCGGCTACGGGGATCTGGTAATAATCGGGGTGGATTTCGCTGAAGGCGAGAAAGCCGTGGCGGTTGCCGCCATAATCCACGAACGCAGCCTGAAGGCTGGGTTCTACACGGATAACCTTCGCAAGGTAGATGTTGCCCTTGAGCTGCTTCTTGGAAGCGGCTTCGACATCATAATCCTCAAGGTGGTTACCATCCATCACGACCACGCGGGTTTCTTCCGCGTGGGTCGTGTCGATCAGCATGCGTTTGCTCATAAATAGGCGCACTCCGGTGTGTCACGCTCCGGCATCCGGGCTGCGCGCGAGTCGTGGCGGCAGGAAGGGCGGGGGAGCGGACAAAAGCATGATTGAAAAAGCCGTGACCGAAACCGGACGGGAGACCACCGCGCCCTGCGCGGGCGGACAGGCCATGCGGCACGACCGGATGCGGCATGCTTGTGCCGTCCGTGTTCGGGCATGGTGCCATCGCATGTGCGCAATGGGTCCGCGTGGTGTCCAATCCATCCTCTGTCCTGGCTGGGGAGGGCGCGGCCCGGCCTGATTGCCGGGGCGGAACCTTCCGTATCGACTGGTATGCCATCCGGTTTCCTGTCGATGGGGAACACCGGTGCGGCTGCCTCAGGTCGTGCGTGGCATGTGCCCCCACGCCGTAACGTGGCCGGTAAGCGTACCGGTAAGCGCATGTCGCGCATGCATGATGCATGCCGGATGGAGTTTAAGTCATGCCTGCTGGCATCTCGCCCTATCAGGCATGCCAGCAGGGCAGCCGGACCGGGCGCGGTCCATCACGGCTGGGCAGCATGACGCAATGCGGCCCTTCCTGCAAGGGGCTTGCGTTTATCCCGCTGACGAAGGGCGCGGATGGTGGTAAGGAAAAAAGATACATGATCCCGCAACTGTCTTGACCGGAACCCGATGCATGACCACTGGCTGGCCTGATGGAAACAAGGCGGGCCCGCCGGGGCGCAGGCCCGACCCCGTGCTGCCGCGCCGCACTGTTGTGGCGGGGCTGGGCGTGTTGCTGCCCGCCAGCGCGCTGGCGCGGGTGGCGCCCCAGGTGCCCGCCCACGTGCATGCGGCCGCTGCCGCCCGTCACGCCGCCCACCCGCTGCATGCGCCCGCCATCGTGGGGCGTGCAGCGCCGCCAAAGCCGCTGGTCATGCTCGACCCCGGCCATGGCGGCAAGGACCCCGGCGCCATCGGCATTTCCGGCACCTATGAAAAGCATGTGGCCGAGGCGGCGGCCAGCGAGCTGCAGCGCCAGCTCGAGGCCAGTGGCCGCTACCGCGTGGCCATGACGCGCGCCGATGACCGCTTCATCCCGCTTGAGGGGCGGGTGGACATCGCGCACAGCCACAAGGCCTCGCTGTTCATTTCCATGCATGCCGATGCGCTGACCAACCGCGCGGTGCGTGGGGCGAGTGTCTATACGCTCTCATCAAAGGCGTCGGACCGGCAGACGGCCATGCTCGCGCGCACCGAGAACAGCGCTGACCGCTATGGCGGCCCGCACGTGCATGCGGACTCGCCCGAGGTGCAGGAAATCCTGGCAAGCCTCGTGACCGAGGAAACCCGCCACGGCGCCGCCCACATGGCCAGCAGCATCGTCTCCTCGTTCCGTCCGCGCATCGGCCTGCTGCAACACCCCTCGCGGCATGCTTCCTTCGTGGTGCTCAAATCGGCCGATATTCCTTCCGTGCTGGTGGAGATGGGCTTCATGTCCAACCACATGGATGAAGCAGCGCTCAGGCAGGCGGCCCACCGCATGGTGGTGGCGGGCGCCATGGTGCAGGCCATCGACCGTTATTTCGCCACTGACAGCATGGTCACCCATGCCACGGGCTAGGGCGCTTTTCGGGTTGCAATCACGTTGCGGGGCTGTATTGTGCCCGGCATGGTAACGATAGCGCACATCGTGGGGATCGGATCGGGCGCATACGCGCGCCTTTCCGCGCGCGCATGTGCCGCGACGGGGCTCCTTCGTCTTCGACTTATCCGCCCCTGAGCGATCAGGGCCGGCCTGCGTGCCGGCGCGCCCAGGGGATTGATCGGAGCGGCCATGCAGCCGCGCGAACACGAACAGACAGGCCGCATGCGCGTGCCGTCGCCCGTCCCATGCAGGACCAAGTCCGAGGTTATTACCATGAGCATCGACCACCCTTCCTTTGGCCGTATCGACGCCAACCGCGTCATCATTTTTGACACGACACTGCGTGATGGCGAGCAGTCGCCCGGCTTTTCCATGAACCTCGCCGAGAAGCTGCGCATGGCCGAAGCGCTGGAAGAACTCGGCGTGGACGTGATGGAGGCGGGTTTCCCCGTGGCTTCGAAAGGGGATTTCGACAGCGTTCACCAGATTGCCCAGAAGGTGAAAAACGCCGTGGTGTGCGCGCTCGCACGCAGCGGCGGCAAGAACGACATCGCCAGCGCGGGCGAGGCGATCAAACCTGCAAAGCGCGGGCGCATCCACAACTTCATCTCCACCTCGCCGCTGCACATGAAATACAAGCTGCGCATGGAGCCTGAAACGGTGCTGGAAGTGATCGAGGCCGGCAACCGCGCCGCCCGCCAGTTCACCGATGACGTGGAATGGTCCGCCGAGGACGGCTCGCGCACCGAGCCCGACTTTCTGTGCCGCTGTGTCGAGACCGCCATCCGCGCAGGCGCGACCACCATCAACATCCCCGACACGGTGGGTTATTCCACGCCCGAGGACATGGCCCGGATTTTTGCTGACCTGCGCGCCCGCGTGCCGGGTGCCGATGGCGTCATCTTCTCCACCCACAACCATAATGACCTGGGCCTCGGTGTTGCCAACACCATCGCGGCGCTGAAGGCGGGCGCGCGCCAGGTGGAATGCACCATCAACGGCATTGGCGAGCGCGCGGGCAACGCGGCTCTTGAAGAGATCATCATGGTGCTGCGCACGCGCCATGACGTGCTGCCCTTTACCACCGGCATCCACACCGAGCGCCTGCTGCGCACCTCGCGCATGCTGGCCACCATCACCGGCTTTGACGTGCAGCCCAACAAGGCCATCGTGGGCCGCAATGCGTTCGCGCATGAAAGTGGCATCCATCAGGATGGCATCCTGAAGAACGCCGCCACCTACGAGATCATGACGCCCGAGAGCGTGGGCTGGACCCGCTCCTCGCTGGTGCTGGGCAAGCATTCGGGGCGTGCGGCCTTCCGCGACAAGCTCAAGGCGATGGGCTACGACGCGCTGGAAGAAGCGCAGTTCAACGAGGCGTTCTCGCGCTTCAAGGATCTGGCCGACCGCAAGAAGGTCATTTACGACGAGGATCTGGTCGCACTGGTGGATGATGAAGTGCGCGACCATGCCCGCATCCGCTTCATCTCGCTCGATGTAACCGCAGGCTCGCGCCGCCCGGCCACCGCCGATCTGGTGCTGGAAGTCGATGGCGCGCGCCGCGAAGGCCATGCGGAAGGGCAGGGGCCGGTTGATGCCGCGTTCAACGCCATCCGCGCCATCGTGCCGCATGATGCGACGCTGCAGCTGTATTCCGTCGGCGCCGTGACCGAGGGCAGCGACGCGCAGGCCCGTACTTCCGTGCGGCTGGAAGAAGACGGCAAGCTGGTCGATGGGCAGGGTGCCGATGCCGATACGCTGGTCTCGGCCGTGCGGGCCTACGTGCATGCGCTCAACAAGCTGCTGGTCAAGCGCGACCGGGCCGAGCCTGCCGCCCTCGAGGCCTGAGTAAAGAAAAGGTTTTGGTGAGGCTTTTTTTAAAGAAGCCTGGTAAAACGCTGCCTTTATTAAATTAAAGGCAGCAGCCCGAGACTTTCATTACAGGTGGCCGATGCCGCCACAACACCCCGCCGTGATGTTGTAACGCGGCGGGGTGTTGTGTTTCGGGGCGGCTCAGTAGCCGCCTTCGCCTTCGTAGCCCTGCGGGTAGCTGCTGCCTTCCTGCCCGTAGCCATAGGGCTGGGCATAGCCACCCTGCTGCTGGCCGTAATAGCCGCTCTGGTCATATCCGCCCTGGCTGTATCCACCCTGGCCATAGGCCCCTTGCCCATACCCGCCCTGCTGGGGGTAGCTGGGGCTGGCGTAACCGCGCTGGCTGCCATAACCCGCGCGCTGGCCCGCGGCCTCGGGGCAGCTCTGCGGCCCATAGCCTGGCGGCAGCACCCGGCCCCCCGCGCATACGGTGGAAGGGGCCTCGCCACGGGGGCGGTTGCGTGGCGTGGTGGCGGCGCCGACGGCAGCGCCCCCCGCCGCTCCGGCCAGCGCGCCAATCGCGGCACCCTGCCCGCCGCCCGCCAGTCCGCCGATCAGCGCGCCGCCGCCCGCGCCAAGCAGCCCGCCGCCAATGGCGCGCTGGCCGGGGTCGCGCGTGTCCTCGCATGCGCCAAGGCCGAGGCACATTGTCGCCGCAAGCAGCAGTGCCGGGCGAATGGTCATGCGGGGCGATGAAGTCTTCATGTAGGTCTGTTCCGCTCCTGTTGACGGGCGATGCCACGATGGCCCGCTTTACCGCCTGGTACAGAACATAGATGGAGTGGTGAAGGTGGTTTGGCCATGACCAAAGAGGGGCAATTTGTAACAATCCGCCCGGCTATGAAGATTTTAATAAATTAAAACCCTCTCGCCTCTTGCCCCTGCCAGCATGCACCGGTAATCCCTCGAGCTTACCCAGACGGTTTTCGACGTGACGCAGGTATGCCATGAGGGCATGCGGTGCCGCCGGTCGGGAGATGGGACAGTCCTGTCTGGTGGTTGTTGTCGGGAGTTCTGGATGTTTGCTCGTGTACTGGGTCTGCTTTCCGCTGACATGGCGATCGACCTCGGCACGGCGAATACGCTGGTTTACGTCAAGGGGCGTGGCATCGTCCTGAACGAACCTTCGGTCGTCGCGCTGGCAGAGGTACGGGGCAAGAAGCAGGTGCTTGCGGTAGGCGAGGAAGCCAAGCAGATGGTTGGCCGCACGCCCGGCAACATCACGGCCATCCGCCCGCTGCGTGATGGCGTGATCGCGGACTTCGAGGTGGCGGAGGAAATGATCAAGCATTTCATCCGCAAGGTCCATAACCGCCGCATGTTCGCAAGCCCGCTGATTATCGTCTGCGTGCCGTCGGGCTCCACCGCCGTCGAGCGCCGCGCCATCCAGGAAAGTGCTGAAAGTGCCGGTGCCCGCAAGGTGTTCCTGATCGAGGAACCCATGGCGGCGGCCATCGGCGCGGGGCTGCCGGTCACCGAGCCTTCGGGCAGCATGATCGTTGATATCGGCGGTGGCACGACGGAAGTGGCCGTCATCTCGCTCGGTGGCATCGTCTATGCCCGCTCGGTGCGCGTGGGTGGCGACAAGATGGATGAGGCGATCATCTCCTACATCCGCCGCAATCATAATCTCTTGATTGGTGAAAGCTCGGCCGAGCAGATCAAGATCCATCTCGGCTCGGCCATGCCGCCTGATGACCCGGAGGACCCCGGTCCGTGGCGCGAGGTCAAGGGGCGCGACCTGATTAATGGCGTGCCGCGCGAGGTTGTTGTCTCGCAGGCGCAGATTGCCGAGAGCCTGGCCGAGCCTGTCAGCCAGATTCTTGACGCGGTGACCACGGCGCTTGAAAATACCCCGCCCGAACTTGCCGCCGATATCGTGGACAAGGGCATTGTCCTGACTGGTGGCGGCGCGTTGCTGTACCGGCTCGATGAAGTGCTGCGGCGTGAAACCGGCCTGCCGGTTACGGTGGGTGAGGATGCGCTGTCCTGCGTGGCCATGGGCACGGGGCGCGCGCTTGAGGAAATGAAGCGCCTGCGCAATGTACTGACAAGCATGTACTAATGACGGTCGCCGCCCACGGCGCAAGGCAGGGCGGCGTGCCGAGGGGGGAGACGCAGGACGATGCAGGTCCGGCGAGCAGGCAGGAGTGAACGATCCGACCGGCACGACGCCGCCGCCGTGCGTGGGGTGCGTGCGTGATGCCTGTCTCCATTCAGTTCCGCCAGGCATTGGGCAAGCTTGTGCTGCCTGCCCTCATTCTCGTGGCCTGCGGTGTCATCCTGCTTGGCAAGGCCGATCGTGGCCTGATCGAAAAGCTGCGCATGAACACCGCCGACCTGCTCGCCCCCGCCTACGGGCTGGTGGCCTGGCCGCAGGAAAAACTGCGCTGGGTGTCGGGCAACCTGCAGGATATCCGCAACCTCGAAGCCGAGAACATCCGCCTGCGCGCCGAGAACACATCGCTGCGCCACTGGTATGACGTGGCGGCAGCGCTGGCTGATGAAAACGCGACGCTGAAGGCCAACCTGCACTGGATTCCCGATAACGCGCCCACTTTTGTCAGCGGGCGGGTGGTGCGCGACACCAGCGGGCTTTACGCGCGCGCGGTGCTGCTGTCCCTCAACCCTGATACGGCGGTGCGCAAGGGCGGCATCGCCCTTGATGGCGCGGGGCTGGTGGGGCGCGTGACCGAGGTGGGGCGGCGCTCGGCGCGCGTGCTGCTCATTACCGATTCGTCAAGCCGCCTGCCGGTCACGCTGGAATCAAGCCATGCGGCGGCCATCATGGCGGGTGACAACTCGGCCCTGCCGCGCATTATCTTCTACCCGCAGGATAATGTACCGATCGAGGGCGAGCGTGTCGTGACCAATGGCGAGATCGAGAGCCTGCCCGCCGGTCTGCCGGTGGGGCATGTGCACTACCTGCGCCCCGGCCAGCCGGTGGTGGTGCCCGCGGCTGATCTCGATCATGTCGATATGCTGCGCGTGTTCGATTATGAAGATAGCGTGGTGCCGCCCGATGCGCCGGGCCGCGTGCCGCTGCCTTCAGGCGGGGGGACGATGCCCCTGCCCACGCACTCCGATCAGGGCCTGCACGGATGAAGACCTTCACCCCACCCCCGATCCGCCCCGGCATCCATCCCCGCTCGGGGCTGGGCTACCGTATCGACCATGGCGTGCGCAGCAGCGTGCCGTTCCTGTTCGTGTTCTTTGCAACGCTGGTGCTTTCGGCGCCGCTCAACCTGCCCGGTCAGGTCGAGCTCATGCCCGCCATCATCATGGCCACCATTTTCCTGTGGTCGGTGTTCGTGCCGGCGCTCATGCCCTCGCTTGCGGTGTTCGTGCTGGGCATCTGGGCCGATATCCTGAGTTTTGGCCCGGCGGGGGTCATGCTGCTCATGATGCTGATCGTGCATGGTGTGGCCCTGTCCGGGCGCTATACGCTGGCAAGAGTTAATTTTTTTGTTCTGTGGCTTGTGTTTGGCGTGGTGATGGTGGGCGTTACGGCGCTACAATGGGTGCTGTGCTGCGCGCTGGCGCTGCATATTGTGGAGTTCCTGCCCTTTGTGTTCGAGACAGTCCTGGCCTTTGGCAGTTTCCCTGTCCTGTATGTGGGGTTTGTCTGGACCTACCGCTTTGTCGTCAATAACGCGGACCGCGCCTGAAGCCGGTGCCACGGCCTGCGTGCCGGATGAGTAAATGAAGTTACGCAAGAAGAAATCCGGCAACCGGCTCATGTCGCGCCCGGAGGAGGGCAAGAATCCCTCCCGTGGCGTCTTTACCCGTCGCGCCCTGCTGCTCATGGCAGCCCAGGGCGCGGTGCTCGGTGCATTGGGTGAACGTCTGTACGGGCTTCAGGTTCTCAACGGCAGCCATTATGCGAAGCTTGCGGAAAACAACCGCCTGAGCAAACGCTTCTTCGCCCCGCCGCGCGGGCGCATTACCGACCGGTTCGGCATCTCGGTCGCGGCCAACCGCATCAACTGGCGCGCCCTGCTGCTGGCCGAGGAAACCAGCGACATCAACGGCACGCTCGAGCGTTTTGCCCAGCTTGTGCCGCTCGAGCCGCGCGACAGCGTGCGCATTGAGCATGAACTGCGCCACAAGCGGCGGTTCATCCCCATCATGCTGCGTGATTTCCTGTCATGGGATGACATGGCGCGGCTGGAACTCAACATGCCCTCGCTGCCGGGCGTGCTGATCGATGTGGGCACCACGCGCGTCTATCCCTTCGGCCCGCTCATGGCGCATGTGGTGGGCTATGTCGCGCCCCCGGCCGAAAAGGACGTGGTGCATAATGCCGAACTCGCCCTGCCGGGCATGCGCGTGGGGCGCTCGGGCATTGAGCAGACACAGGACCTGAACCTGCGCGGGCAGGTGGGCTCGGTGGAGATGGAGGTCAACGCGGTGGGCCGCGTCATGGCCGAGCTTGACCGTGACCCCGGCCTCGCGGGTGACGAGATCGCGCTGACCATTGATAGCGGCCTGCAGCAGCAGGTGCTTGGCCGCATTGGCGACCAGTCGGCCAGCGCGGTGGTGATGGACTGCCGCAATGGCGAGGTGCTGGCCATGGTCAGCAACCCCTCCTTCGACCCCTCGCTGTTCGATAGCGGCGTAAGTCAGGCGCAGTGGATCGAGTGGACCAACAACAGCCAGACCCCGCTCATCAACAAGGCGGTGTCGGGGCTGTATCCACCTGGCTCCACCTTCAAGCCTGCCGTGGCCATGGCGGCGTTGCGCGCGGGCACGCTCTCCCCGTCCGACCGCATTACCTGCCCCGGCTATATCGATGTGGGCGGCACGCGTTTTCACTGCTGGTCGCGCTACGGGCATGGCACGATCAACCTGCGGCAGGGGCTGAAATATTCGTGCGACGTGTTCTTTTATGAAGTCGCACGCCGCACCGGCATGGACCCTATTGCGGCCACGTCAGAACTGTTTGGCCTTGGCGCCAGGCTGCCCGAGATCGAACTGCCGCATGTGCGCCAGGGGCTGATCCCCACGCCCACATGGCGGCGCGCACATGGCCACCACTGGAATGGCGGCGACACCATTGTCAGCGGCATCGGGCAGGGTTTCGTGCAGGTGACGCCACTGCAACTCGCCACCTATGCCTCGCGCATCGCCACGGGGCGCAACGTGCAGCCGCACCTGATCCGCTCGGTGGCGGGCCGCATGGCGGACCTGACCGACCTTGGCCGCGCGCCGGGCATGGACATGCCCGAACATTTCTTCGCGGACATCAGGGCGGGCATGTACGCCGTGGTGAACGAGGAGGGCGGCACCGCACCCAAGGCGCGGCTGGACATTCCGGGCGTGCAGATGGCGGGCAAGACCGGCTCGGCGCAGGTGCGGCGTGTTTCGCGCGCCATGCGCGAGAGCGGGCACTTCAACTCTGCCAACCTGCCGTGGGAATACCGGCCCCATGCGCTGTTCATCTGCTTTGCGCCCTATGACGCGCCGCGCTATGCCACGGCGGTGGTGATCGAGCATGGCAATGCAGGTGCTGATGTCGCGGCCCCCCTTGCGCGTGATATCATGACCGATACCCTGCGCCGTGATCCGGTCAACCACCGCGAACCGCCGGGCCAGGAAGTCGCGCAGGCCGAGGTGGACTGATACGGGCCAAGCGCCCCCGCCATGCCCGCGCCTGTTGTGGAGAATGGAATGAAATTCCAGAAGCGCCTGCTGCGCGCCGAACCCAATTTCCAGATCCTGACCAAGCTGTGGCAGGTCAACTGGCTGTATGTGCTGCTGATCTGCGCGCTGGCGGTGATTGGCTACGGGGCGCTGTATTCGGCTGGTGGCGGCACGTCGCGGCCGTTTGCCGGGCCGCAATCCATCCGCTTCTGCTTTGGTCTGGTCATGATGCTGGGCATAGCATTGATGAGCCCGGCCATTTTGGTGCGCATGGCGTGGCCGCTTTACATCTTCTCGCTCATCCTGCTCGTTGCGGTGCTGCGCATGGGGCATGTGGGCAAGGGGGCGGAGCGGTGGCTGATGCTGGGCGGCATGCAGGTCCAGCCCTCGGAACTGGCCAAGATCGCGCTGGTGCTCATGCTGGCCTCGTGGTTTCACAAGATCAGTTACCGCAGCATGGGCAACCCGCTCATGCTGGTGCCGCCTGCGCTCATGGTGCTGCTGCCGGTCGCCCTTGTGCTCAAGGAGCCTAACCTGGGCACCGCCGTCATCATCGGCACGGTGGGGGCGAGCATGTTCTTTGGCGCGGGCATGCGGCTGTGGCAGATCGCGCTGCTGGTGCTGCCCATGCCTTTTCTGGCCAGGATCGCCTACGGCCATCTGCATGATTACCAGAAGGCGCGGGTGACCACCTTCCTCCACCCCGAGAGCGACCCGCTGGGTGCGGGCTACAACATCATCCAGTCCAAGATCGCGCTGGGGTCGGGCGGCATGTGGGGGCAGGGCTACCTGCGCGGCACGCAGGGGCAGCTCAACTTCCTGCCTGAAAAGCAGACCGACTTCATCTTCACCATGATTGCAGAGGAATGGGGATATGTGGGCGGCATTACCGTGATCGGCATGCTGCTGCTGCTGGTGTTTGGCGGCATGCTGATTGCCATGCGCAGCCGTAACCAGTTCGGGCGGCTGCTCGGGCTTGGCATTTCCATGAACTTTTTCCTCTACTGCGCGGTCAACCTGTCCATGGTGATGGGGGCAATCCCGGTGGGTGGCGTGCCGCTGCCGCTCATCTCCTATGGCGGGTCGGCCATGCTCATGGTCATGTTTGGCTTCGGGCTGCTCATGTCGGCGTGGGTGCATCGCAATTCCACCTTTGGCGAGACCACGCCGGGGGAAAAGGACTGATGGCGGCCATCGTGCCGCCCACGCCTGCCATTCACCGTTCCTACCGGCTCAGCACCTATCATGTGGCGGGCCTGCCGGTCATTCGCATTGGGCACAGGCCGCGCTGGCGGGGCCGCGTGCCTGCGGGCGATATTATTCTGCTCAGTGCGTGCAATCCTGGTGGCAGGCTGCGGCCCGATGGCTGGAACCGGCGCATGATGGCGCATCTGGCCCGCGCCCTGCACGGGCTGCCCCATGCGTTGGGGGCGGGGCGGCTGGGTCGATGGTCCGAGCCGCTTTATGGCGTGCGGGTGGACCTTGCGCGTGGGCTGGTACTCGCGCGGCGGTTCCGGCAGAATGCCGTGGTGGTGGTGCATGGCAACCGGCCCGCGCGGCTGGTGTACCTAGCCTGAACCGGGAATCAGACAAAAGTTTTTGGTAAAGCTTTTTTCAAAAAGCTTAAAAAAATGCCGCCTTTTTGAAAAAAGGCGGCACCCAAAAACTTTTATTGTTTTTAAATTTCAGCCTTCGATCTGGCTGAAATCGGCGATCAGTACCGTCATGCGGCACAGTTCCGACAGCAGGCGCAGGCGGTTGGCGCGGATGGCGGGGTCGTTGTCGTTGACCGTCACCTTGTCAAAGAACTGGTCGAGTGCGGGGCGCAGGGCCGCGACATCGCGCATGGCATCGGCGTAGCGTTCCTGTGCCGTGGCCTGCTCGACGGCAGGGATGGTCGTGGCAAGCTGGTCGGCCAGCGCCTTTTCCTCGGGCTGGGTGTACAGCGCCGGGTTGGGCGTGCCTTCATGCGGGCCGTCCTTGCGGTCCTCGATGCGCAGGATATTGGCGGCACGCTTGGTGGCGGCGAGCATGTTGCGCCCGTCATCAGTTTCCAGCATGTCGGCAATGGCCCTGGCGCGGGCCAGCAGGCGCACGATGTCGGTATCGGTGTTGCCCACTGATACGGCGGCCAGAATGTCATGCCGTGCGCCCTCGCCACGCAACTGCACGCGCAGGCGGTCAGCCACGAATTCGGGCAGCACGTCCAGATCGGGCGCAAGGCGCAGGGCCTCGGGCAGGCCCTGTGCCGCCTCCCAGAACACCTTGGCCAGATCCAGCCGCAGTCCGTTTTCACGGATGATGCGGATCACGCCAAGTGCTGCACGGCGCAGCGCATACGGATCGCCCGAGCCGCCCGGCTTCTCGCCTGCGGCGAAGAAGGCCACCAGCATGTCGATCTTGTCGGCCAGCGCTACGGCTACCGAGACCGGGGCGGTTGGCGCCGCGTCAAGCGGCCCGCGAGGCATGTAATGCGCGCCGATGGCATCGGCAACAGCGGCGGGTTCGCCATCATGGCGGGCGTAATAGGCCCCCATGATGCCCTGAAGTTCGGGGAACTCGCCAACCATGCCGGTGGTGAGGTCCGCCTTGCACAGCAGGGCCGCGCGCTCGGCCTGTGCCTGATCGGCCCCGGTCATGTCCGCAAGAATGCCCGCCAGCCGCACGATGCGCTTCACGCGCTCGCCCTGGCTGCCCAGGCTTGCGTGGAACACGATGCGGTCGAGTGCCGGCACGCGGCTGGCTAGCGTGTTTGCGCGGTCAAGATCCCAGAAATGGCGGGCATCGGCAAAGCGGGCGCGCAGCACGCGCTCGTTGCCTGCAATGGTCAGCGCCCCGCCATCGCTGGGCAGCAGGTTGGCCACGAAGGCGAAGCGTGGTGCTGCCGACCCATCCGAATTACGCAGCGCGAAGTAGCGCTGGTTGACCCGCATGGAAACCTGCATCACCTCGGGCGGCAGGGTCATGAACTCATCATCGATCTGGCCAAGGAAGGGCACCGGCCATTCGGTCAGGCCCGCAACCTCGTCGATCAGACCGGGATCGGCCACCACATTCAGCCCTTCCTCGCCCGCAAGGCGGGCAACGCCTTCGGCAATGGTGGTGCGGCGGCGGGCGGCATCGGGCTCGACCTGGCGGGCGCGCAGGCCTTCCAGCCAGTCCTGCGTGCCGGTCACGGCAAAGGCGCCGGGAGCAGTAAAGCGGTGGCCTTCGGTCAGGTTGGCCGCTTTCAGGCCGTGGCCGTTATCCTCGCCTTCCGCCAGCGTGAAATCGACCACCTTCCCATCAAGCAGGCATACGATGCGGCGCAGCGGGCGCACCCATGTAAAGGCGCTGCCCTCGCCCCAGCGCATGGATTTGGGCCACGGGAAGCGGCGCAGCAGGCCGGGCAGCACATCGGCAATCCGGGTTGCGGCATCAACGGGCGGAATATCGCGGTGCAGCACCCAGAAGCCGTTTTCGGCCACGAGCGCATCCTGTGTCACGCCATGCTTGCGCATGAAGCCGGCAAGCGCCTTTTCGGGCGCGCTTTCACGCGGGCCGCGCTCATTGACCGTGCTGCCGGGCACCGTGGCATCGACGGTGAGCGAGAGCGCAATGCGGCGCGGGCTGGCATAGGCCGTAGCCGCGCGCGGCTTGAGGGGGCTCAGCGCCTCGGTTACGAGGCGTTCGAGGTCGGCTGCCGCGCGCGCCTGCATGCGGGCCGGAATTTCCTCGGAGAAGAGTTCGATAAGCAGTTCGGGCATGATCTCTTATTCCTCGCCCGCCAGCCACGTTTCACAGCAGCGCCTGGCCAGGTTGCGCACGCGGCCGATATAGGCGGCGCGCTCGCTTACGCTGATCACGCCGCGCGCGTCGAGCAGGTTGAACAGATGGCTGGCCTTGAGGCACTGGTCATAGGCGGGCTGGGCCAGACCGGCCTCGGCAAGGGCGGTGGATTCGCGCTCGGCATCAATGAAGTGCCGGTGCAGCATCTCCACATCCGCCACCTCGAAGTTGTGGCGCGAATAGTCCTGCTCGGCGCGCAGGAACACATCGCCGTATTTCAGGCCCTGGCCGTTGAAATCGAGGTCATAGACATTCTCGATTCCCTGCACGTACATCGCCAGCCGTTCCAGCCCGTAGGTCAGTTCGGTGGAGGGCATGACGGTGGGAATGCCGCCAACCTGCTGGAAGTAGGTGAACTGCGTCACCTCCATGCCATCGCACCACACTTCCCACCCCAGGCCCCAGGCGCCGATGGTGGGGTTTTCCCAGTCATCTTCCACGAAGCGGATGTCGTGCTCGAGCGGGTCGATGCCGATGGCGCGGTAGCTGTCGAGCAGCAGCTTCTGGCTCTCCTCCGGCGTGGGCTTGAGCAGCACCTGATACTGGTAATAGTGCTGCAGACGATTGGGGTTCTCGCCATAGCGGCCATCCGACGGGCGGCGGCACGGCTGCACGTAGGCGGCCTTCCACGGCTTGGGGCCAAGGGCGCGCAGCGTGGTGTGCGGCGAGAGCGTGCCCGCGCCCACCTCCGTATCATAGGGCTGGAGGATGGCGCAGCCCTGATCGGACCAGAACTGGTGCAGCTTCAGGATAAGCCCCTGAAAGGACAGCGGGCGCGGTGAGGTGGGTGATCGGGGCACGGGGGCCGGGTCCATGAACGAGATGCTCCGCTAAACGGGTAGAGGTCTGCGCCATCTGGCGCAAAATCGCCGGACAGCATACCGTTATGCGGCCCCGACCGGAAGGTCGGGCGTGCCATACGCCCAAAACGGCCCCGCATGGCAGGTGGGGGCCTTGCTTATTGCGCCCGCACGGACCACATCAGCAGGGATACGGTATCCCAGCCCAAGGCAGGACAGACAGGATGAATGACCAGGAACGCGAACTGATCACACAGTTTTTTGCCCGCGTGGGGGGCAATGCCCCCGGTAGCGTGCCGCAGACGACAAATGCCCTCCCGCCGATCGACCCGCAGGCCGATCAGTATATCGGGCAGATGTTCCAGAAATATCCTGAAGCCCGCTACCGCATCACCCAGACCGCCGTGGTGCAGGAAGCGGCCCTTGCCGAGGCGCAGAACCGGATTCGCCAGCTCCAGTGGCAGCTCCAGCAGGCGCAGCAGCAGATTCAGCAGATGCAGCAGCAGGTGCCGCCGCAGCAGGCATCGGGTGGCAGCGGTGGCGGCTTCCTCAGCGGCATTTTTGGCGGCGGCCAGCGCACGCAGCAGGCAGCGCCCCCGCCGGGCTGGGGTGGGGCTGCACCGTCCAGCCCGCCGCCGCAGCCGGTCTACCCGCAGGGCATGCAGCCGGGCATGTTCCGCTCGGGCGGCTCGGGCTTCCTTGGCTCGGCCCTGACCACTGCGGCCGGTGTGGCCGGTGGCATGATGATGGGCAACGCACTGACCGGCCTGTTTAGCGGGCACCATGATGATGGCGGCTTTGCCAGCGGCATGCCCCAGGGCGGCACGGGCGAGACCATCATCAACAACAACTACGGTGACAGCACTGCAGGTACTGGCGGCGCTGATCCGTTTGCCGGTGGCGGGACCACGGCGGATTCCGGTTTTGATGCCGGTGGCGATGATGGCGGTTTCGACGGTGGCGGGTTTGACGCGGGCGATGATAACAGCTTCTGAGTGAGCTCTGTCCTGACAGGGAAAGGGGCATCCGTTGCGGGTGTCCCTTTTTTTTGTGGAAAGGCTTTTCAAAAAGCTTCGAACAGCACTGCCTTTTTAAAAAACCGGCATCACTTGGGAATAAATACACGCTTACGGTGCGCAGCAAGGCACAGGGGGGAAGACACGGCATGGCGCAGCAGGAATTCATGCTCGACCCACCGCCTGCATCCGCGCCGAAGCATGAAGTGCTTGATGCCGGGGCTATGGTTCTGCGCGGCCATGCTGCCCCGCAGGCGCAGGATATGCTGGCGGGGATTAAACAGATTGCCCGGCTTTCACCTTTCCGGCGCATGACAACGGCGGGCGGCGGTAGCATGTCGGTCGCCATGACCTGTTGCGGGGTGGCAGGCTGGTGCAGTGACGCGCAGGGCCATCGTTATGAAACCCGCGACCCCATGACCCACCAGCCCTGGCCTGCGCTGCCCCATGCGTGGCGGGACTGGGCCATCGCGGCAGCAAGGCTTGCGGGGCATGAGGACTTCGCACCCGATACCTGCCTGATCAACGGCTACCGCCCCGGCGCGCGGATGGGGCTGCATCAGGATGATGACGAGCGGGCTGATGCGCCGGTTGTCTCCGTGTCCTTCGGCCTGCCTGCCATTTTTCAGTGGGGCGGGTTGCGGCGTGCGGACCCGGTGCGCCGCATTGCGCTGCTACATGGGGATGTGGTGGTGTGGGGTGGCCCGTCGCGGCGTGTCTTCCACGGCATCGCGCCGCTACGGGCAGGTCAGCACCCGGTTACGGGACCGTGCCGCTATAACCTGACCTTTCGGCGGGTGTGGTAGGAAGTCTTATTCACCGTAAAGAAGTTTTTGGTGAAGCTTTTTCAAAAAGCTTCGAGGAATGCCGCCTTTTTGAAAAAAGGCGGCACCCAAAAACGTTTACCTGTATCAGCCTTTCAGGCTTGCCGCCTGCTTCGCGCGCGCCATAATGGTCGCCACATCCGGCGCGCCTGCGGGCACCAGCCACGACCCGCCCACGCATAGCACGGAAGGCAGGCCCAGCCATTCGGCTGCGGTCTCGGCCTTGATACCGCCGGTGGGGCAGAACCGCGCCTGACCAAACGGGGCTGACAGCGCCTTGAGCGCCGGGAGGCCGCCGGCTGCCGTGGCGGGGAAGAACTTGAAATGCGTCAGCCCAAGATCCATCCCGCGCATGATGTCGCTGGCATTCGCCGTGCCGGGCAGCAGCGGCACGTCGCTCGCCCGTGCCGCCTGTGCAACACCCGTGGTCAGGCCGGGGCTGACAATGAAGCGGGCACCGGCATCGACCGAGCGCTTGAGGTCATCACCGTTCAGCACGGTGCCAGCGCCCACAACAGCGCCTTCCACCTTGGCCATCTCGGCAATCACTTCCAGCGCGCAGTCGGTGCGCAGGGTCACTTCCAGCGCGCGCAGGCCACCGGCCACAAGGGCCTCGGCCACCGGGCGGGCATGGGCGGGGTCGTGAATGACCAGCACCGGAATAACCGGGGCAAGGGTCATGATCTCTTCAATGCGGGCCATGTCGGCTTCCTTGTGCAAGGCGTTTGGGTTCACGCGTTCTGTTGTGCCGCCATGTGGTCCATGGAGGCAAGAATGGCCGAGGCCCCCTGCTCGGGCAGGTCCACGTGATTACGCATCAGCGCGAACAGTTCGCGCCCGGTGCCGAACTGCGGCGCAGGCGGGCGGGCAGGTGTGCGGTCGGCCATTACACCAGGTTCCACCAGTGCCTCGATGCGGCCAGTCCGGGCGCACACGCGCACTACATCGCCATCGCGCAGCAGCGAGAGCGGGCCGCCCACATAGGCTTCCGGGCCGATATGGATGGCGGCGGGCACCTTGCCACTCGCACCCGACATGCGGCCATCGGTTACGAGAGCGACCTTGTGCCCCCGGTCCTGCAACACCGCCAGGGTGGGGGTAAGCTTGTGCAGTTCGGGCATGCCATTGGCGGCCGGGCCCTGAAAGCGCACGACCACCACCACGTCGCGGTCGAGTTTGCCGTCGCGGAAGGCGGTCAGCACATCTTCCTGATGATCGAACACGGCGGCCGGAGCCTCGATGGTCCAGCGCTCGGGGGCGACGGAACTGGTCTTGTAGATGCCGCGCCCCAGATTGCCTTCCATCACCTTCATGCCGCCATCGGCGCGGAAGGGATTGGCGGGCGCGCGCAGGATGTTTTCGTTGGTGGAGGGACCTGCATCTTCCCACACGACCTTATCGTCACGCAGTTCGGGCTTCCTGCGGTATTCACTGAAGCCGCCACGGGCCACGGTCAGGATATCGGGGTGCAGCAGCCCCGCATCAAGCAGCGAGCCGATCAGGCTGGGCATGCCGCCCACGTCATGGAAGGCGTTCACATCCTCCGACCCGTTGGGGTAGACGCGGGTGAGTTGCGGCACGATGGCCGAGAGCTGGTCGAGGTCAGTCCAGTCGATGATGATGCCCGCCGCCCGCGCCATGGCGGGGATGTGGATGGCAAGGTTGGTCGAGCCGCCCGTGGCCAGCAGGCCCACGGCGGCGTTGACAATGGCGCGTTCATCCACGCACAGCCCCAGCGGGCGATAATCTTCGCCGCGCGCGCCGATCTCGCTCAGGCGGTGGATGGCGGCACGGGTCAGCTCCTGTCGCAGCCTGCTGTTGGGCGGCACGAAGGAGGAGCCGGGCAGGTGCAGGCCCATCACCTCCATCAGCATCTGGTTGGTGTTGGCCGTGCCATAGAAAGTGCAGGTGCCCGCCGCGTGGTAGGATTCGGATTCCGCATCCATCAGTTTGTCCTTGCCCACCTTGCCCTCGGCATAAAGCTGGCGGATGCGCTGCTTCTCGCTATTGGGCAGGCCCGATGGCATGGGGCCGGACGGAATCAGGATGGTGGGCAGGTGGCCAAAGCGCAGCGCGCCCATGAGCAGGCCGGGCACGATCTTGTCGCATATGCCCAGCATGGCCACGCCTTCATACATGCCATGGCTCAGCCCGACAGCAGTGGACAGCGCAATGACATCACGGCTGAACAGCGAGATTTCCATGCCCGGCTGGCCCTGCGTCACGCCATCGCACATGGCGGGGGTGCCGCCTGCCACCTGTGCCGTGCCACCCACCTCACGCGCGAACAGCTTGATCTGGTCAGGGTAGCGGCCATAGGGCTGATGGGCGGAGAGCATGTCGTTATAGGCGGTGATGATGCCCACATTCATGCCGCCTGCCGCGCGCAGGCCCGCCTTGTCGTTGCCCGAGGCGGCAATGGCGTGGGCCAGGTTGCCGCAGGCCAGGCGCGGGCGGCTAATGCCGTTTTCACGCTCGCGGGCAATCAGGTCCAGATAGGCCCTGCGGGTGCGGGCCGAGCGGGTGATGACCCGCTCGGTCACGGCGGTCAGGACGGGGTGCAGGCTCATGGGATCTCACAGACTTTGAAGCACCTGCGCTGGCCTGTGCCGGGGCAGGCTCGCCATCCATTGCACCGGCAACGATAGCGGGAGGGAAAGCGGCCGGAATGTGCGAATATCCTGTGACCGCATGGCGGAAGGCCATTTATTTACAAAAATGGACCCAGATCAAGACATAAAATTATAAAAAAATTAGCGATAAGATAACTTAATTATTAAAACGAATATAAAATTATCTGAAAACGCATTTTGCCATAGCCCGCCTGGTCCATGAAAGCCCGCGCCCGGCCACGACGCATCCCCACAGGTCAGGGTGGCCCATGGCGCTCATATCGAGATTTGACGGTAATAAGGTTGCGGCGCCGCGCATTCGCGCAGGCATGCACGAACAAAACCGCCCACGCTGCGCAACGGGCGGTAACAGGGGCGCGGAGGCCACAGAAAGCAGGGAAGGGGGAGGGTCCTGGTGAGCCGGGTGGGATTCGAACCCACGACCATTCGATTAAAAGTCGAATGCTCTACCGACTGAGCTACCGGCTCACATGACCTGTTCATCAAGGGGCCAGGCCTGCCGGTCAGACCGGGGCATGGCGCCTTGGGCAGGTCTCTAAACATCCACGGCGGGAGTGTCAACCTGCGCGTGCCGTTTATGCAGGTCCAATGGTGCCGGGCGGCGGCAGGGCGCGCCACCCGGCGGTGTGGCCGATCAGGCCTCGGCGTCGGCCGGGCGCATCTTGATGATGCGGTCGGGGTCCTGCACCATGCCGCTCTGGCCCGCGCCGCGCTTGATCTGGTCGATATGGTCCATGCCTTCAATCACCTGGCCCACGATGGTGTACTGGCCATCAAGGTGCGGCGAGGGCTCGAACATGATGAAGAACTGGCTGTTCGCGCTGTTGGGGTTCATGGTGCGGGCCATGCCCACCGTGCCGCGCTCGAACTTGGCCTTGTTGGTGAACTCGGCCTTCAGGTCCGGCAGCTTGCTGCCCGAGGTGCCGGTGCCCGTGGGGTCGCCGCCCTGCGCCATGAAGCCATGGATCACGCGGTGGAAAGGCGTGTTGTCGTAAAAGCCTTCCGCCGCCAGCGTGCGGATGCGCTCTGCCGCAAGCGGCGCAATGTCGGGACGCAGGCGGATCACCACCCGTCCTGTCTTGAGATCGACGTTGATCAGGTCGGACTTGTTTTCTGTAGCAGACATCGTGATCCGTTTCGTAAATAGGGGTGTGGGAGGGCAGGGGCGCGCAAGGCGCGGCTCCGGCCCGTCAGCCGCGCAGGCGGCTCAGGATGTGCCTGCGCGTAAAGGGGGGAACAAAACCGGAAATGTCCCCATCCAGCTTCGCGATTTCCTTCACCAGCCGAGAGGAGACGTACTGGTGCCCCTCGCGCGCCATGAGGAACAGCGTATCAATGTCCGGGGCCATGTGCTGGTTCATACCGAACATCTGGTTCTCGTATTCGAAATCCGCAACCGCCCGCAGCCCGCGAATGATTGCATGCGCCCCATGCGTACGCGCCGCATGCACCACCAGCCCCGTAAAACCGACAACGGTAATGGGCATGGCCCGCCCCGCGTTGAGCGGGGCGATATCGGTGCGCAGGCACATGATCCGCTCATCTAGCGGCAGGAGCGGGTGCTTGTCGGGGTTTTCGGCCACCCCGATCACCAGCCGGTCCATCAGCCCCGCAGCCCGTTCGATAATATCCATGTGCCCGCAGGTCACGGGATCGAACGTGCCCGGATAGAAACCGGTGCGGGCGGGGGCGGCCTCAGTCATCGTGGCTGGCATCAGGGGCGGCGTTATCGGTGGCCTCGGTGGCGTCACCTTCCTCGCCCTCTTCGCCGTCATCCATCACGGGGAAGACGCTGGTCACCTCTTCCGTATCGTTCAGGCGGAACAGGGTCACGCCGCTGGCCTGGCGCGACATGATGCGCACCTGCGCGATCGGCAGGCGGATCAGGCGGCCCGCATCGGTCACCAGCATGACATCCGTGCCTTCCAGCACCGGCAGGGTGGCCACCACCGCGTTGCCGCGCTTGTTGGCCGAGAAGGTCATGTTGTTGATGCCCTGCCCGCCACGCCCGCTCACGCGGTAGTCATAGGCGGAAGACCGGCGGCCAAAGCCTGCATTGCTCACGATCAGCAGCACTTCCTCCCCCGCTTCAAGCTCGGCGAAGCGCTCGGGGGTCAGGGGCAGGTTTTCGGCGGTTTCGCTGTCATCATGTGCCATGACCTCCTCGGCTTCCTCGCCATTGGCGGCGGCCTCGGCGCGGCGGCGGGCATTGGCCATGCGCAGGTAGGCGGCGCGTTCCTCTACCGTGGCCTCGACATGGTTGAGCACGCACAGGCTGTTCACGCTGTCGCCCTCGGCCAGTTTGATGCCGCGCACGCCCGAACTGCCGCGCCCGGCAAACACGCGCAGCGTGTCATCAGTAATCTGGAAGCGGATGCAGCGTGCGTTGCGCGTGCCGAGGAACACGTCCTGCCCCTCGCGGCAGGTGGCGACGCCGATCAGCCGGTCTTCCTCATCAAGCTTCATGGCGATCAGGCCCGAGGAGCGGATGTTGCGGAAGTCGCTCAGCCTGTTGCGCCGCACGCTGCCCGAGGCCGTGGCGAAGACGAGGTGCAGGTTCTCCCACAGCTCCTCATCCTGCGGCAGGGGCAGGACGGCGGTGATCGTGTCGCTGCCCAGGTCGGGCAGCAGGTTGACGAGCGCGCGGCCCTTGGCGGTGGGGCTGGCCTCGGGCAGGCGCCAGACCTTCTCGCGGTAGGCCTTGCCGCCCGATGAGAAGAACAGCACCCACTGGTGGGTATGCGCGTTGAACGAGCGGACGATGATGTCATCACCCCGCCGTCCGGCCGCCGTGCGGCCGCGCCCGCCCCGGTTCTGGGCGCGGAACACATCAAGCGGGGTGCGCTTGATGAAGCCCTCGCGCGTGATGGTGACAACCATCTGGCCGGGCTCGATCAGGCTTTCATCGGTCTGGTCGCCGGCGTAATCGGCGATATCGGTGGCGCGCGGGGTGGCGAGTTCGGCGCGGATGGTGGTGAGTTCCGTGCACATCACCTCCATGCGGCGCGGGCGGCTGGCGATGATTTCCAGCAGCTCGTTGATTTTTACCGCCACTTCCGAGAGTTCGCTCTGGATCTTGTCGCGTTCCAGCCCGGTCAGGCGCTGCAGGCGCAGCTCAAGGATGCCGCGGGCCTGCGCCTCGGTCAGGTGCACCTTGCCATCCACGATGACATTGCCTTCATCGTGGATGAGTTCGAGCAGGGGCGCCACGTCGGTCGCATCCCATGCGCGCGCCATGAGTGCTGCGCGGGCGGCGGCCGTGTCGGGGGCCGAGCGGATCAGCGCGATCACGGCATCGATGTTGGCCACCGCGATGACCAGGCCAACGAGCAGATGGGCGCGGTCGCGGGCCTTGTTGAGGTCAAAGCGCGCGCGGCGCAGGATCACGTCCTCACGGAAGCGGATGAACGCCTCGAGCACGTCCTTCAGCCCCATCAGGCGCGGCTGCCCGCCATCAAGGGCGAGCATGTTCACGCCAAACGAGGTCTGGAGCTGCGTGAAGCGGTAGAGCTGGTTGAGCACCACCTCCGGCGTCGCCTCGCGCTTGATCTCGATGACGATGCGCATGCCCGAACGGTCGCTCTCGTCGCGGATGTCGGAAATGCCTTCCACCTGCTTGGTGCGCACGAGGTCGGCAATGCGCTCCTGCAATGTGGCCTTGTTCACCTGATAGGGGATCTCGGTGACGATGATGGCCTTGCGGTCCTTGCGCACTTCCTCGATCTCGGCCTTCGCGCGGATGATGACCGAGCCGCGCCCGGTCTCGAACGCGCTGCGGATGCCTGCGCGGCCCAGAATGGTGCCGCCGGTGGGGAAGTCGGGGCCGGGCACGTATTCCAGCAGGTCATCGAGCGTCATGTCCGGGCGCGCGATCAGTGCGAGCGTCGCGTCAATGATCTCGGTGGGGTTGTGCGGCGGGATGTTGGTGGCCATGCCCACCGCGATGCCCGAAGCGCCATTGACCAGAAGGTTGGGGAAGGCGGCGGGCAGGATCTTGGGTTCCTGCTCGCTTTCATCATAGTTGGGCTGGAAATCGACGGTGTCGCGGTCGATGTCATCAAGCAGGAAGGCGGCGGCCTTGGCCAGGCGGGCCTCGGTATAACGCATGGCGGCGGGGGAATCGCCGTCCACCGAGCCGAAATTGCCCTGCCCGTCAATCAGCTTCACCCGCATCGACCACGACTGCGCCATGCGCACCATGGCGTCATAGATCGAGGAGTCGCCATGCGGATGGTATTTACCCATCACGTCACCCACCGCGCGGGCCGATTTGCGGTAGGGCTTGTCGTGCGTGAACCCGCTTTCGCGCATGGAATACAGGATGCGGCGATGGACCGGCTTCAGCCCGTCGCGCACATCAGGCAGGGCGCGGCTGACAATGACGGACATGGCATAGGCCAGGTAGGAGGAGCGCATTTCCTCCTCGATCGTGACCGGCAGCATGTCGGACGGGGGCAGGGGATCGTCGGGTATCTCGGTCAAGGCAGTTCCGTCATGTCAGGGTTATCCGCCCCCGCGGCCACGGGGCTGCGGGGGGTGGAGCGGAAGGCAGGCATGGCGCGGTTGGCGGCCATCATATCCCTGCTTGATCTATAGCATGGCTTGCCCCCCGGCGCGAAGCGCCGCGCAGGGGGCAGGAGCGGCTCAGAACGGAATTTCGTCGTCCAGGTCGCTGCCACCGGCGGGGGCATCCCATCCGCCGCCACCGCCACCGGCGGGGCGCTCGTTGCGCTGGGGCTGGCTGCTGCGCGCGGGCGCGCTGTAGCCGCCACCACCACCGCCGCCATAGCCGCCGCCCATGTCGTCGCCACCGCCCGAATCACCGCCGCGGTTGCTGTCAAGCAGCACCAGCTCGCCACGGAAGCGGTCGATCACCACCTCGGTGGTGTAGCGGTCCTGGCCGCTCTGGTCGGTCCATTTGCGTGTCTGCAGCGTGCCTTCGAGATAGACCTTGCGGCCCTTGCGCAGGAAGCGCTCGGCCACATCGCCAAGGCGCTCGTTGAAGATGACGACCCGGTGCCATTCGGTGCGCTCGCGCCGCTCGCCCGAAGCGCGGTCATTCCATGTATCGCTCGTGGCCAGGGTAAGCGAGACGATCTTCGCCCCGCTCTGGCTGTTCCGCACTTCGGGGTCCTTGCCCAGATTGCCGACCAGAATGACCTTGTTGACGCTGCCCGCCATATGCTGTCCTTCGAATATGGGTCCGGCGGATCGCGGCCTGCTGGCCCCGCCGGTTGCCACGCTTGCCGCCTGTCAGGCTGCCGTGGCGAATAGAGGTGCGGCGATCTTAAAGGATTGCCGTATAAAATGCGAGTGGGCGTGCGGCGTCTGCGCGCATGCGTCATGGCAGCGCGACCCTTGTCCGAATGGACTGGCGGGACCAGATATGACAGGGCCGGATATCGTGGCCAGCATCCGCACCCCCTACGGGATCGGAACAGGGAGAGTTCATGAGCGTTTCTTCGCGTCCGGGGCAGGTTCCGGCGGGGCAGCATGTCAGCCAGCAGTCCATTCGCGTGCGGGGTGCCCGCGCGCATAACCTTAAAAATGTCGATGTGGACATCCCGCGTGACGCGCTGACGGTCATGACCGGCCTGTCCGGCTCGGGCAAGTCGTCGCTTGCGTTCGATACGGTCTATGCCGAGGGCCAGCGCCGCTACGTTGAAAGCCTCTCGGCCTATGCGCGGCAGTTCCTTGAGCTGATGGGCAAGCCTGATGTCGATTCGATCGAGGGGCTGTCTCCCGCCATCTCCATCGAGCAGAAGACCACATCCAAGAATCCCCGCTCCACCGTCGGCACGGTGACGGAGGTGCATGACTACATGCGCCTTCTGTGGGCGCGCGCTGGCGTGCCCTATTCGCCCGCCACCGGCCTGCCGATCGAGGCGCAGACCATCAGCCAGATGGTTGATCGCGTCATGGCCATGCCCGAGGGCACGCGGCTGATGCTGCTGGCCCCGGTGCTGCGCGACCGCAAGGGCGAATGTAAAAAGGAACTGGCCGACCTCCAGCGCAAGGGCTTCACCCGCGCCAAGGTGGACGGCACGCTCTACACCATTGACGAGGTGCCCGAACTCAACCGCCGCCTGCGCCACACGGTGGAAGCGGTGGTGGACCGCATCGTGGTCAAGGAAGGCATTGAAAGCCGCCTGGCCGACAGTTTCGAGACCGCGCTCGGCCTGTCTGACGGGCTGGTCTATGCGGAGGAAGTGGTGAAGGGCGCCAAAGACGATGAGGAAGCCCCGCGCACGGTCTTTTCCTCGCGTTTCGCCTGCCCGGTCAGCGGCTTTACGCTCGAGGAAGTCGAGCCGCGCCTGTTCTCGTTTAACGCCCCGCAGGGCGCGTGCCCGGCCTGCGATGGCATCGGGCAGGAAACCTTTTTCGACCCGCGCCTGATCGTGCCTGACGAATCGCTCTCGCTTGGTGCAGGCGCCATAGCGCCGTGGCGCAACAGCCAGAGTCCGTACTATACCCAGACGCTCGCCTCCATCGCCAGGCATTACGGCGTATCGATGGACACGCCCTGGGAAGATCTGCCCGAAGGCGTGC
Source organism: Komagataeibacter nataicola (assembly GCF_003207795.1). Lineage (GTDB taxonomy): Bacteria > Pseudomonadota > Alphaproteobacteria > Acetobacterales > Acetobacteraceae > Komagataeibacter > Komagataeibacter nataicola. The sequence goes on along the minus strand of NZ_NIRT01000007.1, from coordinate 62,022 downwards.
GCGACGTGATCCTTGAAGGCGGAAAAGACCCCATCGAGTTCACCTACCGCGATGACCGCCGCGCTTACAGCCTGACCAAGCCGTTCGAGGGCGTGGTGACCAACCTGCGCCGCCGCATGGCCGAGACCGACAGCGTATGGGTGCGCGAGGAACTCTCGCGCTACCAGTCCGAAAAGCCCTGCCATGTGTGCGATGGCGCAAGGCTGCGGCCCGAGGCGCTCTCGGTAAAAGTGGCGGGGCTTAACATCGCCCAGGCGTCTGACATGCCCATCAGCAGGGCGCTGGAATGGTTCGGCACGGTGGAGGCGACCCTCACGCCCCAGCGCGCCGAGATCGCGCGGCGCATATTGCGTGAAATCCTTGACCGGCTGCGCTTTCTTGATGACGTGGGGCTGGACTACCTGACCCTGTCACGCGGTTCGGCCACCCTTTCGGGCGGCGAGAGCCAGCGCATCCGGCTGGCCAGCCAGATCGGCTCGGGGCTGACGGGCGTGCTGTATGTGCTTGATGAACCCTCCATCGGTCTGCATCAGCGCGATAACGAGCGCCTGCTCGGCACGCTCGACCGGCTCAAGAAGCTCGGCAACACGCTCATCGTCGTCGAGCATGACGAGGACGCCATCCGCGCTGCGGACTGGCTGATCGACATGGGGCCGGGGGCGGGCGTGAATGGTGGCAACATCGTCGCCGCCGGCACGCCGCAGGAAGTGGCCGCAAACCCGGACAGCCTGACCGGGGCCTATCTTTCGGGCCGCAAATGCATTCCCGTGCCCGCCAAACGCCGCAGGATCGACCCCGAGCGTGAACTCGTGCTGCGCGGGGCAACGGGCAACAACCTCAAGGATGTGACGGCAAAGTTCCCGCTCGGCACGTTTACCTGTGTGACCGGCGTGTCGGGTGGCGGCAAGTCCACGCTGGTGATCGACACGCTGTACAAGGCGCTCTCACGCAGGTTGATGGGCTCGGGGCAGAACCCGGCGCCTTATGCCAGCATCGACGGACTGGAGCAGCTCGACAAGATCATCGACATCGACCAGTCGCCCATCGGGCGCACACCGCGCTCCAACCCTGCTACCTATACCGACCTGTTCGGCCCCATCCGCGACTGGTTTGCCGAACTGCCCGAGAGCAAGGCGCGCGGCTACAAGCCCGGCCGCTTCTCGTTCAACGTAAAAGGCGGGCGGTGCGAAGCGTGCCAGGGCGATGGCGTGCTCAAGATCGAGATGCACTTCCTGCCCGATGTGTTCGTGACCTGCGATACCTGCAAGGGCGCGCGCTACAACCGCGAAACGCTGGACGTGAAGTTCCGCGGCAAGTCGATTGCCGATGTGCTGGCCATGTCGGTTGATGAGGCGCTGCCCTACTTCTCCGCCGTGCCGCGCATCCGCGACCGGCTGGCCATATTGCAGAAGGTGGGGCTGGGCTATGTGGCGCTGGGCCAGCAGGCCACAACCCTTTCGGGCGGCGAGGCGCAGCGCGTCAAGCTGTCCAAGGAGCTGGCGCGCCGGGCCACGGGCCGCACGCTCTACATTCTTGATGAACCCACCACCGGCCTGCATACCGAGGATGTGCGCAAGCTGCTCGAGGTGCTGCATGCGCTGGTCGATCAGGGCAACACGGTGGTGGTGATCGAGCATAACCTCGAGGTAATCAAGACCGCCGACTGGGTGATCGACATGGGGCCGGAGGGCGGCGATGGCGGTGGCCGCATCGTGGGCTGCGGCACGCCCGAGCAGGTGGCGGCCACACCCGAAAGCCATACCGGGCGATTCCTGCGCCCGCTGCTTGAACACAGGCCGCTCGTGCCGGTGGAAGAAGGCGTGCCGCCATCCACGCCAGCCCGCAAGGCGCGCGGCAAAAAAGTCACAGTGGCTGCGGGGAGCAAAACCCCTGAAGGCCCGAAAAAGAAAGAAAAACCGGCAAAAGCGAAGCGTAAGCCGGCAAAATAGACACCGTTTTGCGCAGAGGGTTGCGGGGTGGGTGCAAAAAACTTTTCGCAGGCTGCGAAAAACACTTGCACCCCAAGGCCCGCAGGCCCTATCAGCGCCTCTCTTGGCCCAAGGGGGCAATTCTGCCCAACAGGCTGTCTACTGGTTTGGGGGTACGTGATGAACGCACTTGCTCAACTGGGGATGGTCTCGGAACACCCGAGCGATAACCAGATCTCTTCAGCGCCGTTTTCGTCCGAGGACGACCGGAAGGATTATTTCGTCGAGAAAGACGGAATGAAGTTTGCGGGAACGCACCTTCTTGTCGATCTATGGGATGCCCGGAATCTCGATGATCCGGAACAGATCGACCGTACCCTGTGCGAGGCCGCCGTTACGGCGGGGGCGACGATCCTGCACAGCCACTTCCATCACTTCACGCCCAATGGCGGCGTGTCGGGCGTGGTCGTGCTGGCGGAAAGTCATATCTCGATTCACACATGGCCCGAGCGCAACTTTGCCGCCGTGGATATTTTCATGTGTGGGGCGTGCGATCCGCACCTTGCCATTCCGGTCATGCAGCGCCTGTTCCAGGCGGGCCGGATCGAGGTGGACGAGCAGCGCCGTGGGCGCGTGCAGCTTTAAACGGCTGTGGCCGGGGGGCATATCCGCGCGCCCCGGCATGCTTTCAGTAAATCAAAGTCGAAGTGGCGGGCCGGATGTATTTCCGGCCCGTGCTTTTTCATGTGCATCGATTAGGACGTAAAGGGGGTTGGTCATGTCCCGTGAGTGGATCAGCGAAGGCCTGTATGAAGGCTGGCGGCAGGAACTGAGCGTGGATAAGCTGCTGGCACGCACCAAAAGCCAGTTTCAGGACATTGCGGTGTTCGAGAATGTCGATCTTGGCCGGGTGCTGATGCTTGATGGCGTGGTCCAGATCACGGAACGCGACGAATTCGTCTATCAGGAAATGCTGACCCACGTGCCGCTGCTCGAGCATGGCGATGCGAAGCGCGTGCTGATTATCGGCGCGGGCGACGGGGGCGTGCTGCGCCGCGTGCTCGAGCATGGCACGGTGGAAAAGGCCGTGATGGTCGAGATCGATGGCGAGGTCATCGACCTGTCCAAGAAGTTCCTGCCCGCCATTGCGGGCGATGCCTGGAACGACCCGCGCGCCGAGGTGATCGTGGGTGACGGCATCGAATACGTGACCAACGCGCCCGACGGATCGTTTGATGTCATCATCGTCGACAGCACTGACCCGATCGGCGTGGGCGAGGTGCTGTTTACCGATTCGTTCTACAAACACTGCGCCCGCATTCTTACGGCCAACGGCATTATCGTGAACCAGTGCGGCGTGCCGTTCATGCAGGCGGATGAACTGCGCGACACCAGTGCGCGGCGTGCGCAGTTTTTCGATCATGTGTCGGCCTATGTCGCTGCCGTGCCGACCTATGTGGGCGGGTTCATGACGCTGGGCGTGGCCGCCAAGGGCACGGTGCCGGGCCGGCATGGGGCTGATGTGATCCGCGCGCGCGCCGAGAAGGCGGGCATTAAGGGCACGCGTTACTGGACGCCGGAGATGCATGTCGCCTCCTTCGTCCTGCCGCCTTATATCGCGCAGAACCTGCCGCGCTAATCACCGGATCCAGTTAAGGAAAAGGCCGGAGGGGTATGTTCCCCTCCGGCCTTTTTCGTTGCGCGCTCAGGTCGGTATTCAGGCCGCGGGCGCGATGCGGGCGGTCTTGCGCAGGCTGACCAGATCCGCGCCCAGCTCTTTGACGGCCACTTCGAACACCTTGAAATGGGGGGTCGCGAGATGGGTCTCGAAAGCGGCTTCATCGTCATAGACTTCCACCAGGATGACGGTCTGCGGGTCATCGAGCGGGCAGACGGCCTCAAAGCGCTGGCAGCCGCTTTCATCCGCTACCGAATGGGCGCTGTCATAGGCGCACAGTTCGAGGAAGTGGTTGCGGTGCTCGGCGGGAATGCGGAATTCGGCCACGATGGTCAGCGGGCTGGTCATGAAGGGGTCATCCTTTTTACGTTACAGGCCCAAAACGTAATGCCTGCGGTGGGCGGGGTCATGGTGTGCACCACCATGGCGCATTTTCATGGATTGACTTGGCGCATCCGCTCATGTCAAGTCAGCTCTGTCGACACGGGAGAGACTGGCCCCGCGCCAGCGCCGAAGGAGCAACCGCCCCGGAAACTCTCAGGCCAAAGGACCGGTTGACCAAGACTTCTGGAAAGAGGCGTCCCTCACCAGGATGCCCGCCGACGGGATAGCGATCTCAGGCACATGCGACAGAAGGGGCACTTGGAATCCATCAGGATTCGACAGGAGTCCCGCATGCTTATGCCGTTCGTTACCGTGTTCCCCGCATTTCCCCCGACCTGTTCCGCTGGCGCGTTTCGTGCCTGCCCGCCCGCATGCCTGGCATGCAGGGTCGCGTGCGTGCCTGCGGACCCGCACAAGGCCCAGCCCGCATGACCCAGCCCCTGCTGCGCACCCCGCTTTACGACCTTCATATCAAACTCGGCGCCCGCATGGTGCCGTTTGCAGGCTATGACATGCCGGTGCAGTACCCCGCAGGCGTCATGGCCGAGCACCTGCACACGCGCGGCAAGGCGGGGCTGTTCGATGTCTCGCATATGGGGCAGGTGCGCATCCGCCCGCGCTCGGGCAATCTGGTTGATGCGGCGCACGCCCTCGAGGCGCTGGTGCCTGCGGATATTGTGGCGCTCAGGCCCGGCCGCCAGCGCTATGCCGTGTTCACTACCGCAGATGGCGGCATCAGCGATGACCTGATGGTCACCAACATGAGCGACTGGCTGCTGCTCGTGGTCAATGCCGCGTGCAAGGAGGCCGATTTCGCCCATGTGCACAAAGCCCTGAACGAGACCTGCACGGTCGAGAGGCTCGATGGCCGCGCCCTGATCGCACTTCAGGGCCCCGCCGCCGAGGCGGCACTCGCCGCGCTGAACCCTGCCGCCGCCGCCATGCGCTTCATGGATGTGGCGGAGATGGACCTTGCGGGCGTGCCCTGCATTGTCTCGCGCTCGGGCTATACCGGTGAGGATGGCTACGAGATCGGCATGGCCAATGAAGGCGCTGAAACCGTGGCCCGCGCCCTGCTGGCCCAGCCCGATGTAGCGCCCGCGGGCCTTGGCGCGCGTGACAGCCTGCGGCTTGAAGCAGGCCTTTGCCTGTATGGCGCGGATATCGACCTGACCACCACCCCGGTGGAAGGCGCGCTTGAATGGTCCATCCAGAAAAGCCGCAGGCCCGGTGGCGCGCGCGCGGGTGGCTACCCCGGCGCGCAGGTCGTGGCTGACCAGCTCGCCGATGGCACGACGCGCCGCCGCGTGGGCCTGCGTGCCGAAGGTCGCGCCCCGGTGCGTGGCGGCGCGGAACTGTTTGCCGATGAGGCAGGCCAGGTGCCTGCGGGCCATGTCACGTCAGGCGCGTTTGGCCCCAGCGTGGGTGGCCCCGTGGCCATGGGCTATGTGGCGGCTGACCATGCAGCCGTGGGCACGCGGCTGTTCGCCAGCGTGCGCGGGCGGCTGCTGCCTGTGGCCGTTGTCGGGCTGCCCTTCGTGGCGGCTACGTTCAGACGCTAGTTTTTCGTTTTTTTTCAAACCCGTATTCAGATCAAGGATGCACGCACATGACCGTCTATTACACCAAGGAACATGAGTGGCTGCGCGTTGAAGGCAATGTGGCCGTGGTCGGCATTACGGCGCACGCGGCGAACGAACTCGGCGAGATCGTGTTTTCCGAAGCGCGTGACCCCGGCACCACCGTGGAGCAGGGCGACAGCGTGGCGGTGGTCGAATCCGTCAAGGCGGCATCCGACATCTATGCGCCGGTTACGGGGGATGTGCTGGCCTTCAATGACGCGCTCACCGATGACGCGGCCCTCATCAACCGCGACCCCGAGGGCGAAGGCTGGATCGTGCGCATGACCATTGCCGACGCCTCCCAGCTTGAAGGGCTGATGGACCACGCCACCTACACCGCGCTGGTTGGCTGATTTTTCCCCCTCGTTCCCACCTTTGACGGAGTATGCTGGCCGTGACGTCTTCTTCCTGCGGTTCTTCTTCCCTGTGGCAAGATACGGGCGATGATGCCGGGGCGTTCTGCGCCCGGCATGTTGGCCCCGATGCAAATGACGTGGCGGCCATGCTGCGCGTGGTGGGCGCGGATACGCTCGATACCCTGATGGCCCAGACCGTGCCCGGTTCCATCCGCCTTGAGGGCGGCATGGGGCTTGGCGCTGGCGTGCCCGAGCATGTGGCGCTGGCCCGGCTGCGCGGCATTGCGGCGGAGAACCGGGTGCTGACCTCGCTGATCGGCCAGGGCTATTACGACACCATCCTGCCCGGCGTGATCCAGCGCAACGTGCTGGAAAACCCGGCCTGGTACACCGCCTATACGCCTTACCAGCCCGAGATCAGCCAGGGGCGGCTCGAAGCGCTGCTCAACTTCCAGACGCTGGTGATCGAACTGACCGGGCTGGACGTGGCCAATGCCTCGCTGCTCGATGAAGGCACAGCCGCAGCCGAGGCCATGGCCATGGCCCGCCGCGTGGCCAAAAGCAAGGCCAGCGCTTTCTTTGTCGATGCCGACTGCCACCCGCAGACCATCGCCGTCATCCGCACCCGTGCCGAACCCATGGGCTGGCAGGTTGTGGTGGGTGACCCCGCCACCGACCTCGATGCGCAGGCCGTGTTTGGCGCGGTGTTTCAGTATCCCGGCTCGACGGGTGAACTCCGCGACCCGCGCGCGTGGATTGAAAAGCTGCATGCGGCGGGCGCCATCGCCACGCTGTGCGCCGACCCGCTGGCGCTGATGCTGCTGCAAAGCCCCGGCGCACTGGGGGCCGATATCGCGGTCGGCTCCATGCAGCGTTATGGCATGCCCATGGGGGCCGGTGGCCCGCATGCGGCCTATATGGCGGTGCGCGATGCCTTCCGCCGCAACATTCCCGGCCGCATCGTGGGCGTGTCGATTGATGCACGCGGCAAGCCTGCCTACCGTCTGGCATTACAGACGCGCGAGCAGCATATCCGCCGCGAGAAGGCGACCTCGAACATCTGCACGGCCCAGGCGCTGCCGGCCATCGTGTCGTCCATGTACGCGCTGTATCATGGGCCGGTGGGGCTGAAGGCCATTGCCACGCGCATCCACCGTCTTGCCACCATCCTTGCCGCTGGCCTGCGTGCCCTGGGGGCCGAGGTCGTGACGCAGGCGTTCTTTGATACCGTGACCGTCAACACCGGCACGCAGACCGACGCGGTCATGGCACGTGCGCTCGATGCGGGGATGAACCTGCGCCGGGTCGATGCAGCCCATGTGGGCATCAGCCTTGATGAGACCTCCACGCCTGACACGGTACGCGCGCTCTGGGCGGCTGTCAGTGGCGATGCCGCCCGCGCGGGGCAGGTCGAGGCCGGGCTGGATGCTTCCACCCCCACCATCCCCGAAAGCCTCGTGCGCACGGATGAACTGCTGGCCCAGCCGATCTTCTCGGCCTGCCAGTCGGAAACCGACATGCTGCGCTACATGCGCCGCCTGGCCGATCGTGACCTTGCGCTTGACCGTTCCATGATTCCGCTGGGTTCATGCACCATGAAGCTCAACGCCACGGCGGAAATGCTGCCGATCACGTGGCCGGAATTCTGCAACATCCACCCCTTCGCGCCAGCCAACCAGATGCGCGGTTATGCCCGGCTGTTCACCGATCTTGAGCGCATGCTGTGCCAGATCAGCGGCTATGCGGCGGTGTCGCTCCAGCCCAATTCCGGTGCGCAGGGCGAGTTCGCGGGGCTGATGGCCATTCGTGGCTACCACCGCGCGCGTGGTGACATGGCGCGTGACGTGTGCCTCATCCCGGCCTCGGCGCATGGCACCAACCCGGCCTCGGCCCAGATGGCGGGCATGAAGGTGGTGGTGGTTGCGTGTGACAGCAACGGCAATGTCGATCTTGATGACCTGAAGGCCAAGATTGCCAAACATGCCGATGCGCTGGCCGCGATCATGATCACCTATCCCTCTACTCACGGTGTGTTTGAGGAGAACGTGCGCGAGATCTGTGAACTGGTGCACGCGGCAGGCGGGCAGGTTTACGTGGATGGCGCGAACCTCAACGCGCAGGTGGGCCTTGCGCAGCCGGGCGTGTATGGCGGCGATGTCAGCCATTTCAACCTGCACAAGACCTTCTGCATTCCCCACGGGGGCGGTGGTCCCGGCATGGGGCCGATCGGGGTGGGCGCGCATCTGGCCCCCTACCTGCCGGGCGCGCCGCAGAATGGCGAGGCCAATGCCATTTCGGCAGCGCCTTTCGGTTCGGCGGATGTGCTGCCCATTTCGTGGATGTACATGGTCATGATGGGCGATGCCGGGCTCAGGCGCGCCACCGAGGTTGCGATCCTGAACTCCAACTACATCGCCACCCGCCTGTCTGGCCATTATCCGGTGCTGTATCAGGGCGCCAATGGCCGTGTTGCGCATGAATGCATCATCGACCTGCGCCCGCTTAAGGACGAGACGGGGGTTACGGTCGATGACATTGCCAAGCGGCTGGTTGACCATGGCTTCCATGCGCCCACGGTCAGCTTTCCGGTGGCGGGCACGTTCATGATCGAGCCGACCGAGTCCGAAAGCCGGGCCGAGCTTGACCGTTTCTGCGATGCGATGATCGCCATTCGCAAGGAGATCAGCGCGGTTGCGGCAGGCGAGATGACCATTGAGGAAAGCCCCCTGCGGCATGCACCGCACACCGTGCGAGACCTGACCGACCCTGACTGGACCCGCGCCTATGACCGCGCCACCGCCTGCCTGCCCGGTGCTGTGCACCCGGCGAGCAAATACTGGTCGCCCGTCAACCGGCTGGATAACGCCTATGGCGATCGCAACCTCATCTGCTCCTGCCCCGATATGAGCACTTACGAGGCCTGATGGGCAGATTTGAAAAACAGTCAAAGGTTTTGGGTGCCGCCTTTTTTTAAAAGGCGGCATTTTTTTAGCTTTTTGAAAAAAGCTTCACCAAAAACTTCTTTATGTTTTCAAGAATGTTTTCTGGCCTGCCTTTTCAGGCAATCTCTGCGGGGCTGATTGCACCGGGCCGGTTAGTCTATATATCTGAAAGGATATAATAACCGCTCAGGGGACAGGATTGTGAACTGGGGCAGATGCACTGTAGCCACGGGGGCGCTGGCATGCGCCATGGCAGCGAGCCTGGTCGCCCATCCCGCCACGGCGGGCGAGATAACAGACATGGCGGGCCATGCGCAGACCGTGCCCGATCATCCCGCCCGCATTGCCGATCTGTGGTTCGCCCATAACGAACTGCTGCTGATGCTCGGCGGCGTGCAGCAGATCGTCATGACAGTGGACAGCCCGCAGGCCCGGCCGTGGATGTACCGGGTGTTTCCTGCACTCGCGCAGGCGCAGGTGGTCAATGGGCCACAGGTCAATGCGGAATCCCTGCTGCGTGACCAGGTGGACCTTGTGTTCGTGCCGCAGGCCTCGGCGGCCATCACGGCCTTTGGCGCGGTGGGCATTCCTGTGCTGGTCTCGTCGTTTCAGGATGTCGATGGCCTGCTACGCGTGGTGGACATGACCGCCGCGGCCCTTGGCACCGAACATGCGCACGCTACCGCAGCCCATTACCGCACCATGATGAAGCAGACGGTCCATGACGTGCGCGAGCGCCTTGCCAGCGTGCCCGAAAGCGCGCGTCCGCGCGTGCTGCACATCCAGTCACTGCATCCGCTGCGGGTGGATGGGGCGGACAGCATCGTGGATGAATGGATCACCCTGGCCGGGGGCCGTAATGCCGCAATCGGGGTCAGTGGCAACATGAAGCCGGTCACCCCCGAGCAGGTGGCGGCGTGGAACCCCGATGTCATCATTCTCGGCCCCGATTGCGGCACCATTGATGCTGGTGCCGATGGCGGCCTGTGGCAGCGGCTCGACGCCGTGCGCAACGGGCGCGTGCATGCCAACCCATCGGGCGTGTTCCCGTGGGATCGGTATGGCAGCGAACTGCCGCTCCAGATCAGTTGGGCGGCGAAGACGCTCCACCCCGACCTGTTTGACGATATCGACCCCGTGGCGCTGACGCGCGATTTCTACAGCACCTATTTCCACTACAGTCTGAGCGAGGACGACGCGCAGCGCATCCTTGCAGGCCAGCCGCCGCAGCCCGTGCCGGATCACGCTCCTTGAGGCTGCGCGGGCTGGCTGTTGCGGCACTTGCAGCCATGGGGCTGGTGGGGCTTGCGGTTTTCTCGGCCTGCATCGGGCGCTTTGCTGTGCAGCCCGGGCAGGTTCTGCACGCACTTGCCGCCAGCATGGGCCTGATGGCTGGGGCCAATACGCCACAAACGCATATGGTGCATAGCGTCGTGTTTGGCGCGCGCCTGCCGCGCATTGGGGGGGCGATCTGTGTTGGGGCGGCACTTTCAGTGGCAGGGGCGGCGTATCAGGCAGTGTTTCGCAATCCTCTGGTCTCGCCCGGGCTTCTGGGCGTGCTGGCAGGCGCTGGCACGGGGGCGGCGCTGGGCATTGTGTGGGGGCTGGGGCCTGTGGGTGTTGCGGGGCTGTCCTTTGCGGGCGGGCTGCTGGCGGTTGCCTGTGGCGTGGGGGTGGCGCATCTGTTTGATGCGACTTCCATGCTGATGCTGGTCTTTGGCGGGCTGATCAGTTCGGCGCTGTTTACGGCGCTGCTGTCGCTGCTCAAATACATTGCCGACCCGCAGAACCAGTTGCCTGACATCGTGTTCTGGCTGCTGGGCAGCCTGACGCAGGTTACGCCGCACGCGCTGGGCGTGATGGCTGGGCCGGTGGTGGTTGGCATCGTGCTGCTCAGCGCCTGCGGGCGCATGCTCGATGGCCTGGCCATGGGCGATGAGGAGGCCCGCACGCTGGGCATTCCCGTCATGGCGCTGCGCTACGGCGTGATTGGCGCGGCCACGGTGCTGGCAGCACTTACGGTTTCGGTTGCGGGCATGATTGGCTGGGTGGGGCTGGTGGTGCCGCATGTGGCACGGCTGCTGGTGGGGCCATGCAACATGCGGGTGCTGCCTGCCAGCGCCTGCCTTGGCGGCATGTTCCTGCTGGTGTGCGATGATCTGGCGCGCACGCTCTCGGTGGAGGAAATTCCCGTAGGCCTGATTGCCGACCTGCTCGGGGTGGCGCTGTTCGTGGCCGTGCTGCCGCTGCTGCGGCGGGGGTGGCGGGCATGATGACTGTACTGCACATGGCCGGGGTCAGTTTCAGCCATGCCGGGCGCACCGTGCTGCATGACCTTTCATTTGGCGTCAGGGCAGGGGAGATGACCGCGCTGCTTGGCCCCAATGGCGCAGGCAAGACCACGCTTTTGCGCCTGCTGCTGGGGCTGACGCGGCCGGAGGCAGGGCAGGTGCTGCTGGAGGGCAGGCCCATGCAGGGCTGGTCGCGGCGCGAAGTGGCGCGGCGCATTGCCTATGTGCCGCAGGGGCATGTGCCGCTTTTTCCCTACAGCGTGCGTGACATCGTGGGCATGGGTCGCCTTGTGGAAACGCCCTTTGCGCTGGGCCTGCCCCGCCATGACCGCGATGAGGTGACGCATGCCCTGCACGCGTTGGGCATTACCCATCTGGCGGACCGGCCCTATACCGAACTTTCAGGCGGCGAGCGGCAGGCGGCCCTGCTGGCCCGTGCCCTGGCGCAGGGGGCGCGCACGCTCATTCTTGATGAGCCGGAAACCGGGCTGGATTACGGGCAGAAGCAGCGGCTTTACGCCCTGCTGCAAAAACTTGCCACGCAGGGCCATGCCATTGTGGCCACCACGCACGACCCGCTTGCCGCCGCCCGCGTGTTTGACCGCGCCATTGCGCTGCGGCAGGGGCGGATCATGGCCGATGGTCCTGCCGCCGCGGTGCTTGACCCCCCCATGCTGGAGCGGCTTTACGCGCCACGCTGAGGGGTTGCTCAAAGAATAAAAGTTTTTGGTGAAGTTTTTTTACAAAAAGCTTTAAGCAATGCCGCCTTTAAAAAAGGCGCTATCCAAAAACTGCTGTTTTTCAGCAAGAATATGCTGGGCCAGAAAACCATACCGCCCACCATGCGTCTGCCTGCTATCCCCCTCAAGCAGGACGTTTTCCCATGAAAGCACTGACCTGGCAGAAGAAAGGCAAGATCACATGCGAAAGCGTGCCTGATCCTGTCATTATGGATGGGCATGACGCCATCATCAGGGTAACCGCCTGCGCCATCTGTGGTTCCGACCTGCACCTGATGGATGGCATGATGCCAACCATGCAGTGTGGCGACATCCTCGGCCATGAAACCATGGGCGAAGTGGTGGAGGTGGGCCGGGAAAACACCCGCCTTACGGTGGGGGACCGGGTCGTGGTGCCCTTTACCATCTCATGCGGGGCGTGCCGGCAATGCAAATGGGGCAACTGGAGCTGCTGCGAGCGCACCAACCCCAATGGCCGCCAGCAGGCCGAGACATTCGGCTACCCGCTGGCGGGGCTGTTTGGCTATTCGCACATCACGGGTGGTTTTTCCGGCGGGCAGGCGGAATATCTGCGGGTGCCGCATGCTGATATCGGGCCGATCATCGTGCCGGAGGGGCTGAGTGACGACCAGGTTCTTTTCCTGTCCGATATCTTTCCCACCGGCTATCAGGCCGCTGAATACTGCGACATTACGCCAGAAGCCGAAAAGACCATTGCCATATGGGGCTGCGGTCCGGTGGGGCAGATGGCGATCCGCTCATGCTTCCTGCTCGGAGCCAGGCGGGTCATCGCCATAGATCAGGTGCCCGAGCGGCTGGCCATGGCGCAGGCGGCGGGTGCCGAGACAATTGATTTTGGCACCGAGAACATCCAGCATACCCTTGTTGAAATGACACACGGGCTGGGACCGGATGCGGTGATCGAGGCGGTGGGCATGGAAGCGCATGGTGCGGATACCATGATGCAGAAGGTCGGCTCGGCCCTGCTGTCAGCCACCACGCTCGAGCGGCCCTTTGCGCTCAACCAGGCCATTCTGGGTTGCAGGCCCGGTGGCATCGTGTCGATGCCCGGCGTTTACGCAGGCGCGCTCGGGCCGGTCATGATCGGGGTGCTGATGAACAAGGGCCTGACCCTGCGCACGGGGCAAACCAACGCCCAGAAATACCTCCAGCCCCTGCTTGAGCGTATTGAGAAAGGGGAGATCGACCCTTCCTTCGTCATAAGCCATCGCTCGGCTGATCTTGAGGATGGGCCTGCCCTTTATGAGAAATTTCGTGACAAGAAGGATAACTGCATCAAGGTGGTGTTTTATCCGCATGGGGGGTGATGGGCGGGTTTTGGGGGTGATGCGGAAGGTCGGCTTTGGGAGATAAACGGCGTCTGGAGAATTTCCACTGAACTCCGGTTCAGCAGAGAGGCTCTGTTTCATTGGTTTTTGCAAGCATCTTCACCCATTCAGATGATCCCATCTGAATGGGTTCTGCTCTGGCAGACCCGCCGAGCGTTATGTTTCCGGCGGGATCGCCCGGCGCAGAGATCGTCACTTGCGATGATGCTGTTTCGGTTGGCACGATAGGAGGGTGACAGCAGCCGTATCTTCAAAACGGTCCGGATGCGCCGTAAGAGGCATGGACACAACATCGTTGCTCCGATGGTCGGCATAGACGAACGTCAAATAGTAAGACTGAGCCTCGATCCGAGGATCGCCATCGAACATTTTGTTCCATTCCAGCAAGTCGCGCCGCAGCGGCGATCCGACATCGCCGCTGCGGGTCCAGACTGCCGACACACAGGTCGAAACACGCTCGACGCGCACGATTAACCGCCCATTGAGAAACGCTTTTCCATCGAGCTCCTCGTTGAACATCGTATTGCCGTTGTAAGACTGTTCCTCCAAAGACTCCGGCTTGGTGCCCGCGTGTGCGGTGCCGCCGATACAGACGGCGCAAATCAGGCTTAGGATAATAGCGCGGATCATCAATATCGTCCTTCCTGCAGAAGCATGGCCTCGTTGTGCCGTCTCTTGACCAGACCGTTCATGATCTTGCCTTTCGAGCGCACCTGCTCCTCGATGATCCTGACGGCCTTGCGTTTGTCGCCGCTGTTGATAGCGGCACGGACACCTGGCCAACCTTTTCCTGGATTGTAGACGAACGAGACGAACGAGACGAGGGCGTCGAACTCGTTTTGTGTCAGGTAGACATGGGAGTGCGGAAGGTCGGCTATCGGGAAGCGATAAACGAAAGCAGCCATTTTTTGCGCTCATGTTCATGGCTGCTACCGACCAGACCCGGTCGTACAACGCGAACCGATCTACGTCTGCTCGAGACGGAAGCGGACGATCAGGCCACCCCAATCAGGCCATCGGCATCGCGCCAGTCCACTCCCGAACGCCCGGTGCTAGGCAAGCAAGGCGGCACTTAGGGAAACCGATTTGTCTATCTGGGAACATCGCTGGGATGGCAGATCGTCGAGGATCAAAAACCCTCCCTAGCGGATGAAGAGCGGTTCCCCGACCTCGAGCTGCGCCAGCGCGGCTTCCAGCTAAGCGAAGTCAATGTGGTGCGGGGTGGCGGCGTAGCGGCTCGGTAGGGAGCAACGATCTCCTCATGCCTGACACTGATTCGCGTCAGGAGCTTTGATGTCATGGCAAGGAAAAGGCGGATGTCGGCTTCCTCAATCACGTGGAAAGGTTGGCCCACGATCTCGGTGCTGAACCCATCGGCGTGCCAAGGCCTAACGGACCATCGATCCAGATCCGAGTGGGCATGAACCTTGTTGCGAAGGCTCAATAGCTTGGTATGAAGGACCTTTTCGTCGGCCTCATATCGCAGGAGCTTATTGGGGAAATTATAGCCGCGCTTCCCGACTTCGAACACGCGGCCATATGAAACCACGAGTGTGGTCACATAAGCCGATTGATGAAAGTAGACCTTGCCCCGGCTCCAAGGCATTCGATTGTACCACTTCTTTTTGAGGAGATGCTCCGCTGCGTCCCGAGCAAATCCTATGTCGGAAGCCGACGCAACAAGCTTGGTGACCGTCTGCCTGTCATAGGGTGCCATTTCCAATAGCATGCGGACAGGCTACCTCAGTTGCGTTGAACAGTAAAGGCGGGTCGGCGGAGCGAGCATCGTGTTGTCCGACGAAAGGTCTCAGCTCAAGCTCTTGCGCGGAAGTAAGAGAGGACGTGAACAAGCGGCTAATTCTAAGGAACAGGCAGGACAGTCTGAGCGTCCGCTCCTGGGTCATACTGTTGGCGGCGCTCATCATTATGGCTGTCGCAAGATGCTACTCGGCCCGCCGATGAACGACCGCTATTCTCTGTCGCCATCCCGAAACCTGCCAGACTTCAAACGGCCAAACCTGCTCCTTCAGGAATACGAGAGGGCTACGCTGGCGAACGTCAGGTTCTGGAACGACCGGACGTTCGAGCTGCCCAGCCCGATCGGCCGCTTTGTCCCAAAATTTGTCTATCGCGGTTCGCTTGATAATGTCGGCTTTCGGGCAATGGCCACAGCCGCTTGGGTGTCTGACATGAGGCGTATCCTGTCTGTCCGCTATAAGGAATTCATTTCAAGGTTTCTATTGTTTGACACGAAACAAAAATAAAAAAATGTTGCGGATGGTTAATGGATCATCAGGCTGTGCCCGTTGCACCGTCTGTCCCACACGGCTTTACAGGTTGGCCGTCAACTGAATGCCCAGCACCGCAGCATCGTGGAAAGTGGTCGTCGCACCAGGGTGTTGCAGATACTGGAAGTCAAACTGCATCGTGGTGGAATTGCGCAGCACGTGCGTGCTGTAAAATGCTTCGTATACGTTTTCCCAGTGCTGCACGCCCCATACCGGCCCCCACTGGTTGCTCAGGTAGGGCAGGCCGAGCGCGCGCGAGGATTCCTGCTGCAGCGACAGCGTGCTGCTCATGTCCATATGCTGGAACATGGCCCCGATCTGGTCCTGCCTGCGGTGCCAGGGCGAGCCTGATTCAACAAGGCCAATCCATTCATGGTCACGCATGGCCACGATATTGCCCTGCGAGTAGCCCGCGCCACCCACCGCCACCAGCCCCTCCGCAACGCCGGGGCCATTGCGCACCAGCATCTGGTCGAACATGAACCACGCCGTGCTCATGCCCGCTTCATACCGGCGCGGCTGGCCCGTGAGCTGGAAAGAGTTGCCATGAATATCGGAATAAAGGTTAGGATAGCGCGAGTTATCGTACCACGCGCCAAGCTTGTAGTTGCCGCGCAGGGAATGCTTGCCAAACCATGGCATCCAGCCCACTTCCACCTGCGAGGTCACCTTGCCCATCCCGCTCTGGGCCAGCGCCCAGCCTGAAATGCCGCCGTTAAAGGCATGGGGCGACACCATGAAGATACCTCCCATGATATAGACCTTCTTGGCCGGAAAGATGCGCAGCACCCCGCCCAGATTGCCCGAGGGCCAGTCACGCCCGCCCGGCACGTATTTGCCCGGTGCAAAGTTGCTGCACACGGATACGTTCATGAAAGAACAGGCTACGTAATCATAGGCAAAGAAGCTGCCGGTCGGAATATCACCGGCGGAAACAACGATGCGTTTGTGCAGGAATGTCTTTTCGGCATACATCGCCACCAGGTGCGCCACGACATTACCGCGCCCGCCATAGATCTGCTCGGGGTTGGTGACCGAATCACCAAGGTTGTAGCCAAAGTTGCGTCCATGGCCGTTGATGACGAGCATGTGCGTCCATAACCCGCTGACATGCGCAAGCCGCTGCCAGTCAATATCGAGTTCGCCCGCCACCTGGCCTGCCAGTACGTCGGATCGCGTGCGCCCGCCGCGTACGTTGCCCATGAATTCCTCATTGATTGCGAAGTTGAGGTACAGGCCATGCCTGTTCAGCCACCGGCGGGCGCCAAACCACTGGCCAAGCAGATGCGGCGCGCCGTGCAGGGTGGGCACCTGCGGGTCGACCACGGCGTTGCCCCACCCTTCAAGCGGAAAGGCATGGGCGGCATAGGGTTCAAGCTCGACGGGCAGGGATTTGGAGGTTTCACTCTGGGCAAATGCGTCATCGATGCAGATCACGACCATGAAAATCAAAGCAATAGATGTCAGTATTTGCTTCACGAGGAATCCGTTCCAGAATTTCCCGACAATTGCATTATTTTCACAATTGACTTCAAACTATAAAATCTAATTAATTTGTAATATTTCGCACATATTTAATAAATCAAGTGTGAATTGATGTAAAATTACTGCTATTTAAAATAAAATTATTAATAAAAGTTCATGTAACCCAATTTTTAATAAATTTCTGCCCATCAAACACGCCTGAACCCGCCATCAGGAGAAGCCTGTTCTGCAAAACAGGCCATGAGCCAACAGAAGTATTTTTGGGGAAATGGCATAAACCAAAAATATATCACTCATGTCAGCGCATGGTATTGAAAATAGATAATGGTTTTTATTGAAGTGTAGTGCGCATTATTGAAAATAAACTTCAACCATGAAGATGTTTTTGGTGAAGATTTTTTCAAAATGCTTCGGAAGGTGTCGCCTTTAAAAAAGGCGACACCTCAAAACTTTTCTTATTTTTTTACCAAAGATTTGTTTTCAAAAAATTTCTTACTGCGCCGGAGGCGGGCCTGCTTCGGGTGTCTCATCCGTTTCAGTGGCGGGGGCATCGTCACGTTCAACCACCTTGATGGAATCACCCACCAGCCCCCTGGCAAAGGCCTCGGCGGAGAAGGGGCGCAGATCCTCGGCCTGCTCGCCCACACCCACCAGATGCACCGGCAGGCCGAACGCATCGGCCAGCGCCACCACAATGCCGCCACGCGCCGAGCCATCGAGCTTGGTCACCACAAGGCCGGTCACGTTGACCAGTTCCTTGAACACCCGCACCTGCTCCACCGCGTTCTGTCCGGTGGTGGCATCGAGCACCAGCAGCACCGAATGGGGAGCGGTTTCATCAAACTTGCGCATGACGCGGATGATCTTGGCCAGCTCCTCCATCAGTGCGCTCTTGTTGTGCAGGCGGCCTGCGGTGTCGACCAGAAGCAGGTCGGCCCCTTCCGCCGTGGCGCGCTTCAGCGCCTCGAACGCAAGGCCTGCCGCATCGGCATTGGGCTTGCCCGCAATGACCGGCACGCCGGTGCGCTCGCCCCAGACCTGAAGCTGCTCGACGGCGGCGGCGCGGAAGGTATCACCCGCCACCATCATCACCTTCTTGCCCTGCTCGCCATAATAGCGGGCCATCTTGCCAATGGTGGTGGTCTTGCCGGTGCCGTTTACGCCCACCACCAGCACCACATGCGGCCTGTGCTTCGGGTCAGGCTCGAACGGAATGGCGACGGGCTGGAGGATGTTGGCGATTTCCTCTGCCAGGGCCTGACGCACCTCCTCATCGGTCACTTCCTTGCCGAATTTGGAGCGACGGAAGGATTCAATCACCTTGCCCGCAACGCTGGGGCCAAGATCAGCGGAGATCAGCAGGTCTTCCAGGTCCTCGAGCGCCTGGTCATCAAGCTTGCGCCGGGTAAAGACGGCGGTCAGCCCGCCGCTGAGTTTCTGCGTGGAGCGCGAAAGCCCCGCCTTGAGACGTGAGAAGAAGCCAAGAGCCATATCAGAGAATTTCCGCCACCAGTCCGTTATCGTCCACCGCCACGGGGCGCACCGTCTCGATCCGCCCCGCACCCGACACAGCACCATCCACCAGCCGCACGGGCGCGAACTCTTCCGAATGTCCCGCCATGTCGGTTTCCATCAGCACGCGCAGGGTGCGCCCGCGCAGGCGTTCATGAAAGTCGCGCGCCGCCTGCGCTCCCGCCGCGCGCAGGCGTGCCGCGCGCGCCTTGCGCTCGGGCACCGCAATGGCGGGCATGCGCGCCGCAGGCGTGCCGGGTCGCTCACTATAAGGGAATACATGCAGGTAGGGCAGGGCGTTGGCCCGCACGAATTCGAGTGTCTGTTCAAACAGCGCGTCATCCTCGGTCGGGAACCCGGCGATGATGTCCGCTCCGATGCCGATATCGGAGCGCAGCGCCCGCGCCCGCGCCACGACGGCTGCGGCATCGGCCGTGAGGTGGCGGCGCTTCATGCGCTTGAGGATGATGTCGCTCCCCGCCTGCAATGACAGGTGCAGGTAAGGCATGAAGCGCGGCTCGGTTGCGAGCAACTTCCAGATATCCTCGTCAATCTCGACGGGATCGACCGAGGAGAGGCGCAGCCGCTCGAGCTCGGGCACGAGGGCGAGCAGCCTGCGGCACAACTGCCCCAGCAGCGGCCTGCCCGGCAGGTCGTGCCCCCATGAGGTAATGTCCACCCCGGTCAGCACCACCTCGCGGTAACCGGAATGCACCAGTGCGCGCACCTGCTCCACCACGGCCCCCACCGGCACCGAGCGCGATGGCCCACGGCCAAAGGGAATGATGCAGAAGGTGCAGCGGTGGTCGCACCCCTGCTGCACCTCGACAAACGCGCGGGTGCGCCCGGCGAATTCGGTCACCAGATGCGGGGCCGTTTCACGCGCGGCCATGATGTCGGACACGGCATGACCTTCGCCCAGCGCCATCTCGCTCCAGCTTGTGGCCTCGAGCTTTTCGCGGTTGCCCAGCACGCGGGTCACGCCGGGCAGCGCGGCCCAGCGTTCGGGGTCGATCTGGGCGGCGCAGCCGGTCACGACAATGCGGGCATCGGGCCGCTCGCGGTGGGCGCGGCGCACGGCCTGCCGCGCCTGGCGCTCGGCCTCGCCGGTGACGGCGCAGGTGTTCACGATCACCACATTGTCCAGCCCGGCTGCGTGGTTGCGCATCACCTCGCTCTCATAGGTATTGAGGCGGCAGCCGAAGGTAAGGATCTCGGGCTTTGTCATCGTGGATAGTCTTCAGGGTTGAAGTGGCCCGTAAAGCTGGTCACGGCCGGGCCGGTCATGAGTACGTGGCCATCCGCCTCGCGCCACGTAATGCCGAGTTCGCCACCATCCATCGCCACCGTGCAGCTGCGCCCGACCAGCCCGCGCCGTATGGCGTTGACCACGGCGGCGCACGCGCCCGAGCCACAGGCCCGCGTCAGCCCGCTGCCGCGCTCCCACACGCGCAGGCGCATGGCGTCAGGGGATGTAACATGGGCAAAGCCGATATTGGCACGCTGGGGAAAGAGCGGATGATGCTCAAGTTCCGGCCCCGCCACGCACGGGTCCATCGCATCGGGCACGGGCAGGAAGAAGGTCGCATGCGGGTTGCCCATCGACACTGCCGCCGGATCGCCCGCAATGGGCAGGTGCAGCGTATCCATGGCCTCGGCCAGCGGCACGTCCTGCCAGTCCTGTGCGGGCACGCCCATATCCACCGTGACCGTGCCGGGGCGTACGATGGTGGCGGCCAGCACGCCCGCGCGGGTCTGTAGCCCCACATGCGTGTGCCCGGCCTCACGCGCCACAAGGTCGGCCACACAGCGCGAGGCATTACCGCAGGCGCCGGATTCCGAGCCATCGGCATTGAAAAAGCGTACGAACACATCCGCGCCTTCAGCACAGGCCGGGCGCAGGATCACGAACTGGTCGCAGCCAATGCCGGTATGCCGGTCGGACAGGGCGGCAATGCGGGCAGGCGTGAGGTCATGGCGCTGCACGCGCTCATCCACCACCACAAAATCATTGCCCAGCCCGTGCATTTTCAAAAAACCGGTCATCATCCGTCCTGTATAGCGGTTCGCCACCCCTTTATGCGAGCGGGATGGCACCGCCCGCGCCTGCTTGCAAGCCCGATCAGATAAAACGCCCCGGCTTTCCGCGCTGCAACACTTCAATCTTGTAGCCATCGGGGTCGGTTATGAAGAAGAACCTTCCTACAAACCGCTCGCCACACGCCATGTCCTTCACCGCCAGCGGCGCAAGGCCGGCTTTGGTCAGCCGGGCATGCTCGGCATCGACATCCGCTACCGATACGGCGAGGTGCCCATAACCATCGCCAAGGTCATAAGGCTTTGTGCGGCCGTGGTTTACGGTCAGTTCCAGCTCGAATGTCTGTTCATCATTCGACAGGTAGATAAGGCTGAAGGTATCAAAAACAAGCCGGTCGGCCACTTTCAGGCCAAAGGCGGTTTCATAGAAGGCGAGGCTCGCGGCTTCATCAAGCACGCGGATCATGGAATGGATCATACGGGCCATTCGGCTTTTCTCCTGTTCTCCACGGCATGGGGCGTGATACGCCCACCCCGTATCGCATTGTTGCACCTGCACTGTCTGGCATATTCATGAACGACCTGCACGGGTTCCACCCGCATTCCTTCACCGTCGCCTCGGCTGAGTCCGATACGCTGTTCTATTCGCGCCGCCCCGCCGGCCCCCTGCTTGACCAGGGCGCGCAGACAGCCATCATGGCGCTTTATCGCACGCTCCTGCCCGAGGATGGCAACATCCTCGACCTGATGGCAGGCCCCGACAGCCACCTGCCGCCTGACATGGAATTCGACAGCGTGATCGGCATCGGCGTGAACGCGCAGGCGCTCGACAGCAATACCCGCCTGACCGACCGCGTGGTGGAGGACATCAACGAAACACCCGACCTGCCCCTTGCCGATGAAAGCATGGACGCAGCCCTTCTGTGCGATGTCGTGCCCTATCTGCGCCAGCCGGTGCAGGTGCTGCGTGAAGTGGCCCGCGTACTGCAACCCGGTGGCCTGATCATCATTACATATGGCGCGCGCTTCATACCGCAGAAGGCCACGGCGCTGTGGCAGGCGCTCGAGCCCGATGACCGGGGGCGCATGCTCGGCGTGCTGTTGCAGCGCGCGGGCTTTGGCCCGGTGGATACCGGCAGCGTCACCCCCGCGCCGGAGGACATGTTCTGGAAGGATGCGGTCATGGCGCTGACGGCCCGCCGTCCTGACATTTTGTAACATTGGCTGTCCGGGCCACCGTATTCCGCCATGATGCGCGTGACACAAACGGCACGGCGCGGCAGATCACGTCTTATTAAAACAAATTATCATTTACCCGGCCTGCCGGACATGTTTTGTCACATCCTGTCTTAAACCTGTTCTGGAGCCTTCTGGCGATACATGCAGATTCCGTTCCTCTCCGGCAAGTCCGCCAGCCGTCTGGCCAGCCTGCTCATGCTGTGTTCCGTTCTGGCGCCGGTGGCTGCCGCATGGGGTGATGAGGACCCCGAATCGCTGGATATCATGGAACGCCAGATGGCCCACCTGCAGGAGCAGCAGCAGGCCCTGCAGAATGAACTTGCCGCCATGCACCAGCAGATTGCGCAGCACCGCGCCCGCCTTGGCGGCACGGCGGCCGCGGGCGGGGCGGGTGGTGCGGGCCACCCGCTGGAGGTTACGGGCTCGGGCGGGCATGTGCGCGGCGGCTGGGTGCCGGTGGAAGGCCATGCAACGCAGCAGGCGGCGGTAACGGGCGGCGAGCGCGTGGGCCGCCCTCATATCGGTGGCTATTCCGACCCTACATCCGAGCTTGGTGACCAGCCCACGGTTGAATCCGTGGTGGCGCACCGCGAGGAAGACCTGATCTCGCACATGGCCAACAACAATGTCGGCCCGCATAACCGCGAGACGGTGGGCGCGCAGTCGGCGGGCGCCTTGGGCAGCAAGGTGTTCCATCTTGGCCCGGTGGCGATCATTCTGGGTGGCTTCTTCGATGCGGCGGCGCTGGTCGAGAACCGTCAGGTCTCATCGGGCATCTTCAACTACTGGAACGCGATTCCCTTCCGCAACAGCTCGAATTTCCACACCACCAACTTCAATGGCGATGCGCGGTATTCGCGCTTCTCGCTCATGGCGCGGGGGCAGCTCAACCCGCACCTGACCGTGGCAGGCTTTGTGGAAACCGATTTTGGCGCAAGTGCCGAGACCACCAACCCCTATGAGAGCAATTCCTACGTGCCCCGGCTGCGGCAGGCTTACCTGACGCTGGATGATTCGCGCGCGGACCTGCATTTCCTCATCGGCCAGGCCTGGACCATGCTCACGCCTGACCGCGTGGGCATCGTGCCCCGTCAGGAAAGCCTTCCCGAAACGATTGAATCCTCCATCCTCGCGGGCCAGACCTGGTCGCGGCAGTGGCAGGTGCGCATCGTCAAGGATTTCCTCAAGCACCGCCTGTGGACCGGCCTGTCGATCGAGAACCCCGCCACCATTTATGACACCACCGGCTTTTCCGCCGCGGGTGACAATGGCGAATACAGTCTGGCCAATGGCGGCTACGCCAAGCTCGGCTCGAACGGCGTGGGGCTGAGCAGTGCCTCCACCAACTATTCCAACGAGATCGCGCCCGACATCATCGGCAAGGTGGCATGGGACCCCTCATGGGGTCATTACGAGGTCGAGGGCGTGGTCCACTTCCCGCATGACCGTTCGGTCATAAACGGGGTCGGCGAGAACCATACCGCCATCGCCTGGGGGGCGGGTGGCTCGATGATCCTGCCGGTCATTCCGCACCGGCTGGAAGTGCGGCTGGCAGGCCTGGCGGGCAAGGGCATCGGCCGTTACGGCTCGGTGCTGCTGCCTGATGCCACGCTGCGGGCCAATGGCGCGCCCGCCCTGCTGTCGAGCGTCCAGACCACGGCAGGCGTGATCGCACACCCCAACAAGCTGATCGATGTGTATGGCTATTTTGGCATGCAGCGCTCGGGCCGCAGCTACTTTGATGAAGATGGCGGCAGCTATGGCTATGGCAACCCCAATGCCGACAATACGGGCTGCATGACCGAAGGCTCCGACATCACCGGGGGTGGAGGGTGCACCGCCAATATTCGCTCGGTGGAGGAGTTCACCATCGGGGCATGGTACCGCTTCATTCATGGCCAGTACGGCACGGTGCAGGCGGGCACGCAACTGGCCTATTCGCGCGTGCACACATGGGGCGGCATGGGTGGCGCGCCCACGACCAGCCTGAGCGAGATCTTCTTCGATTTCCGTTACCTGCCTTTCCAGTAAGGCAGGCGTGCGCCACGTCGGATATTGCGTCAGGCCGGGAAAAGGGGGATGGTGGCGCGCGATTGGGAAGAATGGAAAGGCCTGCGCTCATGTCTATCAGGTTACGGCACTTGGTCCTTGCTACGTGGCTGGGCGCTGCTGTCGCGCCGGGTGTGGCCCTTGCGGAGGGCGGCCATGCCGATGCGGGCAACGAAGACCCCGGCGAGGCCTCACAACGCCATGCCACCATGCATCAGCTTTCCAAAAAGCCGCCTCTGCCCACCCTGCATATGGATTACAGCCAGTACCGCTTCATCCCCAAGGGAGACCGGGTCAAGGAACAGCCCGACGTGAACCGCCTGCTGTTCTGGACCCCCACCGGCGAGCCTGATGGCTATGCCGAGAAACGCGGCACCGCCGTGCTGTATTACGACCGCACCGGCAAGGCCGTGCGCGTGGATACCAACCCCTACAACCGCTAGGCGCGAAAACGGCAGGAGAAGTGCTTTTGAGTGTCACCTTGCTTTAAAAAGGTGACGCCTTTCAGAGCGTTTTGAAAAAGCTTCGCCAAAAACTTTATCATTTCAAAGTATTATTCATAAAAAAGGGACCATCTGATGATGGTCCCTTCCTTTACGTCATGACGGCATGGCCCGTCAGATGGGCATGGCCCGTTCAAACACGGCTTCAAGCGCCATGATGCCGGGCAGCGTCTTGCCTTCCAGCCATTCAAGGAAGGCACCGCCCGCGCTCGAGATGTAGGAGATATGCTTCTCCACCCCCGCATGGCGCAGGGCGGAGACCGTATCGCCGCCGCCCGCAATGCTCTTGAGCACGCCTGCATCGGTCAGGCGACCGACCTCGCGCGCCACCGCGTTGGTGGCGGCATCGAACGGCGTGATCTCGAACGCGCCAAGCGGGCCGTTCCAGACCAGCGTCTTCAGCGTGGTCAGCTTTTCGTTAATTAGCGCCACCGTCTTCGGCCCCACGTCGAGCGCCATGGCATCAGCCGGAATGGCGTTCACCGGCACCGTGCGCGTGGGCACGTCCGCCTTGAAGTCGGTCGCGGTCACGACATCAACCGGCAGGATGATCTCGCAGTTCTTTTCCTTCGCCTTGGCCATGATGGCACGCGCGGTGTCGTGCATCTCGGCCTCCTGCAGCGAGCGGCCCACGTCCACGCCCTGTGCGGCGAGGAAGGTGTTGGCCATCGCGCCGCCAATAATCAGCATGTCCACTTTTTCAAGCAGGTTGCCGATCAGGTCGAGCTTGGTCGAAATCTTGGCCCCGCCCACGATCGCACCCACCGGCCGGGCGGGGTTTTCAAGCGCGATGTTAAGCGCGTTGAGTTCCGTCTCCATCAGCCTGCCCGCAAAGGAAGGCAGCAGGCGGGCCACGCCCTCGGTCGAGGCATGGGCGCGGTGGGCGGCGGAGAACGCATCATTGACATAGTAATCGGCCAGGGAGGCGAACTCCTTGGCCAGCGCCGGGTCGTTCTGTTCCTCGCCGGGGTAGAAGCGGGTGTTTTCCAGCACCACCACGTCGCCATTGCGCATGGCGTCCACGGCCTGCTGCGCCTTCGGGCCGGTGCAGTCATCGACAAAGGTGACCGGGCGGCCGAGCGCATCACCCAGCGCATCGGCAATCGGGCCGAGCGACATTTCAGGCACCGGCTTGCCCTTGGGTCGGTCGAAGTGACTGACAACAATCACCTTCGCCCCCTTCTGGGCCAGTTCCTGAATGGTGGGCAGCAGGCGCAGGATGCGCGTGGCATCGGTAATCTGGGCGTTGCGGACCGGAACGTTCAGATCAGCGCGCAGGAGAACCTTCTTGCCCGTGGCATCCAGGTCATCCAGCGTCTTGAAGCTTGCGGCAGCCATTACAATGCCCCGAATACAGCGGCCGTGTCGGCCATGCGGTTGGAGAAGCCCCACTCATTGTCGTACCAGCTGCAGATGCGCACCAGCTTGCCGCCATCGATCACCGCCGTCTGGGTGGCATCAAAGGTGGAGGAGGCGGGCGAGTGGTTGAAGTCGGTGCTGACCAGCGGCGCCGTGTTGTAGGCGAGGATGCCCTTGAGCGGCCCGGATTCGGAGGCCTTGAGCAGGGCTGCATTCACTTCCTCGACGGAGGCCGGAGCCTTCTTGGGCACGAAGTCGAGCGAGACGAGCGACACATTGGGGGTCGGCACGCGGATGGCGGTGCCATCGAGCCGGCCCTTGAGGTGCGGCAGAACCAGCCCCACGGCGCGCGCGGCGCCGGTCGAGGTCGGGATCATGTTCAGGGCAGCGCCACGTGCGCGGCGCAGGTCCTTGTGCAGCGTGTCCACCGTGCGCTGGTCACCGGTATAGGAGTGGATGGTGACCATGTAGCCACATTCGATGCCGAACGTATCATCAAGCACCTTGGCCACGGGGGCGAGGCAGTTGGTGGTGCATGACGCATTGGAGATCACGGTCATGTCCGGGGTCAGCACGTCCTGGTTCACGCCATAGACGATGGTGGCGTCCACGCCCGATGCCGGGGCGGACACGATCACCTTGCGGGCCCCCGCCGTGATCAGCTGCGCGGCCTTTTCCTTGTCGGTAAAGCGGCCGGTGCATTCCAGCGCCACATCCACGCCCTGGAACGGCACCTTCGTGGGGTCGGCCTCGGCCGAGACGGTAATGGGGGCGTAGGTGCGGCCATTGGCCGTGATGATGATCTGGTTGCCTTCCACCTTCACCTCGGCGGGAAAGCGCCCGTGCACGCTGTCATAGGACAGCAGATGTGCGTTGTCGGCCACGCTGCCAAGATCATTGATCGCGACGGGCACCACATCGGTGCGCCCGCTTTCAATGATGCCACGCAGCACGAGGCGACCAATGCGACCAAAACCGTTTATTGCGACTTTAACAGCCATGTTCTTATTATCTCCGTAAGGGTCAGACATGTTCACACACTGGCATCGAGCGATGCCATCCCTGATGGTGGAGGCGCGCCGTTTCCTCCCGCGGTTTCCATCGCGGTTCCGGCGTGGGGGTGGAGCAGCCGCATGGCGTCGCGGCAGATCCGTTCCGGCGTGATGTCGGCCGGGTCGTGGGGGCTGTCGGGCGTGGGGGAGGCCCCGAACCCGTCAATACCCACGAACAGGCCGTCCGGCCCAAGCCAGCGATCCCATCCAAAACCCGATGCGGCCTCGATTCCGATCCGGGGCGCTGTTCCCAGCACGGCAGCACGATACGTCATTTTTTGGGCGGCGAACAGTTCCCAGCACGGAAGTGATACAACCGCCGCCCCGATGCCCGCCGCGCGCAGCAGCGCGCGCGCCCCCAGCGCCACGATGGCCTCGTGCCCCGTGGCCACCAGCGTAACCTGCCGCGGGCCTTCGGCCTCGGCCAGCACATAGCCGCCGCGCGCGCACAGGTTGGTCAGGCCATGCTGTTCGCGCTCGGGCACGGCGGCGGCGGTCGAGGGCGCGGATTCCAGCACCAGCAGGCTCGGCCCGGTCGTGCGACGCAGGGCGAGTTCCATGCATTCCATGGTCTCGCGGTGATCGGCGGGGCGGAACAGCGCCATGTTGGGCATGGCGCGCAGGCTGGCGAGCTGCTCGACGGGCTGCCAGCCGCCCGCATTCTCGCCGCGCGGCAGTTCGTCGTCACTGAGCAGGTAGATCACCTGCTGGCCGGTCATGGCGGCGTAGCGCAGGGCGGGGCGCATGCGGTCCACCGCGATGATGGTGGTGGCGCCAAAGGCCAGCAGCCCGCCATGCAGCGCAATGCCGTTGAGCAGGGCGGCCATGCCATGCACCTGTGTGCCGCATGAAAGATCCGGCTCGCCACTGCCGCGCCGCAGGGCGGAAAAATCGGGCATCATGCCCTGGCGCGAGCGCAGGCAGGTCAGTTCGGGCAGGAGTTCATGCAGGGTTTCGAGTCCGCGCCGGGCCGAGAACGCGGGCGAGGCGCGGGCCAGCAGCGTGCCGTGCTCGCGCCATGAACGCTGCCAGTCAGGCTGCCAGAAGGCGGGGCGCTGGTTGCGCGCCATGCGCTCGAATTCGGCTTTCTGCCGGTCCTTGAACAGGCGGCGCAGCCACGAGCGCCGCGCGCTTGCCCCCCGGCGCGCGGCCCCCGCCCACAGGCCCGGATCATCGATAAAGGGCGCTGGCGGATCGATTTCGGACGGGGCGATGCACGCGATCAGGCAGGGCTTGTGCGTGCGCTGGGCGGAGGCGATGACGCTTGCGATCTGTTCGGTATTGCCCGCATCGACCTTGCGCACCGACCAGCCCGATGCGCTGTAGCGCGGCAGGATGGTGTCCACCTCCTCGCGCTCGCTGCTCCACAGGCCGACCACCAGGGTCACGCGGTCAAGGCCAAGCTGGCCTGCCAGGGCGGCACTTTCCAGCGCCACGCCGGTGGAAAGCTCGCTCCAGCACCCCAGCGCCCACACACGGTGGTTGACCACGGAGCGGCCAAAGCGGGCCGCCAGCTTCTGCTCGGCCAGCGCCATGCCTATCGCCGCCCCCAGTCCCTGCCCGTTGGGGCCGCAGGCCTGCCGGTCGGTTGCGGCAGGCAGGCCGGGGCGGGGCGCCTGGCCCGACAGTTCGGCCATGATGCGCGGCAGCACCCGGTAGCGCGGTGAGGAGATGACCAGGCGGTCACGATCCGGCCAGTCGGGGCTGGCGGGGTCGAAGCGCAGGAAGCGACTCCACAGCACCGCGCACAGGCCAGCCATGACCCGGGCGTGCGGGGCATGCCGCCGGTCGGTTTCATGCACGCCGATGGCATGGCGGATCGCCGTCGCCAGCCGCTCGGGCATGGAAGGGGGCGTAGGCGGAAGAGCGCTGGAGATCACGCGGGCTTGGTCTTCGGGCATGCGGCGTCGTCCATGGAGCAGGGTATGATCGGTCGGAGCCGGTAAGTACTGTTACTGCGCCCGGTGCGCTGCGGCAACATTGCTGCAAGCGCCCCTATGCCCGGCGGGGCGGATACTGTATCGGTAGCAGGTCATGCACCGTCCGTCCCCCCGCTTCGCCCGCCGTGCCGTTCTGGTGGCGGCCCTGTGCCTGCCAGCCATGGGCGGGTGCCGGCTGGTCAGCCAGAAAACCTTTAACCGCCACGCGGGCGATCCACCCCAGCTGCCCGTCGTTGCGCCACCCAAGGTGGTGGACATCGCCACGCCGCCGCTCGTCACCATCGTGGCGGGCACGCCGCCCGCGCAGTGGCAGCCTGCGGTCAGGGCCGCCGTGGCCGATGCGCTGGCGCGCAAGCCCAACGCGCTGTTCACCATCGTGGTCAATGTGCCGGTGGGGGCCGCAAGCGGCCTGCCGGACATGAAGGCGGCGGTGGACACGGATGGCCAGCCGGTGCTGCAGGCGGTGATGGATGCGGGCGCGGGCATCGCCCAGACCGAAATGGATGCCCGGGGCGTGCCCGCAGGCAGCGCAACGCAGGTCTGCATTTACGTCGAGTAGTTCAATGCGGTTTTGCAATTTCCGCCCCCATCATGCCATAAAGGCCCCGTTGCCGGTGGTTAACCGCCAGCCCTGGTGCCGATGAGGGGCGGTTTGATCCCCCTCCGGCTTGGGCCACCCCGTACGGTGGGCGTAATGAATGAAGGCCCCGTAAACACGATCGGGGTATGCCATGGAGAAAACCAGCAGTGTCCAGTAATCATGTGGATGGGCATCCGTTTTTCCGGTTCTGTCAGACGGCGCTGGCCGATATCCGCGCCCAGGGGCGATACCGGCAGTTTACGCCCCTGGCACGGCTGGCCGACCGCTACCCGTTATACGAACAGCCCGAGACCGCGCCCACGCCATCCACCCCCGCCTGCCCGGAAGACCGTGAAGTCGTGGTCTGGTCCTCCAATGACTATCTTGGCATGGGGGTCGAGCCCGTCGTGGTCGAGGCCGCCATCCGCGCCATCCATGAGCATGGAGCAGGCGCGGGCGGCACGCGCAACATTGCGGGCACAAGCCCGGTGCATACCGCGCTCGAGGCGGAGCTTGCCGACCTGCACGGCAAGGAAGCGGGGCTGCTGTTCGGCTCGGGCTACGTGTCGAACCAGGCATCGCTCCAGACCATCCTGACGAGCATGCCCGGCTGGATCTGCTTTTCCGACCGGCTGAACCATGCCTCCATGATTGCGGGCATCAAAGGCGCGCGCGGGTCGAGCACGGTCATTTTCGAGCATAATGACCTGGCCGACCTTGAAGCCAGGCTGGCCGCCGCCCCGAAGGACGCCCCCAAGCTGATCGCCTTCGAGAGCGTGTATTCGATGGATGGCGATATTTCCGACATCGCCGGCACCTGCGCGCTGGCCCGTAAATACGGCGCCATGACCTATCTTGATGAAGTGCATGCCGTGGGCCTGTATGGCGCGCAGGGCGGTGGCGTATCGCAGCGCGATGGCGTGGCCGATCAGGTGGACATCATCGAGGGCACGCTGGCCAAGGGCTTTGGCGTGCATGGCGGCTACATCACCGCCTCGAGCAATATCGTGGAATATCTGCGTCTGACGGCATCGGGCTTCATCTTCACCACCGCCCTGCCGCCTGCGGTCGTGGCGGCGGCGCTGGCCAGCGTAAAGCAGGTGCGCAAGGACAACTGGCGGCGCGAGCGCATTTTCGAGCGTGTCGATACCTTCCGCGCCAAGCTCCGGGCGGCAGGCGTTCCCTTCAACATGACGCCGAGCCATATCGTGCCCATTCCCGTGGGCGATGCCCGGCGCTGCCGCGAACTGAGCGACCGGCTGCTCAATGATTATGGCATGTACACCACCCCCATCAACTACCCGACCGTGCCGCGTGGCATGGAGCGGCTGCGGCTTACGCCGGGGCCGCGCCATACGGATGCGATGATGGACGAGATGGTGGCAGCCCTGAGCCACCTGCTGCGGGTCAATGACCTGGCTGATGCCTCCGCCGTGGCCATGGCCTGAGGCCATGGCCTTTCCCGCCCTCCTGTCATCACGGGAGGCGGGAAAGGGATCTGCTTCAATATACTGAAAATAAAGAAAAGTTTTTGGGATAGCTTTTTCCGGAAAGCTACAGAAGAACGCCGCCCTGGTTGAGAAAAGGCGGCACCCAAAAACTTTTCTTGTTTTTTATCAGTGATTTGTTTTCAAACAATCTTTTAATGGTTCTGTGCGATGGCCTTTTTCAGGTCATCGTAGCTGACGGCGCCGGGAATGATCTGGCGGGCGTTGAACACGAAGGTGGGCGTGCCATCAAGCCCGATCGCGCGCGCGAGTTCCATGTTGGCCTGCAGGATGGACGTGACCTTCGCGCCATTCATGTCACTGACCAGTTGGGTGGCATTCAGCCCCGCCTGGGTGGCCAGCGTGCGCATGCGCTCGACCGTGGGCTGCACGGAATCATTCATCACCACGCCCTGCATGCGGAAGTAACCTTCCTGCCCGCCCTGCACGAAGGCCGCCACGAGCGCCTGTGATGCGATCAGGCTGGGCTGGCCGAGCACGGGAATGACCTTTTCAATAATGCGCAGGTCCCTGTTCTCGCGCGTCAGGCGGTCGAGGTCGGGCAGCACCTTGCGGCAGTAGGGGCAGCGCGGATCATAGAATTCGACAACGGTGGTCTGCCCTTTTGCATTGCCCAGCACGCCATCGGTCGCTGTTGGCGCGGTCAGTTCGCCGCGGTGGCTTTCCAGCGCGGAGCGGGCCGCGTTCTGCTGGGCGGCGTTGGCATTGCTGCGCAGGGCGGCGATGGCGTCTGACAGGATGGTGGGGTCGGTTTTGAGCGCATTGCGCATGATCTCGACAATTTCCTGCCGCTGGGCGGGGGTAAAGCTGGCCTGTGCATCCGCGGCCCTGCCCGCGCCCGCCGTGGCAGCCAGCATCGCCCCCGTGGCGAGCAGGGTGGGCAGCAGGCGTGTTCGGTTGTGGCGGGGCGAAAGAAAGGTCACGGGTTTGCTCCGTTGTCATGTCGCGATAGGGTGGTGTGTAAAGGATCGGGCAGCGGAAAGAAATGGGCCATAAGGCCGTGCTGGCGCCATGCCTGTTGCCGATGGCCCGGAACGCCGCTAAGTCGTGAAGGGTCTGCTACGATCGCGCGGTCGTTACGAGCCGTTCAACGGAATGAAGCCGACCTGCCTATTGGAGAAGCGTTGCGTGCCTGAGCATTCGTCGATCACCCCTGTCGCCCGTCGGTCCATGCGTACGGCGCTCTGTGCCGTTCTGGCCCTTTCGGTTACGGGCTGCGCCTTCAAGAACTATTCGCCCGTCAGGATCGTCTCCAGCATGTTTGGCCCCTCGCCGGGGCAGTTGATCGGCACCGTCTCCTCCGATGAGCCGCAGGCCACGCTGGTCGGGCGTGACATTCTCCAGCGTGGTGGCAATGCGGCCGATGCGGCCACGGCCATGGGGCTCGCACTTGCCGTGACACTGCCTTCGCGGGCCTCGCTCGGCGCTGGCGGCGCGTGCCTCGCCTACCGTCCCGGTGACCAGAACGGGGGGCGCGCCTTCATGTTCCTGCCTGTGGCAGGAGCAACTGACGGAGTGGGCATGCCGCATGCCGACCGCCCGGCAGCGGTGCCCATGCTGGCGCGCGGGCTTTACCTCATGCACCTGCAATATGGCTCGGCCGCGTTTTCCGAGATGGTGCCGGGTGCGATCGCGCTGGCGTCCACCGGCATCAATGTCAGCCGCCAGCTTGCTACCGATCTTGCGGCAGTCCAGGTGCCGCTGCTGGCTGATGCGGGCGTGCGCGCGGTGTTCGCCCGCTCTGATGGCAAGGCGCTGGCTGAGGGTGATGCCCTGGTGCAGACCCATCTTTCGGGCGCGCTGGACCAGATCCGCAGCATGGGCGTGGGTGATCTTTATAATGGCGCGCTTGGGCAGTCCTTTGTTGCGGGTAGCCAGAAGGCAGGCGGCGGCCTGACCATGGCCGACCTGCGCGGGGCCATTCCCGCCGAGCGCCTGCCGCTATCCGTAAGCAGTGGCGAGACGCAGGTCAGCTTCCTGCCGCCGCCGGCCGATGGCGGGCTGGGTGCGGCGGTGGCGTTCCGCGCGGCGTCTTCATCCGATGCGGCAACACGCGCGCAGGCCAGCGTGGCAGGCTGGCGGGCACAGAACGGCAGCCACGCCAGCGGCACGGGCGATGACCTGACCGCCCGCGCGCAGGCTTTTGTCAATGCAGGCGGGGCAAGCGGTGGCGGGCTGCCTTCGCTGCCGGCTTCCACCTCGTTTACCGTGGTTGACCATGCGGGCATGGCGGTTGCGTGCAGCCTGAGCATGGACAACCTGTTCGGCACCGGGCGCATGGCGGGCAATACCGGCATCGTGCTTGGCGCCTCGCCCGCGCGCCTGCCGCAGCCGCTTTATGCCGCCGCCATTGCCAGCCAGGGCCGCGCCTTCCGTGCGGTGGTGGCAGGGTCGGGGCAGAACGACGCGGCGGCGGCAACCGGCATCGCCATGCGGCAGATCCTTGCAGGCCAGACGCCTGATTCCCATCCTGTTACGGCACAGGGCCGCGTCAACGCCATATCCTGCCCGCATGGCCTGCCGGGTGATGGCGCAACCTGCACCGCCGTGACCGACCCGCGTGGCGCGGGGCTGGCCATGGGGCCGCGCTAAACGGCGTCTATCGCCGGGCAGGCAATCATTATCGGGGCGGGAAAGGAACAGGGCCATTGTAAATGGTCTTGTTTTGTTCCATATTGCAGGACAGGACGCGCGCCCTGTTCCGGGCTGGCGTGGCAGGGCAGGGTGCCCGTTATTAAGGCTTCATTCCACAAGAACCAGGTAGGCAGGCAATGGCACAGGCTCCGGGTATAGATAAAAGCAAGGCCCTGGAAGGGGCATTGAGCCAGATCGAGCGCGCGTTCGGCAAGGGCTCGATCATGCGCATGGGCGAGCGCCCGTCCGAGCAGGTGGACGTGATTTCCACCGGCTCGCTCGGCCTCGATATCGCGCTGGGCATTGGCGGCCTGCCGCGTGGCCGTATTGTCGAGATTTATGGCCCCGAAAGCTCGGGCAAGACCACCATGGCGCTGCACGCCATTGCCGAGGCGCAGCGCAAGGGCGGCACCTGCGCCTTCATCGATGCCGAGCACGCGCTTGACCCCGGCTATGCCCGCAAGCTGGGCGTGGATGTGGACAACCTGCTGATCAGCCAGCCCGATGCGGGCGAGCAGGCGCTCGAAATTGCCGATACGCTGGTGCGCTCGGGCGCGATTGACGTGCTGGTGGTCGATAGCGTGGCGGCCCTGGTGCCGCGCGCCGAGCTTGAGGGTGACATGGGCGACAGCCATGTCGGCCTGCATGCCCGCCTCATGAGCCAGGCGCTGCGCAAGCTGACCGGTTCCGTCTCGCGCTCCAACACCATGCTGATCTTCCTCAACCAGATCCGGCTCAAGATTGGCGTGATGTTCGGCAGCCCCGAGACGACGACGGGCGGCAACGCGCTGAAGTTCTATGCCTCCGTGCGCATGGACATCCGCCGCATCGGCTCGATCAAGGACAAGGACGAGGTGACGGGCAACCAGACCCGCGTCAAGGTGGTCAAGAACAAGATGGCGCCGCCCTTCCGCCAGGTCGAGTTCGACATCATGTATGGCGAGGGCATCAGCAAGGTTGGTGAACTGATCGACCTTGGCGTGAAGGCGGGCATTGTTGAAAAGTCCGGCGCATGGTTCTCGTGCGACAGCCAGCGCATTGGCCAGGGGCGCGAGAACGCCAAGCAGTTCCTGCGCGACCACCCGGAAATGGCCGCCGATATCGAGCGCCGCGTGCGCGAGCAGGCCGGTGTTGTGGCCGAAGCCATGCTGGTCGGCCCCGATGAGGAGGGGGCGGACTGATTGCCCTTGGCCTGTTCCATTGTAACAGGCTATCGTCCCTGCGCCCTGACGTGGCCCGTGCCATGTCGGGGTCAGGGCCTGAAAAGCGGGGGTAAGGGCAGCCGGAATGAGACCACGTCTTGCAATGATCGGCTTGCTGACCTGCCTTGCCGCCTGTAGCGGCGGGCATGACGACGATAATGATCCGGCCGATGTGGATGAAGCCCCCCGCCCGCTCGGGCGCAGCGCGTGGGAGGGGCACCACGCCACGCACGCAGACAATGCCCTGCGCCCGCTCTCGCACCACCTGCCCAGGCCGCCCAGCCCCAATGAGGATGGGGCGACCGAAGATTATCATCCGCCTCCTGATGCGGAGGCGATGCGGATGATCTCATCGGGCTACGATGCCAATCAGGCTGGTGATGACGATCAGTCTGACAGTGATGACGGCAAGCATTTTGTCGTGCCTGACACGCAGGTCAGCTTCGGCAAGCCGGGCAAATAGCCGCATGTGAAGACGTTTCCGGTAAAGCTTTTTTCAGAAAGTCTCGGAGAGCACCGTCCGGAAACGCTTGTTTGGTTTTATATACGCCCTACAGCACCAGTATCGCACGGATATCGTTCACATTGGTCAGCGTGGGGCCGGTCATGACCAGATCGTTCGTCTGTCTGAACAGCGTGTAACTGTCATGCGCGCGCAGGGCGGCACGCGGATTGCAGCCCGCGGCTGCGGCGCGGGCCAGCGTATCGGGGGTGATGATGGCGCCCGCCGCGTCCTCGGTGCCATCAATGCCATCGCTATCCGCCGCAATGGCCCAGATGCCCTGCTGCCCCTGCAGGGCGCAGGCCATGGAGAGCAGGAACTCGGTATTGCGCCCGCCCCGTCCCGGCGGGGGACCATCCGGGTTGATGCTCACAGTCGTCTCGCCACCTGAAAGCAGCACGGCTGGCCCCGCCACGGGCAGGTCGTGCAGGCGGGCCGACAGGGCCATCCCGGCCATGAGCGTGCCAGCGTCGCGGCTTTCGCCCTCCAGCGCATCGCCCAGAATGAGCGGGGTCAGGCCACATGCGCGTGCCATGCGGGCTGCTGCCTGCAGCGCCATCAGCGGTGTTGCGATGAGTGCGACCCGATTGGCGGGTGAAGGCACCATCGGCCCGGCATCGTGTTCCAGCACCGTGCGGGCGGCCTCGGGCAGGTCAATGCCGTAATGGGCAATGATGGCGCGGGCATCGGCAGGGGTGGTGGGGTCCGCCACCGTGGGGCCACTGGCGATGGTCAGCGGGTCATCGCCCGGCACGTCGCTTATGGCCAGCGTCACGACCGGGGCGGGACAGGCCGCCACGGCCAGCCCACCGCCCTTGATGGCCGACAGGTGGCGGCGCACCACGTTCATGTCGCGTATGCTGGCGCCGCTATGCAGCAGGGCGCGGTTGATGGCGCGCAGGTCATCAAGCGTCACGCCCGGCTTGGGCAGTTCCAGCAGCGCTGATCCGCCGCCTGAAATCAGGGCGATGACCAGATCATCAGGCCCCAGACCGGCTACTTCCGCCATCATGGCGCGGCCTGCGGCCACGCTGCGGTCATCGGGCACGGGGTGGGCGGCCTCCAGCACGCGGATGCGCCGTGTGGGTGCGGCGTGCCCGTCGCGCGTGACCACGCAGCCGCTCATTTCCACATCCGGCCAGGCGCGTTCAAGGGCGGCGGCCATGGTCGCCGCGGCCTTGCCCGCGCCCACCACCACGCACCGGCCCTTCGGTCTGGGGGGCAGGTAGCGTTCCAGAACCTGATCGGGCAGGGCGCTATGGATGGCGGCATCAAGGATGCGGCGCAGGGTGGCGCGGGCGTGCCCGTCCGTCCAGTCCGCAGGCGTGTCCCGCCGGGGGGCGGCGGCAAACGGGTGGATGGTCGGGTCGTTCATGGCACTGTCCCTGTCATTGGCGTGGTGCGGCATACGGGCCGCCATGGGGCAACGGCCTGCCTGCGGGCGGGATGCCCGGCTGATGCGCCGTGGGGTCCATACCATCCATGCAGCATGGCGCGGTGTGTCACAATTGTCACGTCTGTGTCAGGATGGGCGGAATGCGGCGGGTTGTGGCGGGCGTACACGCTAAATTGGGCGGTCCATCTCTGGATTGGCGCAGGCGATGGTGATACGCGGCAGATGGCCTGCCCTCAGGGGCGGACTGCCACAGCAGAAAGGACAAGGGCATGGAGGACTGCATGCTGGACGCGCGTCCCGTCATCTCCACGCATCCGGCTCCCGGCCCGGTGCAGCCTTACCTGATCTTTCCCCGCCCCGAATGGGCGGCCCTTCGCGCCAATGTGCCGCAATCGCTGGGCGAGGCGGATATTGCTACCCTGCGCGGGCACAACGAGCCGGTCTCGCTGGAAGACATAACCGAGATCTACCTGCCGCTGTCGCGCCTGCTCAACCTGCATGTCATGGCCACCCGCAGCCTGAACAGCATGGTCAAGAGCGCGTTCATGGGCAGGCCGGGTGTGACCATGCCGTTCGTGATCGGCATCGCGGGCAGCGTGGGGGTGGGCAAGAGCACGTTTGCCCGCCTGCTGCAGGCCGTGCTGTCGCGCTGGCCCGATCACCCGAACGTGGCGCTGGTTACGACCGATGGCTTTTTGCTGCCCACGCGTGAGCTGGAAAAGCGCAACCTCATGCACCGCAAGGGCTTCCCCGAAAGTTATGACCTGCGGCAGATGATCGGCTTCCTTTCGGCGCTGAAGGCAGGCGGGCGCAACCTGAAGGTGCCGGTGTACTCGCATGAGGCCTATGACATCATGCCCGGCCGCCACCAGGTGATCGACCAGCCCGATATCCTGATCTTCGAGGGGCTGAACGTGCTCCAGACCGTGTCCGAGCAGCCGTTCATGGCGTCTGACTTCTTTGATTTCTCGATCTATCTCGATGCGGATACGCGGGTGATCGAGGACTGGTACGTCAAACGCTTCCTGCTGTTGCAGAAAACCGCCTTCCGCAAGTCCACATCCTATTTCCACCACTACGCCGACCTGCCGGAACGCGAGGCCGAACAGCTTGCGCGCGACATCTGGCGGCGCATCAACCTGCCCAACCTGCAGCAGAACATCCTGCCCACGCGCGAGCGCGCCCGCGTGGTCATGCACAAAAGCCCGACCCATGCGATCGATACGGTGTGGATGCGCCAGATTTAAGGATCTGTTTTTAAAAGAGGAAAGTTTTTGGGTGCCGCCTTTTTTAAAAAGACGGTGTTATTTCAAAGATTTTTTGAAAAAAGCTTCACCAGAAACTGTTGTAATTTTGCGGTGCTTCAGGTTTGGTTCTTGGTGTCCCATATCGGCATGGATACGTTCTGGCCAGCCTGCAACGCCTTTGACCGTTTCACGACGCTGTCGGGCACCCGTGCCGCATCGCAATCCTGATTGGGGCGGCCAGTGGGGGAACGGTAGTAGCTTTCATCCGGCAGGTACTCATCGGTTCCGAACGGATCGCCGGGCGCATGGACCGGGAAAAGGTCATTTTCATACTTTTCAATCACGTCGGGTAGCACGCGGAGTTCATGGCCGCGATGGCGCATCATGAAATGCTCCAGGTACCGCCATGTCATGATGGTTACGGGGGACATATTGTCTCCATCATCATGCTTGGTCGCCATCCGTCGTGAACGCAAAACCATAGAGCGGGTCCGGTGCCGCAAGGCGGTCATCGGTGTAGGCAACGGCCTTGCCGGTTGACCACCTCGCCGCACTCCATAACAGACCCGTCCGGGTCATTGTAGGTTGGTTACAAGCATGAACAAAGGCGGCCCGGACTGCTCCGGGCCGCCATGGCGCGTAGGGTCCGCCGGTGCTGTTTATGCGTTGAGATAGACGGTCTTGGTATCGACATAGGCTTCAAGCCCGTACTGGCCGTCCTCGCCGCCAATGCCGCTATCGCCATAACCGTGGTGGAAGCCCTGCGCCGCTTCCCCGCCTTCGCGGTTGACGTAGATCTCGCCAAAGTTGAGCTCACTGGTCATGCGCATGATGTTCCTGAGGTTCTGCGTGAACATGTAGGCCGACAGGCCATAGCGCGAGTTGTTGGCCTGGGCGATGGCATCATCGAAGTCTTTTACCCGGATCAGCGACAGCACAGGGCCGAAGACTTCGTTCTGCGCAATATCCATATCCGCCGTCACACCCGTTAGCAGGGTGGGGGCGTAGAAGTTGCCCGCGTCATACGCGCCACCCGTCAGGCGCTTGCCGCCGAGTTCGACCTTCGCACCCTGCTTGATGGCCTTCTGCACGATCGCATCGACCTTTTCGAGTTCGGCGGCGCTGATCTTGGGGCCCATGTCGGTGGCTTCATCAAGCGGGTTGCCGGTTTTCAGCGCGGCTACCTTCTCACGCAGGCGCCTGAGGAATTCATCATACACGGCCGTATGTACATAGGTGCGCTCGTTGGCCGTGCAGACCTGCCCGCAATTCATGAAGCGAGCGGCCACGGCGGCGTCCACCGCCTTTTCAATATCGGCATCCTCCATCACGATGAACGGGGCCTTGCCGCCGAGTTCAAGCCGCACTTCCTTCAGCCCTTCCGAGGCGGCGGCCATGATCTTGCGGCCCGCGGGCGTGCTGCCGGTCATGGTGATGAGCTTGGTGATGGGGTTGGTCACGAGCGCATTGCCCACCGTGGCCCCGCCGCCGGTCACGACATTGAACACCCCTTTGGGGAAGCCCGCCTCGACCGAGAGTTCGGCCAGCGCGAAGGTGGCCAGCGGGGTGAGTTCATGCGGCTTGATGACAAACGTGTTGCCTGCGGCAAGCGCCGGGCCAAGCTTGCGTGCGGTGAGTGCCAGCGGAAAATTCCATGCCGAGATGC
The DNA here is from genome assembly GCF_003207795.1 of Komagataeibacter nataicola. Taxonomy (GTDB): domain Bacteria; phylum Pseudomonadota; class Alphaproteobacteria; order Acetobacterales; family Acetobacteraceae; genus Komagataeibacter; species Komagataeibacter nataicola. The sequence goes on along the minus strand of NZ_NIRT01000007.1, from coordinate 22,533 downwards.
CCGCCACCACGCCGTGGGGGATCTTCTCGATCAGGATCTTCTCGCCGGGGCGGCTGCCGGGAATGATGTTGCCTTCAAGCCTGCGCACGTTCTCGGCGGCAAAGCGGATGAGCTGGATGGCGAAATTGACCTCGATGCGGGCTTCCTTGAGCGGCTTGCCGTTTTCGGAGGTGATGATGCGGGCCAGCTTTTCACTGTCGCGTTTGATGAGGTCGATCAGGCGGTACAGGTAATCAGCCCGCTCGGTCGCAACCAGCCGGCTCCATGCGGGGAAAGCCTTCTGCGCGGTCTGTAGCGCACGGTTGACATCTTCCTCGCTGGCTACGGCCACCTTGGCCAGTACATCGCCAGTGGCGGGGTTGTGGATGGTGTCACGCTCGGGCGTGCCGGGCGCGCTCCATTCACCACCGATGAACAGGTCGTAGGTTTTCGGTTTGGACATGATCTGGTTCATGGTCTGGTTCCTCCATGTTCGGGTCGGGGGGTATGATACGCGCGGCAAGGCTGCCCGCCCCGCGGGTGCGGGGCAGGGTGGATGGATGCGCACAGGGCGACAGGCAGGAAATGCGGTCAGGATTCCAGGAACGGACGCCCTTCATGGGCCACGAGCAGGTCGTGCATGTCGGTTGCGTGTTCTTCTTCTTCCGCCAGGATCTTTTCAAGCATGATGCGCGTTGTGGGGTCGTGATCGGCAAAATAGCGGATCAGTTCACGGTAATGCTCGATCACCAGCCGTTCGGCCACCAGGTTCTGGCGCACCATCTCAACAAGATTGCCGCCATTGCCGTATTCGCTGGCGGAGCGGGTGGCCAGCCCCTCGGGCGAGAGGTTGGGCACGCCGCCAAGCTGGTCAATGCGCGCGGCAGCCCACATCATATGGGCACGTTCTTCCTTGGCGTGGGTGGCGAACTCGGCGGCCACGCTTTCGCTGGTAATGCCCTCGACGGAGATGGAATGCATCGTATAGCGCAGCACGCATACAAGCTCGGTCGCCACCACGGTCTGCAGCAGGTCGATGGCGGTCTGCACATTGCCCTGATAGGCGGGGGTGAGCGCGCCTTTTTCGATTGCTTTCTTCGCGCGTTCGCGCAGGGTTTTCACGTCGGTCAGGAACGTGTTTTCAGCAACATCGGCCATGATGGGTTTCCCTGTATGTGGCGGCCTGCACATGTTGCAGGCCAGTTGAAAGGGGTTGCTGACGTAACGGGCCGAAAGAGCGCGCGGTTCCCCCCAAATGGGCCGCCTTTCATGACAAAACGCCCATAAACCTGAGAAAATGGGGGTTAAGGCAGGTTTTTCGCATGCACAGGCGTTGCCATTCACGTGCAGATCATTATTGATCTGAATTAATAAGACCTATTTGCATTAAGGATGACTCAAGCGCATGGTAGCATTCACCGCAGGCCAGCCCGAAAAGCTTCCCCGCCGCGCCTTGAGCGAGGAAGCCTATGACCATGTGCGCCGTGGGCTGATCCGTAGCCGGTATCGCTCTGGCGAACGGCTGGTCCTGCGCCCGCTTGCCGCTGAACTGGGGCTGAGCCCTACGCCGGTGCGCGAGGCGCTGCTGCGGCTTGTGTCCGAACATGCGCTGGAACTCAACGACCGTAACACCGCCATCGTGCCCGCCATGACCCAGCGCAGTTTTGCCGAGATCCATGACCTGCGCATGGATCTTGAAATGCGCCTTGCCGCCGCTGCCGCCCAGCGCGCCTCAACCCATGGCATCGAGGCGCTGGTCATCCTGCAGCACCAGTTCATGGATGCCTCCCGCGCGCGTGATGACGGCGGCATGGCGGCTTTCAACGCGGATTTTCACACCACGGTCGCAGCCCTGGCCGAACTGCCGCTTACGGCAAACATCCTGCGCAACCTGTGGATGCGTATCGGGCCGATCTACGCCCTGTCGCGCCCGATGATCCAGGCCGAGCACGAAGGCCGCACCCACCCGCATGAAGACCTGATTACGGCGCTGCGCCAGCGTGATGTCACGGCGGCCCAGGCTGCGGTCACGCGTGATTTCGAGCATGCGCGGCGCTGGATCGAGCCCCGCCTGTCGTAACCGGCGGGGCTGCCAGGGGCCGCCTTAAGGCTGGCCTGATGGACGCATCTGCGGCACTTCGATGTCGATTTCGAGCATCGAGACGGAATTGCCCCGGTCCAGCTTGACCTGAACCTTGTCCTGATCAACGGCGATATGCCGCTTGATCACTTCAAGAATTTCGGCCTGCAGTTTGTTCAGCAGGTCGGATTCATTACCCCTGCCGGTGCGTTCATGGGCCAGCAGGATCTGCAGGCGGTCGCGCGCGACAGGAGCCGAGGTCTTGGTATTGCGGCCAAAGAAGGACCCAAACAGGCTCATCAGCTTTTCCCCTTGAACAGGCGTGCCAGCAGCCCCTTGCGTTCAACCGGCACGGTCACTTCCAGCTTCTCGCCTTCCAGCCTGCGCGCGGCTTCGGCATAGGCGCGGGCGGGGGGGCTGTCGGGGCTGCTCAGGGTGACCGGCGCGCCGAGGTTGGAGGCGCGGAGCACTTCCTCGCTTTCAGGAATGATGCCAAGCAGCGGGATGGACAGAATCTCGAGCACGTCCTCGATGCGCAGCATCTCGCCCCGGGCGGCGCGGGCGGGGTCGTAGCGGGTCAGCAGCAGGTGTTTCTCGATCTTGCCACCGTTCCTGGCCTTCTCGGTCGTGCTGTCGAGCATGCCGATGATGCGGTCGCTGTCGCGCACCGACGAGACCTCGGGGTTGGTCACCACAATGGCGTGGTCGGCATGGTGCATGGCCAGCTGCGCGCCGCGCTCGATCCCGGCGGGACTGTCGCAGATCACCCAGTCAAACTTTTCACGCAGCTGCGCCATCACGCTGGCCACGCCCTCGGCGGTCAGCGCATCCTTGTCGCGTGTCTGCGAGGCGGGGAGGATGGACAGTGTCTCGATCCGCTTGTCGCGGATGAGCGCCTGCGAGAGCTTGGCGTCGCCCTGGATGACATTGATCAGGTCGAACACCACGCGCCGCTCGGCCCCCATGACCAGGTCGAGGTTACGCAGCCCGACATCGAAATCGACCACCACCACATTCTGGCCTGTCTGTGCCAGCGCCGCGCCGAGTGCCGCCGTGGACGTTGTCTTGCCGACGCCGCCCTTGCCGGATGTGACAACCAGCACTTTTGCCATGGGGGTAGTTCCTTGTGCGCTTTTGGGGGGTGTTTTCTTGTTCATGACCTGATGAATACGGTTGTAATATGGATGGGCACGCATGAAGCGCAACGGGGGCGGGGTATAAGTATCAGGGTTTGCGGCCCCTGAGGGTGGGCGGCACAAGCGGCTGGACCACAAGTGTGTCATTATTGAGAATGATCTGCGCCGGTTTTTCAACATAACGCGGATCGATTTCATCGGCGGTAATGTAATAACCGTCGATCGCCAGCAGTTCGGCCTGCATGGAATGGGCGAAGATGCGGGCATCGGGCTGGCCGTTCATGCCTGCTATCGCACGGCCGCGCAACGGGCCATAGACGTGGATCGACCCCCCTGCCGTCACCTCCGCCCCCGAGCCGACCGAGCCGAGGATGATGATGTCGCCATCCGGGTTCATGATAACCTGGCCCGAGCGGATCGGCTGCTCGATGAGCAGTGAGCCCCCGCGTGGTGGCTCGGGGGGCGCGGGCGTGGTATCGTCAGGGATCTCTACCGCACCCGAGGCCCGCCCGCCCTGGAAGCCCGCGGGCCAGTCCCACCCGGCGCAGGCGGGCCAGCTGGTGTCGCCGCCTTCGATTCCGATGATGCGGATGCCCCGCGCGCGCAGCGCCGGGTAAAGCTCGGCCAGCCCTTCGGTCCCTGCTTCGAGCAGGGAGAGGTCGAGAATGACCGGCTTGCCCGCGAAGAAGGCGCTCGATCGCGCGATCTGGGCATCAAGGCCTGCCAGCCAGTCGGCCAGCAGGGGTTCGGGTGAGAGCACCAGGGCCAGAAAGGATCGGCCACGAGCACGGATCTTGGGTGTGGGACGCAGTTCGTCTGGCAACGTGTTCCTGTCCTGCTCTGGGTCAATGGGGCCTGTCTGTTTCCAGCTACCGCGCCGGGCTCCGACTGTCGAGAAAATCCTGCCTCTTTAAGGGTATGCACGGCGGGTTTTTCTGTGATGCGGGCCCATGCGCGCACTCGGGGCTTGGCGAAGGGCGTGGCAATGCAATAAAGCGGGAACATGCGCATCCTGTACCACCTTCCCCTTTCGCCCTATTGCCGCAAGGTTCGCCTCGTGATGGGCGAAAAACGGCTGCCGTTTGAACTCAAGATCGAGCGGGTGTGGGAACAGCGCCCCGACTACCTCGACCGCAACCCCGCTGGCACCGTGCCCATGCTGCAGGAAGACACCGGGCTGTGCATCCCGGATTCGTGGGTGATCTGCGAATATCTTGAGGAAGCCTATCCCGACACCCCGCTGCTTGGCCGCACGCTGGCCGAGCGGGTGGAGGTACGCAGGCTGGTGGTGTGGTTTGACGAGAAATTCGGCCGCGACGTCTCGCGCAACCTGCTGACCGAGAAGGTGTACAAGCGCATCTCCGGCACCGGCAACCCCGATGGGGCTGCGCTGCGGGCGGGCTATGCCAACATCCGCACCCACCTCGCCTATATCGACTGGCTGGCGGAAACGCGGCGGTGGCTGGCGGGCAACCAGCTCTCGCTGGCTGATTTTGCGGCAGCCGCCCACCTGTCGTGCCTCGATTTCCTTGATGACGTGGACTGGTCGCGCGCGCCTGCCGCCAAGGACTGGTATGCCCGCGTCAAGAGCAGGCCCTGCTTCCGCTCCGTGCTGCAGGACCGTATTTCAGGCTTTACGCCGCCCGCCCATTACGCGGACCTGGATTTCTAACGCATGACGGCGCAGGAAGGCGGCCATGACGCCATCGTGCTGGGCGCGGGGGCGGCGGGCCTCATGGCTGCCGCCACGGCGGGGCAGGGCGGGGCGCGCGTTGTGGTGCTTGACCATGCACAGCATGCGGGGCGCAAGATTCTCATCTCCGGCGGCGGGCGGTGCAACTTCACCAACATGGATGCGGGTGCCGGGCAGTTCCTGTCCGCCAACCCGCATTTTGCCAAATCGGCGCTGGCGCGGTACACGCCCGCCGATTTTCTCGCCCTTGTGCAGCGCCATCGCATTCCGTGGCACGAGAAGGCGGCAGGCCAGCTCTTCTGTGACCGCTCGGCGCGCGACATCGTGGACATGCTCATGCGCGAATGTGCTGCGGGCCACGTTGAAATGCGCCTGTCAAACCGCATCATCGACGTGGCGCGGGACGGGGCGGGGCAGTACCGCGTCGAGACCGACCATGGCGTATTCCATGCGCCGAGCCTGATCGTGGCGACGGGTGGGCTGTCGATTCCCAAGCTCGGCGCCACGGGGCTGGCGCATGACCTTGCCCGGCGCTTCGGCCTGCGCGTGGTGGCCCCCGCGCCCGCCCTCGTGCCGCTGACCTTTGGCGCGCGCGACCGGGAGTGGATGGAACCGCTGGCCGGGCTTTCGGTTACGGTGGGCATTGCCTGCCATGACGGGGCAGGGCGGCAGGCGCGGCATGTCACCTTCCGCGATGGCATGGTGTTCACCCATCGCGGGCTGTCAGGGCCTGCCATCTTGCAGGCGTCATCATACTGGCAGCCGGGCGAGGCGCTCGAGATCGACCTGCTGCCCGGCGTCAATGCGGCGGCGCGGCTGCTCGAGATCAAGCGCGACCGCCCGCGCGCGGGCGGCCTGGCCATGCTGTCCATGCTGTTGCCGCAGCGCCTGGCGCAGCTTTTCGCGCGGTCCTGCCTGCCCGAGGGCCAGCTTGCGGGCCTGCCCGATTCGGTGCTGGCCGATACGGCTGGCGTGCTTGGGGCCTGGCGGCTCAACCCGCATGGCACGGAAGGCTACGTAAAGGCCGAGGTCACGCGCGGCGGTGTGGATACGGCCTGCCTCTCCTCACGCGATATGGAGGCGCGCGACGTGCCGGGGCTGTTCATGGTGGGTGAGGCGGTGGATGTGACCGGCTGGCTGGGGGGCTACAACTTCCAGTGGGCCTGGGCCAGCGGGCATGCGGCGGGGCAGGCCGTGGCCGAACGTCGCGGCTGAATGCTGTTTGCAGCCCAGCCTTTCCTGCTCATCTTCCTGCCGCTGGTGCTGGGGCTGTATTATGCCGTAGCCGCCAGCAGGGCCGCGCGCCAAGCCGTGCTCATCGCCGCTTCCCTGCTCTTTTATGGGTTGTGGGACTGGCGGTTCGTGCCCCTGCTGCTGGGCATGACCGGCTTCAGCCAGGGCGTTGCCGTATTATGGGGGCGCACGCAGTGGCGGGGCTGGCTGTGGCTGGGCATTGCGGGCAATCTTGGGGTGCTGTTTAGCTTCAAATATGCAGGCTGGCTGGCAGGCTGCGTGCTGGCCGCCATGGGGCGGGTGCCTACGCCGTGGCCAGTGATCCTGCCGCTGGGGCTGTCGTTTTTCGTGTTCCAGAAAATATCCTACCTTGTTGACCTCGGGCGCGGGCAGGCGCGGGTGTACCGGCTGGCGGATTTTGTGGAGTTCGTGACCTTCTTTCCGCAACTCGTGGCCGGTCCCATCGTGCGGCATAATGAACTGATCCCGCAGTTTGACGCCAGCCCGCGCGGCCCCGCCATGTGGGAGAACCTTGGCCGGGGCGGCCTGCTGTTGCTGGTGGGGCTGGGCAAGAAGGTCGGGCTGGCCGATACGCTGGGCAGCATGTGCGCGCCGGTGTTCGATGCCGCCCATATGGGCCATGCCCCGGCGCTGGGGGCGGCATGGCTGACGGCCGTGAGCTTCATGCTCCAGATCTATTTCGATTTTTCCGGCTATTCGGACATGGCGATCGGCATGGCGCTGATGATGGGCATCCGCCTGCCGTTCAATTTCAATGCGCCCTACCGCGCCGTATCAGTGCGTGACTTCTGGCGGCGGTGGCACATGACGCTGTCGCGCTTCCTGCGTGATTACGTCTACATCCCGCTGGGGGGCAACCGCTGTGCGCCCGCGCGGCAGGCCGTGAACGTGATGGCCACCATGGGGCTGGCCGGGCTGTGGCACGGGGCGGGGCTGAATTTCGTGGTCTGGGGCCTGCTGCATGGCGCAGCCCTCGCCACAGCCCATGCGTGGGACCGCACCGGGCGTATTTTGCCGCGCGGCATGGGCTGCGCGCTGAGCCTGCTGTTCGTGCTGCTGACATGGGTGGTGTTCTGCGCCGCCGACCTGCCCACCGCAGGGCGCATGCTGGCGGGAATGGTGGGGGCGCATGGCGGCGGGAGCATGGCGGTGGCGCACCCCGTGGTGCTGGCTCTTGCACTCATGTTTGCGGTGATCGGCCCGGCGTCGCAGCAGGTGGTGCTGGAGCGCGTGCGGCCCACGCCCTGGCTGGCGGTGGCGGCGGGGATCGCCTTCGTGCTGCTGGTGTTTCTGGTGGGTGGCAGGCCGCCGGAGGCCTTCATCTATTTCCAGTTCTGAAAGCCTGTGCACTCCATAATGCCACTTTTTTGAAAAAAAGATGGCATGCAAAAACTTTTATTCTGTGGATGTATTTCAGTATTCACGCTGCCCGCTGCTCAATCCATGAAATTTTAAAAGCCAGCCTGTAAACCTGCCAAAAACCGGATGAAAGTTTTTGGTTAAGCTTTTTTCAAAAAGCTTCAAAAGATCCCGTTTTTCAAGATACCATCGCCAGTCTCATGCAACCGGGACTGGTATTGGTCATGATGCTTTCCAATCTATGCAGATACAGCCCATAATGGGGCACGATTGCACCACCTACAGGCAGGAGCACATGGCAGGCAGGCGAGACAGCATGGATGATGGCCCGGCGGACCTGTTTGGCAACACGGCCCCCCAGCCCCCCGCGCGTGGGCCTGTCGCGTTTCCGCAGGCCCCTTCCGCCCAGCCCGCCCGCAACCAGCCCCTGGCCGACCGCCTGCGCCCCACCACGCTTGATGAGGTGGTGGGGCAGGACCATCTGCTCGGCCCCGATGGCAGCCTGCGGCAGATGCTCGCGCGTGGCTCGCTCGCCAGCCTGATTTTGTGGGGCGGGCCGGGGGTGGGCAAGACCACCATCGCCCGCCTGCTTGCCGCCGCCGCGGGCCTGCGCTTCGTGCAGCTTTCGGCCGTATTCTCCGGCGTGGCCGACCTCAAGCGCGCGTTTGAGGAGGCCCGGCGCACGGCGGCCTCGGGCGGCGGCACGCTTCTGTTTGTTGATGAAATCCACCGTTTCAACCGCGCCCAGCAGGATGGCTTCCTGCCGGTGGTGGAGGATGGCACCGTGGTGCTGGTCGGCGCCACGACCGAGAACCCGTCCTTTGCGCTCAACAGCGCCCTGCTCTCGCGCTGTCAGGTGCTGGTGCTGCACCGGCTGGATGATGCGGCGATGGAGCAGCTGCTCGACCGCGCCGAGGCCACCACCCACACGCCCCTGCCACTCACGCCCGAGGCCCGCGCCACGCTGCGCGCCATGGCCGATGGCGACGGGCGCTACCTGCTCAACATGGTCGAGCAGCTCCTTGCCCTGCCGCCGCAGCGCGAACCGCTTGACCCCGCTGCCCTGTCACGCCTGCTCGCCCGCCGCGCGGCGCTGTATGACAAGGACCGCGAGGAACATTACAACCTCATCTCGGCACTGCATAAATCCCTGCGCGGCTCCGACCCTGATGCGGCGCTCTACTGGTTCGCCCGCATGCTCGAGGGCGGCGAGGACCCGCGCTACATTGCCCGCAGGTTAACCCGCTTCGCTGCCGAGGACGTGGGCATGGCCGACCCCCACGCCCTGCCGCTGGCGGTTGCGGCATGGGAGACCTTCGAGCGTCTCGGCTCGCCCGAGGGTGAGCTCGCACTGGCGCAGCTTGTGGTGCACCTGGCCACGGCGCCCAAGTCAAACGCGGTGTACAAGGGCTACAACATGGCCCGCCGGGCCGCACGCGCCACCGGCAGCCTCATGCCGCCTGCGCATATCCTCAACGCGCCGACCGCGCTGATGAAGGATATCGGCTACGGCAGGGGGTATGAATACGACCATGATGCGGAGGGCGGCATATCGGGGCAGAACTACTTCCCCGATGGCATGCGCAGGCCAAAACTGTACCAGCCGACCGACCGGGGATATGAACGCGAAGTCGCGCGACGGCTGGACAGTTGGAACAGAGTGCGCGAAAGCCGTGGGTCATGAGTGTCGTTACCCTTACCGTCAGCGATGACGAAGCCGATATCCGCCTCGACCGCTGGTTCCGCAGGCATTACCCGCACCTGACGCAGGGGGCGCTGCAAAAGCTGTGCCGCACGGGGCAGGTGCGCGTGGATGGCAGGCGCGCCACTGCCGCCACCCGCCTTGCGCCGGGGCAGGCCGTGCGCGTGCCGCCCATCCCCAACGCCAGCCGCCCGCCGCCGCTTGCGGTCAAGCCGCTTGATGAGCGGCAGGTGCGCGAGATCAACCGGATGGTGCTCTACCGCGATGACCATCTGATCGTGCTCAACAAGCCCGCTGGCATTGCTGTGCAGGGCGGCCCCGGCATCACCCATCATATCGACGCGCTGCTCGATGGCCTGCGTGAAAACCCCGATGATCCGCGCCCCCGCCTTGTCCACCGCATTGACCGCGATACGTCGGGCCTGCTGCTCGTGGCCCGCACGCCGGGTGTTGCCGCCAAGCTGGCTGCCGCCTTCCGCGGGCGTGACGTGCGCAAGGTTTACTGGGCCGTGGTGGTGGGGCGTCCGTCGCCCGCCACCGGCATCATTGACCAGCCTTTGACCAAGCTGGGCGCGGGTGCTGGCGCCATCAGCGTGGTGGCCGAGCGGGGCGATGCGGATGCGGTGCATGCCCTGTCGGAATACGAGGTGCTTGATGCGGCGGCCCGCAAGATGTCGTGGCTGGCTCTCTCGCCCCTGACAGGCCGCACCCACCAGCTGCGCGTGCATTGCGAGGCGCTGGGCAACCCCATACTGGGCGACCCGAAATACGGGGGTGACAAGGCGCATGTCACCGGCTTCACCGATAAGCTGCACCTGCATGCCCGCAGGCTGGAGCTGCCGCACCCCACTGGCGGCACGCTGGTGGTCGAGGCCGAACTTTCGCCTCACATGCGCGAGACATTCAGGCAGATCGGGTTCGTTGCCCCGGCCGCCGCACCGGCCCGGCGCAAATAGCGCCATCCGGCACCACAGGACAGGAAGAAAAATGGCACAGAACGGAAATGCAAAACGGATCCTGATCGGGGGCGCGGTCGCCCTTGTGGTGATAGCGGGCGGCGGGGGGCTGGTGCTCAAATCCATGCTCGACCCCGATGCCGTGCGTGCCAAGGCCATCGCCGCGATTGAAAAACAGACCGGCCGGAAGGTGCGCATGGGGGCGCTTGAGTTCAGCGTCTTCCCCACCCTTTCGCTTTCGGTGAAGGATGTGGGCCTGTCGGACATGGCGGGTGGCGCCTATACCGACATGGTCACGGCAGACAGCCTGCAGGCCAGCGTGGGGCTGATGGCGCTGCTGCACCACGAGATCCAGCTTGATGGCCTGAAGCTTGACCATCCGGTGATCCACCTTGAGCGTACCGAACAGGGCATGGCCAACTGGCGCCTCACCCCCACCGGCGCGCAGGCCACGGCCAAGCCGGATGCCACGACCCAGCAGGCGGCGTCGGACTGGAAGGTGCAGATCGGCAGCATACGCATCAGCAATGCCGATGTAGACTGGGATGACCGCCTTTCGGGCAGCAAGGGCAAGGTGGTGCTCGACCACATCAACCTGACCGACGTGGACGGCAGCAAGCCCGAGATTGACGTGGCGGGCCATAACGATACCGGCAGCTTTACGCTGGCGGGGCATACGGGTTCGATCAACCTCACCTCCACCGCGCGCTCGGGCTGGCCGGTGGCGCTCAAGGCGGCCTTCAAGGCCGGCGGCGAGCAGGTGGGCCAGCTGGCGCTCGATGGCACCGTGGCCGATCCCGACCACATGAAGGGCTATAACGTCACGGTTGATGGCAACATCGCCAGCCTCAGGGCGATCGACGCCTTCGTGCCCGGACTGAGCCTGCCCGACGTGCGCCGCCTCACGCTCAGGGCCAATGTGGTTGACGGCAGTGCCGCCGACAAGGAAGGCAGCGTGCCGCTGCTCAATTCGCTGCATCTCGACACGGGCGCGGTCGATGCGGGGCAGTACCTGTCGGGCCTGACCCTGCAGGGCCTGTCGATCGATGCGCCGGGGCTGAAGGATGCGGTCACCATCAACAGCCAGGGCCAGTGGCAGGGCAAGGGGCTGAAGCTGACCGGCACGCTCGGTTCGCTCCAGCAGCTTGACGCGGCGGTGATGTCGCACCTCGCCGAGGCGCTGCCGCTGTCGCTCGACCTGTCGGGTGATCCGGGCTCGCTGCGGGTGGCGGGCACGCTGGGCGGTTCGCGCGCGGTGGTCAATGTTACGGCCACGGCGGGGCAACTGCCGCTGCCCAATGGCGCGGTGCTCGACCATCTCGATGCCTCGACCCATCTGGTGAGCGAGGATAACGGCGCGCATTTCCAGCTTTCCGATCTGGTGGTCAAGAGCACGCAGCTTGCGCTCAAGGGCGGGCTTGACCTGTCCGTGCATGGTGGCGCGGGCGGGGTGCCGCTGGTCAGTGGCACGATCGACGCCAGCTGGCTGAACGCCGATGCCCTGATGGGCCCGCCTGCGAAGGCGGATGCACAAGGGGTAACGGCCGCCCCCGCGCAGGCCAAAGCGAATGATGACGCCCTGCCGTTTGATGAGCTGCGCAAGCTGGACATGGACCTGCGCCTGACGGTGGCGCAGATGGAATTCGAGGGCGATACGTACCGCAACGCCCTGACCCACATCAACCTGCGCAGCGGCGTGCTGAAGGTTGACCCCCTGCAGGCCGAGGGCACGGGCCGCCGCCTGTCGGGGCAGTTCGAGGTGGATGCAACGGCGGGCAAGACCCCCACGGTTTCGGGCACGATCGGCACGCTGGTGCTGCCTGCCGCCTGGCTGGAGAGCAAGGCCGGGCTGTCCAACATGGTGCAGGGCGCGTTGCAGGTTGTGGGTTCGGTCAAGACGCAGGGCAACACCCGCACCGAACTGCGTAACGGCATGAACGGGCATCTGGGCGTGTCGATGGTCAATGGCACGGTCAGCGGCAGCGCGCTGGGTCAACTGCTTGGTGACGCCGCGCGTGGCGCGCTGGGTTCCGGCCCGATTGCGCTGCGCTGCTTCGGCCTGCACATGGCCATGGCCGATGGCACGGCCAATGTCGATACCATCGGCGTGCAGACCAATGCGCTGACCGTAACCGGCAAGGGCACGGTGGGCATGGTCTCGCAGGCGCTTGACCTGCATCTGGTGCCGCAGCTCATGATCAGCGGCACCGGGGCCTCCGTGCCGCTGCGCGTGGGTGGCACGCTCAGCGCGCCGCGCCCCAAGATGGATGCGGGTTCTGACGGGCGCTACGCCATTGGCCTGCTGCTTGGCGGGTCTTCGGGTAGCAATGCCGTGGCCGATCCGTGCCCGGCTACCCTCAAGGCCGCGCGTGAAGGTGCAACCGGCCCCGAGCCCACCACCGCAGCCCCCAAGGCGGAAGGTGGCGCCAATGGCGCGGCTGGCCTGATTGGCAACTCCAAGGCCGCGCCTGATGTGAAGAAGGTGGGCGGCCTGCTCAAGGGGCTGGGCATCCTGAAATGATGAAGGATGGCGTGCGCCCCCCCACGCCCCAGACCGCAGGCAGGCGCAGGCGGTTCTGGGTTACGGCCGCAATAAGCCCGGTAGCGGATGGTGGCTTTACGGTGGAGCTTGACGGGCGGGGCATCCGCCTGCCCGGCGGCACGGCGCTGTGCGTGGCGTCGCGCGCGCTCGCACAGGCCATTGCCGATGAATGGGCAAAGGCTGGCGGGGAAAAGGGCGGCCATTTCACGCCCGATGACCTGCCCATGACGCGCATCGCGGGCACCATGATCGAGCGCGTGGCCCCCGACCCGGCGGCACAGGTCACGGCCCTGCTGCACTACGTGGATGGCGAACTGCTGTGTTACCGCGCCGATTATCCCGCACCCCTGTGCCGCGAGCAGCAGGCGCTGTGGAACCCGCAGCTTGCGTGGCTGCGCGCGCGGCATGACATCGACATGGCGGTGACGACGGGCATCATGCCGCTCGTGCAGTCGCCTGGCGTGCATGACGCGTGGCGGGCGCTGCTTACGCAGATGGATAATGCCACCCTGGCGGCCTTGGGGGTGATGGTGCCCGCGATGAAAAGCATCGTGCTGGGGCTGGCTGTAGCAACCGGCGCGCTGCCTGCGGCAAGGGCTGCGGAGATTGCCAGCGTGGATGAGCGCAGCCAGATGGACATCTGGGGCGAGGATGCGAAACTGCTCGAAGCCCTGCGCTTGCAGGCGGTGGAAGTGGAGGATGCAGCGCGCTTTCTCCAGCTTTGCCGGGTCGTGTAAAATACTTTATTGATAAAGGTTTTTTGGTGAAGCTTTTTTCAAAAAGCTTCAAAAAAGGCCGCTTTTATTAAAATAAAAGCGGCCCCGGAAACATTTACTGTCTGTTTTGTTCCTACATCAGGGCACCAGCACCGTGGCGCTGGCCAGGCAGGCAATGCCTTCCTCGCGGCCGGTAAAGCCGAGGCGCTCGGAGGTGGTGGCCTTGACGGAGATGCGGTCGATATCAACCTTGAGCAGTTCGGCAAGGCGGGCGCGCATCGCCTCGGAATGCGGACCGATCTTGGGGCGCTCGCAGATCAGCGTCACATCGGCATTGACCAGCATGCCGCCGCGCGCGCGAATGCGTTCGCCCGCATGCACGAGGAAGCGCGCGCTATCGGCATCCTTCCATTCATTCTTGCTGGGCGGGAAGTGGCGGCCGATATCACCCTCGGCCAGAGCGCCATAAATGGCATCGCACAGCGCATGGATGCCCACATCCGCATCGGAGTGGCCCGCAAGGCCGCGCGTGTGGGGCACGTTGATGCCACACATGATGAGCGGACGGTTCTCGGCAAAGGCATGCACGTCGTAGCCCGTGCCGGTGCGCGGCAGCAGGGTCGGGCCGATCAGGCGTTCCAGTCGCACCAGATCCTCCTTGTAGGTCAGTTTGATGTTGTCTTCCGCACCCGGCACGATGGCCACGGGGTGGCCCGCGTTTTCCAGCAGGGCGGCGTCATCGGTGGCATCGGCGGCTTCGGCCGCGCGGTGCAGGTCGCGCAGCAGGCCAAAGCGGAAGCCCTGCGGCGTCTGGGCACGGAACAGGTCGGTGCGCGGCACGGTATCGGTAATGATGCCATCCTTCGCGCGCTTGATGGTGTCAGCCACCGGCACGGCGGGGATCACGCCCGCATGCGCGCCAAGAGCGGCAATCACGCCCTCGGTCACGCTGGCGGGCACGTAGGGGCGTGCGCCGTCATGGATCAGCACCAGTTCGGGGCGCTCGGCCTCGGGCAGGCGGTCAAGCGCCTCAAGGCCCGCGCGCACGCTGGCCTGGCGCGTCTCGCCGCCGGGCACCACGGGCAGGACCGTGCAGCCCTCGGGCGCAAAGCCTTCAAGCGCACGGGCCAGCAGGGCTGGATCGCCCACCGGCTGGATGAGGCCGACATGAGGGGCAAGGGCATCCGCCGCGTGGCGGATGACGGGCCAGCCGCCGAGCGTGACATACTGCTTGGCGACGGGGGTCGCGGTCTGGGCGCTATACCGGCTGCCCTGGCCCGCGGCGAGAAGAATGGCTGCAACACGCATGATGCGGAGCAATGCGGCCATGTGGGCCGCGCGTCAAGCATTGTGCGCGGGCAGGGGCACTATCGGGGCTGTTCCGGCCCGTCCTTTTGGGTTGTCACGGTTGGGCAAAAATGTGCGTTGCGTGCCCCGAAGCTGATTGCACGGGGCGGCGGGAGCAGGTATTCTGCCTAAATCATAAGCATTCTTGATGGATAATCTAGCTGGCCTGTTTCCACGTTGCCGCATGCGGCTGGAAAGCCGGCGGGGAAGTAGGGTTCATGTCGTCTCAACTGCTCTCGCCCATTGATCTGGGTGGCGGGGTCATTCTCAGGGCGCCGGTCATTCTGGCTCCGATGGCGGGGGTGACCGACCTGCCGTTCCGCAGGCTGGCGCGCAGTCTCGGCGCAGGCCTCGTCGTGTCGGAGATGATCGCGTCATGGGCCATGATCCGCGAGAACGAGACCACGCTGCGCATGGCCGAAGTGGCCGATGATGGCCCCAATTCGGTGCAGCTTGCCGGGTGCGACCCCGAGGCGATGGGCCAGGCGGCACGGATCGCGGTTGATCGCGGGGCGGACATCATCGACATCAATTTCGGCTGCCCGGTCAAGAAAGTGGCCGTGGGCCAGCTTGCCGGTTCCGCCCTTATGCGTGATGAGGCCCAGGCGGGCCGCCTGCTTGAAGGCGTGGTGCGCGCGGTCAATGTGCCCGTTACGCTGAAAATGCGCATGGGCTGGGACCATAACAGCCTCAACGCGCCCACCCTGGCCCGTATTGCACAGGAATCGGGCATTCGCATGGTAACTGTGCATGGCCGCACCCGCCAGCAGTTCTATAATGGCACGGCGGACTGGCATTTCGTGCGCAATGTGGTCGATGCGGTGGACCTGCCGGTTATCGTCAATGGCGATATCCTGAGTGTGGAGGATGCCCGCGTGGCGCTCGAGCGTTCAGGCGCGCAGGGTGTCATGATCGGGCGCGGCTGCTATGGCCGCCCGTGGTTCCTGGCCCAGGTGGCGCGCGCGCTCATGCATGGCGAGGATATTCCCGAACCCGACCTGCCGGCGGAAAAAGCCATCGTGCTGAAGCATTACGGCATGATGATCGACCATTTTGGCGCCCATCCCGGCCTGCGGCTCGCGCGCAAGCATGTGTCATGGTACTCGGCGGGGCTGCCGGGTTCGGCGGGGTTCCGCGCGGCGGTCAACAGGATGGACACGGTCGATGGCGTGATCGGCATGATCCATGAATTCTATGACGGGCAGATCGCGGCGGGCCATGTGCGCGGGCCGCGCCCCTCCACCGTGGAGGCGGAAAGGGCCGCAGCGCGCGCGGCATGAACCATACCCCGCCCGAACCCGCCGGCCATGTGCCCTGCGCCCCCGATAACGTAACGGGCAACGGGCGGGTCATACTCGATTCGCTGGCGCTGCCGGTGGTGGTGGTGCGCGCCGATAACGCAATCGGCTACGTCAACAGCGCCGCCGAGCCGTTTTTTGGCATGTCGCGCGCGCATCTGGTGCAGATGCGCCTGACCGACATCCTGCCCGGTGACAGCCCGCTCTTTCTGCTCATGGAGCAGGTGCGCGCGCAGGACCACACCGTGGTCGAGCACGAGGTCACGCTGGAAAGTCCCCGCCTGCGCCATGAGGGCGTGACCGTGCAGGGCGCCCCCGTAATGGAGGAGCCGGGCTCGGTCGCGCTGACCTTCCATGATTTTTCTGCCGTGCGCGTGCTTGACCGCCAGCTTACTTTCCGCTCGGCGGCGCGCAGTGTTGCGGGCATGGCGGCCATTTTGGCGCACGAGGTCAAGAACCCGCTCTCGGGCATAAGGGGGGCGGCGCAGCTGCTTGAAACCTCGGTGGGCGAATCCGACCGTGAGCTTGCCGTGCTGATCCAGGACGAGGTCAACCGCATCCGCGACCTCGTGGACCGGATGGACATGTTCAGCGACCGCCCGATCGAACGCAGGCCGGTCAACATCCACCGCGTGCTCGAGCATGTGCGCAGGCTGGCCCAGCAGGGCTTTGCCGCCGATATCCGTTTTGAGGAAGTCTATGACCCCTCGCTGCCGCCGGTATGGGGTAACCGCGACCAGCTGGTGCAGGTGCTGCTCAATCTGGTGAAAAACGCCGCCGAGGCCCTGCACGACCACCCTGAAGGCGACGCGCCGCCGCTCATTACGCTCACCACCAGCTACCGCCCCGGCATATGGGTTTCCACCGGGGCGGGCAGCCAGCGCGTCCAGCTGCCGCTGCTGGTTTCGGTGCGTGATAACGGGCCGGGCATTCCCGAGAACATCCGCCCGCATCTGTTCGAGCCGTTCCTGACCACCAAGACCACGGGCAGCGGGCTGGGACTGGCGCTTGCGGGCAAGATCGTGGGCGACCATGGCGGTGTGATCGAGGTGGAAAGCCGCCCTGGCCGCACCGAGGTCCTGCTGCACCTGCCTGTCGTGACCGAAGACCGGGGCACGCCCTGAAGCCCTGCCAGAGTTGAGAGATTTATAGCGTATGTCGCTGCCGACCATTCTTGTTGCCGATGATGACCGTTCCATCCGCACGGTGCTGAGCCAGGCGCTTGGCCGCGCGGGCTATCAGGTCCGCGCCACGGCCCAGGCCTCCACCTTGTGGCAGTGGGTGGAGGAAGGCGAGGGCGACCTCGTGATTACCGACGTGGTCATGCCTGATGAAAACGGGCTGGACCTCATTCCGCGCATCCGCCGCATTCGCCCCGACCTGCGGGTGGTGGTGATGAGCGCGCAGTCCACGCTCATGACGGCGGTCAAGGCCACCCAGCGCGGCGCGTTTGAATACCTGCCCAAGCCTTTCGACCTCAAGGAGGTGCTGGCCGTCGTCGCCCGCGCGCTGGCGACTCCCGCCATGCCGGTGCAGGCCGCGGTAGTGGCCCCCCGGCCCGAGGAACAGATGTCGCTCATCGGCCGCTCGGTGGTGATGCAGGACATCTACCGCATCATCGCCCGCCTCACGACATCGGACCTGACCGTGATGATTACGGGAGAAAGCGGCACCGGTAAGGAACTCGTGGCCCGCGCCCTGCATGATTACGGGCCGCGCCGCGCGGGGCCGTTCGTGGCCATCAACATGGCCGCCATTCCGCGCAACCTGATCGAGAGCGAACTGTTCGGCCATGAGCGCGGAGCCTTTACGGGGGCGACGAGCCGGGTTGCGGGGCGCTTTGAGCAGGCAGCGGGCGGCACGCTGTTCCTTGACGAGATCGGCGACATGCCGCCCGAGGCCCAGACAAGGCTCCTGCGCGTGCTGCAGGATGGCGCGTTCACGACCGTGGGCGGCACCGTGCCCATCCGCGCCAACGTGCGCATCATCGCCGCCACCCACCGCGACCTGCGGCAGGCCATCCGCGAGGGCACGTTCCGCGAGGATCTGTACTACCGCCTGAACGTGGTGCCCATGCGCCTGCCGCCCCTGCGTGAGCGGGTGGAGGACATTCCGCTGCTCGCGCGGCATTTCCTGAACGAGAACGCCGATGACGCGGGCAACGTGCGCGTGCTTGATGAGGAGGCGATGGCCCGCCTGCAGGCCTATCGGTGGCCGGGCAACGTGCGCGAGCTTGAAAACCTGATGCGCCGCATCACGGCACTCCACCCGCAGGAAAGCATCGGGGCCGACATCATCGATGCCGAACTCGCCGAAGTCAGTAATACGGGCGTGCCGGGCGAGGGGGGCAGCAGCACCGAAACCCTGGCCGAAGCGGTGGAGCGCCACCTGCGCCGCTTCCTCGCCGCAGGGGCCGGGCAGGACGACATGCCCATGAGCGATATTTATGACAAGGTGATTGCCGAGGTGGAGCGCCCGCTCATTTCCATGATGCTCTCGGCCACGCGCGGCAACCAGATCCGAGCCGCCGCCATGCTGGGGCTGAACCGCAATACGCTGCGCAAGAAGATCCGCGATCTCGATATTCCCGTGGTGCGCGGGGGGGCATGACCACGCCCGCCCCGCCGCGCCCGAGCGTTGCCTATCGCCTGGCGCGCCGCATGCTCGACATGCTCGTGCGTCGCAACGTGGCTCTGGTGCTGGTGCTGCTCGCCCTTGTGCTGGGGGTGGCGACCTTCGTGGTGCTGTCGGGCGGCAATTCGCTGGCCCATCACCCGCAGATCCAGGCGCTGGTGTTCATCCTCAACTTTCTGGTGCTGCTGCTGCTGGCCACCTCGCTGACCGAAAAGGTGGGCCGCGTACTGGCCGAGCGGCGCAGCGGGCTGGCGGGCGCACGGCTGCATGTGCGGCTGGTCACGCTGTTTGGCATCGTGGCGGTGGCGCCTACCATCGTGGTGGGCACGTTTGCCGCCGTGTTCTTTCATTACGGCATCCAGATCTGGTTCAGCGACCGGGTGAACACCGCGCTGAACGAGGCGCTCGAAACCTCGCGCGGCTACCTGCAGGAGCATAACGCCAATATCCGCACGGAGGCCTTCTCGCTGGCCAACTACCTTGTCAGCGCCCAGACCGCGCTGGCCGGGTCGGGCGATGACCTGCTGCACAATGCTGACGCGCTCTCGCAGGTGCTGGATTCGCAGGCCACCCTGCGCGGGCTGGACGTGGCGGTGGTGTACGACCCGTTCACCAACACGGTCGTGGCCTCGGGCGGGCTGATGGGGCGCGCGGCCAACATGAAGGACCTGCCGCCGCCAGCCGCCACCCTCATGGCCCGCACCAACGAGATCGCGATCCTGGATTCGGCAGATGAAAAGACCGTCCGCGCGGTGGTGACGCTGGGCGATACGCCGCCGCTCATGCTCATGATCGCCCGCCCCGTTGATCCCGACATCCTCGAGCATATGCACCGCACCGAGCAGGTGGTGGCCGACTACCAGCGGCTCAATGGCAATCGCGGCAAGATCCAGTTCACCTTCGTGCTCATCTTCGCCCTCGTGGCGGTGCTGGTGCTGGGCGCGGCCATCCTGATCGGGCTGATGCTGGCCAACCAGATCGTGCGCCCGCTCGGCCTGCTCATCTTGGCATCGGAGCGGGTGAGCAAGGGTGATCTCGACAGCAACGTGCCCGAGGGCGACCGGGATGACGAGGTGGCCAGCCTGTCACGCGCCTTCAACCGCATGACCACCCAGCTTGCCACCCAGCGCGCCGAGCTGATCCAGGCCAACAACCAGATCAATGAACGCCGCCGGTTTACCGAGGCCGTGCTGTCCGGTGTTTCGGCAGGGGTGATCGGGCTGGATTCGCAGCGCATGATCGAGCTGCCCAACCGGGCGGCCAGCGTGCTGCTGCACCGCGACATGGCCGACTGCGTGGGCCGCCCGCTCATCGAGGTGGTGCCCGAACTTGCCGACATGCTCGCCCGCATCGCCCATGATGGCGCGCGCGAGCTGACGGGCGAGGTGCAGGTGCTCGCGGGTGGCCGCGCCAGCACGCTGCTGGTGCGAATCGGCGCGGAAATGCAGGGCAGCGTGGCCGGTGTCTCGGCCGAGGGCTATGTGGTTACCTTTGATGACATAACAGCCCTGCAGGTGGCGCAGCGCAAGGCGGCCTGGGCGGACGTGGCGCGCCGCATCGCCCATGAGATCAAGAACCCGCTCACCCCCATCCAGCTTGCCGCCGAGCGGCTCAAGCGCCGCTTCCTGCGCGAGATTTCATCCGACCCCGATACGTTCGTGCAATGTGTGGACACCATCATCCGCCATGTTGGCGATATCGGGCGCATGGTGGATGAATTTTCCGCCTTCGCCCGCATGCCGCAGCCCGTCATGCGCAACGAGGACCTCTCGCGCATCGTGCGCGAGGCGCTGATCCTGCAACGCAACGCCCACCCCGAGCTTGTCTATGATGTTGACCTGCCCGACCGGGGGCCGATCGTGCGCTGCGACCGCAGGCTGGTGGGCCAGGCGCTGACCAACCTGCTGCAGAACGCGGCCGACGCCATTGCCATGCGTGCTCCCGGCGTGGCGCCGGGCGGGGATGGCGTCATCGGCCACATCCGTATTACATTGGAAAATGACGGCGCGCATGTTCGCCTGCGCGTCGAGGATGACGGGATCGGGCTGCCGGTCGAGGATCGCGCCCGGCTGACCGAGCCATATGTGACGCACAAGCCCAAGGGAACCGGCCTGGGCCTTGCGATCGTCAAGAAGATTCTTGAAGATCATGGCGGCAGCATCGGGCTTGAGGACAATGCCGGGGGCAGGGGAGCTGTGTCGACGTTGATTTTGCCGATAAAGGACGACCATGGGGCATGAAATCCTGATCGTCGATGATGAGCCGGATATACGGCTCCTTATCGAAGGCATTCTGGCCGATGAAGGATATGAGACGCGGCTGGCGGGCGATTCCGATTCCGCCATCGCCGCCTTCCGCGAGCGCCGGCCCGCGCTGGTGGTGCTTGATGTCTGGCTGCAGGGATCACGGCTCGATGGGCTGGGCATCCTCAATGTGCTGCACAAGGAGGAGCCGTCCGTCCCGGTCATCATGATCTCGGGCCACGGCACCATCGAGACCGCCGTCGCCGCCCTGCAGCACGGCGCGTACGATTTTATTGAAAAACCCTTCCAGGCCGACCGGCTGCTTGTGGTGGTGCGCCGCGCGCTCGAGGCCTCGCGCCTTGCGCGCGAGAATGCCGAGCTGCGCCTGCGCGCGGGCTCGGGCACCGTGCTCGAGGGGCGCAGCGCCGCCATTGCCGCCGTGCGCAACCAGATTGACCGCGTGGCGCCGACCGGCTCGCGCGTGCTGATCTCGGGGGCTGCGGGCACGGGCAAGGAAGTGGCGGCAAGGATGATCCATGCCAGCTCCCGCCGTGCCGAGGGGCCGTTCATCGCGCTGAACTGCGCCACCCTCGCCCCGGGCCGGTTTGAAGAAGAACTGTTCGGCATCGAGGGCAGCGATGATGGCGCGGGCCGCCGCACCGGCGTGCTCGAGCGCGCGCATGGCGGCACGCTGCTGCTTGATGAAGTGTCTGACATGCCGCTTGAAACGCAGGGCAAGATCGTGCGCGCGCTGCAGGACCAGACCTTCGAGCGGCTTGGCGGCTCGCGGCGGGTCAAGGTGGATGTGCGCGTGCTCGCCACCACCAACCGCGACCTGCAGGCCGAGATCGGGCTCGGGCGTTTCCGTGAGGATCTGTACTACCGCCTCGCCGTGGTGCCGCTGCGCATTCCCAGCCTGCGCGAGCGGCGCGAGGACATACCCGAGCTCGCCCGCATGTTCCTTGACCGCGCGGCAGAAAACGCGGGCCTGCCGCTGCGCGAGCTTTCAGGCGACGCCATTGCCGCACTCCAGAGCTATGAGTGGCCGGGCAACGTGCGCGAACTGCGCAACCTGATGGAGCGCCTGCTCATCATGATGCCGGGCAACAGCACCGACCCCATCCGGGCCGACATGCTGCCCTCCTCGGTGGGGGAGGGGGCGCCCGCGCTGCTCAAGTTCGATTCTGACGAGGATGTGATGAGCCTGCCGCTGCGGGAGGCGCGTGACCTGTTCGAGACCCAGTACCTTCAGGCGCAGCTTTTGCGTTTTGGCGGGAACATCAGCCGTACCGCAGGCTTTGTGGGCATGGAGCGCAGTGCGCTGCACCGCAAGCTCAAGCAGCTCGGCGTAACATCGGAGGACCGCAACGCAGGATGAGCTTTTGCCCACCTGACGCATGCCTGCTAGACAACGAACCGTGATACGGATGGTGGCAACGCCGTAGCATGACACGTGACTGTGCCGTGTTGATCTTCGCCCAACAAACAACAAGTAATACCAACCGTTGATTGCTATAACCTATGAGCCCAATTGCGCAGTCCGATTGACATGATGCGCCATGGTTGATCGACGAGCTGGTTCCAGGCATGGCAG
>NZ_NIRT01000096.1 GCF_003207795.1 Komagataeibacter nataicola | reverse complement strand
GCCTTTGTGGGCCTCGGCCACCTTGCGGGTATGGCTTACGGCGAGAATACCGTATCCGCTGGCGGCTTTGCCTGCACGCCGGGCGCCGGGCTTACTGTCACCATTGCGCCGGGCTCGCTGCTGGCGGCAGGCGTGGTGGACACCACAGCCTATGGCACGCTGGCGGCCAGTGGCAGCGTGCTGGTGCGCCAGTATATCAGCCGTGATCCGGTCACGCTCACCGTGCCGGGGGCAGGGGGCACATACACCGTGTATGCCACACCCGCCACGGTGGATACGGATGACACCGTGCTGCCGTTCTATAACGCGGCCGACCCGTCCGTGACCTATGCCGGGTCGGATAATAGCGGCAAGGCGGCGCCAACCGTGCGGCAGGACGTGGCGCAACTGGGGATTGGTGCAGCCGTGCCGGATGGCGCGTATCCGCTATGGACCATCACGGTGCCGTCAGCAGCTACGGCGATTGCGGCGGACATGATTGCGCAGGCCGAAGGCGCGCCGTTTTATGAGACCATTCCCGGATTGCAGGCCTCGAAGATATCGAAGGCGGGCGACGGTATGACCGGCCCGCTGAGCGTGCTCAATGCCACGGCGGCGCAGAACCCTGTGGCCCTGGGCCAGTTGCAGGCAATGGGCTTCATTGCCAATGCACTGATTGGCGTTACGTCAATCA
>NZ_NIRT01000075.1 GCF_003207795.1 Komagataeibacter nataicola | reverse complement strand
GGCTGTCGCGACCCGATATGAGAAAACCGCCGCATCCTTCCTCTCCGTCATCCTCATCGCTGCTACAGCAGACTATATCAAGACCTAACAGGCCCTAGTCAACGAACGAGCCTGATTGGAATGGGTTTATTTGTGCAGTTGCATGCGACACGATATAACACATGCAGCGCTCGACGATAGAGTTGGTTCACGTGCATTCAGATTCAACCGAGGCTACACATCTGTCATATAGCGTCTGGGGTCCATACGCTCGTGCAGGATACGGATTACGTCGATAAAGCCATCCTCGTTAACTCGAAAAAACAACAGATGAGAGCCGACGAGCATCTTGAGATACCCTTCCCGAATATCGTCGGCAGTCCGTCCATGTCGTGTTCCGTCCGCGAGATCGTGACAGACTCGCCCAATAGCTCGAACATAGTCGTCGGCCTGAGTGGTTCCCCATTGTTGTGCTGAATAATCCCAGATTGCTGACAGATCGGCTTGGGCCGCTGGCCTTAAAAGAAAACGCATTACCGGAACTGTTTAGCCTTCGTGGTGAGGAAATCTTCTATATCGAACGGCTCGGCTGCACCGGACTGCTCGCCGTCGATCAGGGCGGAGCGAAGAGTTTCAAGTCGTGTCTCCCGCTCTTCAAGAATCCGCAGGCCAGCGCGTATGACGTCGCTCGCCGAGCCGTAGCGTCCACCTTGCACCTGCTGGTCTACGAAATCCGCGAAATGGTCGCCGAGTGAAATTGATGTGTTGCGCGCCATGGAGCCCTCCTCCTTACACAAAATAATATACCAATAATTGGTACAATGCTAGCGCACGAATCAGGCAAGGTATCGGCGCATCAGTTCGTGATGGAACGACACGAAAAGATGGAGAAGCGAGGGGCCACAGGAAAAAATAAGGATGTGTATAGGATGCAACTGGGAAGTGTATTTCCGCGTGAGCGAGGGTGGAGCAGCGTAGGCGCGATACGTTCGAACGAAAAGTTATCTTCAAAAAGTGATTGTGGCGGCGTAAAATTGGTGGCTCTGGCATAAATCTGACAATCGGGTCGTAGATTGGGACTAAAGGCTCATAACCTGAAGGTCATAGGTTCAAATCCTATCCCCGCAACCAAGCATAAATGTCTGAAAAGACTAAAGAAAAGCCACCCAATCGGGTGGCTTTTTTTGTGCCCAAATCACTCCGCAGGAAACACATAGGAAACAGACGAAAAGGTAATCCGGCGCAATTTTGTCGAATGTCACAAATGCGTGAAGGTGGGAGAGGGCATCCCGTCGCCTGTTTCAGGGTATGATCCTGCCTTGTCGAGTCAGGACAGTCTTGCTGTCCATAACTGGAGTAGCAGGAAAGCCTCATGGCCGCAGACGAACTCACGGGACTGATCAGATATCTCGGTCAGGATGACTGGCAGGACCGTTTCGCGGAAGTGCTCGGCGATCACATCGGGCCGGCGCTGGAAGCGGGCGACATCACGTTCGAGGATCTGGCGGAGATGATCGGCCCCGACGTCGCCATGACGCTGTGGGGCTGTGCCTTCGAGGATTTTCTCGGGCAGGACCGGGACGATGGTCGGAACATCGTTGACGTCTATCTGAAACGCCGGGGCCGGAAGGAAGGGCTGCGCAACAGCGCCTATATGCGTGCGCTCAGGGCTTCGGTCATGAGCCTGTATGAAGTCTCGGACATCAGACCCGGCCAGAGCTGCATGGCGCGTGACCTGCTGCGGGGTGGCGAGCCTGTTCTCGTGCATGAAGGCACCGCCACCCGGACGCTCAGACAGTGGGACCGGATTGCAGCGCGCCTTGTGCCGTCAGATGGAAAGACCGTTCTGGCTGGCGGTCTGCTCGCCTGTTCACGGGGCGCCTGTGAGGATCTGGCCGCAAACCTTTACAGGGCGCTGCGGAAAAGACGCAGCAAGGCGGAATTTCCGAAAGTCGATACGGAGACCCTGCGGGAACTTGCGCCGATGTTCACGCTCACCTGGCTGTTCCGGACGCTGGAAGACATGGCCCGGCAGATGGAGGGTCCGGCGCTGTTCAATGGCGACGGGGAGGATCTGGTCTTCCATGAAGTCTGTTTCCCGCTGGTGAAGGGCGTGACGCAGAAAAAGGTGGTGGATGCGCTTGAGGGCGTGGTGGCCCTGCATCCGGAGAGCCGGTCGTTCTGGAACTGGCTGAAGGAGTCGGAGAGTGATCCTGTGTCGTTGTCCGGACGGGATGAAAACGGGCGGTTCCTGCGCACCGAGATGGACGATGGTGCGATCGTGCTCGGCACAGTGGAACTCAAGGGGCGGCAGTTGCGGTTGCAGGTGAACTCAGGGGAACGGGCCGAACGTGGGCGTGCCATGCTGCAGGCCGTTCTGGGCACGCTCGTGGGCGCTCCCCTGACGCAGATCATGACACCGGTGCAGGCGATGGATGAGCGGGAGCACGGTGGACGGACTGCATCGCCAGACCTGCAGATCCCGCCTGAAGAGGAAGCGCGGATCATCGGACAGATGCTGGAGCGTCATTACCGGCAGGTGCTTGATGAGCCGGTGCCGGCCTTGGGGAATGTGACGCCGCGTGAGGCTGCCCGGACAGCTTCAGGACGTAAAAAGGTGGTCGCCTGGCTGAAGGATATCGAAAACACCACAGCCCGCGCCCGGAAAAATGACGGTGCGGGTGTTGCCTACGATTTCGGGTGGATGTGGCATGAACTCGGAATCACCATGCTTCGGAAATAGGCCGCTTTCGCCTACATCCCAGTCATTCAAGACGTTATGGCAGTTTCCCGAAAGCCGAACTTCGCTAGGCTCAGGACTCATAGCCAGAAGATGACGGTTGCAGCGAGGCAGATGGCTGAGAAGAAGACGTTCGGGCATCTGTCATAGCGTGTTGCGAGATGCGGTTGCGTCTTTTGTATTTTCGCTTGTCGTATTTGACTGGTTTTCCGCGGGATCTTCTTCCCGGAATGCAGGGCCTGATCCCTTTTTCCTCCAG
>NZ_NIRT01000101.1 GCF_003207795.1 Komagataeibacter nataicola | reverse complement strand
TGTAGATGAATTCAATCCAAATTTGGACAAATTCCATCCAAACCTAGCCCATAGCTGGTGGGCTAGGGGTAGCCCATAGCTGGTGGGCTACCCCCCCCCATCACATCATTGATAAATAACAATTTTTTTTGTGATCTCTCTCTATGATCTTTGGGCCGTCCCCGAAGCCCACGGGAGCGGCGCAGCGAACGCCTTGCGTGAGCGGCAGCGGAGCCGCGCCGGTGGACCCTCGGGGGCGGATCAGAGGCTCAAAAAAGGGCGATTAATTCCGCTTTCGTATCGTTGTGCGACGCTTCAGCGACCGGGTGTGTCGATCAACCCTGACATGCTCACCGGCCTGAAGGCCGATGGTTCCGGTATGGGCATGCATTAAGCTGCCCTCCTGGTGCTTCCTGCTTCATTGGGCCGCCTGCACAGCAACGCTGCTGCCCTCCCCCTCTGCTATCTCTATTGCAAGGATTAATACTATGACGCTTGCGTCTATTTCTCCCGCCGATACTCGCGCAGCGATCACTGCGGGCGCAATCCTAGTCGACATCCGCAGTGCAGATGAATATGCGCGTGAGCATATTCCCGGCGCAATAAACGTGCCGCTCGATCGGATCGGTGATCTGCCACATAACGGTCGTCAAATCATATTCCACTGCAAGTCCGGGATGCGCACTACTGCCAATACCTTACAGCTCGAATCAGCAGCTGACGGAGTACCGGCCTGTATTCTCAAAGGAGGTATCGATGCGTGGCGGCAGGCAAGACTACCCACCGTCGTCGATCGCTCACAACCGCTGGAAATCATGCGACAGGTGCAGATCACAGCCGGTACGATAGTGCTAACCGGCGTGCTGCTTGGTTTAATTGTTTCGCCCGTATTCTTCGGAATATCGGCGTTTGTCGGTGTAGGACTAATGTTCGCTGGCGTAACAGGATGGTGCGGCATGGCCAATCTTCTGCGCGTCATGCCTTGGAACCGGCGTTCAAAAGGCTGATGGTTACTATTCTGCTCACCCGTTTTTGGACTGTCTCGATATCTGGAACGACGTCTAAATTATAGGGGAAGGGTCACACTGCTCCGGCGCCTTCGGCGGGCTACGCCGCTCCCGCTCCGCGCTCGCCCGGAGCCTGCAAGGCCAGCGAAACCGGGGAAGGGCAAAATGGCTCAGGAAGCGACGAACGGGGCGATTCCGGTTGCACTTGGTGCGAGGCCAGCGGCAAGCTGGCTATGGGCGTAGTCACCTGTGGCGAGGGGAAGGGCCGGGTTGTGGTAAGTCCGGCCCTTCCTGCGTCTGTAGCTAGGAACTCCCAGTTAGAGACCGCAGGATGGCCATACAGGGCACTCAGACGAGTTTCCGATACCCAATACCGGACAAGATCCGGAAGCCATCATACGGCCTTCTGACGGCCTTATAGCGGGTGATCGCAAGAGGCGATCACCTGTTCTCCTGTCGCGATCAGGTGGGGCATGGTGCCGTCCCATGTGGGGGTTTCTCGCGGCCTGGCCGGAAAGGGCGGCACTCTGGCGGCAATTTTCGCAGTGCCACCATGCCGCGCCCTAACCCCATGTGCAGACATCGGAATCCTGAAAACCAAGGTCACAGAGTGCCGGTTTCTTTAATCTTGCCCTCACTTTTCCGCCTTCTCCCACCCCGGAACATAGACAAAATCGACGATTTGTATTACACTGAAATACAGTGTTGGGAGGGTATGTCATGGCTGTCAGTCGCATGGTCCAGGCCCGAGTGCCGGGCGAGATTCAGGAAGCCGCGAACCAGGTCATTCACGCGGCCGGGCTGACGGTGAGTGATGTGGTTCGCGTGCTGATGACGCGGATTGCCCAGGACAAGGTGATTCCGGCCGCGCTGTTTCAGCCTAATGCGGAGACGTTGGCGGCGTTTGCCGAGGTCGAGCGTGGGGATCTGACGCGCTTCAGGTCTGTTGATGCGTTGTTCGAAGATCTCCATGCGGACGATTGAGCGCACGACGGCCTTCAAGCGTGATTTCAAACGGGTGGCGAAGGGGCCGCATCGGGCTGCCTTGGACACCGATCTGCGGCGAATTATCGAGCTTCTGGTGGTCGATGCGGCATTGGAAATCCGGCATCGCGACCATGCCCTGACAGGCAACTGGAAGGACTATCGGGACTGCCATGTGAAGCCCGATCTGGTGCTGATCTATCGCCTCATTGAGGCCGATCGCCTGGTTCTGGTGCGACTGGGCTCCCATTCGGAACTCGACCTCTAGCCTTCAAGGGAAGAACAGGCGGCTCAATCCCGGCGCATCAAGGAGTGCGCGCTTATACGTTGCCCTTCGGACAACGTGCGCGTGGTGTCGGGCGATCTATTTTTCGGTGGCCGGCAAGTCTGGTTCCATGCCGTCGAAAGAAGGCTGAGATGGTGGTGGTAAGCCGGGGCCGGTAGGTAGCTGCTTCTCTCCCGGATACAGGTCTGGAATGGCCTGTAGAGGCGGCTGTGCGCCAATTTCGGTCTTATCGGGTTGTTCATCGTCTGAGAGCAGCACAGCGGCAGAAAACAGGCTGTAGCGGATGCCATCGCGATTTCCGGACCAAGCTACCCGGTCATTAACGATGTAAGCACAGGCCGTGCCTGTGGGACCGATCTGTCGAACTTCGATCCAGTTGCCCTCTCGTAAAACGGACAAAGCCCTTTTGAGAGTATTCAAGCCGCAACCAGCCATTTTGGCCAATGTAGCTTGGGATGCGACGAGAGCATTATTGCGGCCCATTTGGGAGGTCATAAGCATCATAACAGCTGCTGCTCTAGGATTTGATACAGCTAATTTTGACCATCGTTCCATAGCCGCTCGTTCGACCTGAACCCAAGTTCCGTTGGGTGCTGTGGTTAATCCAACGTGTTTTGGCTTCATGGCCTACCCCTAGATCAAATCAGACGATTTTTCATCCAAATTTGGATGAAATTCATCCATTTCATAGCGAAAAATGTAGATGAATTCAATCCAAATTTGGACAAATTCCATCCAAACCTAGCCCATAGCTGGTGGGCTAGGGGTAGCCCATAGCTGGTGGGCTACCCCCCCCC
>NZ_NIRT01000074.1 GCF_003207795.1 Komagataeibacter nataicola | reverse complement strand
TCTGAAAGGCCACATCAACAGGCCTTACAGAAGACCGCACACGATCACACGTCAATATGGGTCAGAAAACTCTTGCATAACGGACGGTAACCACAGAAGTTTGGCGGCTACCTTGCCAAGGTCGATACCGTCAACCGCACGGTCATCGGTTACCTCAAGCTGTCAGGCGGCGGCATGCCGCAGGATATCCTGACCGCGCCCGACGGGCACAAATTCTACGTGGCCGACATGCATGCCGATGGCGTGTTCGTTATTGATGGCGACAGCTTCCGCGAGACGGGCTTCATCCCCACCGGCATCGGCACGCATGGCCTGTATCCCAGCCGTGATGGCACGAAAATGTACGTAGCCAACCGGGGATCGCACAAGATTCACGGGCCGCCGCACGGCAAGGCGGGTGGCGTGAGCGTGATCGACTTTGCAACCGATAAGGTGATAGCCAACTGGCCCATTCCCCATGGTGGCAGTCCCGACATGGGCAATGTCAGCAATGACGGCAAAACGCTGTGGCTCTCGGGCCGGTTTGATGATGTCGTCTATGCCATCGACACCACCACGGGGGCCATGCGCAAGATCCCGGTGGGGCAGGAGCCGCATGGCCTGACCGTATGGCCGCAGCCGGGCCGCTACTCGGTCGGGCATACCGGTATCCTGCGCTAAAAAACTGCTTTCATGGATAAGCATTATTTGTGACGGTTCATGCGGGCAGGTTAGCCCATTGAGTGAGGATTTTCAGGAGTTTTGCAGGCGGGCGGATGTTGAGGCGCCACTCGCACCCGGCCAGAAAGAGATGGCGGTCCTTACGTGGTATTCCATTGTATCGACGCAGATGCCGCTTCGCCTGGCTCCAGAAATTCTCGATGTCGTTGATATGGTGTCTGCCCAGGGCGAGATGCCTGCCGTGGTCGATGCGTTCATGATGAAATTCCAGGACATCCAGCTTGTCGTAAACATGCCACGAATTGCTGTAAACGATTGAAGCTGGCTGTACTTTCTTTTGAATGATCGGCATCAGCGTCCGATGACCTGCGTTGGGGATCATGACGGCATGGACACGGCCATGCCATTTCAGCAGGCCGAAGATGGTCTCTTTCCCGGCGGCGCCCCGGCCCCGTTTTCCTTTACGATGCCCACCGAAATAGCTCTCATCGACTTCGATTTCACCCGAGAGCTGTGCCTCATGAGCAATCTGTTCTGCGATGACGTGGTTTCATATGACATATCAATTCTTTATTGGCTTACCTATGCCAGACCCAAAACTTTTCATCCTTGCAGGCGGTGTCCCGAACTGGCTTTTTAACATGCCCTGAGGCCGATCATTTGAGCTGGCCCATGGCATTGGAGGGGCCGGATGACCGATATTTCCTTTGCTGAAGGTATTGATGCAGCCATGCAGGCCCGCGTGCTTGCGGCCCCGCATTTCCGCCGATGGCATGAGGCCATGCGCACCCGCTTCACGTTGCGCCATGTGCTGGTGCGTGATGCGGTGGCCTTTGGCCCGAACCGCATGGGCTTCATACTCGTGGAGGCCGACGCCCTGCATGATGGCAAAGCGGTGCCCGGCCTTGCCCTGCTGCGGGGCGATTCCGTATCGGTCATGGTCGTGCTGAAATGCCCCGGCTATCCCGACCGCACCATTCTCACGCGTGAGGCCCGCGTGCCGGTAGCCCAGCCTGACCTGCTGGCCCTGCCCGCGGGCATGCTCGATGGCGGCGCATTCGTCAGCACCGCGCTGCGCGAACTTTCAGAAGAAGTGGGGGCCGACCTGCATGTGCGCGCCGAAGATCTGGTGGAACTGACGCATGTCTGGCTCTCCCCGGGTGGGTGTGACGAGGCGATTGGCCTGTACTATACCGAACTGCATATAGATGAAGCCCTGGCCCGGACCCTGATGAACCGGCAGACCGGGCTTGCCTGCGAGCACGAACATATCCGCCTGCGGGTGATCGATCTGGCGGATCTGCCCCATATCGGCATGACGGACGCCAAAACGTTGCTTTCATGGCACATGTACCAGGCACGAAAATGAACATACGTTTTTTTGTTGACACAACAATGTGAGGGTTGTCATAACGGCGGGAAGCAGACCTGCCTTGTGCAACTGCTTCTTGGACGTTTCCTCCCTAAACTCAGCGGTGCACATGCACCGCTTTTTTTTGTCCTGTTTTATATAAATTTCCTATAACTCTATGTCGTGTAGTATAATGCGGCACAGACCAAATGACATGATGGGAACAAAGCAGAATGAGCGGTATCTTCAATGATGTTATGGGCAAGCTGAGCGATCTGGCTGGTGCGGCAGGGCTGTCGGAGCAGGTGCATTCCTACCTGGCCGAGCTTCTGACCCCGGCCACCATCACCAGCCTGCTGACCCAGGCGGAACAGGCCGGGTTAGGTGACAAGGTGCGCTCATGGATTGGCGACGGCCACAACCTGCCCATCTCTACCGATGAACTGCGCACGTTGCTGAGCAACGATCAGGTTCAGGCCATGGTGAACAAGACTGGCCTGCCCGCCGCGACCATCCTGCCTGTTCTGGCCCATCTGCTGCCCGAGGCCGTCAATACCCAGACCCCGGCCGCAGCCGCTCCCAAAACCGCCTGAACACAAAATGGGGCCGGTTACATGTGACCGGTCCTTTTCCCATGGCTTCGCCACGGGCCATGATACGCATTGCGGCATAAAACGGCCTTTTAAAAATAAAGGCGACGCGCCCTGAGGGCATCCGGGATACCTGCCGACAGTGATGGATTTTTCCGTTGAGGGAAGCATCACATGGCATTTCAATTTTTAAGGGATTTCTTATCGGAGACGATGGTGGGCGCAACAGGGATTGAACCTGTGACCCCTACCATGTCAAGGTAGGGGAGAGTCGCATTTTGTTATTTATAATCAATACGTTAATCAAACCAGTCGAATAACTTCACTGATTTTTCACTACTCTCGGCCCGTACGACCACCAGCGCACAATCTCTTCACGGTAAGCGTCGGGCATCAGCTTGGTGTAATCGGCTACGATATTTGTGTCGCTCCAGTCCCCATCAGCCTTCAGTTTCAATAGGTCACGATATACGCAATAGTGCCATGTCGCCCAAGTATGCCTCAGCATATGGGGGGTAAATTCTGGAACATAGACCTGCTTTGGGGTTTTACTCCCTTTGGGAACCCATTCCCGGATGCGGCCCGGTAATCCCGCTCGCTTACATGCCCCAGCCCATCCAGTCTTGATCTGGCCGCCATATTGACGTCCGGTATCATGATATCGCTTTCCAAACTCCATTCCGTATCGAGTCGTGATTATGGGGCGGAATACAAACCCATCGCGATAAGATATGGTTTCAAGCCACTCTAGCAGCCTGTCGGGTTGGGCATTTTGCGGCTGATAACGCCGAGGCTGACCCGGCTTATGCTGCCTGAAGCCGTGCCATTCTTTTGCAGTTGTATGCGAG
>NZ_NIRT01000073.1 GCF_003207795.1 Komagataeibacter nataicola | reverse complement strand
GCGGCGGGTCGCAACACGCTATGACAGATGCCCGAACGTCTTCTTCTCAGCCATCTGCCTCGCTGCAACCGTCATCTTCTGGCTATGAGTCCTGAGCCTAGAAACGTTCTTATATTTTGACAACAGAAATTCTATATTTGTAATAATTGAAGTCTCCATTTTTTTAAAAAATCATCTTTCTTAAGAATTTTTTCCCCACCGTTTTCCTCAAGAATATCATCCTCAAGCCAAGGTGGCATTGATACAATGGATTGGAAATCACATTCCAAAAGAACATTGAGCAATGCCTCAAAGTTACCTTTATCAAATCTAATAGCTAAATCTTCAACTATAAAAATCGTTAGCTTTTGTTTGCAAATTTCTTTTGCTTTAGTAATTAAAAGATCAAGAATTAATTTTCCTTTTTCACTTGATGATAAGCAACCAAATGGTATGCAATTATCTCTTTTAAAAAATCTAAACTGCATTTCTATATATTCTTCTCCATCCGGTCGATATATTTTTTGATTCTCACCGTCCTCTTCATTCCATTCTTCCGCAGGAGAAAATTTAATCTCTCCACCAATAATAGTTCTGGCTCCAATTTTCGCCAATGATAGTAAAGTACATTTATCAACCCCAAGAACACGCATGAAGAAATCCATATCGTCTTCCGTTTCCTTTCGTCGGCAATCTTTATCTGAACAGTATATTACCTCTATATCTCCTGGAGGGAATAAAAATGAAATATTTCCATCACCTCTAATTAAATATTCACCGCACACTTCAATAAAAATCTCTTTACTTATTGTGTCTACAGTTGAATAAATTACTTTAGATATAAACCTGCAAGGCACACGATTACCTTCAGTATCTGTCGTATACGTACCTTGGAATCGTTCTGCATATCTCGATTGATTTATTGATGCCGCAGCCTCAAGTAAAGAAGTTTTCCCTGTACAATTACGACCATACAAAATTGTATAGCGCGACAAATTTATTTTAGGTAATTTGGACAGAGTTGGAAACGCTATATGCTCAATAGATTCTACCCATCCCAACGCCGATGGAATATCATCCATTTGTTTGCGAGTTCTTGCTTCTGCTAAAGCCTTCCACGCAAACAAATTATCAGCAGGAAAATCTTTTCCTGATTCCTTGTCTATTAAATCACCGTGGTATTTACAGCACCAGATTCCATTCTCCACACTGCTGATGAAAGTAGCATCTTTTCCTCCTTGCCCTCTAGGTCCATTTTTCGCCGCGCTATAAATATGGCACGCAACACCCATATTAATGGAAGTGTTTTTTGAGCGAGATGGCCCACTTGTTGGATTTTTACACCTTGGAAAAGAACACCTACCTCCCGCTCTATCAAATAACGTCTTTGAAACACCGTATTTGAAATCTATTCTTTTTTGTTCTTTAACCACGATTATACTCCACCTTAATGCAGAATTTTATTCAAGAACGTAATTTCGTTAAGTATCCCGCAAGAGATGGAATCTGTCTATGAGTGCCCCCTTGATAAACCATTTTCCCGAATAGGCTTCAACGCTCAAACAGTCTGATCGGATAGCGCAACAGATCACGGTAGCCACCACGAACGTAATACCGCCCATCGGCAACAAGGCGACGAACCTGATTCTTGCGAGGATCGCTTTCCCAGTCGGTCTTTCTGCCACGAAATCCAAGCAATGCCTCAGCAAGCTTGCGATAGCTCGCGCCATCTGCCCGACCATCAAGCGCGCGCAATATCAAGATATGCCGGTCCCGTGTCTGTTGCGTGAAATCGTGAGCCCGCCTGCCCTCAGACCGGCCCGCCAACGTGCGCCATAATCGCAACACAGCCGCCGTGCGAAGTTCCAGTAGTTTATCAAGCGGCAGGATCACGACATAGGTGGAGCATCCATCCGCCGGACGTGTCGGAAGCCAGAACTGATGTGCCGACGCGCCAAACGACCAGAAAGCGTGCCACGCATCATTTTCATCCAGCCGCGTGACGAGGTCCGGTAAGTCCGCGAGGTTGATCGGCATGACGGCCGGATCATCCGCGTCCGCAAGTGCTACGTGCAGTGCAATGACGTCAGGCGAGAGTTCCGGTATCCAGAAGACAGGCGTGCGTCCAGCAGGCTGCGCCGGATCGACAGGGAAATCGCAAACCCCATCGTTCGGAAAAGGCTTTGCTGCCCCGAGGTTTCGGAGCCGGAAGCGTTTTCGTTCGCTGGAACGCGCGACGGTATTCGTCGTCACGTCGAAGATATTCCCAGGCCATGCCGGCGGCAGCAATGTCTTGTGCGTGTTCGTAAGCGGCCGGCGACTGCCAATCTGATATCGGCATCGCATTACCCTTCTTCTTGCGCCTGCTTCTGGCAGCAGGACAATCAGGATGCGCAACGGGAAGATTTTGTGCAGACTGTGTTTGAAGATATGTCGATCTCGTAACGCGATCGTATGACGTTATGGCGTTTGTCCGAGCCTGCCAGAATAGTTCGCTCGCCGGGCACTCGTCCGGCAAGTGGCGCTTATTTTCTATCTTCCTGCCGCCGATCCGCGAAGGCGGATCGGCGCAAATTTGTGCGGACAAACAGGCCAGGGAAGGGAGCGCCGCAGAGCCGAATTATCGGCCCTGCGGCGTTCGATACCTTATGCCGCTATTTTCTTCGCCGCGTGCCAGGCCAGCCGCCGGGTCGCCGTTTCCGCGTGTTCTGCGTCGAGTTCCATCCCCAGCCACCTACGCCCGAGATGCTGCGCCGCCACCAGTGACGAACCCGAACCGCAAAACGGGTCCAGCACCAGGCCACCAATCGGGCAGAACGCCTCCACGAGAGGGAGCAGCGCCGCCACGGGCTTTTGCGTCGGGTGCAGTTTATTGCCCGAATAGGGCATGTCGAGCACGTCCGGGATAGGTTTTGCGGGCGGTGTTACATTGCCCTTGGCCAGAAGATAGGCGCTTTCGTGTTCATACCGAAGAAACCGGGAAGAAGACGAATAGAACTTGCGAAAGACGATATGCCCGACCATGCGGAACCCTGCCGCCTTCCAAGCTTCGGCAAACAGGTCTATGCGATTCCAGCCATAGAACGAAACGGCGAACCCGCCCCATTTCAGGACACGGTGCATCTGGTTGAAAGCAGGCCGGAGCCAGCGCGCATTGTCGTCGTTACGAACCTTCCGCCCGTCCCTGCCCTGATAATTCACCAGGTAAGGCGGGTCTGTCAGGATGAAATCCACCGAATTACGGGGTAATGCGCGCATAAGCTGCACACTGTCACCGTTCAGAATGGTATTGCGGAAATCGGTTGCCGTGTTGGCGTTGCCGGTCATGGTCTTTGCCCTTTGTTCCGCGAGGAACAGCCCCCGCTGTTCCTCTGCCTCGCGGCGAGCAGCGGGGTAGCAACGGCAAGGGCGACCGATGGGGAGGGGTATCGCCCGATCTGCACGGAGCGCAGCGCAGGAAGATCGGGGAAACCCCATCGGACGGCGTCAGCCTGCTGACGCGCCCCCTTGCCGGCGCGAGGGCGGAGCCCTTAGGCTCAGGACCCATTGATTTTTGTAGGGAATTTTGATTCAGGCTCTGCAAGGAGACTGAAGATGAGCGACCTGTTCTGGCTGACGGATGAACAGATGGA
>NZ_NIRT01000072.1 GCF_003207795.1 Komagataeibacter nataicola | reverse complement strand
GGCTGTCGCGACCCGATATGAGAAAACCGCCGCATCCTTCCTCTCCGTCATCCTCATCGCTGCTACAGCAGACTATATCAAGACCTAACAGGCCCTAGTTCAGATATAGAAATACTCATCAGGAGACTTTCATTGACGCAAATTGACTGCCCAAAATGCGGGGCTAAGATCAGCCTGAACCCCACTCGAATGACTTTTGGCATCTCGATTGATGAACAACTGAAATGCTTGGATCAAAAACGGGAGCGGATATTCGCCTGCCCGGATGCTGGCGAGGCGGCAACGCGCGCCCTCATGAGCAGCAGGCGCAGAAAACCCGAGTGGTGATGCTTAAGAAAGAAATTGAGCCGGACCAAGGTCTGACAGAAAAAAGCCGCCTGACCGAACATTCCCAAGGATATGAAATGAAAAAGATCACCATACTTGCCGCAGTCGTAATCCTCACGGCTTGTGCCCACAAGCCGCATCATCCTGTTACGCCTGATAGCATCACTGCGCGACAGGGCATTGAGCCCCAGTCTGTTCATACAGCCCGATTTGGCGCAATGTCCCGGACTGCATCCTATGCGACTCATCATGCCAATCAAAATTCTGATTCGGCAGATGAAAAGAAGTGAGGCGGATATAAAGAGCGTCCGGGGCAAGAGACTGTTCCGGACATGAAAAGGGGCCATCATGCAAGAAGAAATCCTGACTGGCCAAAGCGGCAAAGAATATCGCTTTGTTGCGATAGAACCCAAAGATGCTCCGAACAGAGCATGCCTGTTTTTGGTTCAGGACACGCGATCCAATTCTTCATCTGACCAAACATATATCGCCCATGCCCGACACGGCAGAGGATGGGTGAAGTTTTACGGAGAAGAAGAGAAGAATGGGCTAACCCCGTTCAATCGCATCTTTTTATATGCTGGCACGAATGGCGATCTGACCATTCCGTTCGGAGATATTCTGAGCGGCGGGACTGAACAGGTGTTGGGGTATAAAATGCCACATGGGAGAGACTGCCCTTAAGGACTGACAGCAAAAAGCCGCCCGGGGACGGCTTGGCTTCAGACGGAGATCGTCATCATAAATCTGTAGAATAAATATATCATATAATTTAGGCTTACTATTGGATGGCACTGGAGGTAGGCGCGGCATAGATGGTGGGCTTGACGATTGACCTCCTGGCG
Organism: Komagataeibacter nataicola; assembly: GCF_003207795.1. Classification (GTDB taxonomy): domain Bacteria; phylum Pseudomonadota; class Alphaproteobacteria; order Acetobacterales; family Acetobacteraceae; genus Komagataeibacter; species Komagataeibacter nataicola. The sequence goes on along the minus strand of NZ_NIRT01000072.1, from coordinate 2,593 downwards.
AAACTACATGACCTTGAGAACGCAGCCACTAAACATGATCTATTATCCATCTATCTTGATGCCGTTCTGTCAGTCGGGAATGTCCACGTAACCATTGTGGAATTGAACAGGATTGAAGATCCTAAAGAAAATTTTATACACGTTGGCTATCCAACGGAATGGGTCAATTTCTATATTGAGAACAATTACATCATCTCTGATCCCATAATAAAAAAATCCAGATTTATAAGTCATCCATATTTCTGGCATGAAATCAGAAACACGAACAAAGAAGAAAAAAAGATCATAAGAGATGTATCTGAATTTGGCATAAAAAAGGGCCTGACAATACCGGTCCATACGCATGACAGATTGGTTTATGCTATTTGCTTCGCGTTTACAGATAAAAACATAGATCAGGAAATTGAACTTTATCTGCGTGCGTTATCCAATTTTTTCATTGCCAGTTATAAAAAATTGGATGAACCGGCAGATATGTCGCCCCCCATTCTTACCCCCCGTGAAAAAGAATGTCTGAGATGGACAGCCAAGGGTAAAAGCTCGTGGGAAACCGGGATGATTGTTGGTGTCAGTGAGCGAACTGTTAACTTTCACATCAACAATGCCTTGCTGAAACTGAAATGTACGAATCGCATCATGGGTGTTGTACGGGCTATCTGTGCCGGCCTGATTGAACTGTGAAACCTGTCAGGTCTGACAGGTAACCTGGCCGTCAGTTTTCGTGAATGATCCTCTCACCCAACAGGAAGAGAGTGGATCCATGATCGAAGTCGTAACCGTTGAAAATGCCCACTGGTGCGGAACAGCTCTCGCTGAGCAGTTCAAGTTTCGCTACCGCCATTTTGTGGCCAATGAGCAGTGGGAAGTCCCCTTCTACAAGGGTATGGAATACGACCAATTCGATACGCCTGCTGCTGTCTACCTTGTATGGCGCGATGTTGCAGGTGTTGTCCGGGGCATGATCCGTCTGCTGCCAACGAACCGGCCTTACATGCTGGAAACGCTTTGGCCCGATATGATGCCCGATCCGATTGTTCCATCTGGTCCGACCGTCTGGGAAATCACCCGGTTTGGCGTTGAACGGAATCTGTCCCTCTCCCTGCGTAAGCAGATATCAGCCGAACTGATCCTGGCATGCATAGAATTTTCAGTGCTGAATGATATTCACACCTATCTGTTCCTGACAGCATGGGGTGTTCTCAAACGGATTGTACCTGGCGCTGGAGTAGAGGCGCAGATTCACAGCAGGAAGACACTGCCTTCTGGCCATGATGTCGCTTCTGCCGTTGTGCCCGTCTCGCAGGTCGTTCTGGATAAGGCCCGGGCCAAGCTGAATATCCATTACGCTGTTCTCGATAACAACAGCTTTGAGCAGCAATATGCAGCATAGGCAGAAAAACGAAGACATGAAAAGAAAAGTAGAACACATCAAAAACGCATTATCCTTCTTACGGTCAGAAGCAAGAAAATGCGACCTTCTACAAACGGATAACTCGCTTTCCATCGCAGAGATAATCATCGATATGGAAATAAAAAAAATAAAATAAGAGAGGTTTTGTAATTTGTTCTACAATGAAGGAAATATAGAATATCTCGCCAAACAAATATTTTCTCGGCACTATCCCTTTCGAAAGTGGGATGATAACCCTGATTCTATATCAGGGGGGGCTACGCAAGAAGAAAAAGATAAATTCAAAGATATTGCACGCCAACAATTGTCTGACTGGCATCCGGTATAATTCAGGCTGCTCCATGGAGGCAGCCCGTGTCCTGCTGGCTACGTTGTTGAGATTGGCGGAAATATCAAAAACTGTGGAAACGGCATTGCCCACTCCAGAAAAATCCTGAAGTAAGTTCGGGCTGCTTAGACTGAACATGCAAATTGTATCTACAATTAATGAGGCTCTCTTGAGGAAGGAGGGCCTTATGCCTCATTACAAAAATCTTGCTTTTTTTGACCAAGTCTATGACGTCAGTTTTGATGATTCATATGAGTCAGGATCCATCGCCCAAAAATCCGGTATCTATCGGTGCTGCCCCAACCATTGGGCGATCTGAACCCGACGGTCATAGGGTATGGTCTCGCGCATGAAGCCACAGACCCGCAGCACGTCCGGGTTTACGGTTACAACGGGCTGTCTTTTCATTGCGGTCATGTCTGATCGTATTCCATAAGGCGGCCATCTGTACAGTAAAATCCTGTACACCCATCAAAACCCGCACTAAAATACGGCATGCCCCGCGTAATCCTTCCCCACGAACAGGATGGCCGCATCTCCTGTTTCCTGGCCGATCAACTTGGCGTCCTGTTCTATCCTCCCTTCACCATGATGGGCATTGAGCAGGACGGCCAGATCATCGCGGGAGCCATCTTCAACTGCTTTGAAACGCACGATGTTCATGCTACCATAGCCGGACACGGCTGGACCCTGCGGTTCCTGCGTGCTTTGGGCTGGTATCTTTTCGACGTGCTACGGGTCGAGCGGTTTACCGGTGACGTGCCCCCCGGAAATGTAACCATTTAAAAGTAGAGTCCGATCGAGAAGGATACGGACGGATGAAGCGCAGTCGTTTTACGGAAGAGCAGATCATA
>NZ_NIRT01000071.1 GCF_003207795.1 Komagataeibacter nataicola | reverse complement strand
GTATCCTTCATCTGCCGTCCTTTCGCGCAGTCGTTTCTTCCAACGACCATTCTGGCACATTGCGATGCCGTGCGGGGAGGACGGCAACCACCCCATCTCCCTTATCCGCAACGGGCGCCCTGCCATTACCCGTTCCGCGGTGCTCGAGACCGTTCCCATCCGGTTGCCGGTCATTGACATCAATGCCATTGGCGCGGGTGGTGGCTCCATCGCCTGGATTGACGAGGGCGGGGCGCTGCGTGTGGGGCCCATGAGTGCCGAAGCCATTCCCGGCCCCGCATGTTACGGGCGTGGGGGGACGCTGCCCACCGTAACGGATGCCAATATCGTTCTGGGCCGTTTTGATAGCCAGACCCGCCTGGGTGGTGACATGCTCATGGACCTGCAGGCGGCCGAGACCGCCATCCGGGTCCATCTGGCCGAACCGATGGGGCTGTCGATTGCCGAGGCGGCGGCAGGCGTGCTGCGTGTGGCGCATGCCAATATCGTGCGCGGCATCCGTGTCGTCTCCGTCGAACGTGGTTACGACCCCCGCAGCTTTGCCCTGGTTCCCTTTGGTGGGGCGGGACCCATGCATTGCGCGCCAGTTGCGCGTGAACTGCGCATGAAGACCATCCTGGTTCCGCCCACGCCGGGCATTCTGTGCGCGCTGGGGCAACTCGTTTCCGATCTCAGGCATGAGGTGAACGAAACCTTTATTGCAGCTCATGCCGACCTGGCCGAGGACACGGTCATCGCGCGCCTTGAGGAACTGCGCGCACGTGGAAACGCCCTTCTGGCAGCCGATAGCGTGCCCGAGCCGCGGCGTTCGATCGAACTGCGCGCCGATGTCAGGTATCGGGGGCAGAGCTACGAACTGTCGATCATTCTGGAAGGGGACCTGCGGGCCGCGTGGCATACGCTGCCCGAAAAGTTCCATGAAGCACATCGCCAGCGCTTCGGGCATGCGGACCCGCAGGCTCCGATTGAAATCGTGGGCTTTGGTGCGACCGCGGTCGGGCATATCGATGCACCGGCCCTGCCGGTCCTGCCTGCGGGTGGCGAGCAGTGCGGACCAGAGGCGATCCGGGGGGAACGGACGATCTATTTTGAAGGCGCGCAGCCCGGCGAGGCGGGGGCATTCCATACGGCAACAGTATATCATCGGGAACATCTCTGCGCGGGTAATGTCATTGTCGGGCCTGCGGTTATTGAAGAGGTATCGGCAACGACCGTGCTCTATCCCGATGACCGTGCGGTCGTGCATCCATCAGGCAATATTATTGTGGAGGTCGCGCTGTGAGTGCCCCGCTGGCTAACCCGATTGACCCGATCACCCTGGAGGTGCTGCGCAACGCGCTTGAAGCCGTAGCCCAGGAAATGGGGGCGGTACTCAAGCTGACCGCGTTCTCTCCCAATATCAAGGAACGGATGGATGCGTCCTGCGCCCTGTTCGATTGCCATGCGCAGCTTATTGCGCAGGCCGAGCATGTGCCTGTCCATCTTGGTTCCATGATGCGCGCGGTCGCACCGATCCTGGCACGGAGCGGGCCGCTTGATCATGGTGATATCGTCATGGTCAATGACCCGTTTGTGGCGGGTGCCCATCTGCCTGATGTCACACTGCTCGCACCGGTATTTATTGATGGCGCCTGCGTAGCCTACGTTGCCACGCGCGCCCATCATTCCGATGTGGGCGGCATGGAACCGGGTTCGATGCCGGGTGCCTCGCGCAGCATCTATCAGGAAGGCATCATCTTGCCGCCTGTAAAACTTTATCGTGCTGGGGTGCTGCAGGAAGATATTCAGGCTATTTTCCTGCGTAACGTACGCACGCCCGAGGAGCGGCGCGGGGACCTCAATGCACAGCTTGCAGCGTTGCGCGTGGGCATTGCGCGCCTGGAGGAAGTGGCCGAGCGCTTTGGCCATGCCACGCTGGCCAGCGGATTTGCAGCCATCCTGGACTATTCGGAGCGCCGGATGCTGCGCCGTCTGGCTGAAATGACGCCCGGTGTGTATGAGGCGGAAGATTTTCTGGATAATGATGGCTCCAATACCGATCCCGTCAGGATATGCGTGCGGGCCACGGTTGCGCCCGACAGGCTGGTGATCGATTTTGAGGGGTCATCACCGCAATGCGCGGGCAACGTCAACGCGGTGGCGCCGATGACGCAGTCAGCCACGTTTTTTGCCGTCAAACTGCTGGTTGATGCCACATTGCCTGCCAATGCGGGTGTGCTGCGCCTGCTTGACATCCGCATTCCCAAGGGCAGCTTTCTCGATGCACAGGCCCCGGCCGCCGTGTGCGCGGGCAATACCGAAACAACGCAGCGTGTGACCGATGCGGTTCTCAGGGCCTTTGCCCAGATTGCCCCTGATCGTATTCCCGCTGCCAGTCAGGGCACGATGAACCTTGTCAGCATCGGGGGTGTCGACCCCAGAACAGGGCAGTCCTATACCTATATCGAGACAATATGTGGCGGTCAGGGCGGCCGGCCACACGGCGCCGGCATGGATGGCGTGCAGGTCAATATGACCAATACGATGAATACCCCCATCGAGGCGCTGGAAATATCTTATCCGCTGCGTGTCGAATGTTATGAACTGCGCGAAGGTTCCGGCGGAGAGGGGCAGCACAGGGGTGGCGCTGGCGTGACCCGGTCGCTGCGGGTTATCGGCCACGAGGCGCGCGTCTCGTTCCAGTCGGACCGGCGCACGTTCAGCCCCTATGGACTGCATGGGGGCAAGGACGGCGCGGTCGGGCGCAATATCATGACCGACCGGCAAGGGACCGAGCACATCGTCGGCGGTAAAGGATCCGTCACGCTGGAGGCGGATGAACTGATTGCCATCGAAACGCCCGGTGGTGGTGGATGGGGAACGCCCTGAGCCGGGCCTGAACCCGGTTGGCTGACCACAACAGGCGGGTTGTTTTCTGGTGACTGCGGGGCGGCATGTCGAATTTGCCGCTCCGCAGTCGCGTTTTTGTATGCAGGCCGTGCTTTTTCGTGCCCTGAACGGGCCTGCACCGTGCCGGTGGTGATGTGTGATGACCCGATGACCACCCGATGGCCGGATATGCCATGTGTTATCCGCAGCAGATCAATGGCGGCGGCAGGGCCGGAATGGTGGGCCGTAACCGCTCCCACGCTGTTGTTGATAGCCCGGTAAGCATGGTGCCGGTTCGCGGGAGCGGATTGGAACAGCACCTTGAACTGGCTGGCCTGAACCATTGCCAGGGTCAACCCATGTCAGGCCCAATATTTTGACGAAGCCACAGGCTTGCAGGCTAATCGATACCCTTATGCTGTCATAATCCGGGGCGCAAAACCGACTTATTGAACAGGCCGCCGCCTGATGCAGTCTGATGCGTGAGCACAGTGCGATGTGCTCAATTGCGTTCAGATCCTGAAAATCGAACTATTCAGAGCCATGACCAGAATCGTTTGCGGTTGATCGACACGCAAATCATGTCGTGAGACATGGTTATTGAAGCTGTCAGAGATGAGAATTCTGTCCTGATGCGTTGACCTGGAATCGGTTTGAGTATTCCGTGTTTTCGTTTATTATGATCTGATTTAATTATTATTATAAATAACAATACACAATAGTAAAATTAAATAAAAAAACCAAATATCAATAATTTTTAAAAGTGAAATAAAATATTTGGGGCTGGCATAGGTAAGCGAATAAAGGCTTTATATGTCGCATGAAAGCACGTCGTCGCAGTCGGCTGCCTGTCAGCATCCAAAAGCGCCTTCTAGCAGCCTGTCGGGTTGGGCATTTTGCGGCTGATAACGCCGAGGCTGACCCGGCTTATGCTGCCTGAAGCCGTGCCATTCTTTTGCAGTTGTATGCGAG
>NZ_NIRT01000070.1 GCF_003207795.1 Komagataeibacter nataicola | reverse complement strand
CCGGGAAACCGCAACAGAACGGCTTTGTCGAAAGTTTCAACGGCCGGTTGAGGGATGAATGCCTCAACGAGACGCTGTTCACGTCTCTCAGCCATGCCCGACAGGTTCTGGCTGACTGGCGGGAAGACTACAATACGGAGCGCCCCCATTCCCAGCTGGGTGGCAGGACACCGGATCAGCTCGCCAGACAAGTGTCTCGGGGCATGCCCCCGAGACACTTGTCATCCCATCAAACCAAAGCCATAAAAAACGAGAACTCTCCTTTTGAGTGGATACAAAAAAGGGGGCACGTCATGCGGAGTAGAGCGTTCCTGATCAGTTCCGGCCCCTCCTCGTCTGTCGCCACGAAAAACTTGGGAAAATGGTGTTTAAACTTCGTTGAAACGAAAAGATTATCCTACTCGTAGCGGGGTAACATCTTCCTTATCTCCCGCACCTTTTTTGGGAAAAGGCGTATGATAATCGATGGCCTTTTGCCGAGGATCGCATAAGAAGGCTGCGTCCGAAAATCATGCTCGCCACGGTGACGAATGTCCTGCAGATCGGCCAATCATCACAGCATGGTGGATATCTAGAGCAGATCCGGTTTGAATGGACACATTCTAACGGGTGAATATTCTCAATAAACAATGAGTTAAGGCGGCTGGTGCCTGTCTGCTAAATTTATCCGATGGACAGAGCCCCACACACGGTCCTGCATGATCAGATGATAAAGGAGCGAAGTTCCATCACGTCGCGTTTGGGTGCTGTCCCGAACCTGCGGACATAGTCCCGACTGAACTGCGACGGGCTTTCGTAACCAACTTCAAACGCCGCGTGCGAGACGTTGACGTCCTCTGATACCATCAGGCGGCGCGCCTCAAGCAGACGCAACTGTTTTTGATACTGGAGCGGTGTCATAGACGTCAGTGTCTTGAAATGCTGATGGAAAGACGAGAGACTCATGCCCGCCGCGGCGGCAAGATGCTCAATCCTTACCGGCTTCGTAAAGTTGGCGCGCAGCAGATGAATGGCCTCTGCAACCCGTTGCATGTGACTGTCGGGCAGGACGAGTTTACAGACCTCGCCCGCATGAGGCCCTGTTAACAGCCAAAAACAGATTTCCCGCATGATCGCAGGCCAGAGGATCGGGAGTGCCGCAGGGTTATCGAGCAGGCGTATAAGTCGTCTGATGCAATCCGCCAGATCTTCAGACAGGTCGGCGACGAAGACCCCGATACCCTGATCATTCGAGGGAACGGGCGGCTGAGCGAGTTCCGACATGACCTCACGCAGGATCCCTGCGTCCAGATCTAGGGTGATGCCGATATAGGGACATTCAGGGCTTGCTTCCGTCACGCGGCCAAGAGCGGGTATTTCGATGCTGACCAGCAGGAACGCCATCGCCCCATACTCGAAAATGGCATCGCCAAACTCCACCGCCTTCGCGCCCTGAAGGGTGATGCAGAGCGACGGTTTGTAGACCATGCCACTCGGCGGCGTCTTTTCACTCAGTCTGATGATATTCAGACCGTCGAACGACGTCGTGCAAAGCCCATTCGCGCCACAACCCTGCGCGTCCAGATAGCAGGTTACAGCTCTGGCGAGAGATGATGACATGCCTTGCTCCGGCCCAAATTCCAACGGCTCCAATCTACACCCTGCGCGTGGCCTGAGCCAGACCATTGCAGGATCGGGCAAGAAATTTGGCAGTTCGGGCATTCGTCCTCCCGACAGACACAGCTAAATATCAAGCATATGCCGAGATCAATGGCGAGCGTCATCGGACTATCGACCATCACTTCCCAAAGAGAATTTGTTGCTTTTACAGGAACCGAATATGAGAAAATGGACGACATCAGACATTCCAGACATACGTAGCCGTTCATTCGTCGTGACCGGGACTGGCGGCCTCGGGTTTGAGGATGCGCTGGCGCTCGCACATGCTGGCACAACGGTCATTCTCGCCGGACGAAACCCGGGCAAAGGAGCGGAAGCCGTTGCCCGGATCAAAAAGGAAGCCCCCAAGGCAACCATCAGCTTTGAGGCTCTTGATCTGGCTGATCTTGCGTCAATTGCCGCGTTTGGCGAACGTCTGCGTAGCCAACACGACCATCTCGACGTGCTTATCAACAATGCTGGCGTGATGATGCCACCCACACGCAAAGTGACCTCAGATGGTTTCGAACTTCAGTTCGGAACCAATTATCTTGGACATTTCGCCCTCACCGCGCATCTGCTGCCCCTGCTTCGCAAGGGGGACCATCCGCGCGTTGTAACACTCTCCAGCATTGCAGCGCGTGACGGTCGGATCACGTTTGATGATCTTCAGGCAACACATAGTTATAAGCCCATGCCGGTCTACAGCCAGTCCAAGCTGGCTTGCCTGATGTTTGCGTTGGAACTTCAGCGTCGCAGCGAAGCAGGAAACTGGGGGATCACCAGCATCGCAGCCCATCCCGGCATTTCGCGTACGGATCTGCTTCCGAATGGGGCTGGGGCTTCGAGCATATTGGGCCTTGCGCGGCGGATATTGTGGTTTCTCTTCCAGCCGGCCGCCCAGGGCGCACTCCCGACACTTTTCGCCGCGACGTCATCGGAGGCAAAAGGCGGCTGCTATTATGGCCCCGACAGGTTGGGCGAGACGCGGGGATATCCCACCGTTGCCAAAATACCTCCCGTCGCACTCGACCGGCAGGCTGACGCCCGCCTGTGGGATATCTCCGAACAGCTTACCAACGTGCAATTCAGGTAAGCTGCATGCACGAGACTTTGCTACTTATGCGCTCGGGCAAATCATTTTTGGCTTGACTGGCGTGTGGTTGACATGGCGCGCGCCAGAACTTCCTGGTGAATGGTCGGCCATTATCCTTAGTTTGGCAGTCGCTGTCGGCTGGCTCGCAATCGGCTTCGTTTTTATGGAGTATTGGCAACCGAGGATAGCTGTCGCGGCATCTGGTATCCTGATCATTGCCGCCGCCATGACAGCCGGGTCCAGTCCGTGACACAGGAGAAAGGGGTGATACAGGATACCAGCTAAGAACCCGTATGTTAAGAGCCTGATTCGAAAGTTTTTCAGCACTGACAATGCCTTGCGGTTCTGCGGGTCAGCATGCGGATTGAGGCGATCAAAGTCCACGCTGTTGAGGAGGCTATGGACTTTTCCCAGTCTTTGGCGAGCCGCCTGCAGCGACCGAGCCAGGCGAATGTTCGTTCGACCACCCAGCGGCGAGGCAGGATTTCAAAGCTCTTGGCTGTGTCTGATCGCCTGATGATTTCGACCGTCCATTTTCCCATGTTGGCGAGCGCGGATCGCAGTTTATTACCGGCATAGCCGCCATCGGCGAAGATGTGGCGAAGCCATGGAAAGTGTTTGCGTATTGCCGCCAGGACATCGACAGCCCCGTCACGATCCTGAATGTCAGCGGCATGAACAGGGAGGAAGATCAGGAAGCCGCAGGTATCCGTCAGAATATGGCGCTTGCGACCTTTGACCTTCTTTCCAGCGTCATAACCGGAAATTCCCCCACTTTCCGTGGTTTTCACCGACTGGCTATCAATCACGCCCGCGCTCGGGGAGGCCTCACGCCCTTCGATCTCCCGCAGGTTCATGACCAGTACCGTGTTCATCGCTTCGAACAGTCCGGCATCACGCCATGCGTAAAAGTAGCGCCTGACGGTCGAGACCGGTGGAAAGCATTTCGGCAGCAGACGCCACGCACACCCACCCGAGGCGATATGGAGTATCGCGTTTACAACCTCGCGCATAATCCGCCGTACAAGGCGGTCCGCCCCGTTTCGCCGGGGGCACGAACGGCATAATCAAAGCCCACCCGGCATCCGTCATATCCGATGGATATCACAATCCCTCCCGGCTATGTTCGTGTCGGGCAATACCAGTCCATGCCACCATTCACTCCATCTCTTCGCAAAGACGGATGAATCACAACATGCTGGTATTGTTCAAAACTTTCGGATCAGGCTCTGAAGCAGAGCCATTGCTCGATGAAGTCGATCCCGAAACCTTCATCGCCGACAAGGCTTATGACGCCGATCCATTTATGGAAAACTCGAAGACCGTGAGATCACATAAATAAAAACCGTATCTGTCCATGAAAAACCGTTTTTCAATTTATAAAAAACGAAACATCATTGAACGGTTTTTTGCCAGGCTGCAGCAGTTCAGAAACATCGTAACACGCGACAACAGGCTGGCGTCAGCTTTCCCTGCGGTCATTCACGCCTGCGGCAATTCCCAGGCCTGACTGTCGTCACGTCCTTATTGGTGGCACACGTCATGGCTTTGTCCTCATACTGTATCGAGACTGATGACGGTGCCGGATGTCGCCATGACGATCAGCCCCAGTCGCGCTCCCGTCATGTCCATGTAGGCACGCACCTGCGCCTGATAATGGGCAAGCGTCGTGGTCGATGGATTGACATCGCTTTTCCAATCAATGATGACCTCTGGCCTGCCATCTTCTGCCGGTACGACAGCATCGGCAATTCCGGTAATGACATCCGTGCCATTCATACCAACCATTGTTTGGCCTGACTCACGGGGTACCCATCGGTTTAAAAATGTGATTCATAGGATGCAGACCATTCTCTGAAGGAGGCATTCTGGATGG
>NZ_NIRT01000106.1 GCF_003207795.1 Komagataeibacter nataicola | reverse complement strand
GGCTCAGGACCCATTGATTTTTGTAGGGAATTTTGATTCAGGCTCTGCAAGGAGACTGAAGATGAGCGACCTGTTCTGGCTGACGGATGAACAGATGGAGCGTCTGCGGCCGTTTTTTCCCAAGAGCCATGGTAAACCTCGCGTTGATGACCGCCGCGTGCTGAACGGCATCATTTTTGTGAACCGCAATGGTATGCGCTGGCGTGATGCGCCCCGGGAATACGGTCCGCACAAGACGCTCTACAACCGTTGGAAGCGTTGGGGCGACATGGGCATTTTCATGCGGATGATGGATGGCCTGTCTGCCGCGAAGGCTGAGCCTCAGACTATTATGATTGATGCGACCTATCTCAAGGCACACCGCACGGCTTCAAGTCTGCGGTTAAAAAAGGGGATCCAGGCCGCCTGATCGGACGCACTAAAGGAGGCATGAATACCAAGCTGCATGCCATCACCGATCAGAACGGACGACCGCTTAGCTTCTTTATGACAGCCGGACAGATCAGTGATTACACCGGAGCCTCTGCTCTGCTGAGCAGCCTTCCCATGGCACAGTGGTTGCTGGCGGATCGGGGTTATGATGCTGACTGGTTCCGGGATGCCCTGGAGGAAAAAGGGATCAGGCCCTGCATTCCGGGAAGAAGATCCCGCGGAAAACCAGTCAAATACGACAAGCGAAAATACAAAAGACGCAACCGCATC
>NZ_NIRT01000069.1:2500-4783 GCF_003207795.1 Komagataeibacter nataicola | reverse complement strand
CTAGAGTACCTTTTATCCGTTGAGCGATGGCCCTTCCACGCGGGACCACCGGATCACTATGGCCGACTTTCGTCTCTGATCGAGCTGTCACTCTCACAGTCAGGCGGGCTTATGCCATTGCACTCGACAGCCGGTTTCCGACCGGCCTGAGCCCACCATCGCGCGCCTCCGTTACACTTTGGGAGGCGACCGCCCCAGTCAAACTGCCCACCATGCAGGGTCCCGGACCTGGCTAACAGGCCTCGGTTAGACATCAGAAACAGTCAGGGTGGTATTTCAAGGATGGCTCCACCGGAACTGGCGCCCCGGTTTCAAAGCCTCCCACCTATCCTACACAGAATGTCTCTGATGCCACTGCAAAGCTGCAGTAAAGGTTCATAGGGTCTTTCCGTCTGACCGCGGGTACCCCGCATCTTCACGGGGAATTCAATTTCGCTGAGCCGATGCTGGAGACAGCGGGGAAGTCGTTACGCCATTCGTGCAGGTCGGAACTTACCCGACAAGGAATTTCGCTACCTTAGGACCGTTATAGTTACGGCCGCCGTTTACCGGGGCTTCAATTCGGTGCTTGCACACCTCCTCTTAACCTTCCGGCACCGGGCAGGCGTCAGGCCGTATACGTCGTCTCTCGACTTCGCACAGCCCTGTGTTTTTACTAAACAGTCGCTACCCCCTGGTCTGTGCCACCCGCCGATGGTTGCCCACTGACGGGTCTTGCTTATCCCGAAGTTACGCAAGTAATTTGCCTAGTTCCTTCAGCATCGTTCTCTCAAGCGCCTTGGTATTCTCTACCAGTCCACCTGTGTCGGTTTCGGGTACGGTCTATATGCCAGAGCTATTTCCTGGAATACTCCAAAAGCCGGATCAATCCGATAAGACCCGACAACATATTGTATTCGTCACTTCTGGCAGGCCCGGGAATATTTGCCCGGTTTCCATCGACTACGGCTTTCGCCCTCGCCTTAGGGGCCGGCTCACCCTGCGCGGATTAACCTTGCGCAGGAACCCTTGGACTTTCGGCGACAGTGTTTCTCGCACTGTTTGTCGCTACTCATGTCAGCATTCGCACTTCCGATATCTCCAGAGAGGGTCACCCCGTCTCCTTCACAGACCTACGGAACGCTCCGCTACCGCGCATTCATAGAATGCACCCACAGCTTCGGCACGTGGCTTGAGCCCCGTTACATTTTCGGCGCAAGGTTTCTATTAGACCAGTGAGCTATTACGCTTTCTTTAAAGGATGGCTGCTTCTAAGCCAACCTCCTGGTTGTTTTGGAATCCTCACATCCTTTCCCACTTAGCCACGATTTGGGGGCCTTAGCTGGTGGTCTGGGCTGTTTCCCTCTCGACAATGGACCTTAGCACCCACTGTCTGTCTGCCGAGCTCATACTTCCGGGTATTCGGAGTTTGGTTAGGTTTGGTAAGGCTTTGGGCCCCCCTAGCCCATCCAGTGCTCTACCCCCCGGGGTAATACTCGACGGTCTACCTCAATAGATTTCGCGGAGAACCAGCTATTTCCGAGTTTGATTGGCCTTTCACCCCTAGCCACAGCTCATCCCCGACTTTTTCAACAGGCGTGGGTTCGGCCCTCCAGTGCGTGTTACCGCACCTTCAGCCTGGCCATGGCTAGATCACTCGGTTTCGGGTCTTCTGCCAGCAACTCGTCGCCCTATTCAGACTCGCTTTCGCTGCGCCTACACCTAACGGCTTAAGCTTGCTGCAAACAGAAACTCGCTGACCCATTATACAAAAGGTACGCCGTCACCCCATAAGAGGCTCCGACTGCTTGTAGGCATTCGGTTTCAGGTCTCTTTCACTCCCCTCGTCGGGGTGCTTTTCACCTTTCCCTCACGGTACTTGTTCACTATCGGTCACCAGGGAGTATTTAGGCTTGGAGGGTGGTCCCCCCATGTTCAGACAGGATTTCACGTGTCCCGCCCTACTCAAGGACTGTTCCTGACACTACGCATACGGGGCTATCACCCGCTCTGGCCGGACTTTCCATTCCGTTCTGCTTCTTCAAAAACAGCCACTGGCCTGTTCCGCGTTCGCTCGCCACTACTAGCAGAATCTCAATTGATGTCTTTTCCTCCGGGTACTTAGATGTTTCAGTTCCCCGGGTTCGCCTCATGTCCCTATGTATTCAGAACATGATACCCATCGCTGGGTGGGTTGCCCCATTCAGATATCCACGGATCAAAGCCTGCTCGCGGCTCCCCATGGCTTTTCGCAGCGTGCCACGTCTTTCATCGCCTCCTGGTGCCAAGGCATCCACCGAATGC
>NZ_NIRT01000068.1 GCF_003207795.1 Komagataeibacter nataicola | reverse complement strand
GCGCTCACGGAACTCAGGTGAATAACGTGATGTCTTCTTCTCTACCATAGGGTTCATCCTCCGAGAGTTTTACTCTCCGGTAAACCCGGGGAAGTTCAATATCGCCTCGGGTGGGTGTGCGTGGCGTCTGCTGCCGAAATGCTTTCCACCGGTCTCGACCGTCAGACGCTACTTTTACGCATGGCGTGATGCCGGACTGTTCGAAGCGATGAACACAATACTGGTCATGAACCTGCGGGAGGTCGAAGGGCGTGAGGCCTCCCCGAGCGCGGGCGTGATTGATAGCCAGTCGGTAAAAACTACGGAAAGTGGGGGAATTTCCGGTTATGACGCTGGAAAGAAGGTTAAAGGTCGCAAGCGCCATATTCTGACGGATACCTGCGGCTTCCTGATCTTCCTCCCTGTTCATGCCGCTGACATTCAGGATCGTGACGGGGCTGTCGATGTCCTGGCGGCAATACGCAAACACTTTCCATGGCTTCGCCACATCTTCGCCGATGGCGGCTATGCCGGTAATAAACTGCGATCCGCGCTCGCCAGCATGGGAAAATGGACGGTCGAAATCATCAGGCGATCAGACACAGCCAGGGGCTTTGAAATCCTGCCTCGCCGCTGGGTGGTCGAACGAACATTCGCCTGGCTCGGTCGCTGCAGGCGGCTCGCCAAAGACCGGGAAAAGTCCATAGCCTCGTCAACAGCGTGGACTTTGATCGCCTCAATCCGCATGCTGACCCGCAAAACCGCAAGGCATTGTCAGTGCTGAAAAACTTTCGAATCAGGCTCTCAATGATTTACGCTTTGCGGATCATGGCTTACATATTTTATTCATTGCACCAACCCATGATACAAATGGCACCATCTTCCCATCAATAGTCGTTATTTTATGCACAGTTACGCCAACTGTTTTATCTTCTTTTGTAAGGTTATATGAAGCAACAATATACCAGTTCCCTGCAGGAAGATTAGAAAATATAAAATGCCCAGGAGATGTGCAGATGTCTGGCCCAGCGGAAGGGCATGAAAAATGCGGTATGAAGGGCAAAACTGAAGGCTCAACCCAACGGGTATCATTTAATGTGTGATAACTATATAAAAAGTGATATTTATGCATTTTATTTGCAAGATTGTGCATATAATTACTTTCTGGCAGAAGATCTATTGTAAAATTTTTCTGGGGTATTTCTACAGAAGAACTCATTACGGGCGATGATGAATAAGTTCCATCAGCTAAATGATAAGTGTCAAAGGCGGTAAATTCCGCTCCACTGACACACCCCTTGATAGTCGATGATCCTGTTTTTTGAGCCCAAGACACTTCGCTACTATTAAATGGTATTTTTGGTGGCTCAGGTACTACGCACCCACACAATGATGCGGTCATAAAAATTGTAAATAATATATTTGTAAAATTATTATTTTGCATCGTTTTCTTCTCTTTCCTGATCTGTCAAACTGGAATTCTTTGTCATTCCCTGTATATCTTTTGCCTCACCGTACGCATTCTTATAGGATTTTTCGAAACTGTTCGTTAGAGACAGGATCTCTCCCGCCTGGTTCGCATCAAATTCATTACTGATTGCATGATTCGCTGCCGACGGGTTGCGCGACAAACTGCCTGAAAGAGAGCCCGCATCAATATTGATATTTGATCCAATAGATGAAAGACTTTGGGGTATGTTTATTCCAAATACAGGCGCAAACGTTATGTCCGGATTTAAATCCGGATAAAAATTTTTCCTTTTTGTTTCTCTTTCTCCAGCACCAGGTCCTGTGTTTCCCCCACTTCCCAGGCTTCCAAGCCAACGATTGATGGATGCGCCAGCATATATCGATATGTTCTGTTCATCATGGGCCGTCAGACTACCCGTCGTGACCGTATTGCCAGATGCTGCCGTGCTTTTCATGACACCTGCGTTAAGAGTCGTGTTCTGGGCGATATCGACATCAAGCCCGCCCTGTCCCGCATAAAGCCCGGAAAGGCCACTGGCTTCCGTCGAGGCATAGGTATCGTACAGAATACCCGCCGAGGCATTGACTGAAAAACCCTTCTCGCCGCCTGTGCCATAGACGGGAATGGCAAAGCTCAAGCCGACGCTCTCGTTCGTGCTGAGATAGCTCGCAGTATTCTGTGCCGAGGTAAAGTTCAGGTTGCCCGCCGTCACGTCCACGGAACCACCGGATACCCTGGCGCCGTCCAGTGTCGTGCGGCCTGCCCCGTTATCGATGGTTACATTCTTTGCACCCGTGACCGTCGTATCCACCTGCGTCACGCTTTGGGAATCCATGTGGGAATGGGATGCACTAAGTTGTCCCGTAACACTGCCCCCCAGCGCATATCAGTATTCAGCGAGGCCGTCGCCCCGACAAAGGCGGACAGGGCCGTCTGGCTGGTGATCGTATGCATGGTGTCCTGCCCCGACTGAAGCTGAATAGTGCCTGGCGCCGCCAACGTGACAGTCTTACCCGACAGGCTTGCCGCCGTGGCAACGATATCCCCGGCATGGCGGTCGCTCGTCGCCGCAGTCAGTCCGTCGTCAGTCCGTCGTCAGTCCGGTCGTGGTCAGGACCATTACCCCGGTCGCAGCAAAAAAATACCCGGCTTATGGAAGCGACAGCAAACATATCTTCAATGATTTACGCTTCATATATCATGGTTTGCATGTTTTATTTAATGCGCCAACCCATGATACAAAAGGAACCGTCTGCCCATCAATAGTCGTTATTTTATGCACAGTTACGCCAGCTGTTTTATCTTCTTTTGTAGGATTATATGAAGCAACAATATACCAGTTCCCTGCAGGAAGATTAGAAAATATAAAATGACCCGGCGATGTGCAGATATTCGGTCCAGCGGAAGGACATGAAAAATGCGGGATGAAGGGTAAAACTGAAGGATCGACCCAGCGGGGATCATTTAAAATAGTGTAATCATTAAGCCTAAGACTATATATATTCATCTTTTTTTCAAGAACATGCATATAATCGCTTTCCGGAAGAAGATCTATTGTAAAATTTTTCTGAGGTATTTCTACAGAAGAACTCATTACGGGTGATGACGAATCAGTTCCATCAGCCAAATGATAAGTGTCAAAGGCGGTAAATTCCGCTCCACTGACACACCCCTTGATAGTCGATGATCCTGTTTTTTGAGCCCAAGACACTTCGCTACTATTAAATGGTATTTTTGGTGGCTCAGGTACTACGCACCCACATAATGATGCGGTCATAAAAATTGTAAATAATATATTTGTAAAATTATTATTTTGCATCGTTTTCTTCTCTTTCCTGATCTGTCAAACTGGCATTCTTTGTCATTTCCTGTATATCTTTTGCCTCACCGTACGCATTCCTGTAGGATTTTTCAAAACTGTTCGTTAAAGACAGGATCTCTCCCGCCTGGTTCGCATCAAATTCATTACTGATTGCATGATTCGCTGCCGACGGGTTACGCGACAAACTGCCTGAAAGAGAGCCCGCATCAATATTGATATTTGATCCAATAGATGAAAAACTTTTTGATATGTTTATTCCAAACACAGGTGCAAACGTTACATCCGGATTCAAATCCGGATAAAAAGATTTTCTTTTTCTTCTTGGGGCTCCATTACCGGGTCCCGTGTTCCCCCCACTTCCCAGGCTTCCAAGCGAACGATTGATGGATGCGCCGGCACATATCGATATGTTCTGTTCATCATAAGCCGTCAAACTACCCGTCGTGACCATATGGCCGGATGCCGCCGTGCTTTCCATGACACCTGCGCTTAGGGTCGTGTTGTGGGCAACATCGACATCAAGTCCGTCCTGCCCCGCATAAAGCCCGGAAAGGCCACTGGCTTCCGTCGAGGCATAGGTATCGTACAGAATGCCCGCCGAGGCATTGACTGAAAAACCCTTCTCGCCGCCTGTACCGTAGACGGGAACGGCAAAGCTGAAGCCCGCGCTCTCGTTCGTGCTGAGATAGCTCGCAGTATTCTGTGCCGAGGTAATGTTCAGGTTGCCCGCCGTCACGTCCACGGAACCACCAGATACCCTCGCACCATCCAGTGTCGTGCGGCCTACCCCGTTATCGATGGTTACATTCTTTGCTCCTGAGACTGTCGTATACACCTGCGTCACGCTTTGGGAATCCATGTGGGAATGGGATGCACTGAGTTGTCCCGTAACACTGCCCCCCCCAGCGCATATCAGCATTCAGCGAGGCCGTCGCCCCGACAAAGGCGGACAGGCCCGCTGCCGTGGCAACAATATTCGCAGCACTCCTGTCGGTCACAGGCTCCGCCCCGAGCGTGGTCATGGCTTGTCTACTACCTGCGTAATTATGATCAAACCACGCTCGAAGCAAAAATATCATCGTCTTTTTGAAACGATAGGACGTGTTTCTTGATACCCTTACGTATCATGGTGCGCAGGTTTCCTCCCTCGCTCCGACTGACGAAATAAATGGCACTGTCTGACCTTCAATAGTTGTTATTTTTTGTACAGTTACAGTACCCCGTTTATCTTCTTTTGTAGGGTCATACGAAACAACAATATACCAATTACCTGCAGGAAGCCTGGAGAAAACAAAATGACCAGTAGATGTACAAACAGAAGGCCCTGCTTCAGGACACGAAAAATGAGGAATGAAACGCATCACATACGCATCAACCCAACGCGGATCATTCAACATCCTAAAATCATCTAGCAGCATCAAATTATAACTTTTTATTTTTTTAGGCTCAGGACTCATAGCCAGAAGATGACGGTTGCAGCGAGGCAGATGGCTGAGAAGAAGACGTTCGGGCATCTGTCATAGCGTGTTGCGACCCGCCGC
>NZ_NIRT01000006.1 GCF_003207795.1 Komagataeibacter nataicola | reverse complement strand
CTCACCCAGTCCAGACCGCCAATCATCGCCCCATAAAGAGCAACAACCGCGCCGCCAGCATATCCCTTCCAGATACTCTCTCTATTCTCTTGTCAAAGACCCGCCGGAGCAGCATCGCCGTCCGGTGAAGGGGCTTTTACGGATATTAGCCCCCCCTGTCAACGCCATGCCAAAAACCCTGAAAACACACGGAATTCAGCCATAAAACACACATAACAGTCACAAACCGCACCAAAAAAAAATGCGCTAAAGTGAAAATTATATGAAAAAAGGAGGGGCAGGCCCCTCCTTTCCTTAAATCCGGTGCGGTGCGCCGGTGTCAGTCGGCCTCAACCTCGGTGCCATTGATGGTCAGGTGGTCATCCTTCGCATCAACGGTCACGGTTTCACCGTCATGAATGGTGCCTTCAAGCAGCAGGCCCGCCAGCGGGTTCTGCAGGGCGCGCTGGATCACGCGCTTGAGCGGGCGGGCACCATAGACCGGGTCATAGCCCTCATTCGCCAGCCAGGTCTCGCCGCCCTTGTCCAGACGGAGCTGGATGTTGCGGTCAGCCAGAAGCTTGCGCAGGCGACCGATCTGGATTTCCACGATCTTGCCCATATCCGCCTTCTGCAGGCGGGAGAACAGGATGATCTCATCCAGGCGGTTGAGGAACTCGGGCCGGAAGTGGTTGCGCACCACCTGCATGACCTCGGGCCGCACGCTATCAACCGATTCACCATCAGGCAGATGCGCCAGCACTTCGGAGCCAAGGTTACTGGTCAGCACGATCAGCGTGTTGCGGAAGTCAACCGTGCGTCCCTGCCCATCGGTCAGGCGGCCATCATCGAGCACCTGCAGCAGGATGTTGAACACATCCTCATGCGCCTTTTCGACCTCATCGAACAGAATGACCTGATAGGGCCTGCGGCGGACAGCCTCGGTCAGCACGCCACCTTCCTCATACCCGACATAACCGGGAGGGGCGCCGACGAGCCGCGAGACCGCATGCTTCTCCATGAACTCGCTCATGTCGATGCGCAACAGCGCCTTCTCGTCATCGAACAGGAAGCGGGCCAGCGCCTTGCACAGCTCGGTCTTGCCCACCCCCGTCGGGCCAAGGAACAGGAACGAACCGATGGGACGGTTGGGGTCCTGCAACCCGGCACGGGCACGGCGCACGGCGTTCGATACCGCCTTGAGTGCAGGTTCCTGACCCACCACGCTCTTGCGCAGTTCATCTTCCATACGCAGCAACTTGGCGCGCTCGCCTTCGAGCATGCGGTCCACCGGCACGCCGGTCCAGCGCGAGACCACGGCGGCGATGCCCTGATCGGTCACGGTATCACTGACCATGCCATCGCCCTTGCTGATCTGGTCAGCCTCTTCCTGCGCCTTGGCAATCTGGGCCTGAAGCTGCGGCAGGCGGCTGTACATCAGCTCCGATGCCCGGGCGAGGTCACCCTTGCGCTGGGCGATCTCGATATCCGAGCGGATCTGGTCCATTTCCTCCTGCAGCTTCTGCACCGCGTTCACGCGGTCTTTTTCAGCATGCCAGGCGGCGGTCAGCGCATCGGATTTTTCCTGTAGTTCCGACAGTTCGCCTTCCAGCTTGACCAGGCGCTCCTTGCTCGCCGCATCGTCTTCCTTGCGGATGGCCTCACGCTCGATCTTGAGCTGGATCAGACGGCGGTCAAGCTCATCGAGTTCCTCGGGCTTGCTGTCGATCTGCATGCGCAGGCGGCTTGCGGCCTCATCGACAAGATCAATGGCCTTGTCAGGCAGAAAGCGGTCGGTGATGTAGCGGTTGGACAGCGTTGCCGCCGCCACCAGCGCACCATCGGAAATACGGATCCCGTGATGGAGTTCGTATTTCTCCTTGATGCCACGCAGGATGGAGATGGTATCGGCCACCGTCGGCTCGCCCACATAAACCGGCTGGAAACGCCGGGCGAGAGCTGCGTCTTTCTCGATGTACTTGCGGTATTCATCAAGCGTGGTGGCGCCAATGCAGTGCAGCACGCCACGCGCGAGTTCAGGCTTGATGAGGTTGGAGGCATCCATCGCGCCATCGCTGCGGCCTGCGCCCACAAGGGTGTGCATCTCATCAATGAACAGGATGATCTGGCCCTCGGCGGACTCGATTTCCTTCAGCACCGCTTTCAGGCGTTCCTCGAACTCACCACGGAACTTGGCACCCGCAACCAGCGCGCCCATGTCGAGCGAAAGCAGCTTCTTGTTCTTGAGCGCCTCGGGCACGTCGCCATTGACGATACGCTGGGCCAGCCCTTCGACGATGGCGGTCTTGCCCACGCCCGGCTCACCGATCAGGACCGGATTATTCTTGCTGCGACGCGCCAGCACCTGAATGGCGCGGCGGATTTCCTCATCACGGCCAATCACCGGATCGAGCTTGCCCTGAAGGGCCACCTCGGTCACGTCGCGGGCATATTTCTTCAGCGCGTCAAAATTGGCTTCAGCGTTTTCGCTATCCACGGTGCGTCCCTTACGGATGGTGGCAATGGCTTTTTCCAGCGCCTGCGGCGTAGCGCCACCGGCACGCAGGGCCTGACCGGCAGGCGTTTCCGATGCGGCAATGGCAGCAAGCAGGCGATCCTGCGCCACATAGCCATCGCCCGCCTTCTGCGCGGCCTGCTCGGCGGCATCAAGCACGCGCACCAGTTCACCCGTCGCGCTGGGCTGGCCCGCGCCACTGCCCTGCACTTTGGGCAGTTTGGCAAGGGCGGCCTCGTTGGCGCCGGTAATGGCGGGCACGTCACCGCCAGCGGCGCGGATCAGGGAGGAAGCGGCACCCTGATCATCATCAAGCAGGGCCTTGAGCAGATGCTCGGGTGTCAACTGCTGGTTGTAGTCACGCATGGCGATGGTCTGGGCGGCCTGCAGGAAACCGCGCGAGCGTTCCGTGAATTTCTCGATGTTCATCTGTTTCTTCGTCCCTTTCAATCAGGCGACATGATGGTTCTGCCTTTGCGCCGTCCCTCAACAGGCAACGGCAAGGCGCTGGATTCCAGATGGGATCCACCCGATGTTATTACAAGATGCCGACCGCCTGTTTCCTTCGTTCATGCCGTGTCTGATCATGGGGTTAGCTGACCATCGGCGCAGGGTCCGCAACCTTGATCCTGATCAAGGTTGCCGTGCCTTATCGGCGTAACGGCCATTCACCCGAAAGGTTATGAAGACACCCTGCAACTGTCATGGGCGGGTGTATGACGCAGGACACAGGCCGATACCGACCTGTCCTCGCAAAAATCATCAACAGTCAAAGACGTTTTTGGTGAAGCTTTTTCCAAAAAGCATCAGAAGAACGCCGCCTTTCCGAAAAAAGGCGGCACCCGGAAACTTCCGTCTTTATTCTGGCCTGCTGGCCTTGGCCGCCACGGCGGGGCCAAGCAGCAGCAGGTCCGCGGCCGAGAGCCGGTCAGAGGCATTGCTCGCCTGATGCCAGTAGGGATAAAGCAGCGGGGGAGCGCTTGCTTCATCAAGGCGGCTGATTTCTTCAGCACTCAGCACAAGGTCGGCTGCCTTGAGGTTATCGACAAGCTGCGCCTCGGTGCGCGCGCCGATCACGATGGAGGTAATGGCGGGCCGCTGCGCCACCCAGGCCAGCGCCACCTGGGCTGCGGAAATGTTGCGGGCCTCGGCAATGCTGACGAGCACTTCCACCACATCATACAGTTTTTCAATGTCATGAACCGGCGGCTCGCCCCATTTCTCGATCTGGCGCGTGCCTGCGGGCTGCGGCCTGCCGCGGCGGTATTTGCCTGAAAGCAGCCCACCGGCCATGGGGCTCCACACCTGCACGCCAATGCCCTGATCGAGCGAAAGCGGCAGCAGTTCATATTCCGCCTCGCGCGCCTGGAGCGAGTAATAGATCTGCTGCGCCACGGGGGCGATCAGCCGGTCACGCTCGGCAACCGACAGCGCCTTCATCAGGTGCCATGCCGAGAAGTTGGACACTCCGGTATAACGGATCTTGCCCGCGCGGGTCAGAGTATCGAGCGCTTCGAGCGTTTCATCGAGCGGGGTCTGGCCATCCCATTCATGCAGGTAATACAGGTCGATATGGTCACGTCCCAGCCGCTGGAGGCTGGCCTCGCACGCGCGGATGAGATGATAGCGCGACAACCCGGCATCATTGGCCCCCTTGCCCATGGTAAAGCGGGCCTTGGTAGTGACCATGATGTCATCGCTGCGGCCCTTCAGCGCCGCGCCCAGGATTTCCTCCGACACGCCGGATGAATAGATATCGGCGGTATCGAACATGTTGATCCCGGCCTCGATGCACAGGTCAAGCTGGCGGCGGGCGCCTGCAAGGTCGGTGTCACCGGTCTTGGCGAAGTCACCCTTGCCGCCAAAGGTCATGGTGCCCAGCGTGAAAGCTGAAATCCTGAGGCCCGAACGGCCAAGCTGACGATATTGCATTTCTTTTCCTCCCCTAAAGGTCTGTAAAACGCCCGCCCGCAGCAATTGCACCAGCAATGAAAAGTTTTTGGTGAAGCTTTTTTCAAAAAGCGGCACTCAAAAACTTTTATCATCCACAAGCGGCAGGCTTCAGCCGGTATAGGTCACGTTAAGTTCGCCCACCCCGGCGCAGGTGGCATGCAGCACGTCGCCCCGCTTGACCGGCCCCACGCCCGAGGGCGTGCCGGTCATGATCAGGTCGCCCGGCGCAAGGGTGACAAAACGGCTGAGGCAGGCCACGATCTCGGGCACGGACCAGATCATCTCCACCAGGTCGCCTTTCTGGCGCTGCTCGCCATTGACGCTCAGGGCAATGGCCCCACTGTCGGGGTGACCGATGCGCGCGGCAGGCACCAGCGCGGAAATGGGACAGGACTGGTCAAACCCCTTGGCCAGCGCCCACGGGCGGCCCGCCTTCTTGGCGGCGGCCTGCAGGTCGCGCCGGGTCATGTCCAGCCCCACCGCGTAGCCATAAATGTGCGAGAGCGCCTTCTCCACCTCAATGTCAGCCCCCTCGCGCCCGATGGCGGCGACAAGCTCGACTTCATGGTGCAGGTCCGCCGTGCTGACGGGAAACGGCAGCAGCCCGCCACCGGGCACCACCGCATCGGCAGGCTTGGCAAAAAAGAAGGGTTCGGAGCGCTCGGGGTTGCTGCCCATCTCGCGCGCATGAGCGGCATAGTTCTGCCCCACGCACCATATCCGCCTGACAGGAAAGACACCCGCACTCCCCTCCACTGGCACGACAGGAAGGGTGTAGGGGGGAATTACGTAGTCCGTCACGATACGGCGCTCCTGCTGTTCATACCGGCGCGCATGGTGGCACCCGTGCCCGGTCGTGTCACGGCAAATGCGGGGCGGCCCCACGAAAGCGGACATAAAAAAAACGCCAGCCGGAACAATCCGGCTGGCGCTGAAAATACGGTGGCGGCAGATCGCCCCCATTATTTTGCGTCGATCAGTTGCGGGCCTTGTCGACCAGCTTGTTCTTGCCGATCCACGACATCATGGCGCGCAGCTTCTCGCCCACCTTCTCGATCTGGTGCTCGTTGTTACGAGCACGGGTGGCCTTGAAGCCGATGTTGCCGGACTGGTTTTCAAGGATGAAGTTGCGCACGAAGGTGCCATCCTGAATGTCGGTCAGGATCTTCTTCATCTCGACCTTGGTCTCCGGCGTGATCACGCGCGGGCCGGACACGTATTCACCATACTCCGCAGTGTTGGAGATGGAGTAGTTCATGTTCGCGATGCCGCCTTCATAGATCAGGTCGACGATCAGCTTCATTTCGTGCAGGCACTCGAAATAGGCCATCTCCGGCGCGTAACCGGCTTCAACCAGCGTCTCGAAACCAGCGCGGATCAGCTCGACCAGGCCACCACACAGCACGGCCTGCTCACCGAACAGGTCGGTCTCGACCTCTTCCTTGAAGGTGGTCTCGATGATGCCCGCACGGCCACCGCCGTTGGCGGAGGCATAGGACAGCGCGATCTCAAGCGCGTTGCCCGAGGCGTTCTGCGCCACGGCCACCAGCGACGGCACGCCGCCACCCTTCTGGTATTCCGAGCGCACGGTGTGGCCGGGGCCCTTGGGTGCAATCAGGAACACGTCGAGGTCGGGACGCGCCTCGATGATGCGGAAGTGAATGGCCAAACCATGGGCGAAGGCGAGTGCGGCGCCCTGCTTGAGGTTCTTTTCCAGCGATTCCTTGTACAGCGCGCCCTGGCCTTCATCAGGGGTCAGCACCATCACCACGTCGGCCCACTTGGCGGCGTCGGCGGGGGTCATGACCTTGAAGCCGGCGGCCTCGGCCTTGGCAACGGCCTTTGATTCGGGGCGCAGGCCGACAACGATGTCGGTCACGCCGGAATCCTTGAGGTTGTTGGCATGGGCATGACCCTGGCTGCCGTAGCCGATGATGGCCACTTTCTTGCTCTTGATCAGGTTCACGTCGGCATCGCGATCATAATAGACGCGCATGGTCTTGCTCCTTGGGGAATGAAAAAAACGGATGAAGTAGAAAACGCGACCCTTACAGGATTGCCGCCCCACGGGCGATGGCGGCGATACCCGTGCGCGACACCTCGGCAAGGCCAAGGGGACGCATGAGGTCGATGAAGGCATCAAGCTTGTCGGACGCGCCGGTCAGCTCAAAGACGAACGAGGTGGCCGAGGCATCAACCGGGTGCGCGCGGAAGGCCTGCGCAATGCGCAGCGCATCGGCCCGGCGCTCGCCACTGGCAATCACCTTGACGAGCGCCATCTCGCGCGCCACGTGCGGCTCGCGCCCGGTCATGACCGCCACGCGGTAAACCGGCACCAGCCGCTCCACCTGCGCGCGGATCTGGCCCAGAACATGCGGGGTCGCGGTGGTTACGATATTGATGCGCGACTGATGGCGGGTTTCATCCACCGCGGCCACGGTCAGGCTCTCGATATTGTACCCACGACCTGAGAACAGGCCGATCACGCGGGCCAGCGCGCCGCTTTCGTTCTCGACCTGAATGGAAATGACCGCAGAGACCGGGCTCTCCTGCTGCGTGGTCATGATGGTGTTTCCTGACTGCTTGGGGCGCCGCCCTGCGGGGGGCAGGGGCGGCAGGAAAGGACGGAAACCCGTGACACGGAGCACCACGGGCAGGCGCAAGATCAGACCAGCATGCGGCCTTCGGCGCTGATCTCGTCATCCTGATCGGGGCCGAGAAGCATCTGGTTATGCGCAGCCCCCGAAGGGATCATGGGGTAGCAGTTTTCATCCTGCGCCACGCATATATCCGCCACCACCGGGCCGGGATGGGCCAGCATCTCGGCAATCACGCCATCAAGCTCGCCCACGCAGGTCGCGCGCAGGCCCTTGCCATGAAAGCTTTCCGCAAGCTTCACGAAATCGGGCAGCGCCGCGCTGTAGCTCTCGGAATAGCGCGAGTCATGCAGCAGTTCCTGCCACTGGCGCACCATGCCCATATACTGGTTATTCAGGATGAACACCTTAACCGGCAGGCGATACTGCGCGATGGTGGAAAGCTCCTGGATGTTCATGAGCGTGGAAGCTTCCCCCGCGATGTCGATCACCAGCGCATCGGGGTGGGCGATCTGTGCGCCCACGGCGGCAGGCAGCCCGTAGCCCATGGTGCCAAGCCCGCCAGAGGTCAGCCAGCGATTGGGCCTGTCGAAGCCGAAATGCTGTGCCGCCCACATCTGGTGCTGCCCCACCTCGGTCGAGACATAGGTGTCGCGCCCGGTGGCGGTGGCCAGTTCATGCAGGCGGCGAATGGCGTATTGCGGGCGGATGATCGCCTCGGGTGCGCGATCCTGCACAAAACCGAGGCTGTCGGTCTTGCGCCATTCATTGATCTGGTGCCACCACTGCGCCATGTCGATGGGCTGGCGGGTATTGGCGGGCGTGCACTCCCACTCCTCCAGCATCATCTCGATCACGCGCCGCGCATCGCCCGTAATGCCCACGTCAACCCGCACGATCTTGTTGATCTGGCTGGGGTCGATATCGGCATGGATCTTGAACGAGCCGGGCGAGAACGCATCGAGCCTGCCGGTCACGCGGTCGTCAAAGCGCGAACCGAGCGCGATCAGCACGTCGCAGCCATGGGTGGCCATGTTGGCCTCGTAGGTGCCGTGCATGCCCAGCATGCCCAGGAAACGCCGGTCGCCCGCGGGCATGGCCCCGAGCCCCATCAGCGTGGAGGTGCACGGAAAGCCCGTCTTTTCCACCAGTCTGCGCAGGGCGGCGGATGCCTCCGGCCCGGCATTGATGATGCCGCCACCGGTATAGAACAGCGGGCGGCGCGCGCCCTTCATGGCGGCCACGGCGCGCGCGATCACATCCCGGCCCGGCTCGGTCTGCGGGCGGTAGGACGGGTGCGGCACGCGCGGGGCGTCGCTATAGGGTGCGGGGCCGACCATCAGGTTCTTGGGCAGATCGACCAGCACCGGGCCGGGGCGGCCGCTGCGCGCGATATGGAAGGCCTCGTGCACGCACGGCGCCACATCTTCCGCCCGGCGGATGAGATAGTTGTATTTGGTGGCCGGGCGGGTGATGCCGGTCGTGTCCGCCTCCTGAAAGGCATCGGTGCCGATCAGCGGCACGCCAACCTGACCCGAGAAGCAGACCACCGGAATCGAGTCCAGCATGGCATCGAGCAGGCCGGTCACGGTGTTGGTGGCACCCGGCCCGCTGGTGACGAGCACCACGCCCACCTTGCCGGTCGAGCGGGCATAGGCCTCGGCCGCGTGCACGGCGGCCTGCTCGTGGCGGACCAGAACGTGGCGAATCGCATCCTGGCGGAAAATGGCATCATAAATCGGCAGGACCGCGCCACCGGGATAGCCGAAAATGACCTCGACCCCCTGCTCCGCCAGTACGCGCAGAAGCACCTCCGCACCGCTGAGCACGGATGTATCCGTGCCCGCTGCGTGTGGCTTCATGTCGGTCTGGTGCGCTGCTGTGTTCATGGTCCTGCTCCTTCGCCACTGGTGGCCAGAACAATCCGGCCAGCCCTGCTACAGGCGAAATCCCGGGCCGGGTTTACGGAAAGCCTTGGCCCGCGTCAATGCGTTTAATAACAAAAGAAATGATTTTATCGGCTTCGCTTTCCA
Organism: Komagataeibacter nataicola; assembly: GCF_003207795.1. Lineage (GTDB taxonomy): Bacteria > Pseudomonadota > Alphaproteobacteria > Acetobacterales > Acetobacteraceae > Komagataeibacter > Komagataeibacter nataicola. The sequence goes on along the minus strand of NZ_NIRT01000006.1, from coordinate 141,515 downwards.
TTTGTTGCGCGACTTCGTCTTTTTCAAATCGTTTTTCATATAAAAACGTGTCTTCAGGAGCCGCGAGCGGATGATGGGCGAACCACGTGGCCTGCCGCTTCGTATATTGCCCGGTCAGCTGGATGGCGCGCGCCGCCGCATCCGCCCGCGTCATCCCGCCACGCAGCACGGCGGCGAGTTCGGGCACGCCATGGGCACGCATGGCGGGCAGGTCGGGCGGCAGGTTCTGCGCCAGCAGGGCTGCCACCTCCGCCATGGCGCCCTGGTCCAGCATGGCGTGAAAGCGCCGGGCGATGGCCGCGCGCAGCCCGTCACGCGCGGGGTGCAGCCTTATGGCAATGAAGCGGGCGGCAAGCGGCGGCAGCACGGCCTCGCGCCGCCACCATGCCATGCCGTGGCCGGTGGCGGCATGCACCTCCCATGCGCGGGCAATGCGCTGGCCATCACTGGAGCGCAGTGTGGCGGCGGTTGCGGGGTCGATCTGCTGCAGGCGGGCATGCAGGGCGGGGGCGCCGAGTTCGGCCAGCAGGCCGCGCGCCTGTTCGCGGATGGCGGGCGGCGGCTGGGGAATATCGGCCAGCCCATCGGTCAGCGCGCGGAAATACATGCCCGTGCCGCCACAGAACACCGGCACGCGCCCGGCATCCCACGCCGCGTGTGCCGCCGCCAGCGCCTGCTCGCGCCACCACGCCACCGAGCCATTGCAAGCTGCGGGCAGCACACCATACAGCGCATGGGGCACGCAGGCTTCCTCCGCCACGGTGGGGCGGGCGGTGAGAATACGCAGGTCGCGGTAGACCTGCATCGAATCGGTATTGATGATGGTGCCGCCCACATGGCGCGCAAGGGTCAGCGCGAGTGCGGACTTGCCCGAACAGGTCGGACCCGCCACGATTAGCGCCACGCGCGCCTGCCCTGATGGGGGGCGTGTCATTGTTTCATCCTTTTCACTGACCCGGACCCCATGGCTGATTCCCCTTCCCACGCCCACATCCTTGTACTGGTGGCCAACCGTGACGCCACATCGCTCACGCCGGTCGATATCGAAGCCGCGCGCGACCTTGCAGGCGCTGCCACCCCCGTTACCCTGGCGGAAGGCGAAGCGGTCGAGATGGCCTGCACCGCCCCCGATATCTCGGCCCTGCGCGCCGTTTTCGCCAAGGCCCATATCGACGTGCTGGTAACGCCCTCCACCAACCGCCGCAAGCGCGTGCTGGTGGCCGACATGGACAGCACCATCGTCAGTTGCGAAACGCTGGATGACATCGCGGCCCATGCCGGCATTGGCGAGAAGATTGCCGAGATCACGCGCCGCTCCATGAATGGCGAGATCGAATTCGAGGCCGCCCTGCGCGAGCGCGTGGCCCTGCTGCGCGGCCTGCCGGTGACATTGCTGGAAAAAGCGTGGAAGGACGTAAAGCTCAACACGGGGGCTGCCGAGCTGGTGCGCACCATGCGGGCAGGTGGCGCACGCACGGCGCTGGTGTCCGGCGGGTTCACGTTCTTTACCAGCCGGGTGGCGGCCCTGTGCGGCTTTGATGAAAACCACGCCAACACCCTGCTCGATGCAGGCGACAGCCTGACCGGTGAGGTCGGCCAGCCCATTTTAGGCCCGGATGCCAAGCTTGCGCACCTGCGGCGCCTTGTCGCGGCACAGGGCGTTGGCGTGGCGGATGCGCTGGCCACGGGCGATGGCGCGAACGATCTTGCCATGCTGCGGGTGGCGGGGCTGGGCATCGCCTTCCACGCCAAGCCCGCCGTGCGGCGCGAGATCGGCAACCAGGTCAACGCCACCACGTTGCGCAGCCTTCTGTTCGCGCAGGGCTACCGGGCGGCGGAATTCATCACGGCGTAATGGCCGTGCCGCGGGCAGCGGTGGCGGCTGGCTGGCCGCGACTGTCCTGCGCCTCGATGAACACGCGCGTGACTTCAGGATAGGTCTGCTTGATCTGGCGCTCGAGCGTGCTGACCACGATCTCGACCTGCCCTGCCGTCATGTCATTGCGAAAATCGAGGCTGATGACCACCAGCACGTCGCGCGGGCCGAAATGCATGGAGCGGATCTCGTTCAGCCGCTCCACGCCATCGGCTGCCAGCGCCATCTGGCGCAGGGCGCGCAGCACTTCAGGGGCGACCCCCTCGCCCGTCAGCAGCGACTGGGATTCCCGCGCAAGGAAGGCCGCCGTGACCGCTAGGATGAAGGCGATGATGATGGACGCCACCCCATCGAGCACCGGCATGTCCAGCCACTCGGCCAGAACATTGCCCAAAAGCGCCACGAACAGCCCGCTCAGCGCCGCCGTATCCTCGAACAGGACGGTGAACACGGTGGGGTCCTTGCTCATCTGCACGGCCTCCACCCAGCCGCGCCTGCCCTTGCCCTCCTTGCGGAAGGCCCGCAGCGCCATCAGCCACACCGAGCCCTCGAACACGATGCTCGCCACCAGCACGGCGTAATTGACCAGCACATGCGCCACCGGCTGCGGGTGGATGATGTGGATGATCCCCTCATACAGCGAGACCCCCGCCCCCAGCCCGAAGATGAGCAGCGCCACCACGAAGGTCCAGAAATACAGCTCCAGCCCGTAACCGAACGGATGCGTGGCCGTGGCCGGGCGGGTCGCGCGCTTCATGCCCACGAGCAGCAGGCCCTGGTTGCCGGTATCGATCAGGGAATGGATGGCCTCGCTGAGCATGGAGGCGCTGCCCGTAAGGAAGGCCGCGCCAAACTTGGTGGCCGCCACCAGCAGGTTGCCGCCAAGTGCCGCGAAGATGACCGTTCGGGAAGATGAGGAATGTGCCATTGATTTTTCAATATTGAGCCAGAAGACCATCCTATCGCGCCACGCCCCCTTTTAACAGTGTGGCAACCATGCGTGCCGGTTGCGGGGGGCGGGCCGCCTGTCCTATGCTCAAACCGCACTGCCAACGGAGTACCAGCCCAGATGCGCACCACCGTCATCCAGATGGCGCCTGGCGCCTCCGCGCCCGAGAATATCGATACCGCCCGCGCCCTCATCACCGCCGCCATCACCGCCGACAAGCCCGACCTCGTGGTGCTGCCCGAGATGTGGAGCTGCCTTGGCGGCACGCGCGACATGAAATTCGCCGCAGCCGAGGTACTGCCCGCCCCCGATGGCACGGGCGAGGCCGGGCCGCTGTACCACTTCCTGTCCGGCATTGCGCGCGCGCATGGCATAAGCGTGCATGGCGGCTCGATTGGCGAACTGCATGGGGAAAAGCTGTTCAACACGTCCCTGCTGTTCAACCCGCAGGGCCACGAGATCGCGCGCTACCGCAAGATCCACCTGTTTGACGTGACAACGCCCGGCGGCGAGGGCTACCGCGAGAGCGATACCTACGAGCCCGGCTCCGACATCGTTACCGCGCCGCTTTCGCCCGATCTCACCGCCGGGCTGGCCATCTGCTACGACATCCGCTTCCCCGCCCTGTTCCATGCGCTTCGCGCGCGTGGCGCCAACGTGCTGCTGGTGCCCGCCGCCTTTACCGTCGAGACCGGGCTTGCCCATTGGGAGACGCTGCTGCGCGCCCGTGCCATCGAGACCCAGTGCTGGATGGTGGCCTGCGGCACCACTGGCACCCACATCGACGACAGCGGCCAGCCGCGCCGCACCTATGGCCATTCCATGATCATCGACCCGTGGGGCACCATCGTGGCGCAGGTCTCCGACGGGCCGGGCTGGAGCACCGCGCGCATCGAACATGGCGTGATTGACAGCACGCGCGCGCGCATGCCGGTCATGGCGCATCACCGCCTGTCCATCCACACTCCATGACCGATATGTCGTACCCCGGCTGGGCCGATGGGTACACCCCCACCAGACTGTGCTTCGCCGCGGCTCCGAACGAGAGCGCCGAACTGTGGCGTGAACGGCTGGTGGGTCAGTACGGCCAGTGCCCGCCCGAAGAGGCGGAGGCCCTGATCTGCCTCGGTGGCGATGGCTTCATGCTGGAAACGCTGCACACCACCCTTGGGCATGAGCTGCCGGTTTACGGCATCAACTGCGGCACGGTTGGCTTCCTGATGAACCCGGCCGTGCCCGATGACCTGCCCGCCCGCCTTGCCGCGGCCCAGGTGGCCACCCTGCACCCGCTACGCATGAAGGCCACCACCATGGATGGCCAGTGTGTGCATGCCCTGGCGCTCAATGACGTATTCCTGTTCCGCCAGACACGGCAGGCAGCCAAGATCCGCATTGGAGTCGACGGGCGCGTGCGCCTGTCTGAACTGATCTGCGATGGCGTGCTGATCTCGACGCCTGCGGGCTCGACCGCCTACAACCTCTCGGCCCACGGGCCGATCGTGCCGCTCTCGGCCAACCTGCTGCCGCTCACGCCCATCAGCGCATTCCGCCCACGCCGGTGGCGTGGCGCGCTTCTGCCCTCCACCGCCCGGGTGCGCTTCGATATTCTGGAAACCGACAAGCGCCCTGTCGCCGCCGTGGCGGATTTTACCGAGGTGCGCGATGTCATTTCCGTCGAGATCAGCGAGGCGCGCGAGTTGCACACCACCGTGCTGTTCGACCCCGGGCAGAGCCTGTCGGAACGGATCATCGCCGAGCAGTTCACGGCTTGAAAACACAAGTCTAAGGCCGCACCCGGAAACCTTCATCCTTCCCATTTCATCCCGCCAGCCGGTGCAGGCTCGCCCCATTGGCCCGCAGCCATTTCTCGGCCTGGCGGCGATGCGGGGTCAGCCTGTCCACCAGCAGCCAGAAATCAGGCCCGTGATTCATGTGCCGCAGATGGGCGAGTTCGTGGGCGATGATGTAATGCTGCACCTCCTGCGGAGCCATGACCAGACGCCAGCACAGCATGATGCTGCCATCGGATGAGCAGCTGCCCCAGCGGCTTTTCGTATCGCGCAGGCGCAACTGAGTGGGGCGCAGGCCGCTGGCCTCGGCCTGAATGCGCAGGCGCGCGGGCAGCAGAACCTGCGCCTGCGCGCGCAGATAGGCCATCACGCGCCGGGAAATGAACTCGGCGGCACCGCTCACATGCAGGCGGCCCTCTTCCAGCCACACGCCCCGCCGGGCCTCCGGGCAGTGCACGATTTCGCGGCTCTGGCCATCAAGCGGCACGTGGCCGCCATGGCGCAGTTCGGCGGCAGGCGGCAGGCGCGCAAGGCCAGCCGCGACCCAGCCGGAATGGGCGCGGAGCAGGGCCAGCCCATCCGCCCTGCGGGCCGCGCGCGGCAGGGTCATGACCACATGCCCCGCCACGGGGTCGATGCGCATGGAAATCCGCCGCGCCCGCGCCGAGATGCGCCACCGCACCGGAACCGCCCCCGATGCGATGGGCACGACCTCAAGCCCGTCTTCCTGCCCCGCGCCCTGCGCCATCAGCGCCCGCGCGGGCGGGTGCGGCAGAATGCATCTTTCGGGGCCTCGCCGGGCCAGTCGATGATGTGGTCTTCCAGCATGCCCGCCCTGCGCTCGCTGATGACCCGGCCACTGACCGATATGCCCGCCTCATGCACCGTTTCATGCGTGCCGGACACCAGCGGGTGCCACCATGGCAGCGGCTCGCCATCGCGCACCAGCACGTAACCGCAGGTGGGCGGCAGCCAGTCGATATCGGCCAGCATCTCCGCCGTCAGGCTGATGCAGTCCTGCACCCGGCGGTGGCGGTGGGCGTAATCGGTGCACAGGCAGGTGGTGGTATCGAGCAGACGGCAGGCGACATCGGTAAACAGCACCTCGTCCGTCTCGTCCTCGCGCAGCTTGTGCAGGCAGCACCGCCCGCAGCCATCGCATAGCGATTCCCACTGCGTGGGGGTCATCTGCGCAAGCGGCGTCGTCTCCCAGAAAGGGGGGGTCTCATCGGTCATGATGTCGTCCTGCCATATCGCATGTGTACAGTTTTCATTGCAGTGCTGCCGCCGCCATGGCGCACAGCACGGTCATCACCGCGCAGAACACGCCCACCCCCGCCACGGGGCCCGCCAGCAGGGGCAGCCACAGCAGCCGCAGCCGTGCGCGCCCCCCGGCACCCAGCCCGCGCGCCGTGCGCGACAGGCCGGGCGGCACGGCATCAAGCACGCGCAGCAGCGGCCACATGGCCGCAGGCGCCACGAGCGCCCCCTGCGCCACGCTCCCCATGCCGCCACCGTGGCCTACAAACCCCGGCCAGAGCAACGCCAGCGCCAGCCCCGGCAACATGAGGGCAAGCATGAGGCCACGCAACACCACGCACCGCGCGGGCCAGTTCCGGTGCAGCAGGGCCTGCGCCCCCAGCACCAGCATGCAGGCCACTCCCAGCCCCAGCGCAGTGGCGCACCCGTCAGCCGCCAGCGCGCCCGGTGGGTGAGTGGCAAGAGGGAGCAGCATCAGCCCGCCCTGTGCAGCCATGTCTCGAACCGCCGGGAAAGAGGCGCGTAATTCACCTGCCAGAACTGTACATCCATGGGCAGCAGGGCCGCCGGATGGGCCGGACCGGACGGCCCTGCGGGTACGGCCGCCGCGAAAGCGCCCTGCCGGTCTGGCTGGACAATGAAATGCAGCAGTTCGCGTGATCGGCCCAGCCGCTCGGCGGACTGGCCCGCCACCACCGCCCATGACAGGTCATAGGACAGCGCCATGTCGGTATTGACGCCAATGCGCTCCGGCTCCGCATGCGTGGCGAGGCTGTTCACGGCCTCAAGCGGCGCGCTGCCCATGAGCACCTGTTTGCGTGACAGGAGGTTGGCCGCCTCGGCGGGGGTGGACCACCACGTTATATAAGGACGCAACTGGCTGAGCTTGCGAAAGGCGCGGTCGACACCCTGCGGGGTGGCAAGCTGGCCATAAACCTCGGCTGGCGGCACGCCATCGGCCAGCAGCGCGATCTCGAGCGTGGTGCGCGGGTCGCGCCGCAGGCCGCGCTTGCCCGGAAAGCGCACGATATCCCAGAAATCATTCCATCGCGGCGCGCTCTCACGCCATGTCTGGTCCCATGCCACCACAACCTGTGTAGCCAGCCCCGGCGCACCGCAGCCATCGGGGTTGGCAGTGCTGCCTGCCAGATGCACCACAAGGCCCTGCACGCAGGCGGCGCGGATGGTGCTGTCCTCGGCAAAGGCAAGCGACCAGTTCCCCCCATTTCCAGACCGGAGGCCATGGGACTCGAGGTCAGGCAGGGCGCCCGTCCAGGCCCGGCGCGTGACGGCCTGCCCCGTGGCGCGCGTGAATGGCTGGAAAAACGCAACATCCTGCGCCTGGCCCAGCTGCGGCTCCGTGCTGGCCACCACCAGCGCGGGGCTGTGGCGGGTGCGGGCGGCCGCCTGCACATCCGCCCACGGCACGGGCAGGGCGATCAGGGCCGCGAGCAGGCTGGGCAGAAGGGCGCTGAGGGAGCGACGGGACACAATCTGGAACACGGGTGGGAAACAGCCTTTCGGGCGGGGGCGGAAGATGGCGGACGCTACCCCATTTCACCCCGGAACGGAAAGGCCATTGCCTGCGCGGGCTGCCACGCCAGCACCGCCGCCTGCCCCGGCGCCACACGCTGCAGGGCGGCGGTGGGGGGACGGCGCACAAGCAGTTCGGCCCCATTGGCCAGCCGCAGGCGCAGCAGCACATGATCGCCCATCTGGCGCAGGTCGGTCAGCGTGGCCTCAAGCAGGGGCGGCTCGTCAGGGTCGGCCCCCGTCATGCCGGGGCGGGAGGGAAACATCACGGCCACCCGGTCGGGCCGGATGCACAATGTGGCCAACTGGTCCGCCACGACCCCCGGCATGGCCATGGCCTCGACCGGCAGGCCACCAGGCAGGTGGGCCAGGGCCACGTCATCCTCCACGCTGGCCACGCGCACGGTCAGGGCATTGGCATCGCCAAATTCGGTGGCCACGCGGTCACAGGCGGGGCGCTCGAACAGGTCGCGCGCCGTGCCCACCTGCAACACCTCCATGCCGTGCATGTAAGCGATCGTATCGCCAAGCAGCAGGGCATCCTCACGCGCGCGGGTCAGCAGCACCACGCACAGCCCGCGCGCGCGGACAAGGCGGGCGACCAGGCGGCGCATGGCGCGGCGACTGGCGGCGGGGAGCGGCGCAAAGACATCTTCCAGCACCAGCACGGGCGGCTCGAACACCAGCGCGCGCCCCAGCATGACGCGCAGCGCCTGCTCGGGGCCCAGCGTTGCCGGGCGGGCCTGCTCCAGCCCATCAAGCCCCAGCAGGGCCAGCACGCCGCGCACCCGCGCCAGCACCGCCTGCGACTCCATGCCCCGCGCCCGCAGCCCGAAGGCAAGGTTGGCCTGCACGCTCATATGCGCGAACAGGGGGTCACGCCAGCCAACCAGCGTGCACGGGCGAGCCTCGGGCGGGAGGGCTGTGACATCCACGCCATCCACCACGATCTGCCCGGCCCCTGCCGACACGTGGCCCGCGAGCAGGTCGGCAACGGTGCTCAGGCACGCCGCGTGCTCATTGACAATGGCCAGGCACGCCCCGGCAGCAGCCCGGAAGGACAGGCCCGACGCACCGGGTGAGGCAGCCAGCGCACTGGCAACCAGCCGTATGGAGAAAGGAGACATGCGATAACAGAAACCTGACTGGGGGGATAAAGCGTTATAAGCAATGGTTACCTCCTTGCCAGAGGATTATCCGCTTCACCCGTCCTAAAAAGGAAACGACAATGAGCAAGACCACGGACACCATCAAGAACGTAACCCACGAAGACCTGCAGGCCCTGAAGAGCCACATTGAAAACCTGCTGCACACGCACGGCAAACAGGCGCTGCATGACGTGGCGGGCAAGGCCGAGAAGCTGGCGGGCCAGGCCCGTGAAAGCCTGGAAGAGCATGCCCCCAAAAAAGGCGGCTCACGCGCTCGTTCGCTTGTGGCTATCGCCATTTTCTCGGTGATCGGCTACTTTCTTGGCCGCGCAACGAAATAAGGCATTCTAGCCTGCCGTAACCAGAGGACATGCGAGCATCATGAGAATAGGCGAAATCGGCAAAACCATCATTGAAGGGGAGCTGACCCTACGTAAACTGATGGCGATCCGTCTTGGTCGTCAGGCCGCGTTTCTGGTTGTGGCAGCCATATTTGCCTTCTTTGCCGTCATTTCAGGCCATGGGCTGCTGTGGGCCTTCTGTTACCAGACCCTGGGCTTCAGCGCCCTTGGCGCTGCGGCCATGGTCTTCGGGGCCGATGTGCTCGTGGTGCTCATGGGTCTGGTGATGGGCCGCCGCTCCTACATGACGCCAGAGGAAATCCGCGTGCGATTCGCACGCGAACACGCCCTGAACGAACTGCGGCAGACCGTGGCCCTGTCCGCCGTAGCCACCACGGTGGCGGGCCCGCTGACGCGCCACACCTTCCGGGCGGTATGGGGACTGCTGCGCAGCCTGACCGGTCGCGGCAGATAACAGGCAGATAACAACCACCAGACCGCCGCGCCCGGGCTATCTGGCAATGATCCACGTCATTGCCAGATAGTATCCATGCTGAAATTGCATTGGCTCACATTGGCGTTTTCTGGAAACGTGCAGCTTCCGGACATACTAAGCACGCAAATGGTTTGCATGCTTAATACCTGTATGTCCCCGCTGGCGGAACCCGATGCCCGATCTGGAGCGCAACAAGAAGGAACTGTCATTCGGTCGCCGTCTCGCCCGGCTTGGCGCCGCGTGGCGTCGGCAGGTCGATCATGACCTGCGCGAATATGGCCTGACCGAAGCCACATGGCGGCCCGTCCTGTACCTTGGCCTGCTACCGCCCCCCGTGCGCCAGACAGACCTCGTGCGCGTGCTTGAAATCGAAGCCCCATCCGTCGCCCGCCTGCTCGATGTACTGGAACGCCGCGACCTCGTGTTCCGTTCCCCCGACCATGAAGATAAACGCTCGAAGCTCGTCAGCCTGACGGAAAAGGGCGAACGCACGGCACGCCAGGTGCGCCATGCGGTGGAAGCCGTGTCGAGCCGCCTGCTGCATGGCATTTCCACGCCGGAACTGCTGGCCTGCTATTCTGTCTTTGAGCGGATCGAGGCCAACCTGTGTAAAAAACCCGCCCAGCCCCCCCACACGGTGGCACTGCGGTGATGCCCCTGCCCTTTACCCCCCTTTTTCCACCCCATGCCGGGGGCGTGTCCCTGCATTGTGGCACCATTGACGGTTTCTTCCCGCGGCCGTGTCGGCTACAGATAGCGGCACAGCGGCGCGGAGTCTGTCACCGGGTGTCGCTGCCTGCTTCTCCTTCAACGGGACCGTTCGGAATGAGAACCGCCTGATGCTGAGCGAATTCAACCTCTTCGGTGTCTTCATGGCACCGATTGTCGTCTATGCCGTCGCTGCCCTGCCTGTCACCATGCTGTTGCGCTCGCTGCTGTGGTGGTGCGGCATAATGAAATGGTTCTGGCATCTCGCCCTGTTCGAGGTCGCGCTATACACTTGCGTCCTGTGCCTGATGATCCTGTACATCTGACTGTCCCAAGAAGGTTCGAGAATTCCCATGCCCCTCCTGCGCACCCTGATCCGTGTGGTCCTGACCCTGGCGGTCGTGACGATGGCCGTCGTCATGGGCATCACTTTATGGGACACCTACATGATTGCCCCGTGGACCCGCGACGGGCGCGTCCGCGTCTATGTCGTTGACGTGGCGCCGGAAGTATCGGGCACGGTGGTACAACTGCCAGTGGTGGACAACCAGTACGTCCATCGCGGCGACCCTCTGTTCGTGCTTGACCCCGTCCGCTTCCGCCTGGCCATCCGCGAGGCGCAGGCCCGGCTCGATGGCGCGCTTGAAGACCTCAAGCTCAAGCAGAACGACGCCCGCCGCCGCATGGGCCTTGGCGGCATCGTCTCGGCGGAAGAACAGGAAGTGTTCAACTCGAACGTGGCGACCCAGATCGCCTCGGTCGATGCGGCGCGCGCGGCCCTTGACCTGGCCAAGCTGAACCTGCAGCGCTCCATCCTGTATTCGCCCGTCAACGGCAACATCACCAACCTCAACCTGCGGATCGGTGATTACGTGACCGAGGGACATGCCCGCCTGGCCGTGATTGACGCCGACTCCTACTGGGTCAACGGCTACTTTGAGGAAACCAAGATGTGGGGCGTGCATGTGGGCGACGAAGCGCGCGTCAAGCTCATGGGCTACAAGGACATCATTCCCGGCCATGTGGTCAGCATCGCGCGCGGTATCAATGACCAGAATGGCCGCCCCGACGGGCTTGGCCTGCAGGATGTCAGCCCGATCTTCACATGGGTGCGGCTGGCGCAGCGTATCCCGGTCCGTATCCACCTTGACCATGTGCCCGACAGCGTGACACTCGCCGCCGGCATGACGGCCACGATCAGCGTCGGCCCGCAGGCCCGCACGCAACGCGGTCGCCTGACGACATGGCTGCAAGATCATCTGTAAGGCGCGGGCACGATCATGAACATCACTTCAGTTACCCGCAGGACCGGCCTGTTCCTGACATCGGCCATCTTTCTGGCCGGTTGCACGGTGGGGCCGCGCTACCAGCCGGACCGGATGAAACTGCCCGCCAAGTTCACCGAGGACGAGCATACCGCCACCCCCGAGGAGATCGAGGAAACCAACAAGGAACTCAAGGAGTGGTGGCACCTCTTCAAGGATCCTGAACTCGACAAGCTGATCGACAAGGCCATTGCGGGCAACTACAACCTGCAGGTGGCGGGCCAGCGGATCATGGCCGAGCGCGCCATTCGTGATGTGCAGGCATCACAGTGGTATCCGCAGGTCGATACGCAGGCCTCGGCCGGTAATGTCCGTTATTCGGTCAATATCGATAACTGGCCGCTGCGTCCCGGCTCTGCTGCGGGCTCGGCCAACCAGCCCCAGGCCGCGTATCTGGGCTACGGGTTCAGCGCAAGCTGGCAGATCGATGTATTCGGCCGCATCCGCCGTGGGGTGGAAGCCGAGAACCGCGCGGTCGAGGAATCGATCGAGGACCGTCGTGGCGTCATGGTCATGATGCTGTCGGAACTCGCTGGCGACTACATGATGCTGCGCGACCAGCAGCTGCGGCTGGAAATCGCCAACAACAATATCCATGTGGCGCAGGATGCCTATGACCTGACCAACCGGCTGTATCTTGAAGGTGTGGGCAACACCATGCAGATCGCGCAGGCCAAGGCGGAGCTGGATTCACAGACCGCCGCGCGCGAACCGCTCAAGACCCATATTTCCCAGATTACCCATGCGATCGATGTGCTGATGGGCCAGATGCCGGGCACGTCGGAGCTGGAACTGAAGGTGGCCAGGCCGCTGCCGCCGGTGCCGGAGTTCCCTGCCACCCTGCCATCCATGGTCATTGCCAACCGCCCCGATATCCGCAAGGCCGAACGCACCTATGCCGAGGCCACGGCGCGCATTGGCGTGGCGGTGGCCCAGCTTTACCCCAACTTCACCATTCCGCTGAACTTCAACCCCAATGCATCGGCGCTGTACCAGGTGTTCCAGATGGGCGGCATGAGCTGGCAGTTCCTGATGATGGCCTCGCTGCCCCTGATGCATGGTGGCAAATACACTTCGCAGATCCGCATGGCGCAGGCCGCGGCCGAGGCAAGCCGTCTGGCTTACCGGCAGTCCGTGCTGAACGGCTTCAAGGAAGTCGAGGATGCAATGGCCGCCTGGCATGATGATGAGGAACACACCGAACTGCTGGCCAAGGCTGCGGAAGACAGCACACTGGCCAGCGAACGCGCCCGCAAGCTGTATGCAGCGGGTCTTGTCGGCTTTCTGGAAGTGCTGACGACCGAACGCACCACTCTTAACGCCCAGAATGCCGAGGCCATGGCCCGGCTGGAGCGCCTGCAGGATGCGATCAACCTTTACACCGCACTCGGCGCGGGCTGGCAGGGCATTGCGCTGACCAACACCACCCTGCCCGTATCGCTTGAAAAGCAGAACATGCTGGCGCGCGCCTTCCAGCAGTAATGTGGTTGCGGCCTGCCCGCCCTGGCGGCGCGGCAGGTTCCGTATCCCCCTCAAGGGGGCAGCTTATGGACCTTACCCCTGCTGGAGCGCATACGGATGCACGCGATTTCTGCAATGCGCTGAAGATTCTTTCCAAAGGCCATACAGGCGTGGCTGACTGAATTTGAAGGGCGCAATATCTTTTTTTGACCAGCCTGCCCCCATCACATTACATAGGCTGATCTTTATAAACTGACTCAGACGACGGCAATTTATGAATAATGTGCCGGCAACCCAATTCAATAAAATCCTGGCCGATGATTGTGCTGTGCCCTGTATATGCTAAACAGAGTTGCATATGCGAGCTTGGCGGAATGGTAGACGCACGAGACTTAAAATCTTGCGCCTGTAACTGGGCGTGCGGGTTCGAGTCCCGCAGTTCGCACCACAGACACCTGAAATAGCACGATTTTTCGGCTGAATGAGGAGCAAAGGCTGTCTTTGCTCCATTGTCCTTCCCCACTGAGGGAAGATTCTATGCTCCGTGTCCGAGGCACCACTTACCACTTCCGCCGTATCGTTCCCCCTGCCCTACGAGCAGCCTTAAACCGGCGGGAAATCTGGGTTTCTTTGAAAACTGGCTACCAGAATGAAGCCCGCAAAAAAGCATCACTCCTTCATGCCAGAACCACTGAACTGTTCATGCAAGCGCATTCCGCACTGGCACAACCTGACACTTTAAGCAGGCTTGAAGGACTGCGGGTTTCACTGCGGGATTTGCAGAGCGTGAACCTGCCTTCATCTGCTCAGGAAACGAGGTCCGTGCCAGTTTCAGCACTGGTGCCAAAACCCCGGACAATGAAGAAAACGCTCAAGCCTCCCAAAACTCAACCCTTGATGCTGTCAGGTGCCCTAAAACGCTTTGTGCTGGATAATCTTCATGCCAGCGCCGACACCAAGAAAGCCACCCAACGGGCTGTAGACCTGTTCCTGCAAGCCTTTGGCGATGCTCCTGTGTCCATTATCGGTGGCGAAAAGGCTGGAGCCTTCCGCGACCTGCTGTTTTCCCTTCCAGCATCATTGGGCAAGCGTAAGAGCAGCCTCACCCTTGCAGAAGAAGCACAGAGGGCCAGAGAGAAAGGTTTACAGACCCTGAGCGGGAAAAGTGTGAAAAACCACATGATGCGTCTCTCTGCCCTCTGGAACCAGCTACACCAGCGGGAACTGGTCACACGCAATCCGTGGACAGGCTGGAATTTTGAAAACGGACAGAAGACCGTCAGAAGAAGCTGGACGACCAAAGAACTAGCTTTGCTGGCCTCTGCCTCATGGCATAGCACATCCGTGCCAGAAGAGACCTTCAGGCTGGTCACATTGATTGCAGCCTATTCGGGGATGAGGCTGGGCGAAATCTGCACCCTGCGCAAAGAGGACGTCCAGACTGTTGACGGTATCCCCTGTTTCCTTATCCGACCCCATAGCGAAACCGGCTGGGCACCCAAGACAGAAGCAGGCACTCGTATGGTGCCAGTCCATTTAAAGCTGATTGATGCCGGTATTCTGACTCTTAAGGATACCACAGACGGCCCATACCTCATCCCCGGCTTGGAGACTTCAAAACAGGGTGTCAGAGGCGCAGCCCTTGGCAGAGCTTTCTCACTGCTCAAGACCCGGATTGGTCTGCCAGCAGAAATCACGTTTCACTCGTTCCGGCATACCGTTTCCACACAACTCAGAAACGCCCATACAGATATCCGAGAGGTGTGGATTGACCGCCTGCTTGGTCATGAAGCCACCCATAAGAGCCAAGGGACGACTACCTACCTTACCGGCATTTCAACAGCCAATCTGCAACAAACAATAGAGGCAATACGCTACCCGGAAACAGCCTTCAAAAAGGGAACGATTTAAAAGGGAGCCAGCAGTGTCGAATGGCTACCCATTCAACATCTGGCAAGGGGTAATACTTCCCCCGTTGACCCCCTAAAGAGCAGAAAAATAAGGTTTCATTTAATGACCGCTTACGCCTCATCTCAGACATGGAAGTGGGTCTGACGGTTTCTCCAAAGCCGACATCGCTATACGAACCGCGATAGAGTGAGTTTGGGACAAACCGGAATGCGCAGGACTGGCCGATCTCGGAATGGTGGCTTACCGCTTAGGGACAGCAGATAGCTGCCTATCGCCTTCCAGTGTGGCGCGTCACCTACGAACGAGATTTTCTGCCGTTCGGCAAGCGCCGACACTCTAGCCGTCCCGTCTCTTCACGCTGAGACCGAAACCGCCCCCAATTCACTTGAGGGACTAATTGCATTTGCTTCTAACAACGGAGCGCGCATATGAATTCCCAATAAACAACGGAGAGAGTTTATGACAGACGAGCAGTGGCAGATCGTCATCGGTGTGGCGGCTTTGATTGTGGCTATAATCGGTATCCGCGTTGGCGCGGCGGTTATAAATCGTCGCCGTGTCAGTCAGCGGCAGCGAACCGGTAAAGGGTCAATTTCGATCCAATCAGGTCGGGACACGAAAGTGGATCGTATCAAATGAGCTCACGGCAAGATCAGCGGGCGGCGGAAGGGGCTATCGCTATTCAGAGTCAGCGGGACACCATTGTTCATCAAGGCATTAGTTCCGAAGATGTGCGGACCATTGTGGAGTCGTTGGCCGACCAGATGCCCAAGTTAGCTGCAACCGCTGCAGCCGTGATGGAGGTCAGACTTAAAGCATTCGAAGAAAGCATAATGAAGCGTTTCGACGAGGATGCTGCGGCCAAGAGAGATGCCTTTTCTGATCCTGACTTCCAGTACGTTGTCATTGAGGCACAGCGCGCCTATGCCCGAACGGGCGATACGGAAACGCACGGAACCTTGGTTGATCTTATCGCCAAGAGGTCGAGTGAGGGCACCGGGTCACGCCGCGCTTTTGCAATAAACGAAGCGATTACAACTATATCGCGACTTACTAGAAATGAAATAAGCGAACTTGCGTTCGCCTTTTTTTCGAGGTTTACGCAGAATTTTACTGTCAATAATCTAACCGCATTCTGCGCGCATTTGAATACATTTATAGATGAATTGTTGGATGATTTAGAGACTGATCGACAGTCCTACGAATATTTGGTGGCACAAAGGTGTGCCACGATATCCATGGGGGAAATTCGTCTTATCGAGATTTGGAGGAAAGTTTATCCAGCCCTCTTCATGAAGGGTTTTAGTGCTGAAAAGGTCGATAAAATCGTTGGGGAGACATCGCCAGATGTTAAGTCGCTGCTGATTCCATCTGTATTCAACCCAGCATGCTACCAACCTCGGGCGATGTCCTTGGAAGTCTTATTGAGTATGCAACGGCCGCCATCAGTTAGCGTGGAACACGTTCAACACATATGGGCCCAGGCCATCGCCGATCTAGCTGACGACGCTGCTATCGTGCAGAAGTTGAAGCCGCAATGCCCTCGAATTGAGGAAGTCATCGACAAGTGGAATTCATCGCCGTTGAAGTCGCTTGAGCTCACTACAATCGGTCAAGCGATTGGTCATGCTAGATTGACGCAAATCCCCTCTTTCGGAAGTCCAGACCTCAGTATTTGGATCAAGTGAGCGGAAAGTCGCGGATTCAACAAGTGCTACGAATGGCTGATTCCGGTCATCCCTTCCCAATAACCGACATTCAGCCTGCCCCCCAAATCTGACATCAAGAGGGGGTTCACGGGGGAGAGCTTTGCTCGCCCCCAGACCAGTTTGCAAACTACCGCGACACAACGTGTCCGCTGGTTTGCACGGCTGGCTTTACTTTAATTCTTTCTATACAAATTTCCACCTTCTACATAAACTCTCTAAGTTTATATAAACATCATTTCAACCGTGAAAGATTTAGTATGAAACAAGATTTATTTTTAGCTCTCAAAGAAATCGTTATTACGATGCGACATAGAATCTTCCATACTATGGACGTAATGAATGCTTTAAATACTCAAAACCCGATTTTGTATAACCATATATCAAATCAATATGGCATAGGTGGTGCTGGAAATGGAAACCATTACACTGCTGTATCCTTCGTGGCGCAGCAACTAAGCCGTTTAGCTCGAGAAGGAGCAATACTAAAGATAGGCTACCAGCCTTCTCCAGAAGGGTTCGGTTCACCAGTTATAATGTATTGGTCTCGCATTGATGAAATAGACTACCCGGATGTTTTACAAAATCCTGAATTGTATCCAGAAGGCGCAAAACAAACTGTAGTAGTAAACCATTATGAGCGCAATACAGCCGCTAGACAAGCTTGCTTACAACATTACGGTTTAAATTGTTCCGTGTGTAATTTTAATTTTGAAGAAAAATATGGTGAACATGGTCAGGGATTTATTCATGTTCATCACATTCATCCCATAGCTGAACAATCAGAAGAATATAACGTCGACCCAGTGCGTGACTTAAGACCAGTTTGTCCCAACTGCCACTCAATGCTGCATCGTGGCAAAGATATCTTAAGCATCGAAGAATTACGTAAATTACTTAAATAGATTTACAGTATGGCCTCCCTTCCATTGTAAATTCCAAACCTTGACTGCCCCACGGGTTTGCCCTCAGAGTAAACCCGCAGTCACCATGCGAAGGATGATTTCGTCTGAAATTATCGTTCCATTTCAATGGGTTGTCTGACTGGTTGCGATTAAAGAGAGCGGGTTCGAGTCCCGCAGTTCGCACCACAGACACCTGAAATAGCACGATTTTTCGGCTGAATGAGGAGCAAAGGCAGCCTTTGCTCCGTCGTCCTTCCCCACCGAGGGAAGATTTTATGCTCCGTGTCCGAGGCACCACCTATCACTTCCGCCGTATTGTTCCCCCTACCCTGCGAACAGCCTTAAATCGGCGGGAAATCTGGGTTTCTTTAAAAACAGGCGACCAGAATGAAGCCCGCAAACGCGCTTCTTTGCTTCATGCCAGAACCACAGAATTATTCTCTCAGGCCCATCTGGCCCTCTCGGAACCTGACGCTTTAGACTCAGGGCCCATCAATTTGAGATGAGAAATCTGATTCAGGCTCTGTGAGGAGACTGAAGATGAGTGATCTGTATTGGCTGACGGACGAGCAGATGGAGCGTCTTCGGCCTTTCTTTCCCAAGAGCCACGGCAGGCCTCGTGTTGATAACCGTCGCGTGCTGAGCGCCATCATCTTCGTTAATCGGAACGCTCTGCGCTGGCGCGATGCGCCCCGGGAATACGGTCCACACAAGACACTCTACAACCGCTGGAAGTGCTGGAGTGTCATGGGGATCTTCATCAGAATGATGGATGGCCTGGCGGCTGGACAGGAAGAGCCCCAGACCATCATGATTGATCCGACCTGTCTCAAGGCACATCGTACGGCTTCGAACCTGCGATTCAAAAAAGGGGATCCAGGTCGCCTGATCGGTCGCACAAAAGGCGGTATGAATACGAAGTTGTATGCCATCACCGATCAGAACTGACGACCGCTGAGCTTCTTCATAACGGCGGGGCAGATCAGTAATTATACAGGTGCAGCAGCCTTTCTCGACAGTATTCCCATAGCCCGATGGATGCTGGCCGATCGCGGGCATGGCGCAGATTGGTTCCGGGATGCCCTGAAGAAGAAAGGGATAAAACCCTGCATTCCTGGCAGGAAATTTCGCGGAAAACCGGTCAGATACGACAGGCGGAAATACAAACGCCGCAGCCGTATCAAGATCATGTTCGGAAGAATCAAGGACTGGAGACGGGTCGCAACACGTTATGACAGATGCCCGAGTGTCTTCTTCTCAGCCATCTGCCTCGCTGCAACCGTCATCTTCTGGTTATGAGTCCTGAGCTTAAAGCTTTTTGAAAAAAAGCTTCACCAGCAACTTTTATCTTTTCATGCGATCATCTGGTTCAGGAAATCCTGTGCCCGGCGGGTCTGCGGGTTGGTGAAAAACTGCCCGGGTGGCGTGATTTCCATGATGCGCCCCTGATCCATGAAGACGATACGATCGGCAATATGGCGCGCAAAGCGCATTTCATGCGTAACGCAGAGTATGGTGATGCCCTGAGCTGCGAGGTCGTTCATGATCGTGGCCACGCCAGATACGGCCTCGGGGTCAAGAGCGGCCGTCGGTTCGTCAAACAGCATGATTTCGGGCTGCATGCACAACGCGCGCGCAATGGCCACGCGCTGCTGCTGCCCGCCAGAAAGCTGGATGGGATATTTGCGTGCCTGCCCGGCAATATTGACCTGCTGCAAAAAGCGCATGGCCAGCGCCTCGGCCTGCGCACGCGGCATCTTGCGCACCAAACGGGGTGCCAGCGCACAGTTGTCGAGCACATTCAGATGCGGGAACAGGTTGTAGTTCTGGAACACCAGCCCCACGAGTGCGCGCAGGCGGATCAGGTCGGTCCTTGCAGTAATGGTCTGGCCATTGATGTGCAGTGAGCCGCTGTCATGGGGTTCGATGCGGTTGAGGCAGCGGATCAGCGTTGACTTGCCCGAGCCGGATGGCCCGAGCACTACGACCTTCTCGCCGCGCCGCACGTCAAGACTGATGCGGTCAAGGGCGGTGAAGTCCTTGTACAGCTTGCTCAGGTTGCGTATCGACAGCACGGCGCCGGGTTCAGGATGCATGCGTGCCCGCCCTGTACTGGTCAGCCCATGAAAAACGGCGCTCGACGCGTTTCTGCACCAGCAGAAAAAAGAAGACCATGGCCAGATAGTAAACCAGCGCTGCGGCATAATATTCAGTAAACTCAAACGTGCGTGCAACCTGAATCTGGGTAACCGCCAGCAATTCCTGCACCGAGATGACCGACGCCAGCGAGGTGGTCTTGAGCAGGCTTATGAACGCGTTGATGGTAGGCGGCAGGGCTATGCGCAGGGCCTGCGGAAAGATGACATGACGATAGACCTGCCCGCGCGACAGGCCCAGCGCATGCCCCGCCACCGCCTGGGCCGGATCGACTGCCAACAGGGCCGCGCGGTTGATTTCTACCTGATAGGCGGATTCATTGATCGACAGCGACAGCCATGTCGCCAGGAAAGGCGTGAACCAGGCCTCGCGGAAAAAGGGCAGGAACTGCGGCAGGGCGTTCCAGATGAACAGCAGTTGCAGCAGCGTCGGCGCACCACGGAAGAGGGCGACATAGGCCGTAAGCCCGGTCTTGAGCACGCAATCGCGCCCGTTCAGCACCAGCGCCATGGGCAGCGAGATGGCAATGGCGGTCAGATGCGACAGCACGGCCACGGCCAGCGTAATGAATGCCCCGCGCATGAAAGCGGCTGATGTCAGGGCACCAAAAAACGTGCCCCAGTGAAAGGCCGGCGCAGTTGCGCCCAGCGCCTGCGTGGTATCGGGGGTTATGGCCCATTTCTGCGCGATCGCAGCCATCTGCCCGTTATCGCGCAGGGTGGCAACGGCCTGTTCCAGCAATGCCCTGTCATGGGCGTCCTTGCGGATATAAAGCGCGAAATGCCGGTATTCGGGATAAGGAGGCGTAAAAATCACCCTCACCCTGCCGTGCAGCTGTTCGCGCCGGTAGGCCAGTTCCACATCCTGGCTGGCCAGTGCGAAAGCGCGCCCGAGCAGCACCTGCTGCACCACCTGTTCCTCGGTGGGGTATGCCGTGATGATCATCGGCGCATGGCCTGCCGCCGCCAGCGCCTCGTTCTCCCGCGCCATGCGCGCGCTGTAGCTTGTGCCGGCCTGCACGGCCACCTTCCGGCCCGACAGTTCCGCCATGCCGCCCAGCGGGTGGGTGCCCGCGCGCGCCACGATGACCAGCGCCGTATCCTGATAGGCTACGGCATCAAAGTTGCGTTCACGCTGCGGCAGCCTGATGATGCCACTCGCCACCAGCCCGCAGCGCCCTGCTGCAAGGCTGGGGAACAGGCCGGTAAAATCCATGGTCGTGACTGTCAGCTTCACGTGCCAGTAGGCCGCCAGCGTGCGGGCGATGTCCATGTCGATTCCGTCCACCGCCTTCACGTCGGTGCCGTTTACGAATGTCATGGGGGGCAGGGTCGGGTTGGTGCACACCGTCAGCGCGCCATCATGGATGAATCCGGGCAAAGGGGGTGGCGTATCCGCCCGCGCCGTGCCTGCGCCCGCCAGCATGGCGGCAAGAATACCCACCATAACGCAGGTAGCATGCGGGCGCCTGAACCATGCCATCACAGGGGTCATGCGGTGCTCCTCGCGGGTGCCGGATTCAGCAGGCCGCCTCCAGAATGGCGCGGAACGTATCGTGCATAAGGCCCGTCTCGGGGTTGGGGCGGGCCAGAAAATAGAAGCTGGTTTCAAGTTGCAGGCCGTCGAGCACAATGCGGCGCAGCAGCCCGTTATGCACCAGGGGCCGGGCAAAGGGTTCGGGCAGAAACCCAAGGTAATTGCCTGACAGGATCAGCAGCGCGCGTGAATCGACATTTTCCGCCGCCGCGGCAAAGGTCAGGTGCGGGCGCAGCCTGTCCCACATGGGCGAGGTGGCGGCACCCGAGACCGTAATCATGCGCTGCTCGGCCAGAATGGCGGGAGTGATCTCGCTTTCAGGCATGCTGAACAGGGGGTGGCGCCTGCCACAGAACAGGTGCAGTTGCTCATGAAACAGGGCCGTGGTCTGGACATCGGGTGCGTGGCGCGGGTTCAGGGTGATTCCGGCGCAGGCCTGCCCGTTGAGCACGGCAAACTCCACCTCACGCGCGGAGGTGGAGCGGATATCCATGAATACCGCCGGGTAGCGGGTGGTAAAGGTTTCAATGGCGCGCACCAGCGCTGTTTCGCCATGAATCTGGATATTGTCGGGCACGTACAGGCAAAAGCGCCCCGTCAATGTACCGGTGGCCTCGTTTATGCGCTGCTGGAACTGCGCGATATCCGAGAACAGGGCCTCGGTTGCCTCGAGCACCAGGCGGCCTTGCGCCGTCAGGGCAAAACCGCTGCGCCCGCGCGTGCACAGCCGCAGGCCCAGTCGGTTTTCAAGAGCGGCGATGTCGATGCTGATGGAGGATTTGCTCTTGCCCAGCGCAACTTCGGCTGCGGCAAAACCGCCATGTTCGGCCACGGTGCGGAACACGCGCAACTGCCGCAGGTCAACCTCGGCCACCTGCCCATGAAAACCATCCGCCTTGCGGCGCGTGCCAGTGCCGCGCGGGGCGGCGGCCTTGCGGGGTAAGGGTGCGGGCTGTCGTATCATGCAAAACCGATCCACCAGATATAGGGCATGAATGCACTGCTCTCCCGTGGGGGGCGTTACTGCGCCGAAGGAACAGGCGCGGAGGGCGCGCTGTCGGTCCAGGCCGGTTCGTTACCGCTATTATCCATAAACCGTAATGATAGGGGAGGAAAGCATTTCTGGCTGTCACAAAGGCGATCATTCTCAAATAGTATATCCATGAAACATGGACAATAATAAGAAATTTAGTGATGAATATTTTTAAGGATATTCGGAAGAACGCCGGGTTTTAAAAAAATGTGGCGGGCTAAAACTTTTATTGTTTTTTATTGACTGTATATTACAAAATATGTCTTCAGGCTTCTGACTGAAGCTTACTTTGAAAAATTCCTGTTTACGCGCGGCCGATGGTAGGTAATCGTCGCGCCGTGCCGCATGGGTCCGGCTGCTGTGCCCCAGCCCCATAAGAGCCGACTTGCCTGCCACAGGAAGGAATATTCACGGATCATGTCTTCCCTTTCGCCCGCGCCCTCAACCGCCCCCACCGAAAGGGCCGTGCGTGAGGATCTTGCCGCCGCTTACCGGCTCATGGCGCTTTTTGGCATGACCGACCTTGTCTATACCCATCTTTCGGTCAGGCTGCCGGGGCGTGAGCATGCCTATCTGGTCAATCCCTTTGGCTTTCTGTTCGAGGAGATTACCGCGAGTTCGCTGGTGGTGGTCGATGCCGATGGCCTGCCCCGGCAGGAAACCTCGTGGCCGATCAACCCGGCGGGGTTTGTCATTCATTCCGCCATCCACCGCAGCAGGCCCGATGCCGCATGCGTCATGCATACGCACACGCTTGCGGGCATGGTGGTGGCGGCGCAGGAGCAGAACATCCTGCCGCTTAACCAGATCAACATGGAATTCTACGGCAGGGTTGGCTTCCACCCCTATGAGGGGATTGCCGCCGATGACAATCTGAGCGAACGCGAGCGCCTCGTGCGCGACCTTGGCGCGCGCAATGCGCTCATTTTGCAAAACCATGGATTGCTCACCGTAGGCGCCACCATCGCGCAAGCCTTCTACCGCATGTATTACCTTGAGCAGTCCTGCCGGATCCAGATCGCGGCGCAGTCCACGGGCGTGCCCCTGCATACCCCTTCCGAGGCGCAGATCCTGCGTGCCAGAAAGCAGTTTGAGGATGACCCCGATGAAGGCCGACTGATCTGGCAGGCGCTGCGGCGCAAGCTTGACCGCGAACAGCCCGATTACCGCGACTGAGCCCCATAAAGGATGTGCCGGTTTAAAAAATGGGGGCACCTGCAAACGTGTATCATTCAGTCCTGCATGCCCCTGACCGGTTTTAGGGCCCCGGCAAAAAGCTGGTAGTTGCGCCTCACACCTTCATCAAGATCAAGGGTGATCTTCCGCTGCGCCAGCGGATGGAGCACGTCATTCGCCCATGCGGTCAGTTCCTCAATCTGCAAGGTCAGCATTCCTTCGCTCTTTTGCGCCCTTCTGCGCTGATCGGGCAAAGTGCCTGTTTCATTGGCCCGCTTGTGCAGCCGGGTTCGTTCCTTCTCCAGCCGTGCGATGAACTGGCCTAAGGCGGCCAGCACGGTGGAGACGGTATCAGGCTGGTAGCGGTGCATGTAGACCAGCGCACGGAAGCTCCCGCCAGGGCTGGAAAACATCCAGTAAACAGGCCGCTTTCCGTAGCGTTTTACATGGTCATCAAAGAAATCCCTGTGGAACCACCGGCGCAGGTTCTTGCCGAGCACGCGTTCAATGAAGGCAAGGTTTTCAGGAAACTGCGCCGCGCCAAAGGTCACGCGCAGGAATTCGCAGGTGCGCGTTACAATATCATCGGCAAACCAGTCGACCGCCAGCACGGGGATAACATTGTCACGCACGGGGACAAGGCGGGGTTGGGGCACGCGGGCCAGATAGGCTTCAAGCCCCGCACCCTGATGGGCAAGGATGAGGCCGGGAGCATCCAGGCTGTAGCGCCCGAACAGACAGCCCACGGCATAATGCAGGAGTTCGGCCATCGTATCCGCACACAGGCGGGCTTCGCCATCGCCAGCTCCCATGCCATGGCGATAGGCAGGATTGCAGGTGAGCGTAATGTCCCTGACCGGCACCTCGGGGGTCAGCTCGCCCTGTAATCCATAGGCGTTGATGAAAAGGCGGTTATTCTCTTCCTCCAGGCGCTGCAGGCTGTCGGTCATGTCCTGCCAGCGTGCGCGCAGGCGGGCATAGGCCTGCGCGAGCGTATCGCCCTGACAGGCAACTGAAAGCAGCGGCAGCGTGGTGAAATCCCATGAGGCTTCGTGGTCGTCCCAGTCGCATTTGCTGATCCGTATGGCCGCCTGCACGATAGCCTGGACGGAAGCCGTGTCGATGAAAGGGGGCAGCGGGATGGAAGCGACGTTATTGACCTGAAAATTCAGCGTCGGATTCAGGACCTGAAGGAAAAGGCCGGCCGTTTTTGCACATAGGGCGCCCGTATGAAGGCTGATCTGGTCAGGCTCATGGGGGAAAAGGGAGCAGCCAGCCATATCAAAGATGAAGCCCCGCGGCTGCTGGCGCACGCCAAAATAGGCTGATGACAGGAAAGACCAGCTGACCGAGGGGCTGAAATACCGTTGCCTTGCGCGGGGATAGGCCCGCCCCGAGGCCAGGATGTCGCGGCCATCGTCCTGCCAGTTCACCACGTAATCCGCGTTGCCATACCATTTGCGGAATTCACCGCCCTTGGCATAGGGGAACCATTTGCAGCCCGACTGCCGGGCCTGCGCGGGGCAGGCGGCATCCGTCATGAGCCGGTTCAGGTCAACTTCATGCCATGCCCTGACAAAGCGTGCATTCTCGCCCGTGGTCATGCCGCATACGGCGGCGGCCGATGCCCCGATCAGGGGAAAGCGGGCAAAGCACTGCCTGAAATTTTCCGACAGCCAGTACGCAATCGGCTGGCCCGGCACATGTTCAAAATCTTCCGCTGAAGCCTGATGGCGCCACCCGCTATCCGGATGATGGATGGCCTCTTGCAACCGGGTTTTCTTTTCAGCCTCCGATCCGCCATCGACAAGGCGAATGAAGGTGCCCCGCTGCCGCGTATCGCGCGCATTGCCGATGACAAATGCCGTAGTGGAAACAACCGCGCCGCCGATACTGTCAAACGCCCGCTCACCCAGATGGGCCATGGACAGGATCATGGTCTCGGCCAGCAGGCGGGCACGCAGTTTTTCATAGGAGGCAAGGAACATCCATGACTGCATGGTTATCATGGCCATCAGCCCGTGCCGCACGGTCAGCCCCAGTGCGCGCTCCATGAATACGGCAAACAGATCGGACCTGCTGTGCGGGTAATCGGCCTTGATGAAAGCGGCCAGCGCCGTGTTCATGCCTTTCGCCCCCATATAGGGTGGATTGGTCACGGCTACGTGGTAGCGGGGGGCAAGCGCTTCGGCCATGCGCAGCACGGTCAGGGCACGGGCCAGCACATCCTTCAGCCGCAGGTCCGCGCCGCTATCGCAGGCCGTAATACGGCGCCGCACGTCAGGCACGTTGCATTGTACGGGCACGATCAGCGCGCCCAGATTCTGTGCCTGTTCGAACTGCCCCAGCATCGCGCGCAGGCCGGGTGTGAACAGGTCGCGCCCGACCACGGCGGCGATCCCTGCCATTTCGGCCGCAGTGAAGGTAACGTTGCGCATGACGACAATATTGGGCCGTACCTGCAGGCGCAGGAACTGCCGCCGCCCCAGCCGTGTGGCCGCCTTCATCAACAGGGCGAAGGCCGCGAGTGCGGCCGCGGGCGCGTCGATCTCGATGCCTGTCAGGTTATGCGTCAGGATCAGGCCTGGGATTTTGTGGGGAGCGTGGCCTGCCTCGGCATAGATTTCATATAGCAGGTCAAAGCTGTAGGTCAGCATATGGCCCGCGCCACAGGCGGGATCGCAGATGCGCAGATCCTCAGGGCGGCCTAGAGGCACGAA
The DNA here is from genome assembly GCF_003207795.1 of Komagataeibacter nataicola. Lineage (GTDB taxonomy): Bacteria > Pseudomonadota > Alphaproteobacteria > Acetobacterales > Acetobacteraceae > Komagataeibacter > Komagataeibacter nataicola. The sequence continues at coordinate 115,484 of NZ_NIRT01000006.1, read as the reverse complement.
GTCTGCTTCGGGCTTCTGGGGGGCGATGTAATACGCCATCTTCGCCGCCAGCTCTGATTGCGGGCGGTTGCGCAGCCACAGCCGCCCCAGCGAATTCTCCACGAGGTAACGCACGATCCAGTGCGGCGTGAAAAGCTGTGTCGCTGCAGGAATATTCGCGGGCGTGATCCTGATGTTCCGTTTCAGCCCGGCAAAGACCGTGTCCTTTTTTGCCGAAATATAGAACTGGTACAACCACCCGATGAGCTCGACATGCTGGCACGCCGCCTCGGTCATCACCGCGCGCAGACGGGCGAGAAAGCCATCAGGTGCCAAAAGATCGGCTGGCATGAGAAGATCGGTGTAATCCCCGGCCTTTGCAAACAGGAAGGGCATGCGGCCATGCCAGTCATGGCAGGCCTGGAGCACGCGCAGCCGGCAGGCTTCTTCCTGTCCGTCATGGTCGGTGCGGGCGCTGTCGGGATAGGCGGCGATAACGGGCGGGGCCTGGCTCCCCGGCATGGCCCGAGAGACGAATGATAGGACATGCGGGGTGGTCAGGCCCATCACATCCATGAATCGTAGCGCCGTAAAGCGGTTGAACCAGGTGCAGGCTACCTGCTCGATGACGTCCTCGCGGTTCCTTTCAATGGCCGCCTTCAGCGCTGTGAGTGTCCCGGCAGGGACGGACCGGGTTTCCTCGGCAAGCATCCTGTTGAGCCGGGCCGTGACCTGATCGATCATCCAGATGCGTGAGGTCTGGGCAAATCGTTTCAGCGCGTTGATATCCATCAGGCAGGCCTCTTCCTGCCGGTGCCCGTTCCAGCCAACAAGGTCTTTTTCATGTCATGGAATTAGCACACCGCATGGTGTTTTCGAGGCTGGTTTTACCCATGATTGGAAAGGCCAAAGGGGGCGGGACGCGCTGCCGGACTCTCGACGTCTCCAGGTTCCGCCATAGAAAGGATCAACCACGCCCGGCGCTTCTCAGTGAAGGGCGTAACCAGATCAACGGCATCCACGGCGATACAATGGCCCCCCCTCGGCCAGACCTGCATCTTTTCCCGGCTGCCAGCCTCAAACTTTTATCTGTCCAGAATTTTTCCCGAACCGGCTTTTCATGTCCCCCATGAAAAAAGGAGCCTTGCGGCTCCCTTTCCCATGATTGCGGACTGGCCTGTTCTGGTTATGACCAGCGCCAGTTCCTGATTTCAGGCAGGTCCTGCCCGTACTGCGCCACATAGCGCGTGTGCTCGACCAGCTTGTCGCTGATCGCCTCGTTGGCATAGGCCGCCTTTTCCGACAGGCCGGGCACGCGACGGATCACGTTCTGCACCAGGTGGAAACGGTCGAGGTTGTTGCGCACCGTCATGTCGAACGGCGTGGTGGTGGATCCTTCCTCGCGGTAGCCATGCACATGGAAGTTGCGGCAGTTGGTGCGCTTGTAGATCAGCTTGTGGATCAGCGCCGGATAACCGTGGAAAGCGAAGATGACCGGCTTGTCGGTGGTGAACAGGCTGTCGAATACATAATCCTCCAGCCCGTCAGGGTGCTGGCTGCGCGATTCAAGCGTGAGCAGGTCCACCACGTTAATCACGCGGATCTTCAGCTCCGGAAGGTGTTTGTTCAGCAACTGCACGGCGGCCAGCGTTTCGATGGTCGGCACATCACCCGCGCAGGCCATGACCACATCGGGCTCGCCACCTTTGTCGTTGCTGGCCCATTCCCAGATGCCAATGCCCTTGGCGCAGTGGGCGATGGCGGAGTCCATATCCAGCCATTGCGGCTCGGGCTGCTTGCCCGCCACGATCACGTTCACCCGGTCGCGGCTTTCAAGGCAGGCTTTTGCCGTGCACAGCAGGGTGTTGGCATCGGGCGGCAGGAACACCCGCACCGTCTTGGCCTTCTTGTTCAGCACATGGTCAATGAAGCCGGGGTCCTGATGGCTGAAGCCATTATGGTCCTGCCGCCACACATGCGAGGTCAGCAAATAGTTCAGCGATGCGATCGGCGCGCGCCAGGGCACCTCATCCGCCTGCTTGATCCACTTGGCATGCTGGTTGACCATGGAATCGACAATGTGGATGAACGCTTCATAACACGACAGGAAGCCATGCCGCCCGGTCAGCAGGTAGCCTTCCAGCCAGCCCTGGCAGGTATGCTCGCTCAGGATCTCCATCACATGGCCATCGACAGCCAGATGGTCATCGTAATCAAAGGTCTCGGCGTTCCACGCGCGGTTGGTCACATCCAGCACCGCGTTGAGGCGGTTGGAGTTGTTTTCATCCGGCGCCAGCACGCGGAAGTTACGCGCAGGCAGGTTTTCCTTCATCACATCGCGCAGCCACGTGCCCAGCACGCGCGTGCCCTCGCCAAGCGCATGACCCGGCGATTCCACGGTCACGGCATACTCCGTTACATCCGGCAGGCGCAGGTCGCGGCGCAGCAGGCCACCATTGGCGTGCGGGTTTGCGCTCATGCGGCGGTCGCCCCTGGGGGCAAGGGCCGCGATTTCGGGCATCAGGGCGCCGTTTTCGTCAAACAGTTCCTCAGGCTTATAGCTGTGCAGCCATTCATCGAGCAGCTTGAGGTGTTCGGGGTTGGTCATGTCGGTAATGGGCACCTGATGGGCGCGCCAGTACCCTTCCGTGCGCAGGCCGTCCACCGTCTTGGGGCAGGTCCAGCCCTTGGGCGTGCGCATGATGATCATGGGCCAGGCCGGGCGCGTGGTGTCGTTCTTCTCACGCGCGGCTTTCTGGATTTCCGCAATCTTCGCAAAGGCCGTGTCCATCGCCACGGCCATCTTCTGGTGCATGATGTCCGGATCGTGGCCTTCCACCACGATCGGGTCATAGCCGTAACCCCTGAACAGGCTCACCAGTTCATCGGGCGAGATGCGGGCCAGCACCGTAGGGTTGGCGATCTTGTAGCCATTGAGGTGCAGGATCGGCAGCACCGCGCCATCGGTTTTGGGGTCGAGGAACTTGTTGCTGTGCCATGACGTGGCCATCGGCCCGGTCTCGGCCTCGCCATCGCCCACAACGCAGGCCACGACCAGATCAGGATTGTCGAACGCCGCGCCATAGGCGTGCGAGAGCGAGTAACCCAGTTCACCACCTTCGTTGATCGAACCCGGCGTAGTGGGGGCCGCGTGGCTGGGAATGCCGCCGGGGAAGGAGAACTGCTTGACCAGCCTGGCCAGCCCGTCCGCATCCTGCGTCACTTCGGGGAAGTATTCGGTATACGTGCCTTCAAGATAGGTGCTGGCCACAATACCCGGCGCCCCGTGGCCGGGGCCCGCCACGAACAGGATGCTGCGGTCCTGCTCGCGGATGATGCGGTTGAGGTGCAGATACAGGAAGTTCAGCCCCGGCGTGGTGCCCCAGTGCCCCAGCAGGCGCGGCTTGGTGTGCTCGAGCTTGAGCGGCTCACGCAGCAGCGGATTGGCCAGCAGGTAGATCTGGGCAATCGACAGGTAGTTGGCTGCGTGCCACCATTTGTTGAACAGCGCGACATCCGCCGTGGCAAGCGGGGTTGCGGAGGGGGTTTCACTCATTTCCGTTCCTTCCAGAATGGTCCATTCCTGCCCGGCCTCAGCCCAGACATATCAGCACGTGGCGGCGGATCGTCGTTTCCTCGTCGGTGGGGATCACCCGCACCTCCACGGCGCTTTCCGGCGTGCTGATGATTTCGTGGTGCGCGGCGTTGGCCGCCGCATCAAGGCGGATTCCCGCCCAGCCCAGCCGCGCGCACACGGCGGCACGGATGATGGCGTCATGCTCGCCAATACCTGCGGTGAACACCAGCCCGTCCAGCCCCTGCAGGGCCGCCATCATGCCACCCGCCTGCTGGGCGAAGCGGTAGACAAACAGGTCCAGTGCCTGTGTCACCTCGGCGCTGATGCCCGCCTTGGCGTGCAGGTCGCGCATATCGGCCGAAACGCCGGACATGCCCAGCAGGCCGGAGCGGTGATAGAGGATGTTCTCGATCTCGGCCGCACCGAGCCCCTCTTCCTTGAGCATGTACAGGATCACGCCGGGGTCGAGATGCCCGCACCGCGTGCCCATGACCAGCCCGTCCAGCACCGAAAAGCCCATGGTGGTGTCGATGCTGCGCCCGGCGTTGAGCGCGCACAGGCTGCCTCCGCTGCCGATATGGGCGACAAGCGTGCGCCCATTGGCCAGGTGCGGCGCCCGCGCACGCAGGGCGGAGGCGATATATTCATACGACAGGCCATGAAACCCGTAGCGCCGCACGCCACGCGCCGCATAGTCACGCGGCAGGGCCTGCGCCTGCGCCACGGGCGGCAGGGTGTGGTGAAAGCCGGTATCGAAACACGCCACCTGCGGCAGGTCGGGATACTGCGCAAGCAGCGCGCGGATGGGGGCAAGGCTGCCGGGCTGGTGCAGGGGGGCAAACGGCGTGAGGGCTGCAAGCCGCGCCAGCACATCGGGCGTAATCCGCACGGGAGCGATGAAATCAGGCCCGCCATGCACCACCCGGTGCCCCACGGCCATGAGGTCGACGCTGCCAAGCTGCCTGCCCACCCAGGTCATGAGGGTGGCCATGGGGCCGAGATGGGCCTTGTCGAGATTCGTACCACCATCATCGGCGGTGGGGGCCCATGTTTCATCCACCAGCACGCGGCCATTGGCGTCATGGGCGACAAAATGGGGGTGGCTGCCAATTCCCTCAAGCTCGCCCGAGGCGATGCGATGGCTTGGAGAGGCCGCCGTCTCACCCTTTTCAATGGCGAAGAGGGCAAATTTCAGGCTCGATGAACCTGCGTTGAGTGCGAGCACCGCCCGTGTCATGCCTCTCTCCGTGCTGCTTGCCAAGAACCGGCAGCATGTCACGCCTATCTGCCGGGCCTGACATTGATGCGAATCAATTGGCCGCGCCCAGCCTAACCCAAAGCGGGCAGGAGAACAGCCATCGCGCCACATGGCGCCTGCGCGCCACGCAGGAGGCCCAATGGCTGGAGAAGATAAAAGTTTTTTCCGACCGGGGCAGAATTAAGGGAGAGATGCAGTCCAAAGGACCAGAAAAGTTTCCGGGCGAGGTCTTTCTTCAAAAAGGCCGCATGCTTCAGGACTTTTTGAAAAAAGCTTCACCAGAAATTTTTCCCGCCAGGCCGCGTCAGCCAAAACGCCGGGCCAGAACGGCCTTTGCCGCCGTCCGCGCCAGACCGGCATCACGCCCCACACGGATCAGGGCCGGAATCTGGAACGGATTGCACACGATGCTGCGCGCCAGTGCGCCCACTGCAAGGCTGCCATCAGGCCGCAGCGCCACCACGGCGGCGGGCGGCAGGGTGCGGTCTGCGGGGTCGCACACCACGCGCAGCACGGCGAAGGGCACCTTGCGGGCAGCAGCCATTTCCGCCACCACGCCGCTTTCCATGTCCAGCGCCACGCATCCCGTCTCGCGGTACAGCGCCATCTTGCGGGTGGCGGCGGTTACGATCACATCGCTATGCAGCAGGTCGCCGCCCACCACATCCGCCCGGTCGGCCCCCAGCCATGCCAGCAGCGCGGGGGCAGCGGGCAGGCGCTCGCCATTGACCAGCACATTATGCGGCACGACCACAGCACCCGGCTGAAGCACCGGGTCAAGCCCCGCCGCCAGCCCGAAGGAGAGCAGCGCGTCCACGCCGCCTTCAAGCAGATCAAGCACCGCCTGCCGCGCGCCGGACAGGGTCGCGCCACTCAGCCCGAAACGGGCATGGGGCAGGAAGGGACGGATGAGAGCCGCTTCCGCCTCCATCCCCACCACGATGCCCAACCGGGAAAATGGAGAGACTGCTGTGCTAGCCGACATGTTGATTGATCTCCCTGCCATTATCACAAGCCATAGCCGGACCGGCCTGCAAGCGCGTGGCGCTCACGCGCAGGCCCTGGCCGCGCGCAACACGACCATGCCCTCCGGCCACACCGGCCAAACACCGGGCGGAAGCCTGCCGCGCCTTATGGTACCGAAGCTTTTTGCCACCACCCACACGACACGCGACCCGAAGAAACGGGGATGCCTTACGGAAACCAGAGGCAACGCCCATGCCAACCGTCATGACCATTATGTGTTGTGGCCCGCGTGCTGATGCAGGCCCGTTATCCGTGCGCCCCGCCTCATCCCGGTCGGCCTGGCGTGCCCTTGCGGGCATGCACCGCGCGCGCCGCCGCCGCACCCGAGCGGATTGCGCCCTCGATGGTGGCGGGCAGGCCCGTGGCCGTCCAGTCCCCTGCCAGCAGAAGGTTGGGCACCATGGTCTGCGTGCCGGGGCGCAGGCGGTCCTGCGCGGGGGTGGCGGCAAAGGTGGCGCGCTTTTCACGCACGATGCGCAGCGGCGGCACTTCTACCGGCAGCGGCGCGGTGGCTGCCGGGTCGATGGCGGCGCGCACCTCGTTCCAGATCAGAGGGGCGAGTTCATCCAGATCACGCCCGGCATAGCGGTTGGCGGCGCTGACCGTGACCGACAGGATGCGGTCCTTGGCGAACACCCATTCACTGATGCCACCCACCACCCCGATAAAGCGCGCCTGCGCCAGCCCGCCGGTCAGCACCGGGGCGGAAGGCAGCAGGAAATGCACGTTCAGGATCGCCTCGAACGCATCGGGCGCGCTGAAGCCGGGCAGTTCGGCCAGCAGGCCCGAGGCCACGGGGGCGGGCACGGCCATGATGACCGTATCCTCCGGGCCGATTTCAATGCGTTCCGCGCCCAGCAGCAACGCCGTGACCGGGCCGCCACGGGTGAATTCCACAGCGCTCACCCGGCTGCCCGTACGCACCTGCGCCCTGAGCACGTCCAGATGGGCAAGGGCGGGGTCAACAAAACTTTCAGAAAGCCCGATGGCGGGGAAGCGCGGCAGGCAGTTGCGCCCGCCCCGGGCCAGGCTTTCCTTCACTACGGCACCGAGCAGGGCGGCGCTGCCGGTATCGGGCATGGTGTTGAGCACCGATATGGCAAACGGCTCAAGCAGGCGGCGCGAGAGGCTGCCAGAAGGCAGGCAGTCCGCCACCACCATATCGGGCGTGGCCTCCATCAGCGCCAGCAGGCCACGCAGCTCGGCCAGCCGCATGCCCGGCACGCGCCTGCGCTTTGAGAGCACCCATAGCGGCACCCGCCCGCGCGAGAGGTCGAGCGTCCAGCGCAGCCGGTCGGCCAGATCAATGAACGGAAAGACCGGGCGCTTCGGCCCCACCAGCGTATCCTGCGCCCCGATCAGGCCCAGGTAGCGGTACACCGCCGGGTTGCCCGACAGCAGCAGGTGGTTGCCATTGTCGATGCGGCAGTCAAGATGCCGGTCATGATACGAGCGCGCGCGACCACCACAGGCGGGCCCGGCCTCGTAAAGCGTAACCTGTTCGCTGCCACCCGCCAGCTCGACCGCGGCGGACAGGCCCGCAAGGCCCCCGCCAATGATATGGACATGCCCCGCCATGGCCTCAGCCCGCCAGCGCGCGCAGCGCGATCAGCACCTTGCGCGGGCGCGAGAGCGACACGCGCTTTTCAGGCGTGCCCCAGCCCTGCCGCTCCTGCGCGCTGAGAATGGCGGCATAGGTCGCCCCCATCAGCCGCGCGGGCCGCATGGCCGTGCGGTCGCACTGCGCCATGGCTGCGGCTGCGGCGCGGAAATGATCATGCGCCCGCGCCGCCAGAATGCGCCCTACCTGCTCCAGTTGCGGCGCATGCACCACGGCGGAAGGCCTGGGCGTAATGCCGAAGCGCTCAAGCAGGTCACGCGGCAGGTAAAGACGGCCAAGCCGGGCATCCTCGGCCACGTCGCGCAGGATGTTTGTGATCTGCAGCGCGCGGCCCAGATGATAGGCCACCTGATCGGCCGCAGGCGAGGAATCGCCAAACACCCGCACCGAAAGCCGCCCCACGGCCGAGGCCACGCGGTCGCAATACAGGTCGAACGTCGCTTCATCGGGGGCCACGATGGGGCCGCGCGCATCCATTTCCATACCGTCGATCACGGCATTGAAATCATCTTGGCGCAGATCGAAGCGGCGGATGGTGGCCATGAGCACGCGGTCAATGCCATCGTGCGCCTCACCGGCATAGAGCCGGGTAATGCGGGCACGCCATTCCTCGAGCCTGCGGCTCTTGTCCTCCGCCTCGCCCTCGTCATCGGCCACGTCATCGACAAGGCGGCAGAAAGCATAGACGGCATACATGCCATATCGCCGGTCAGGCGGCAGGATACGCATGCCCTTGCCAAAGGACGTGCCCGACCGCACCACGATCTGCTCGACCTCGGCCAGGTCGGCAGCATCGCAGCCCAATACCGGCGCCTCATCATGCCGCGCGCGCAAAAAACCCATTCCCGCGTGTTCCGTTCACTTTACGAATTAACAGTTGCGCCTGTTCTTAGCGGCAATCACCTCCAAGAACAAAATCAGGCCCTATCAGACCAGCGTTCGCACCGCCCCCGCAAGGGCTGCAAGCACATCCCCGCGTGAAAGCTTGACGCGGCCTGCCACCGGGTCCTCGCTACGCAGCCGCGTGGCCAGCCGCTTTGACAGCCCCACGATCACGGCCGCCTCCATGCGCATGCGCCGGTCACGGATCAGGCCGGGCAGCAGCGAGGCACGGCGGTTGAGTTCATCCACGCGGTCAAGCAGCTGGTTGAACACCCGGCGCAGGCCGGGGCTGGCGTGGCGGCCACGCAGGTCATCAATGCTGGCACCCGCCTGCGCAAGCCACGGGCGCGGCAGATAGCAGCGGTCAAGATTGCGCAGGTCATCGGCGCAGTCCTGCAGGTGGTTGAGCACCTGCAACGCCGTGCACAGCGCATCCGACGAGCCGAACGTGCCTGCATCCTCGCCATGCAGTTCGAGCAGGAAGCGGCCCACGGGGTTGGCGGAATAGCGGCAGTATTCCTCCAGTTCCTCCCACGAATCGTAGCGGTTCTTCACCGCATCCTGCCTGAAGGCCACGATCAGGTCGGTCGCCGTGGTGGTGGGCACGCCCGTCTCGCGCAACGTCTGGCCCACGCGCACCGCCGTCTGGGCATCGGCGCGGTGGGGGGCGAGGCGCGTGCCAAGCACCACCTCTTCCATCGCGTTGAGGCGGGCGATCTTGGCGGGGGCATCAAGCTGGTCGGTATCGACGATATCATCGATCACCCGGGCGAAATCATAATAGGCATGCACATGCGGGCGCAGCCTGCGGCTGATCAGCAGGGAGCCTACGGGAAAGTTTTCATCCCCGGCATCCTTGCCCGACGAGACATCCGCGCTGCCCCATACGTCCTGCTCATCCGTGTTCACCCTACGTCATCCCCCATGGTGCGGTTCATTACCGTTGCAGCACCCTCGCTGCGCATATGTGTCGAGATCGCGCCATCCGGCTCGGTATAGGCGCGACTTTTCCAGACCACGCCCCGCCCCCGATGGTGATCGAGCGCCGAGCCGATGGTGGCCAGCGTATAGAACCCCGCAATGACCGGCAGCAACAGCGCCCAGGCCGGCGACTGGCCAAACCGGCGCAGCGTGGGCGTGTAGGACGCCATGGACAGCACCCATGCCCCGGCCCCCAGAAGGCAGGGCAGCCCGTGTGCGAGCAGCGCAAGCTGCATCGGCAGCATCCACACCAGCACCATGCCGATGACCGTGCCCACAAGCAGGAAGGGCGAATAGCCAAGCTGCACATAGGCCGTGCGCGCCACCATGCGCCAGATGTCGGAGGGGTGCGGATAGGGCCGGATGGATCTGGCCAGCCCGCTATGGCCTAGATAGATCCGCCCCCCGCTATGCTTGACGTGGGCGGCCAGCGTGCAGTCATCGATCAGCGCGCCGCGCAGGCTCTCGATCCCGCCAATGCGCGCAAGCGCGCTCCAGCGCACCAGCACCGTGCCGCCTGCCGCTCCCGCCACCCTGCTGCGCGGGTTGTTGACGCTGGCAAACGGATAGAGCAGGGCAAAAAAGAAAACGAAGGCCGGCACCAGCATGCGCTCGGCGGGGCTGGTGCAGTTCAGCTCCACCATCTCCGAGACCTGATCGAGCCCGCCCGCCTGCGCCTTGGCCACCAGGGTCGAGACATGGCGCGGGTCGTGGGTGATGTCAGCATCGGTCAGCAGCACGAAACCGCTGGAATCGGGGGCGAGTTCACGCGCGCGGGCCACGCCCTGCGCCACGGCCCACAGCTTGCCGCTCCACCCCGGCGGGCGCGCCTTGCCCGTAACCACGGTCAGCCGCCGCTGCGGGTCGGGCACCGCGCGCGCCAGCCGCCCCGTGCCATCGGTGCTGTTGTCATCCACAAGCACGACATGCAGCGCGCCGGGATAATCCTGCGTGAGCAGCGAGCCAATGCACGCCGCGACCGATGGCGCCTCATCACGCGCTGGCACCACCACGCACACATCGGGGCAGGTTGCCCCGTCAAGCTGCTGGCCTGACACGGGGGCAAGCACCGGCCCCGCCTGCCAGAAGCGGCCATGACAGAAAATAAGCCCGAGCCAGATGACGACTGTCAGAATGGAAAGGGAAAGCAGCAACATGACAGGCTGCTCAATCCAGCATGCCGTGCTGGCGGAACCAGTCGATCGCGTCCGTCACCGCCTCACGCGCGGGGCGCGGGGCGTAACCGAGTTCACGAATCGCCTTGTCCGATGAAAAGAACATTTTCTTGTGAGACATGGCCAGCATCTCGCGCGTGACGCGCGGCGCAATGCCAAAAGCGCGGGACAGCCATTCGCTCGCCACCGCCACCGGCCAGATCACCGCCTGCGGCAGGCTGATGCGCGGCGGGGCCACGCCCGCGATCTCGGCGGTCATGGCGAACAGGTCGCGCAGCAGGTAGTTCTGGCCGCCCAGGATGTATTTCTCGCCAATGCGCCCGCGCTCGAGCGCCAGGGCATGGCCCTCGGCCACGTCATCGACATGCACGATGTTCACGCCGGTATCGACATAAGCGGGCATGCGGCCTGCGGCGCAGTCGAGAATCATCTGGCCTGTGGGCGTGGGCTTGATGTCGCGCGGGCCAACGGGGGTGGAGGGGTTCACGATCACGGCAGGCAGCGCGCGCTCGTGCACCAGGCGCAGCACTTCCTGCTCGGCGCGGTATTTGGAGCGCTTGTAGATGCCGATCACGCCATGTTCATGCACCGGCGTTTCCTCATCGGAGATGGTGCCATCGCCAATCAGCCCCAGCGCCGCGACCGAGGAGCAGTACACGATCCGCTCGACCCCCGCCTTCTGCGCCGCCAGCATCAGGCTGCGCGTGCCTTCCACATTGGCCACCATCATCGGCACCGGGTCGGGCACCCACAGCCGGTAATCCGCCGCGACATGAAACACGTAGCGGCAGCCTTTCACGGCTGCATCAAAGCTTTCGGGGGTGGAGAGATCGCCTTCCACCAGCTCGGCTGGCAGATCACGCAGGTTGGTCAGGTCGCTGCCTTTGCGCACCATGAGCCTGAGCGTATGGCCACGCTCCACCAGATTGCGGGCGACGGCCGAGCCGACAAAACCGGTCGCACCGGTTACAAGGGTTGGGGCAGTCATGGTCTGAACGATCACTCCGTCAGGGGACAGAATTCACGATTGCGATACGGACTCGCAACCAGCGGGCGTTCCATTTATCCCGACACCTCCCAGTGGCGCCAGACCCTGCTGTAGTGTAAGTCAGGCAAAACCAGCCACGGCGGCATCAATTTTCCCCGGTGTCCTGACGCCAACAGACCAAGACGGATCTTTTTTGAGAAAGCTCACAATCCTGCTGGCCCTCCTCGGCCTGGCCCTGCTGACAGGCTGCACCGCCTGGTTCGGTGCCGGATCGGTGATGAAGGCCATCGTCTCCATCGGGGTGGTCGGATTCATGGCGACCGTGGTGGCACAGCTTGCAGTCGATGCAATACTGGGTCTTGCCTGGCACGCGGCTTGCCGGGACATTCCCTTCGTGCAGCTTGTGGTGTCACGCATGATCCGTGACGCTGCCGCGTCGTGCCTGCCCTTCTCGCAGCTTGGCGGCATGGTGCTGGGCATCCGCGCCACCTGCTCGAGCGACCTGTTCGCCCCCCGTGGCAAGGGGCGCCCGGTCAATGGCAGCGAGGCGGCCTGCGCCAACCTTGTCGATATCACCACCGAGGTGATGGGCCAGATCCTGTTCATCCTGACCGCCGTGCTGTGCCTTGTGGCCCACCAGCAGTCCAGCCCGTTCGCGCGCCCGGTCATCATCGGGCTCGTGCTGCTGACCATGGGCATCGCGGGCTTTATCTATACCCAGCGCCGGGGTGGTGACCTGCTCAAGCGCGCGGGCAGGATGCTGGGCCACAACATGGCCGCCCAGTGGCAGGATGCGATGCTGAGCAGCGCTGACAGCATACAGGAGCGTTTTGACGCCATCTGGTCGCATCCGCGCCGCATCGTGGAGGGCGCGCTGCTGCATTACGTGGGCTGGCTGGGCAGTGCCGCCACGATCTGGGTGGCCTATTATTTCCTGGGAGCGCATCTCAGCTTTGGCGGAGCGGTTGCGATCGAGGGCGTGGCGTGCGGCATCATGTCCGTCTCGTTCCTCGTGCCCGCAGGCCTTGGCGTGCAGGAAGCGGCCTATATCACCCTTGGCTCGGCCTTTGGCATTGCGCCTTCCATCTCGCTGGGGCTGTCGCTGCTGCGGCGCGGGCGGGAACTGGTCATCGGCATTCCCATGCTGCTGTTGTGGCAGGCCATGGAAATGCGGGCCCTGCGCCACAAGAAGGCCGCCCCCGCACAGCCGGAAGAAGCGCCCGCCCGCAAGCCCGCAAGCCCGCCGCAGGACTGATTGCACCACCCACTCCTTTGTCACACCCCATAGCCAGACAAGACCGCCCCATGACGGACAAGCCCGCCCCCCTGTTCGATACGCTGGTCATTATCGGCCCCGGCCTGATCGGTTCCTCCATCCTGCGCCGCGCGCATGAGGACCGGCGCATCGCGCGCAGGCTGATCGCATGCGACATAAGCCCCGAAGTGCGCGCGCGCGTGGCTGAACTGGGCATTGCCGATGAAGTCGCGGCCGACCCGGCACGGGCCGTGCGCGATGCGGACTGCGTGATCATCTGCGTGCCGGTCGGCGCGATTGCCATGGTCGCCGCCCAGATCCTGCCTGCCATGAAGAAGGGTGCGATCCTGAGCGAGGTCGGCTCGGTCAAGGTGACGGTGATGGAGGCCATGGCGCCGCTGCTGGCCGCCTACCCCGACATTGCCTTCGTGCCCGCGCACCCGATGGCGGGTACGGAGTTCTCCGGCCCCGATGCCGGTTTCGCCACCCTGTTCGAGGACCGGTGGTGCCTGCTCACGCCCCCTGCGGGCACGCCGGCCACCGCCCTCGCCCGCGTCACAACCCTGTGGGAGATGATGGGTGCCCGCGTGCGCGACATGACGGTGGAACACCATGACCGGGTGTGCGCCATTGTCAGCCACCTGCCGCACCTGCTGGCCTTTACCATATGCGGCACGGCCGATGACCTTGCGGATGAAACGCGCTCGGAAGTGCTGGATTTCGCAGCCTCGGGCTTCCGTGACTTCACCCGCATTGCGGCGTCCGACCCGACGATGTGGCGTGACATCTTCCTCAACAACCGCGAGGCGCTGCTCGACATGCTCGACCGCTTCATTGCCGATGCGCAGGCCATGGGCAACGCCATCCGCACCGGCAACGAGGATGTGATCGTAAGCCGCATCAAGCGCGGGCGCGCCATCCGCCGCAGCCTGATCGAGAACCGGCAGGCCTGAAGAAAACAGACAGATAAAAGTTTTTGGTGAAGCTTTTTTCAAAAAGCTTCAGAAGAACGCCGCCTTTTTGAAAAAAGGCAGCACCCAAAAACTTTTATCATTTCTCTTCAGGTCAGCGTGGCGACCCGCAGCGTGTTGGTGCTGCCCGCCACCCCGAAAGGCAGGCCCGCCGCGATCACCACCGTATCGCCCGCAACGCCATAACCATCGCCCCGGGCCACGGCCAGCGCCTGGTCCACCACGCTCTCCACGGTATGGACCGGGGCTTCCTGCCCGACCGAAACAGCCTGCACACCCCAGGCCACCGCCAGCCTGCGGGCAATCTCATCATTGGGGGTCAGGCCAAGAATGGGGCATGAAGGCCGCTCGCGCGCAATGCGCAGCGCCGTCCGCCCCGACAGGGTAAAGGCCACGATGGCGGCGGCATCGACCGTGGCGGCCACCTGCCGGGTTGCCGCGGCAATCGCGCCCGCAACGGCATGGTCCGGCTCGGGGCTGGAGGTCTCCATCTGGCGGCGCCAGACTTCATCTTCCTCAACACGACGCACGATACGGTCCATGATCGCCACCGCTTCACGCGGGTAGGAGCCTACCGCCGTCTCGGCCGAGAGCATGACCGCATCCGCGCCATCAAACACTGCCGTCGCCACATCGGAGGCCTCGGCGCGGGTGGGAGTCGGGGCGTGAATCATGCTCTCGAGCATCTGCGTCGCCACCACAACGGGGCGGCCAAGCTGGCGGGCGAGGCGGATGATGCGCTTTTGCGCCAGCGGCACCTGCTCGGGTGGCAGCTCAACGCCGAGGTCGCCACGCGCCACCATCACCGCATCCGACAGGGCGATGATCTCGTGCAGGTTGTCCATCGCCTGCGGCTTTTCAAGCTTGGTCATGATCCACGCACGGCCATTGGCCAGCGTGCGCGCCTCGCGCACGTCCTCGGCGCGCTGCACGAAAGACAGGCCGACATATTCAATGCCCAGATCAAGCGCGAACGCCATGTCCGCGCGGTCCTTGTCGGTCAGGGCGGGAATGGGCAGGACCACATCAGGCACGTTCACGCCCTTGTGGTCCGATAGCGGGCCGCCCACCACCACCTCGGTCAGCAGGAAGTCCGGGCCGCGTTCACACACGCGCAGCGCAAGCTTGCCATCATCAAGCAGCAGCGTGCTGTCCACCTGCGCTGCCGCAATGATTTCGGGGTGGGGCAGGTTCACGCGCTTTTCGTTGCCCGGTGCCCCGTCAAGATCGAGCCGGAAGGGCGCGCCCGGCGTCAGCTGCACCCGGCCATTGGCGAAATTGCCCACCCGCAGCTTGGGGCCCTGCACATCGGCAAGGATGCCGATGGGGCGGCCAAGTTCGGCCTCCACATCGCGAATGACCGCATGGCGGGCGGCGTGGTCGGCATGAGTGCCGTGGGAGAAATTGAGCCGGAAAACATCCACCCCCGCCACGGCCAGCGCGCGGATGGTGGCATGGTCGGTCGTGGCCGGGCCAAGGGTCGAGACAATCTTGGTCCGGCGCATGGCACGATAGGGTGTATCCGGCATTTCTTTCTCCGCCTGTTCACGTCATCCTCAGGAGGGCGCTATGACCTCCTGCGGCAAAAGCCCCCACATGGCGCTGCGCTCGATCCAGCCACTGTACTGCTTGACCGAAACCTTGCACCACGGCGTGCCCGCCTGGCACTGGCGCAGCGTGCCCACCACGCCGGGCCGCAGCACGGCCACCACGGCCGATGTGGTGCTGGCATCCGCATGCAGCATGACCGCGCCCTTGATATCCGCCGCATCGGCCACATCCGTCACGTGGCCTACGATGCGGGTATCGGCCCGGCCAATCACGTCAGTCTCCTTGGCGGTGGGCTGGCCCGCCTGCTGGGCATCACCCTGGGGGGGCAGTCCCGGTATGACAAACGTGCGGGTTCCCACCAGGGTTGCCTGATGGACCCAGCCCTTCTGCCCGTCCGAATCCTCAACGAGGCGCCACACATCGAATTCTCGCTCGATTTTCACCGGCAGGCCCCGGCGGTGGTACACCCAGTCAATGGGGTAACGCTGCCCCGGCCCGGTGCGCAGGTTGACCTCATCGGCGCGGAAGGCGGCAAAGCGCGGCAGGGGCAGGCCGGTCACGCTGCCCTTGGTGTTATCAACGGGCGCGAGTGCCGCGGCATCGGCCGGGGGGGCAGGTGGTGGCGTGGCGGGGGCCGGATGGGCCGTGCCAGCCGCAGCAACCCCCACACCCGCCACGGCGCCTGCGCCAGCACCGGCGGCAACCGCTGCCGCATGGTGGTGACGGCCTGCCTCATGCGTGGTCTTTTCAGCCTTTTTTTCCGCCGTTTTTGCGGTCCTGGCGGCCCCATGCACATGGGCGTGGCCAAGACTGGTCGCTGCCTTGGTCGCGGCCGCATGGGCATGATGGTGGGCCGCCACCGTCGCGGCCCGTACTGGCCCTGCCCCCATGGCCAGCACCGCAGCGCAGGCCGCCAGATACCCCCACCGCCGGGTGACACGCGAGGGCCTGCTGGCCGCCCGCGCAAGGAATTCATGCCGCACGCACTGCGCCATCGTGTTCTTCAATCCTTAAAGGGTTATGATCTGCCGCCCCCGGGCGGCTTCGAGAAAAGTGGGAATACCGGCCACCTGTACGCCATCAAGCAACTGCCCGGGCGCAAGATCGCACAGTTTCAGCGCGGCCTCGCACACCATGAGCGTCGCCTCCAGTTCAATCGTGGCTTCACGCAGCGTGTCGATGCCCGCAACGCCACGCGCACGCACGCCTGCATCATCCTCCGCATCATGCAGGCCACGCCAGTCGCGCGCCAGCGCGTGCACGCCCCGCCCCGCCGCGAACATGATGACCGGGCGGCCAATGGCCAGCGCGCCCGCAGCCACCACAAAGGCATAATGCGCGCGGGCATACGCGCCATCATACAACAAGATGGCCAGCGCCCCGTCATCACGCATCATGGCGCAGCGCTTTCGGGCACGCCGCACAGGGCGGGGGCCGGGCCGTGATGGGCCGACAGGTCATGGATGGCAGGATGCGCGCCGCACAGGGCGCAGTCAGGATCGGCTGGCAGGGTAATGGTGTGAAAGCGCATGGCCAGCGCATCCCATACCAGCAGGCGGCCGGACAGGCTCTCGCCTATGCCCAGTATTTCCTTCAGCGCCTCGGTGGCCTGGAGCGTGCCCATCACGCCTGTCACGGCGCCGAACACGCCCGCCTCGGCGCATGACGGCACGGTGCCCGCGGGCGGGGCCTCGGGGTAGAGGCAGCGATAGCACGGGCCGCCGGGGCGGAAGGTGGAAAGCTGCCCCTCAAAACGCAGCACGGCGGCGGAGATGAGGGTGCGCCCTTCCAGCGCGCAGGCATCGGCCACGAGGTAGCGGGTGGCGAAATTGTCGCTGCCATCGCACACCAGGTCATATCCGCGCACCAGCGCGCGGGCATTGTCAGCTGCAAGCCGCACGTTATGACAATCGACCCGTGTTCCCGGATTGATCGCGCGCATGGCGGTCGCTGCCGACTCGACCTTGGGCTGGCCTACGCGCGCGGTCACATGCGCGATCTGGCGTTGCAGGTTGGACAGGTCCACCACGTCATCATCGACCAGCCCGATGCGGCCCACCCCGGCGGCCGCGAGGTAAAGCGCCACGGGCGAGCCCAGGCCGCCTGCGCCAATGACCAGAACGCTGGCGTTTTTCAACGCTTCCTGCCCCGTGCCACCCACCTCAGGCAGGAGGATGTGGCGCGCGTATCGCTGGATCTCTTCGTCGGAAAAATTCATTCCTCTCTCCTGCCCCGCCCGTTGCCGCACCCATGGCGGATACACCCTGCCCCCCGCTGGCGCAGCCGGGAGAAACAGGCTTTCGATCACGATTACGTGAAAATTATGTCACGCAATCATGAAACCAATGCATGCCCGATATGTTTCCAGTATAAGCTCAAGGGCAAGGTGAAACCATTTTGGGGGAGTATAAATCAATGTCATATCTTTCCCGCATGGAAATTCCCGCCAACCTGTTCACCCTGCGCCGCCAGCAGGCGCGGTGGGTATGCGCGGGCACGCTGGCCGCCGCCACCACACTGTATGCGGCCTCGCCCTTCTGCACGCTGTGGTCCATCACGTCGGCCATCCGCACACATGACATGGGCAGCCTCAACACCTGCCTCAAATGGGAATCGGTGCGCAACGGGCTCAAGACGCAGGTGGTCGATGACCTGATCGGCCCGCCCGTGGCTGACGATGAGCTGCCCGCTTTCGGGTCATCCTTCGCCTCATCCGCCGCATCCAACGCGATTGACGAGGAAGTGCGCCCCGACAAGCTGGGCATGCTGGTCGATCACCTGATGCCGCATGAACACAAGCCCGCCACGGCGGCCATGATGCTGGGCATGCTGTGGCGCGTGCATGCGCATTTCACCCATCCCGGCGTGTTCGAGGCAAGCGTAATCATGCCCGGCCATGAGAACGAGACCCCACTGCGGCTGCAGATGCGCATCCACGCCTTCCAGTGGAAGATTCACCGAATCGACCTGCCCGCGCACCCCCAGCAGCCCCTTGTCGAGGCCTCGGCAGGCCCCGTGCCCCAGCCGCTGACGCAGCCCTAGGCTGACCAGACCCCGTGAGGGGACTGGAAAACCATCGCAGCCTCCGGGGCCACCTTTTTCCAAAAGCAGCGTCTGCTGAAGCTTTTTGAAAGAAGCTTCTCCAGAAACTTCTTTCCATTTCCGGGCGTTATGGAGGCCGCCTTACTTCGCGGGGGGCAGGTCTTCTTCGAGAACGGTCATGTGGATGGCGTAGGACACTTCGCCCTCGTCTTCATCGCGATGGACGGTGCCCACCACTTCACCATTGACCGCGAGTTCAACCGACAGCCCGGCACGCGGCGGCGCATTGACGGTAAGCCCCGGCGAGCCCAGCAGACGGCGCAGGCAGACCTGAAGACGCGAAATTTCGGAAGAGGACATGGCACCCATGAAACGTCTGTTCTCCACAATGGCGAGACCCGCCAGAAACAACAATTCAGGGCCTTGTCCGCCCCCCGATCAACGCGCGTGGCAGGTCCGGTCAGGATCGCGCGGCTGCCCCGTGACACATGCGGGCATGGCCGCAGGCTATAAGCACATGTGCCCACCCCTGCAACCGGCGTGCCCATGATTTTCCCCATCCATGCCCTGCCCGCGCCACGATTGCGGTGTTTCCTCACCATAACGCAACACCAGTAAGAAGGGAGAACAAAGACGATGCGCCCAAGCGCTTTTCCCCGGCTGATGCTGCTTGCAGCCCTGCTCGCTCCCACCATCGGGCTGACTGCACTTGCCGCAAGCCTGCCCCCTGCGGGTGCGCCCACCGAGGCCGGCATGGGCCTGAGCGCGCGCGCTCTTGCCCGCCAGCTTCATGAAGAGGGGGCCGAAGCCACCATCAAGGCGCTTGACGAGCACAAGGCCTGGCCACAGCTGCGCCGCGCCGTGGCCGCTGGCTGGTCAGGCTGGATCGAGCTGGTGCCTGAACTGATCAACCATGCCGATGACCAGACAGCCAGCCGCCTGCGCACCGCGCTGCGCCTTGCCCTGCCGCGCAACCCGCGTGCCGTGCTGGCGGTGGTTGATCCGGGCAACGGGCCGCTGCTCGGCGCGGGCGCCCTGTGCACGCCCCATGGCATGACCGCGCACTGGCGCACGACCAGCATCCGCGCCGTAAGCGACGTGCATGACATCCACCTCGCCCACCCGGCCGCTGACTGCCAGGCCGCCCTTGCAGCCAGCAGCGCGGCTACTGGAACGGCAAATAGCGGAACGTGACGTAGATGGTGTTGCCCCCGGTAGTGGGGCTGGCGCCATCGCCGCCCTTGTAGGCGAATTTGCGCAGATAGGTGTACTGCACGCCCGTCATCACCGCGCCATAGCCGCCCTGCAGCACATGCCACCACCCCCCCACGGTCAGGTCGGCAATGGTGTGGGTCTGGGCGTCACAACTGCCGCCGCTGATCTGTTCGACATCACAGCTGGCCAGTGCAAGATCGTTCACGCCATAACCGTACTGGTAGCCATCCGTGCCGGTATAGGTGCGCCTGCCCGCGCTCTCCACGCCACCATACAGATAGACCAGCAGGTTGGAGGTCGGGTGACCGATCAGCCCCATGCTGCCGATGATCTCGGGAATGGGGGCAGGCGTGCCATTGGCCCTGAAGGTGGCATCGGGCAGCATGGCGGGGCCATAACGGCCAATCCCCTCACCTGCCAGCACGTTGCCGGTAAACTGCAGGTAGCGCGGAATGACATGCACCGTCACGTCGCCGCCCACGCCACCGGCAAAGGATACGTGCTCGCGGATCGGCCCGCCCGGCGCCTGCGCCATGGCCTTGAACCAGCGCGCCAGGCCATAGACCTCGTAATGGGCAGGCTTGGTGTCGAGCGCGCCCTTGAGCACGATGTCGGGGGCTACGTCCATGCTGTATTTGGCATTGGGGTTGAGCATGCCCGAGCCTGCATTGCTGTAGAGCAGGGTCGTGTTGGAAGATGCGATGGTATCATCGCTGGCTCCCGTCAGCATGGCGTGACTGCCCCCGTTGGCGGCATAGGCCACCTGCGGCGCCTCAAGCGAAAGCCCGAGCCACCATTTACGCCCGAAATCCTTGATGAAGCGGATCTGCGGCACGCGGGTGAACACGATGCCGGGGATCTGGTTGTTATCGACGACCGGCGGCAGCTGCTCATGGCGCGACAGCAGGCCCTGCGTATAGCCCGTGGTCAGGCTCCATGCCTGGCCTGCCAGCACATGGAAGCCCCACTTGGTGTTGCTGTAGGTCATGTACGCCTGGCGGATGCGCGGCGTGTAGCTGTTGGTCTGGTAGCTGTTGGCGGTGCCGGCCGCACCGCCGAAATCGGTCTCGATATAGCCTGACAGCGTCTCGTCCTTGGTAGGCGAGCCCTGCAGCAGCACGCTCAGGCGGGTGAGCTGGGCGGAGGGACGGTACTCACCGGTATGGGCGTTGGGGCTGTTGGCATAGGGAAAGCTGCCCCAGCTCGTGGCCGGGCCGCTGGTCAGATTCTTGCTGCGATAGATGTTCGAGAAATCAATAAAGCCACCGAGCCTGACCGACACGCCGCCAATGCGGAAAATGGGCGGCAGGCTGTCCACCCCGGTCTGGGTAATGGCCAGCGGGCTGGAGGAATCAAGGTCCAGCTTGGGCTGGCTGGGCACGATGGACTCGGTCATGGTGTTTTCGGCCGCTGCCGCCGCCTGTGCGTCATCCGACAGGGCGGGGCCGCCGATGGTCAGCCGTGACAGGTCGGGCATGGCCGTAATCTGGCCCGACGGGTTGGTGACTGACGTGCTGCTTGCATTCGGGCGCGGACCCGAGCGCAGCGTGCGCCCCGCAAGCACATGCGAGCCACCACCTGTCATGCCGTGACGGGCCTCGAGCTGCTGCACCTTGGCCTCGAGCCGCTGCATCTCGGCATGGAGGGCGCGGATCTCGGCCATGTCATCGGCCTGGGCGGCGGCGGGCGCCGCCATGCCGCCAAGCACGACCATCAGGCCGCCAAGCATCATGCGGGGCCTGCCCGCCCTTTCGGCCCGACAGGAACAGCGGCCTTCTTTCCAACAGCAATCCATCAGCCTGGCGCGTCTGCCCCTGAACACATGATTGATAAAACCCTCACCCACACCCGATGCCTGACGGGATACAGGAGGGATGGCGCATCCTATTATAGAAAAAACATTCAGCTGCTATGCATTAACTATTCTCATGCACGGCTTATATTCGCATCATTTCCTTTATTCCACACCATTCCCTGCTTTAATTCAAGGCCTCTACATGTGTCAGGAAGGGAGTAACACGACATGACCGCACCCCGGCAGACCGGCTCCCCACCCCAGGAGGACCGGCCCCTTGCCGGCGCAGCCCACCCCGACCATCCGCTGCACTGGAAGCTGTATGCGTGCGAAATGGTGGCCACAATGGTGCTCATGCTGTGCGGGATCGTGTCGGTTGCGGTGCTGACCACGCCCTATACCCCCATTGGCCGCGCGCTCGCGCCACACCCGCTGGTGCAGACCGCGCTGTGCGGGCTGTTCTTTGGCCTGTCGGGCACGGTGGCGGCGTTCACGCCGTTCGGGCAGGTCAGCGGGGCGCATGTCAGCCCTTCGGTCTCGCTGGCGTTCAGCCTTGCGGGCAGGCTGGGCGTGATCGATCTGTGCGGCTACGTGGCCGCACAGATGACTGGCGCCTGCCTGGCCACAATACTGCTGGCGGGGCTGGGCCATGTCCTGCCGGTATGGGGGCAGATGGCGCAGGCCTCGGCCTATGCCGCCACCATTCCGTTCGCGCATGTATCCGTGCTGTGGCCACTGGTGACGGAACTGGTGCTGACCGTGCTGCTTGTGCTGATGATCTGCTACCTTGCCGCCCACCCGGTGCTCAAATGGCTCACGCCATGGGCGGGCGGGCTGTTTTTCCTGGCGTGCAACCCCATCTCGGCATGGCTGTCGGGCAACAGCTCCAACCTTGCGCGCAGCTTTGGCCCGGCGCTGATTGCAGGGCAGTGGCAGTCTTTCTGGATCTATGCGCTCGGCCCGTTCATGGGGGCGGCGCTGGCCATTGCCATCATCCGCTCGCGCCTGCTCGGCCGCATCGAGGTCGAGGAGGCACGGCTGGTCAATTTCGGCCATCATGGCCGCATCCCCTCGCTGCTCCATCCCGGCCGCCACAGGCAGGAACGTGAACAGGACACATTATAGTTCCCTGCACAGGGCACGGCTTGCAATCAGCGCGAATTGTTCCCACTATCAGTGCCACTGAATACGAATCGGGGCGCCGCCCCGGTTTACAGACGTTCTCAGGGCGGGGCGAAATTCCCCACCGGCGGTAATTGGTCCTGCATGCAGGGCCATAAGTCCGCGAGCGCCCGACCGCGAAAGCGGGCGGGGTCAAGCAGATCCGGTGCAATTCCGGAACCGACGGTTACAGTCCGGATGAGAGAGAACGGAAACTATGGCCCTGCTTTCCCGCACGGAAGGCAGGCATGTGGTTTTACGCGCCCTGGGTCCGTCCAGATGGATGGAGTACTGTGTTTTGGACGCGTTGCCACAGGGTTCCCACGCCAGCACCACGCAGGCCCCCGCCCTGCCGCCCGCCATCGCCCACGCCTTTCGCGCGGCGGTGGATGAAGCCGCGCGCCATGTGGGCGCCACCACGCCCAACCCGCCCGTGGGCTGCGCCATCCTTGATGCCGAAGGCACCATTCTCGCCACCGGCGGCCACCACCGCGCGGGCACGCCCCATGCCGAGGTGCAGGCCATAAACCAGTGCCGCGAGCGTGGTCTGCTGGCGCGCGCGCATACGGCGGTCGTCACCCTCGAGCCATGCAACCACACCGGGCGCACCGGGCCGTGCTCGCTCGCACTGCTCGCAACCCCCATCCGCACCGTATGGATTGGCGTGCGCGACCCCAACCCGCATGTGGAAGGCGGCGGAGCAGACACGCTGCGCCAGCGCGGCTGCACGGTGCATGTGCTTCAGCCCGCAGGCCCCCAGGGGCCCATGCAGGCGCTGTGCCGCAGCCTGCTTGCCCCCTTCACCCACTTCATGCGTACCGGCCAGCCGTGGATCACGGTCAAGCAGGCGCTTGACGCCCATGGTTCCATGGTGCCGCCCGCGGGCCAGACCACCTTCACCACCACAGCCTCGCTCACGCTTGCGCACCGCCTGCGCCGGGCGAGTGATGCGGTGATTACCGCCACCGGCACCATAAACGCCGACCGCCCCGGCCTTGACGTGCGCCATGTGCCCGACCATCCGGGCCGCGCGCCGCGCATCCTCGCCATCTGCACCCGCGCGGGCGAGGTGGATGAAGCCTACCTCACCGCCGCGCGCAACCGGGGCTTCGAGATACGGGTCTGCACCGACATCGCCGCCCTGCCCGACATGCTCGGCGAGGCGGGTGTTACATGGGCGCTGGTGGAGGCCGGCCCGAAACTGCTGGCCGAAATCGAGGCCCGCGGGCTGTGGCACGACTGGCTGAGCATTACCGCAGGCCCCGATGGCACGGACCGGTACGACGTGCGCGTGCGCGAAGGCGACGTAACGCCGCTGCGCCTGTTCCCCGAACTTGCCGCCGCATAAGGAGTAAGCATGTTTTCTGGCATTATCGAGCACCAGGGACAGGTCAGCGCCGCGCGGCGGCTTGACCGCGATCTGGACATAACGGTGCAGACGGGCATCACCGACCTTGCTCTTGGCGAGAGCATCGCCGTCAATGGCGTGTGCCTGACCGTGACCTCCTTCGATGCCGCGGGCACGGCCACCTTCTTCATCAGTTCCGAGACGCTGGACCGCACGGCGCTTGGCCGCATTGAGGCCGGGCATACCGTCAACCTCGAACGCGCGGTCACCCCCGCAACACGGCTTTCGGGCCATATCGTGCAGGGGCATGTCGATGGCACGGGCCGCCTGCTCGCAGTGCGCGAGGAAGGCGAGGCGCGGCACATCACCTTCACCATTCCCGCCCGGCTGCGCCGCTACCTGGTCGAGAAAGGCTCCATCACCATTGATGGCATCAGCCTTACCCTGAACGCCGTGGGCGCACCGGGCGAGGATGGCTGCAATGCGGATGAATTCCGCATTGCCCTGATGATTATCCCCCACACATGGGAACACACCACCCTTGGCGGCCTGAAGCCAGGCGACGCCGTGAACATCGAAGTCGATGTCATTGCTAAATATGTGGAGAGCGTATGTCAGTATCGTTGATGCCCCCGGCACTGGCGCAGGCCATAGAAACCATCCGCCGGGGCGGGATGATCATCCTTGTGGATGACGAGGACCGCGAGAACGAGGGCGACCTGGTCATGGCCGCCGAACTCATGACGCCAGACGCCATGAACTTCATGGTGACCCATGCGCGCGGGCTGGTGTGCATGCCCATGTCGCCCGAGCGCATCACGCAGCTCAGCCTGCCCATGATGACACAGGTGAACACCTGCCCGCGCGGCACGGCGTTTACCGTCTCCATCGAGGCACGCGAGGGGGTGACTACCGGCATCTCGGCCGCTGACCGCGCCGAGACCGTGCTGGTGGCAGCGGCACCTGATGCAAAGCCTGAGGATCTGGTCTCACCGGGCCACATCTTCCCGCTGCGCGCGGTGCCCGGTGGCACGGTAGCGCGCCCCGGCCACACCGAGGCCTCGGTGGACCTTGCCCGCATGGCGGGGCTGATCCCGGCCGCCGTGATCTGCGAGATCATGAACGAGGACGGCACCATGGCCCGCATGGACGACCTCCGCCCCTACGCCAAGCGCCACGGGTTGCAGATCCTGTCCATCGCCGAGCTGGCAAAATGGCTGAAGGACAACCCTATTGCAGCGCAAGGCGCGGAAAAGCCCGCCATCGAGCAGGTTGCCCAGGCCCGCCTGCCCAGCCGCTTTGGCGGGCCGGACATGATGATCCACGCCTTCCGCGCGCCCGATGGCACGGAGCATGTGGCCATGGTCAAGGGCGAACCCGGCAGGCCGGGCAGCGTGCCACTGGTGCGCCTGCACTCGGAATGCGTGACGGGGGATGCGCTGGGCTCGCTGCGCTGCGATTGCGGGGCGCAGCTACAGGGCGCGCTCGAGCAGATTGGCCGGGCGGAATCCGGCGTGCTGGTCTATGTGCGCGGGCATGAGGGGCGCGGCATTGGCCTTGCCAACAAGATCCGCGCCTACGCGCTGCAGGATGAGGGGCTGGATACGGTGGACGCCAACCACCGGCTGGGCTTCGAGACCGATGCGCGCGACTGGCAGGCGGCATCAGACATCCTGCGCGCGCTGGGCGTGAACCGGCTCGACCTGCTGACCAACAACCCCGACAAGGTCCACGCCCTGCAACGCCACGGCTTTGACGTGCGCAGGCGCATTGCGCTGGCCATTGCGCCCAACCCCTTCAACCGCGCCTATCTGGAAGCCAAGCGCACCCGGATGGGCCATGCCCTGTGCGAACCCGCGACAGCAGATGCCAACTGATAAAAGCTTCGAAGACGCCGTCTTTTTGAAAAAAGGCGGCACCCAAAAACTTTTATCCTTTTTTCAAATCTAACAATTCACAACGGACAACGTCGGATATGAGCACCAACATCCCTTCCACCACGGTCGAGCTCGACTTCGCCCATCCGCCACGCCTTGCCATCGTGGTCAGCCGCTTCAATGAAGAGGTGACCCACGGCCTGCGTGACGGCGCGCTGGCATGGCTGAAGGAACACGCCATTTCCATGCGTGATGAAGATGTGATGTATGCACCTGGCGCATACGAACTGCCGCTGATCGCGCAGACCCTGGCCAAAACCGGCCGTTATGATGGCGTGGTGTGCCTCGGCTGCGTGGTGAAGGGGGATACCGCCCATTTCGAGTTCATCAGCCTTGGGGCGGCGGTTGGCCTGCAACAGGCAGCGCTGAACACGGATGTGCCGATCGCCTTTGGCGTGCTGACCACCTACACCGATGAGCAGGCCATCGTCCGCTCGCGTGATGACGTGCACAACAAGGGCCGCGAAGCCGTGGCCGCCTGTGTTGAAAGTCTCGCATTGCTTCAGAAAATCAGAGGCTGCTAAAGTAAAACCGGGCCAATGAATGGCTGAAAACAGCCTTTCTGCGGTCCTGTTTTGGGTGACAGGGATGGCGGATGCGGCAGCTTACCTTCCTCGCCGGAGCATTCGGTGTCGGCCTTACGGTCTGGATGCTGGGGCGTTTCGGCCTGCATGACATCCTCGGGCTGATCGCGGCCGGGGGATGGAGCATTCCTGCCATCATCATTTTCCATGTCACCCAGGTCTGCGCCTCGGCGCAGGCATGGCGCCTGCTGGCCCAGACCGGGCGGCCCAAGCTGGCCTTTGCCGATTTCTTTGCCCTGCGCTGCGCGCGTGAGGGCATCAACAACCTGCTGCCCGTAGCCCAGGTGGGCGGCGAGGTCATCACCACCCGCCTGCTGGCCCGGCGGGATGACACCGGCATCAAGCAGGCCGCCGCCTCGACCATATGCGACCTGACCATCGAACTGCTCAGCCAGGTCACCTTCACGCTCATCGGGCTGGGGGTGCTGTTCTGCCTCGTCAACCGCTCGCATGTGACTGACGAACTCATGGAAAGTGCGGGGGCTGCCCTGCTGCTTGGCGCCATATTCTTTGGCAGCCAGTACCTCGGCGCCATTGCACTGGTGGAAAAGCTGCTGGTGCGCATCGCCGCCCATCTGGGGTGGGACGGGATAGACGACATCCGTGGCCTGCATGCCCAGATCCTGACCCTGTACCGCACGCGTGAGAACTCGCTGCGCGCGGGGGCGCTGCAACTGCTGGGCTGGTCGCTTGGCATGTTCGAGGTTTTTGTGGTGCTTGCGGCGATGGGCCACCCGCTTTCACTGGCTGACAGTTTCGTGATCGAAAGTGTCGGGCAGGCCGCGAAATCGGCGGGGTTTGCCGTGCCGGGCGCGCTTGGCGTGTCGGAGGGAGGATATATCCTGATTGGCGGTCTGCTTGGCCTTTCCCCGCAGGAGGGGATCGCGCTCTCGCTCATCAAACGCCTGCGCGAGATCGCCTGGGGCCTGCCCTCGCTTGTGGCGTGGCAGGTGATGGAAATGCGCTGGGTCCGCCCCAATCCCGCCAAGGACATGCGCCTGCCCCACCAGTCCTGACCGGGCGGGGGCCGTTTTTTGTAAAAGAGTGTTACCCAGCAAATAATTGATGAAAAAAACAAGGCCCCGGCTGCCGCCTTTTTTCACCACGGCGGCGTCTTGCAAAGCTTTTTGAAAAAAGCTTTGCCAAAAACTTCTTTATGATTTGCCAGTTTTTTCGTGGGTAGCCCTTTCGGGTGCCATAAGCCCCGCTGGCACCGGCGCCACCGGCATCAGCCCATGGCGGGAAAGAACCACCTTGCATCGGCACCGCATCATGGGCCAAACCGTACTTCTTCACCGACTGCCGCGTTCATGCGGCATGGGGTCAGGTTTCTGAAGGGCTGAATACTCGTCATGCTATCGGTACCGCTTGGGCGTCTTGTCGCTTTGTGTTCCCGCCATGCCATTGCTGTCGTGCTGGCGTTTGCCGTGCTGATTGCTGGCGCGACCTATGCCAGCTACGCGCTGCTCGGCGTCACCACCGATACGGACCAGATGTTCTCGTCCTCGCTGGACTGGAAGAAGCGCTCGGATGAAATGGGCCGCCTGTTCCCGCAAAAGCAGGACCAGCTCGTGGCCGTGATCGACGCCGCCCTGCCCGAGGAAGCACAGCAGACAGCCCTCGGCCTTGCGGCCAGACTGCGCGGCGACCATGAGCACTTCAATTACGTCACCACGCCGCAAACCGATCCGTATCTGGTGCGCAACGGGCTGATGTTCCTTGACCCCAAGGCGCTCGAGCGCGTGCTCAACACCACCATCACCGCCCAGCCCTTCCTAAGCGAACTTGCGGCCGACCCTTCGGGGCGCGGGCTGTTCAGCGCGCTCAACCTCATTGCACTTGGCGTGGCGCAGGGGCAGGCCAACCTTGGCAACTTCCATGCCGCCCTTGATGGCTTCGCCACCACGTTGCAGCATTCGGTCGATGGCACGCCCGAGCCCCTGTCATGGGAGCGGCTGCTGGCGGGTGACCTGGCCGACCTTGGCGGCAAGTTCCAGTTTGTCGTGACCCAGCCCAAGCTGGATTATGATTCCTTCCAGCCCGGTGGTGCGGCATCCGACGCCATCCGTGCGGCTGCCAACGACCTGCCTTTTGTCAAAAGCGGGCGGGCGCATGTACATATCACGGGTGATACCCAGATCGCGGATGAGGAATTCGCCACCGTGGCCGAAGGCATGGTGGCGGGCCTGCTCGGCTCGCTGGTGCTGGTCACGCTGTGGCTGATTCTGGCGGTGCATACGTGGCGCATCATCGTGCCGATCATCATCACGCTGGTGTCGGGGCTGCTGCTCACCACCGGGTTTGCCGCCATCGTGGTGGGCAAGCTCAACCTGATCTCGGTGGCGTTCGCCATCCTGTTCGTCGGCATTGCGGTGGACTTCGCCATCCAGTTCTCGGTCCGCTTCCGCGCGCAGGCCAACCCCGATGGGTCCGCGCTGAGCCTGCCCGCAGCCCTTGAGCAGACCGGCAACGAGACCGGCCACCAGATCCTTGTTGCCGCCATGGCCACCTCGGCGGGGTTCCTGGCCTTTACGCCCACCGCCTTCGTAGGTGTTGCGCAGCTGGGGCTGATTGCCGGTTTTGGCATGGTGTTCGCCTTCGTCTGCACGCTTACGCTGCTGCCCGCACTGCTGCGGCTGTTCCGCCCCACGGCGGGGCATGGCACGATCGGCTTTGCCTTCGCACGGCCCATCGACACCGCCATCCGCCACCATCGCAAGCCCATCCTTGCAGCCTTTGTGGTAGTGGCGCTGGTGGGGCTGGCACTGGTGCCGCGCCTGACCTTCGATGCCGACCCACTGCATACCAAGAACCCCAAATCCGAGGGCATGGTCACGCTGGGCATGCTCATGTCCGAGCCGCAATATTCACCCTATACGGTCGATGTGCTGATGCCGGACCTCAAGCAGGCCGCCGCCATGTCGGACAAACTTTCGGGCCTGCCGCTGGTGCATGACGCGCTTTGGCTCGGCTCGATGGTGCCTGCCGACCAGAAGACCAAGCTGCCGCTGATTCAGGATGCCGCCAACATCCTGCTGCCCACCCTGATCGTGCCCGACCCCAAGCCCGCGCCCGATGCCGCCGCCCTGCGCGCCGCCGCCGCCAAGACGGCGGGCGATCTCGGCGGCGTGCTGGACAAGCTGCCCGCCAATGACCCGCTGCGCCGCATCCAGTCGGCGCTGGCGCAGCTGGCAAAGGCCGATGATGCGCGCGTGATGGCCACCAACGAGGCGCTGGTGCGCTTCCTGCCCATGCAGCTGAACATGCTGCGCGACATGCTGCAGGTTAAGGAAGTGGGCATTGCCGACGTGCCCAAGCAGCTGGCACGTGACTACCTGCTGCCTGACGGGCGGGCCCTCGTCGAGGTCCATCCCAGCCACGACATGCAGGGCAACCGCGCGCTGCACCAGTATGTAGGCGAGATCCAGAAGATCGCCCCCACGGCGGCGGGTTCGGCCATCGACATCGTGCAGAGTGCCGCCACCATGGTGCATGCCTTTGTCACCGCCGCCGCTGCGGCCATTGTCATGATCGCCATCATCCTGGCCGTGGCCCTGCGCAAGCTGCTTGATACGGCGCTGGTGCTCGCCCCGCTGCTGCTCTCGGCGCTGATGACGGTCATCCTGATTATCGTGGTGCCCGAGCAGCTCAACTTCGCCAACATCATCGCCCTGCCCCTGCTGCTGGGCGTGGGCGTATCGTTCAACATCTATTTTGTCATGAACTGGCGGGCAGGCATCAGGTCGCCGCTATCCAGCCCCACGGCGCGTGCGGTGCTGTTCTCGGCGCTGACCACGGGCACGGCGTTCGGCTCGCTCGCGGCCTCGCACCATCCGGGCACGGCCAGCATGGGTCGCCTGCTGCTGCTTTCGCTGGCCTGCACGCTGATTGCGACCCTGATTTTTGTGCCCGCCCTGCTGCCCAAGCGCGCGATTGATGAGGAATGACCCTGCAGGGGGCACAGCAAAAAGGCCGCATCCTTCGGGGTGCGGCCTTTTTTATTATAAAAGTTTTTGAGGGCCACTTTTTAAAAAAAGGGCGTTCTTTTGAAGCTTTTTGCAAAAAGCTTCACCAAAAACTTTTATCTTTTTGTCGAATGATCAGGATTTGAACCAGACCTCGACCGGACCGGTGACCTTCATGGTCATGGGGTTGCCAAAGCGGTCGGTGCCACGGCCCACGGCCAGGCGCACCCAGCCTTCGCTGATGCAGTATTCCTCGACATTGTTCTTCTCGATGCCCTTGAAGCGCACGCCAATGCCGCGCTCGAGCAGGGCTTCGTCATAAAAGGGGCTGGTCGGATTGACGGACAGGCGATCGGGAGGGGTATCGGTCATGGCTGGTCTTTTTTCCGTATGCTGAACGTGAAACGCTGTCTGACATAGCGCCAATGCCGTTACGCTCCAACACCCTGTGCGCCATCTTCCTCCACCGCTCGGATGGTGGCCTGCCCGCGCGTGATGTCGGTAATGCGCGTGCGCACCTCCGCCTCACGCGCCGCGGGCACGGTTATGTGCAGACCAACGCTATCGGCGCCGAATTCCTCGGCCACGATCTGGCAGTCCATGGCCTCAAGGCGCGCGCGCAGCAGCGCGTGCTCGGAAAAACCGCAGCCAAAGGTCAGCTCCGCCATCTCTACAATCGGTACGCGCGGCGCAGTGCGCAGGCATTCCGCCGCCGTGCCACCATAAGCGCGCACAAGCCCGCCCGCGCCCAGCTTGGTGCCGCCAAACCAGCGCGTAACCACAACCACGGTGCGGTCAAAGCCCTGCCCCTCGATCACCTGCAATATGGGGCGGCCCGCCGTGCCGCCCGGCTCGCCCGCGTCATCGCTGCGATAGGTCTGGCCAATCAGGTAGGCCCAGCAGTTATGCGTAGCGTCGGGATCGCTGACGGAGGCAATGAATTCCATGGCTTCGGCCGGGGTGGCGACAGGTGCTGCCTGAGCGAGGAAGATGCTTTTTTTCACCTCGCGCTCCAGCATGGCGGGCGCGCTGAGCATGAAGCGTTCGGCGCTCACGCCTCCTCCATCGCCCCCGTGAACAGACTGACCAGATCGCCCAGATGCCCGATTTCATGCAGACCCAGCCCGTCGGGTGCGGAAGGCTTGCGGTTGCCACGCGCAATCCGGCGCGGCAGGAACGCCTGCTCGAAGCCCAGCTTGTGCGCCTCCTTGAGCCGCGTATCGGGCTGCGACACCTGACGGACCTCGCCTGAAAGCCCGACCTCGCCAAAATAGACCGAACCCGCGCTGGTCGGCTGGCCGGTCGCGGCGGAAACGAGGGCTGCGGCCACCGCCATGTCGGCAGCAGGCTCGCCCACACGCAACCCGCCCGCAATGTTGAGATGCACATCCATGGCGTTGAGCTTGATGCCGCAACGCGCTTCAAGCACGGCAAGCAGCATGTTCAGCCGCCCCGTCTCCCACCCCACCACAGCACGGCGCGCGCCGCCATCACCCGCCTTGGGGGAAAGCAGCGCCTGCACCTCGAGCAGCACGGGGCGCGTGCCCTCCATGCCCGCGAACACGGCGGAGCCCGCAATGTGGCCACGCCGCTCGGCCAGGAACAGGGCGGAAGGATTGGGCACTTCCTCCAGCCCCTGGTCGGTCATGGCGAACACACCGATTTCGTCGGTCGCGCCAAAGCGGTTCTTGGCCGCGCGCAGGATGCGGAACTGGTGGCCGCGATCACCCTCGAAATACATCACCGCATCAACCATGTGCTCGAGCACGCGCGGGCCTGCCAGCGCGCCCTCCTTGGTCACATGCCCCACGAGGATCAGGCTGAAGCCGCGCTGCTTGGCAAGCCGGATGAGTTCAAACGCGCAGGCCCGCACCTGGCTGACCGTGCCGGGCGCGCTCTCCACCGTTTCCATCCACATGGTCTGGATCGAGTCGATCACGACCAGCGCCAGATCCTTTTCCGCCTCAAGCGTTGCCACGATATCGGCCACGTTGATGGCGGCGGCGAGTTCCAGCGTGGGCGCTTCCAGCCCCAGCCTGCGCGCGCGCATGCGGATCTGGTCCACCGCCTCCTCACCCGATATGTACATCACCTTGCGGCCCGCGCGCGCCAGCGCGCACGCCCCCTGCAGCAGGAGCGTGGACTTGCCAATGCCGGGGTCACCGCCCACCAGCACCACCGAGGCCGGCACCAGCCCGCCGCCAAGCACGCGGTCAAGCTCGCCGATATGCGTCTCGATACGCGGCGGCGGCGGCGTATCGCCCGCAAGGCCCACGAGGTTGATGCGCGCACCGGTGCGCCTGCGCGCGTTGGTGCCGCCGGTGGCGGTGGGTTCGACCGTTTCCTCGACAATGCTGTTCCACGCGCCGCAGGCATCGCACCGGCCTGACCATTTGGGAAAGACCGCCCCGCAGGACTGGCAGACAAAACGGTTAGCGGGCCGACGCGCCATGATGGCTCCTTGGGCAAGAACAGATCGTGTATATCATATATGGAACGACCGGCCGCGAAAGTCAGGGAAGCCCCTGCCCAAACGACAAAAAGTTTTTGGTGAAGCTTTTTTCAAAAAGCTTCAGAAGAACGCGGCCTTTTTGAAAAAAGGCGGCACTCAAAAACTTCTGCTTCTTTATCAATCAGGTACGCACGTCCACCTTGATCGGCCCCTCGCGGCGGCCATGAGTGAACTGGTCCACCACCGGGTTGCCGCTGTCGAACAGCGTATCGGGCGCGCCCTGCCAGATCAGCCTGCCTTCATACAGCATGCCCACCCTGTCACCGATGCGCTGGGCGGAGGCCATGTCGTGCGTAATGGCAATGGCGGTGGAGCCAAGCTTGCGCACGCAATCGGCAATCAGCCCGTCAATCACCGCCCCCATGATGGGATCGAGGCCGGTGGTAGGTTCATCAAAGAACAGGATCTCGGGGCGGGCGGCGATGGCGCGGGCCAGCCCCACGCGCTTTTGCATGCCGCCGGACAGTTCGGAGGGCGAAAGCGCGCCCACGGCCGGGTCCATGCCCACCTGCTCGAGCAGTTCACCCGCCCGCGCACGGGACTGGGCGCGGGTCAGGCGCGGGCCATGGCCCATGCGGGCCGCGGCGGTGAGGCCGAAGGTCACGTTTTCCCACACGCTCAGGCTGTCAAACAGCGCACCGTTCTGGAACAGCATGCCGATCCGGGCCATGTAGGGCTCGCGCTGCCGCGGCGTGAGCGTGGTCACGTCCACGCCATCAATCTCGATGGAGCCTGCATCGGGCGTGATCAGGCCGAGGATGCAGCGCAGCAGCACCGACTTGCCCGTGCCCGAGCCACCAATGACCACGAACGACGTGCCGCCCATGACATCAAGGTCCACCCCATCGAGCACCACCTTGGGGCCAAACGCCTTTTTCAGGCCGCGAATGCGGATCTTGGGGGTCGGTTCGGTCATTGCGAGAAGAACACATCCGTCAGCAGGTAATCGAAGGTCAGCAGCAGGATCGACGCCGCCACCACGGCCGCCGTGGTAGCAGCCCCCACGCCTTCGGCCCCGCCGCGGCTATGATAGCCGTGGTAGCAGCCCATGAGCGTGATGAGGAAGCCGAAGATGGCCGCCTTGACCAGCCCCACCGTCACATCCATCACCTTGAGCGAGGCAATGGTGGCCGCGATATAGGCCGAAGCCGAGAAGTCCAGCTTCATCACGCATACGGTAAACCCGCCCAGCACGCCCAGTATGTCGGCAACCAGTACCAGGAAGGGCAGCGCCAGCGTGCCCGCCACCAGCCGTGGCGTGACGAGATATTTCATGGGGTTGGTGGAGAGCGTGGTCAGCGCGTCGATCTGGTCGGTCACGCGCATGGTGCCGATCTCGGCCGACATGGCCGCCCCCACGCGGCCCGCCACCATCAGCCCCGCCAGCACCGGCCCAAGCTCGCGCGTGACCGCAAGGATCACGATGCCCGCAATGGCGTTCTGGGCATGGTACTGGGCAAAGCCGGTATAGGATTGCAGCGCGATCACCCCGCCCGAGAACAGGGCGGTCAGCGCCACCACGGGCAGCGAGAAATACCCGATCTCGACCAGCGAGCCCCACAGCGTGCGCCAGTAAAAAGGCGGGCGGACGACATGCGACAGCGCCACGGCCCCGAACAGCGCCACCTTTCCGGCCATGCGCACCATGTCCAGAACGGCCCTGCCCAGTCCGGCAACAAAATCGAGAATGCCGTTCACCATGCCTCCCGCGCATAAGGATAACAGCCCGACCCCACAGCAGGCAGGGCGGGCCTGTCCCTGCCGTAGCGCGGCAGGCCACCCACGTCAAAGCGAAAGCGCATGACCACGCCGGGCCGCATCAGGCCCGTTGGGCGACAGCCGCCCGGCGCGCGCTGACATGCCGCCAGATATTGCACGCCACCGTGCAGCACACGCCCCCCATCACCACCACCGCCAGCGGCGTGGGACTGCGGAAGGCGACATGACCGAGAATGAAGCCGCTGCCTGCGGCGAGCGAGAACTGGATGGTGCCCATCAGCGCCGAGGCACTGCCCGCCTGGTGGCCATGATGGGTAAAGGCCAGCACCGTGGCGTTCGGCCCGATAAAGCCGAGGCTGCCGGTAATGCAGCCCACCAGCACGCAGACCAGCAGCGGGTGCGCAGGCCCCGCCACACCTGCCAGCGACAGGGCAAGGCAGGCGGAAGCGGCGATGATGATGGCCCCGATGCCATAATCAAGCAGGCGGGACAGGTCGATATGGTGCACCAGCCGCCCGTTGACCTGCGCGCAGGCGATGAACACCCCGGCATTGAGCCCGAAGAACACGCCAAACTGCCCCGGCGTGAACCCCAGCAGGTGCTCGAACACCATGGGCGCCGAGGTAATGTAGGCGAACATGACAAAGGAGGAAAAACTGTTGATCAGCGCGCTCGACATGAACACCGGCTCGCGCACCAGCCCGGCGTAGCGGCTGATCATGCCGGTGGGCGAGAACGCGATCCGCCGCTCGGGCGGCATGGTGTCGGGCAGGCTCGCGATGACCGTGACCAGACCCAGCGCGCCATAGCCCACCGCAATCCAGAAAATCCAGCGCCAGTGCCCGAACGAGAGCACGAGGCTGCCCAGCGAGGGCGCAAGGATGGGCATGACGCCAAACACGAGCATGAGCTGCGACATGATGCGCGCGCCCACAGCCCCCGTGGCCACGTCACGCAC
This sequence comes from Komagataeibacter nataicola, assembly GCF_003207795.1. Taxonomy (GTDB): domain Bacteria; phylum Pseudomonadota; class Alphaproteobacteria; order Acetobacterales; family Acetobacteraceae; genus Komagataeibacter; species Komagataeibacter nataicola. The sequence goes on along the minus strand of NZ_NIRT01000006.1, from coordinate 79,984 downwards.
GATGGCGCGCGGAATGACCGCGCACGCCGCCCCGCCAAGGGCCGCGATGAACCGGCACAGGCAGAACAGCCCGAAGCCCCCGGCCAGCGCGCACCCCGCCGAGCCGATGATGAAGAACACAAGCCCGCCAAGCAGCGGCGCCCTGCGGCCCAGCCGGTCGGAAATGGGGCCCATGCTGAACTGCCCCAGCGCCAGCCCCGCAAACCACGCGGCCAGCGTGACCTGGCTGCTGCCCGCATGGCCGCCCACGAGTTCACGATCCATGACCGGAAAGGCAGGCAGGTACATATCCGTGGCCAGCGGCCCGATGGCCGTGAGCAGCCCGAGCAGGGCAATCATCCAGAACGGCATGACGGGGGCGGGACGGCTACGGGCAGGCATGGGAATCCATGGTGGAAGAAACACAACGGCGCGCGAGGGCGCCGGTGCATATCCCCGTATTTCAGGCAGGTTGTCCATGCGGGATCGCTGCATGCAACACATGCGTTGAGTGATGAAAAAGTTTTTGATGAAGCTTTTTTCAAAAAGCTTCGATAACGCCGCCTCTCCTGAAAAAGACGACGCGCCGAACCTTTACTCCTCACTTCCCGCAGTGAAGCACGGGTTCACACGCCAAAACTGGCCACGAGGTCAATCAGCCCCACCTGACGGTGGCGCTCGAGGCGGGCCGCAACCAGCACGGCGCGGGCCTCGGCAATGGCCTGGTCGAGGTCGGAATTGATGATAACGTGATCGAATTCATTCCAGTGCGAGATCTCGTCGCGCGCGGCCTGCATGCGGCGCGCGATCTCGTCGGCCTCATCGGAGGCGCGGCCATTGAGGCGGCGCTCGAGTTCCTCGATCGAGGGGGGCAGCACGAACAGGCTGATCACGTCATCAGGCAGCGCTTCGCGGATCTGGCGGTGGCCCTGCCAGTCAATGTCGAACACCATGTCGCGCCCATCGGCAAGCGCCTGCTCGACCGGGGCGCGTGGCGTGCCGTAGCCACGGCCGAACACGGTGGCCCATTCCAGCATCTCGCCAGTCTCGGCCATACGGTTGAATTCATCCATGCTGCGAAAATGGTAATGCACGCCATCACTCTCGCCGGGGCGAGGCTGGCGCGTGGTAACCGAGACCGAGTGCAGCAGTTGCGGCTCGGAGGCGCGCAGGGCATTGGCAATGGTGGACTTGCCCGCACCCGACGGAGCGGAAATGACCAGGCAGACCCCCCTGCGCCTGACCGGCGCCACGGAAGTTGGGCGGGAGGGGGTGGCGGACTGGCTCATGCGGCTCTCCTTGGTCGGTGGTCCTGTGCGAATGCAGGCCGGGTAGGCAAACGGGGTAGCGCAGTTCTAACAGGGTGTATGTATTCTGCGAATATGAAACAGGATTCGATACTCATCACAGGTGCCTCGTCCGGAATCGGGCGCGGTCTCGCCCTCGCCCTCGCACGTCCTGGCCGCACGCTGCATCTTGGCGGGCGCAATGCCGGCAACCTCGAGGCCGTGGCCACCGCCTGCATTGCGCGCGGAGCGGATGCCCGCATGAAAGTGCAGGACGTGCGCGATACGGCCGGCATGGAGGAGTGGATTACAAACGCAGGCACGCTCGACCTCGTATTCGCGGGTGCCGGCATTACCGCCTCGACCCGGGGCGGGGCAGACGCGCCTTATGAGCCCGATGCCCAGATCCGCCGCATGTTCGACACCAATGTCGATGGCGTGCTGAACACGGTGCTGCCCGCGCTACAGGTCATGCGCGGCCAACCTCGCGGGGTTGACGGGGTGCGCGGGCGCATCTGCGCCATGGCCTCGGTGGCGGGGCTGGTCTCGTTTCCCGGCACGCCGTCATACTGTGCCTCCAAGGCGGCGGTAGACCGCTTCATGGTGGCGACGGGAGCGAACATGAAACGCGCGGGCATTGTCATGACCAGTGTCAGCTGCGGGTTCGTGGCCACCCCCATGACGGCGCAGAACAGCTTTCACATGCCAGGCCTGACCCAGACGAATGATGCCGTGCAGGCCATCCTGTCCGGCATTGCGCGCGGCAGGCGGCGCATCGCGTTCCCGTGGTGGCTGGCCGCGGGCTCGCGCTTCATGGACCTGCTGCCCATCTCGATTGCCGAGCATTACTACTTCCGCCAGCCCGCGGGACAGGCGGGCACCATGCCCGAAACCGGGCTGACACCGGACGCCGCCCCATCTTCATGACTGCCACTCCCCGAAACCGCAGAACGGCCACGGGCAATGGAAGCCTGCCGTGAACCTGTGCCGCATTTTCATCCTGCGCCCGGTGGCGACCACGCTCATGGCGCTGGCCATCCTGCTTTCGGGCGTGTTCGCCTACCGGCTGCTGCCGGTGGGCGACCTGCCCAGCATTGCGGTGCCGGTCATCTATGTCATGGCCACACAGCCTGGCGCTTCGCCGCAGCAGATGGCCAGTTCCGTCACCACCCCGCTCGAGCGCAGGCTGGGACAGGTGGCGGGGGTGAGTTCGATTGAATCGGATTCAAGCCAGGACAGCGCCTTCATCCTGCTCGTCTTCGATGAATCGACCAATATCGACGCCGCCGCCAATGACGTGGAGGCCGCCCTGCGCGCCGCCCGCGCCGACATGCCCGCCACCTTGCAGTCCCAGCCGCAGTACTGGAAAGCCAACCCCTCCGACAACCCGATCCTGATCCTGGCCCTCACCTCGGACACGCAGCCGATGTCGGAGCTGTACGATATTGCCAAGACACGCCTGCAGCCCCTGCTTTCGCAGGTGCAGGGGGTGGGGTGGGTCGAGATCGCGGGCAGTTCCGCGCCTGCCGTGCGGGTGGACATCAACCCGTGGCCCCTGTTCAAATACGGGCTGGGGTTCGAGGATATCCGCTCGGCGCTGGCCTCGGCCAATGCCAACACGCCCAAGGGCATCATCGAAAACGACACCACGCGCACCATGCTGGCCACCAACGACCAGGCCCGCACCGCAGCACAGTACCGCGACCTCGTGATCGGCTATCGCGACACCCGCCCCGTGCGGCTGAGCGATGTCGCCACCGTGCGCAACGGCGTGGAGAACGAACGCGAGATCGGCTACCTTAACGGGCATACTGCGGTCATGGCCATCATCCGCCCGCGCGCGGGCGCCAATGTCATCCGCGTGACCGATGACATCAAGGCCCGCATCCCGGCATTGCGCGCGGCCCTGCCGCGCGGGGTGACGCTGAGCCCGGTCATGGACCGCTCGATCACCATCCGCGCATCCCTGGCCGATACCAAATGGACGCTGCTGGCCTCGGTCGTGCTGGTGGTGGGCGTAGTGCTGGCCTTCCTGCGCACGATGCGCTCGACGCTGATCCCGGCCATTACCGTACCCATCTCGCTGGCGGGCACACTGGCGCTGATGGCGGTGTTCGGCTTCTCGCTCGATATCCTCTCGCTCATGGCGCTGACCATCGCTACGGGCTTCGTGGTGGATGACGCCATCGTGGTGCTGGAGAACATCGCCCGCCACATGGAGGCCGGGCTGGACCGGCGCGAGGCGGCGCTGAAGGGCTCGCGCGAGATCGGGTTCACGGTGCTGTCCATCACCATCTCGCTCGTCGCGGTATTCCTGCCGCTGCTTCTGCTGGCGGGCACGCCGGGCAAGGTGTTCTTCGAGTTTTCCATGACGCTGGCCATCACGGTCACGGTGTCGCTGCTGCTCGCCCTCAGCCTCACCCCCATGATGTGCAGCCTGTTCCTTGAAGTGGGCGAAATTGCCCCCCTGCCGCCTACGGCGCCGTGGTGGCGCAGGTGGCCGCGGCAGGCGGGCGATATGCTGGAGGTGGGCTACGGGCACCTGCTGCGCGCCTACGAGCGCACGCTTGACGTGGCGCTGCGCCACCATGTGCTCACCGCCCTGACCCTGCCAGCAAGCCTGGCTGTGATGATCGGCGTGATCGTGCTCATGCCCAAGGGCATCCTGCCCAAGGAGGACGTGGCCATGGTCATGAGCTTCTTCCGCGCTGACCAGACCACCTCGTTCCCCGCCATGAAGGAGAAGATCCGCGCCATCAGCAACGCGCTCTCGACCGACCCCGACACGGAGGAAGTCGTGGCCTTTTCAGGCGATACCAACATCGAGGGGCAGGCCTTCGCGCAGCTGCACGACCGCGCGGCGCGCCATGACACCATAGACGACATGATCGCGCGCGTGCACACGCGCCTCGCCGCCATACCGGGGCTGGACATATCGCTGTTCTCGGCAGGGGACATCAGCGGCGGCGGCGGGCGGCAGAAGGAGGGCGCCTACCGCTACCAGCTGACCAGCGACAGTGCCGATGACCTGTATAGATGGGCCCCGATCCTGACCGCGGCGCTGCGCACGAACCCGGTGCTGCGTGATGTCACCACCGATGTCATGAACAATGGCGCGGCGATCCATGCCGACATCATCCGCGACCTCGCCGCGCGTTACCTGATTACGCCACAACTGGTCAGCAACACGCTGTATGACGCCTTTGGCCAGCGCACGGCCTCGAACATCTCCACCTCGCTCACCACCTATCATGTAGTGATGGAGGTGGCGGATGCGTACCGCACCAGCCCCGAGATTCTCAATTCCATGCGCATTTCCACCTCCGGCGGGAGTGCTGGCGGGGGCACGGTGTCAAACACGGTGCGCGCGCGCGCCACCACCACCACGCAGGCCAGCCGCAGCACGCAGCTCAGCCAGCAGTCCTTTCGCAACCAGATCGCCAACCGGCTGGCAGGCGGGAGCGGGGCCTCGAACGGGTCGGCTGTCTCATCAAGCACCGAGACCATGATCCCGCTCTCCGATGTGGCGCGCCTCGTGCCGCGCGTCACTCCCATCACCGTCTCGCATCAGGACGGGTTCGTCTCGGCGGCCATTTCCTTCGACCTCGCACCCGGCATGGCGCTGAGCGATGCCTCGTCCGCCATTGCGGACACCATGATCCGCCTGCATGTGCCACCCTCGATCCATGGCGGCTTCAGCGGGCAGGCGGCGCAGTTCAGGTCCGCCATCATCAACGAGGTGCTGATCTTCATCGCAGCCCTTGTTACGATCTATGTGACCCTGGGCATATTGTATGAAAGCTACATCCACCCGCTGACCATCATGTCCACCCTGCCCTCGGCGGGGGTGGGGGCGGTGCTCGCATTATGGGCGCTGGGGCAGGAATTCTCGCTCATCACCATGATCGGGATGATCCTGCTGGTGGGCATCGTGAAGAAAAACGCCATCCTGATCGTGGATTTCGCGCTGCATGCCGAGCGCGACCGGGGCATGGACCCCGCACACGCCATACGCGAGGCGTGCATCCAGCGCTTCCGCCCCATCCTCATGACCTCGCTTGCGGCAGCCCTTGGGGCCGTGCCGCTGATTACCAATAGCGGCTACGGCATGGAAATGCGCCGCCCGCTGGGCATTACGGTGGTGGGCGGCCTGATGATGAGCCAGTTGCTTACGCTCTACACCACGCCGGTCATCTATCTTTACATGGAGCGCATCCGTGTGGGAACGCGGCGGCTGGGCCAGCGCGTGCGTGCGCGGATGGGGCGCTAAAAAAAAATTTCCCAAAGCGAAAAAAGGGGCTTGCGGGGTACGATCACCTCGGCTAGAAACCGCCTCACAGCGCACCCGTAGCTCAACTGGATAGAGCACCAGACTACGAATCTGGGGGTTAGAGGTTCGAGTCCTTTCGGGTGCGCCACTTTTCCTTGAAAATCTGGTTCAGGCTGAACGTGGCATCTCAGGCAGATGGCTGTTCGCGCCCCCTTTTTTCCGGCCATGGCCGGATGGGCTGTCGCATGCCTTTCCCCCAATGCAACTTCACCCGCCGCGCGCGGTTCTACGGCGTGGCGCGGGGCGGTCATGCCCGTGCCGTGGCATGAAGGATGAAGGCAATGGGCTACCGTTCAGTCATGATGGGCGCGGTTACCGGTTTTGGCCTGATGGGGGGCCTGCCTGTCGCCATGGCGCAGAATACCCCCGCACCCGGCCCGCAGGCGATCCTGGCGGCAACGCCCGGCGCGCGGCTGGCGGGTTACCTCAATTTCTGCATTGGCAACGGGCTTGCGCAACATGATGAAGCCACACCCCTGCTGGTCGCGCTGATTGAAAAAAACAACGCCGTGCCGCCCGATGAAAAAGGCAACATGGATTACGCCTATGGCACGGCGGGCGTGCTGCACCCCGGCACGCCCGAGCGGGCGCGGCTGACGGATCTCGACATACCCCAGCGCCGCGACCTGTGCACGCAGGCCGTGCGGAAAGCCGGTATGGGCGCGTAATGACCCGCCGGCCGTAACATCATGCAGCCCGCCCCCACCTGATGAAAAAGAGAGCGTGCCCGCCCCCCGCCGGGCTGCTACACTCGGGGCTGATCTTTCCGTTGTCTGATTCAGGAACCGAGAATGAGCGGGCCCAGCCTCCCCGAACATAGCCCCACGCCTGTGCAGCCTGCATCAGGCGGCGTCCTTTCATGGATTGACCGCAGGCTTCCCGTCATCAGCGGGTTTCGCAAGGAATATATCGATTTCCTCATGCCCGCGAACCTCAACGCGCTGTGGAATTTCGGAGCGATCCTGACCGCGGTGCTGGTGCTCATGCTGGCCACCGGCATTTTCCTGGCCATGAACTACACGCCCACGGCCAGCGGGGCGTTCGCGTCGGTCGAGATGATCGAGCGCCAGCTCCCCGGCGGGTGGATGCTGCGCGCGATGCACATGACAGGGGCCAGCCTGTTCATGGCAGCGCTTTATATCCACCTGTTCCGGGGGCTGTATTACGGCTCCTACAAGCAGCCGCGCGAAATTCTGTGGCTCAGCGGGCTGGGGCTTCTGCTCATGGTCATGGTCACGGCCTTTGCAGGCTATGTGCTGCCGTGGGGGCAGATGTCGTACTGGGGTGCTGATGTGGCGGGCAAGGCGGTGGGCGCCGTGCCGGGCATTGGCCCCACGCTTGAGCACATCATGGAAGGCAGCGACACGCTGGGGGATATCTTCATCCACCGCTTCTTCGTGCTGCACTTCCTCATGGCGTTCGCGATCGTGGCGGTAGTGGCATTACATGTGCTTGCACTGCATGTCAGCGGACCGAACAACCCTGGCGGCAGGCCGGTGCCCGCAAAGGAGAGCGTGCCCTTCCACCCCTATTACACCACCAAGGATCTGAGCGGGCTTGTGCTGTTCGCGCTGGTGTTCGTGGCCCTTGCCTTCCTGTGGCCCGACCTGCTGAGCGAACCGGAAAACTACCGCCCCGCCAACCCCATGCATACCCCAGCCGATATCGAGCCGGAATGGTATTTCCTGCCGTTTTACGGGCTGCTGCAATCCGTGCCCTCCAAATTCGGCGGGCTGCTGGCGGCGGCGGGCTCCATCCTCATCCTGTTCGTGGTGCCGTGGCTTGACCGCTCACCCATCCGCTCGGCGCGCGAACGCCCGGCCTGCCGCATGGGCATGGCGGGGCTGGTCATCGCCTTCGTGCTGATGGGGCTGGTCGGCCGCCACCATGCCGAAGGGGGCTGGATGATCGCGGGACGGATCGCGGCCCTTTACTACTTCGGCTATTTCCTTGTGCTGCTGCCGCTGTGCGCGCGGCGTGAAATGCGCCAGCCCGCCGACTGAGGCCTGCCCGCGCGGTCCTGCATCCGTGACTTGACGCAGCGACCGCGTGCCCACACTGTGCCGCCTGACCGGGGTGCCCATAACTGATGGGCTGAGATCACACCCGTTGAACCTGATCTGGGTCATGCCAGCGAAGGGAGACAGCACGGCCCCGCCACGGGCCATGATACCGCTCCCTGCCTGCCGCGTGCTCCACAGTTCATGCTGGCAAAGGGAGCTTTCCTACCATGCACATTTTCAGGCACGCGCTGGGCATGATGGCTATTGTGGCCTGTACGCTCATGGCCCGGCCCGCCCTGGCGGCGGGGCAGCCGGTCACGGTCGTGCTGGACTGGTTTCTCAATGCCGACCATGCCAGCCTTCTGGCCGCGCAGTACAGCGGGGCGTTTGCCCGCCACGGGCTGGATGTCAAACTCATCGCCCCCGCCGATCCCGGCTCGCCCCCGCGCCTGGTGGCGGCGGGGCAAGCCGATCTTGCCGTGTCCTATCAGGCGCAGCTTGGCATGCTGGCTGACCAGAACATTCCGCTGGTGCGCGTGGGCACGCTGATCGACACGCCGCTGAACGTGCTGATTACCAGCCCGGACATTCACGGCCTTGCGGAACTGAAGGGCAGGACCATCGGCATTTCCATGCCGGGCGTGGATGATGCCTCCCTCGACGCCATGCTGCATTCGGCAGGTCTTGGGGTGGGTGATGTCAGGCAGGTGAATGTCAACTTCCAGCTTGAGCAGGCCCTTATCAGCCATGCGGTGGATGGCGTGATCGGTGCGGTACGCACCTATGAACTGCTCGACCTGCAGCAGAAGGGGATCAAGGTTTCCGCCTTCTACCCCGAGGAACATGGAGTGCCGATCTCTGATGAACTGATCTTTCTCGCCGCCCGCGCCCATGGGCATGATGCGTGGGTCAAAGCCTTCATGGAGGCGCTGGCCGAGGGCACGAACACGCTGATCAACCACCCCGACGCCATTCTGGCCCAGGCCATTCATGACCATCCGGAACTTGACACCCCGCTCAATCGCGCCGCCTGGCAGGCCACGCTACCGCGCCTGTGCAAGCAGCCCGCCCTGCTGAACCGCCCGCGCTACGAGGCCTTTGCCGCCTTTTTGCACGCGCATGGCCTGATGACGCATGACATTGCGCTGGGGCAGTACGCGCTGGATCCGTTCAGTCCTGCCGCGCCCTGATAATAATAAAAGTTTTCGGGCGCCGCCTTTTTGAAAAAAGGCGGCGTTCTTCCAAGCCATTTGAAAAAAGCTTCACCAAAAACGTCTTGGTTTTCAGTCCACCTGGCTTTCAAGCATTTCCTGCTTGTGCGGCAGAAAGGTGGTCACGCGCAGGCCATGCCATGCAACGATGCTGTCACCTAAAAACATGGCCAGCGCAATGACCGTGCACACCAGCGCATTGCCAAACATGAGCACCAGCCACCACGCAATGGCGGAATCACGCACGCTGCCCAGAAAAAGCGCAAATGCCGACCCACAGGCCGAAGCTCCGCCTACGCCACCAAACAGGATGGCGGCATCAAGCAGCAGGGTGCGGTAATGCAGGTGGGTCAGCCGGCGCAGCAGCACGACAGAACTGTCGCTACCCTTGTCATCGGCATTTTCCAGCTTGTCGCGCACGGTCTCGATATGGTCGCTGACCCGTGCGAGCCTTGTATTGAACATGTTGAGCAACGTGCCGATGCCCGAGAGCATGAACACCGGCGTCAGCGCCGTCTGGATCAGGTGGGCAACGCCATCAACAGATTCATCAGGCACAAGGCCGGGAAAAGGGGACACGGGCAGGCATATCCTTGGCTGCGGGCAACCGTGCGTTTTTTGGGGTTATCCGCGGCCCCGTCAAGGGGCAGACTTGCGCCCTGAAGGCTGTTTGAAAAGCCCGCTCTCCAAACATCCTGCACAAATAAGGACGTTTGGGGGGAACGCTTTTTGAAAAAAGGAGGCACCCATGTCCCATAATTATGCAACGCCGCTTACGCCCGAGAAAAGGCTGGCCCGCGTGCTGTCGCGCATTCCCGCCCCCTGGGGGATCAGCATCGAGCGCCTGCCCGGAGCACCTGATACCGAATGCTGGCACGCGCGCCTCGACGTGCCCGGACAGCCCCCGCAGGACTGGACCGCGCCCGCGCCCACCATGGTCGAGGCGCTGGAGCAGGCCTGGCGGCAGGCCCGCACCCTGCTGGCCTGAACCGGCGGGCATGGAAGATACGGTCAAGAACTAAGTTAATAAAATACAAACACAGCTTTGTGAGGCTCTACTGTGTATTCCTGCGGTGGCAACAGGCTTGCTCATGCCGTTTTATTGAACATAAACCACGAATTGAGCCGCACACGATTGTTTGATGGATCTTTGCGCTCCTTGCGAAACCGGACTGTTCCAGTCCACCGGGCATCATGACGTACTGCCTTGTCGCACACCACAAGACCCAAAACGCACATGTGTTCCGTTATGACCATTTTTTGAACATTGCATGAAAAAAAAGGAAGATTAACCAACGAATCCATAACGGAACCTGTCCTGCGCGCGCCCTTCCTCCCACCATGGGGGGAGAAATCCCTGCACGCTCCTGCGCCCTGCCACGCCTGCCCTGCCCCCTGCCACAGCCAGGGGGGGCCATTGACCCGCCGGGTTTTATACAACAGGAATGCGCATAGGGAGTTTAATACTATGTCGGCAGGAAAATTGGCGCGTATTGGCGCGGTGGTTGTTATGGCAAGCGGGGGGGCGTCGCTTGCCTGCGTCGATGAGGCATGGGCTGACGATTATAGTGAACTTCTCGATATCCTGAAGGCGAAGGGCAGCCTGACGCAGGGTGAATATCGTGGCCTGCTCGCCCATCACCTGCAACATGTGCACGAGGCCGCGACCAGTGCCGCCCGCACGCAGCAATACGTGCCCGCCGCGCGCCACATGGGCACGACAGCCGCCCATGCGCCCATGCGCACCGCAATGGGCCAGGCGGTTCAACCCCCCGGCCAGATCGAGATTGGCGGCAACGGCATGGACCCCGACTATGTGCTCGCCCAGGCGCAGCAGGCGGCGGCCAGTGCGCAGGCCAGTGCGGCCTCGGCCGAGTCCACCTGGCTTGCCGCCCAGCATTCCATGGGCCTTGGCGGCGGCATGTCGCTTGTGCGGATGGAAAAATACGTGCCCGGCAAGGGCCTGACCTTCAAGGCCGGGCCGATCGACATCAACCTGTCGGGCTTCATCAACGGTTTCTATACCTATAACAGCCCTGCTGGCGGCATGCCGGTGGCTGGTGGTGTCTCGACGGGGTCGAGCGGGTTCGATTCCTCGGCGCTGCGTAACGGCCTGCTGCCCGCAGGCCTGATTCTCAAGCTTTCGACCACGCAGAACGGCATCGACCTTGCCGCCGTGATGGGCATGTATCCCGGCATCAACAATGCCAAGAACGGCGCCTTCAACGCCAATACCGGCGGCAGCCCGGTGGGCCTTGGCACGGCCGGCATCGATTTTCGTCAGGTTTACGTGACGGCGGGCAACAAGAAATGGGGCACGTTCAAGATTGGTCGTGACCTTGGCATCTTTGGTGGCGACGCCATCCTTGATGACGCCACGCTGCTCAGCGTGGGCTCGACCGGCAGCAACTCGGCGCCGGGCAACACCTCGCTTGGCCGTATTGGCGTTGGTTATGTCTATGCCGACTGGATTCCGCAGATTTCCTACCAGTCGCCCACCATCAAGGGCTTCCAGGGCACGATCGGCATCCTGCAGCCGCTTGATGAGTTCGATTTCTCGGGCGCGGATGGCAATGGCAATGCCTATTCGGCAGCCTCCACGCAGCACAGCTCGCCCATGATCCAGGGCAAGGTGACATATGACTTCAAGATTGGCGGCCTGAGTGCCCGCATCTGGGCCAGCTTCCTGACGCAGCACCAGCAGGACCTGACGGTCAGCAAGACGACAACGGTCACCACCCAATTGCTTGAAGCAGATGGCGTAACGGCATTTCCCTACTCTACTACCAGTACTGCGGATGTTTCCGTCATTCCGGGCCAGAAGCATGGTGTCACGGCGGAAGCGGGCGAAATCGGCACGAAGCTGACCTATGGCCCGGCGCAGTTTGTGGGCTACTACTATCGCGGCAGCGGCCTTGGCACGACCGGCCTGTTCTTTGATGGCGTGGCCAGTAACGGCCGCAAGCGCGCATCGGAAGGCTACTATGTCCAGATGATGTATAACTTCACCAAGAAGTTCAAACTCGTAGGCAGCTATGGTGTCAGTAACCTGTATCTGGCACCGGGCGAGAAAGACCCCGATCTCGTGCGCCGCAATGAATCCGAAGTGGGTGCCGCCTACTACAAGATGACCGACTGGCTGAACCTGGTGGCCGAATACGCCCATACCAGTTCCGCAGCCCACGGCCCCTACAAGGAAAGCGACAACAGCGCCTCGGGCGGTATGATCCTGCTGTTCTGAGCAGGGAGCTTACAGAACAGAAGGCACTGCCGGGCAGATCCCGCGCAGCGCCTTTTTTGTAATGATGCCTGAAGCAAAAAGTTCTGAAGTGTAAAAAGTTTTGGGTGCTATCTTTTTTGAAAAAGGCAGCACCCAAAACTTTTATTTATTACGGTGCCGTAGGCGGCATCACCACATACAGCCCGATTTCCAGATGTTTGCCAGTTGAATAATTCAGCCCCGTCTGCTGCCCGAGTTCATGCAGGTCCAGGCCATCTTGCAGCGCGCGGGTACTGAAGGCCGCAAGTTCACGCGCGCCCACCAGAACCATGCCGCATTTCTGGTTCTGCTGCAGGAAATCAGCCGCCGCCGTGGGGCTGATCAACCGGGTATTTTCACCCAACAGAAAGACAAGGCTGGGCTCGGAATCCGATGTCGAGGCGATAATGCTCTCGCTTCCGCAGCGGCGGTGGGTATCCACCATGGCGGCCAGGCGCGGGCTGAGCCATATGGTCTGCAGGCGCGGAATGACGGTTGTAAACAGCCCGACATGGATGATGACCGCCGTGGCAACCGCCGCCATGACCGCCCGCAGCACCTCGCGATGCAAAATGAGATAGGCCGACAGCCCCAGCACCGGTAGCGCGCCCACCGGAATCAGCATGGCGGCGGGTGACAGCGTGCCTTCCATGCGCCACAGCAGCACCGGCCCGGCAAAGGCCAGTATGGAACCGACCGTAAACCAGATCAGCGCATAGGCTGCGAGCAGGCCGCGTGCCCACAAGGCGCGTGGCCATGCCCACTCCGTGGGAAAAGAGACCACGGCGGCAGCCGTCAGGATCGCAATAGCCGGATAGGTCGGCAGCACATAATGCGGCAGTTTGGTCGCAATGGCCTCGAACACCAGCCAGTGCGGCACGATCCAGCACAGCAGGTAGCGCACATGCGGCTGAAAACGCTGCGCCCACACAAAGGGTAGGCTCATGGCGGCAAAAAGCGAGCCGGGCCAGAAGGCAAGGGCAAACACGGCCAGATGATAGCCCGGCGGCAGACCATGCGTTTCCTGCCCGCTCGCGACCTTGCCCAGAAAATTGCGTCCTACCGAGCGCGAGAAGAAATCACCGTGGCTGACAACCCCGATGGCAATGCACCACGGCAGCACGATGGCCAGCATGAGCAGCCAGCCCCAGGCCGGGCGCAGGCGGCGCCACCAGTCAATGCGCCGCTCCACCACCGCCAGGGCCAGCAGCGTGCCAAAGCCGGGAATCAGCACCACCGGCCCCTTGAGCATGAGCCCACAACCCAGCGCGACCCAATACAACAGGGCCGCCGCCAGCGGTGTTGCCAGATCGCGTTCGCGGTCAAGATAGGCGCGCAACAGTCCGCATTGCGCCAGCAGCACGAACAGAAGCAGGGTGGTGTCAATGGTGGCCATGCGGCCTTCGGCTGTCATCAGCACCGAGACCGCCAGCAGCGCTGCCGCCAGCAGGCCACATTGCGGGCCAAACAGGGCAGCGCCGATCCATGCAGTCAGCACAGCGGCAGCCGTTACGGCCAGTAGCGAGGGAATCCGGTAGGGCCAGGTGGCGTGGCGGCCCTCCATGCCAGTCAGCCTTACGGCAGCGGCCTCCAGCCAGTAAATGCCCGCGGGCTGAAGATAGCGGGGCTGATCAAGAAACCGCACGTCGACATAATTGCCGCTATGCAGCATCTGGGCCGTAGCTTCCATGTAGCGGGGTTCATCACGGTCCAGCGGCGGCAGCGAGGCCCGCCCGGGCAGGAACAGGACAAACACGGACAGCGCCACAAAAACATAATGGCGCAGTGTCAGGCGCGTCATGGCACGGTCCCTTCAGCGTTCGATAACGCGTTTCGGTATCCTGGCGCGGTTATTGAGCCACATGACACCCAGTATATCGCGGATGCCAACAATCGCCCGGTTGAAATTGGTGTATTTGGAGGAACCATGCAGCCGGTTGCGATGATGTACCGGCATGCACACCAGCGGTACGCCGCGCTGCCCCATCAGGGCAGGCAGAAAACGGTGCAGCCCCTCGAATTGCGGCAATGGCAGGAAATCTTCCCGCCGGAACGCCTTGAGCGAGGCCCCCGTATCGGGGCAGCCATCATCAAGCAGGTGACGACGCAGGCCATTGGCAAAACGCGACGCCAGCCTGCGTGACAGGGTATCACGCCGCTTGGTGCGCACGCCCACCACCAGGGGCGCGCGCCCGCTGGCCTGCTGGCACAGCGCCATCATGTTGATGAAATCGATGGGGTTATCCTGCCCATCGCCATCAAGCAGAATGACCCATTCCCCCCGCGCGGCTTCAATGCCCGTACGCAGTCCGGCGGATTTGCCGTAAACGGCTTCATGGCTGAGAATCCGCAGTTGCGGCAGGATGCCATCGCGTCTGACCGCTTCAAGCTCCGCCACTGTGCCATCCGTGCTGCCATCATCGACAAAGATGATTTCAGCCGGGGGCAGGCGGTCGAGTACGGCCGCGATTTCCTGGCATAACGGGCGGAGGTTGCCGCTCTCGTTCAGCACGGCGGCAATAATGGACAAAACGGGGCGTGAAGACGCCCCGTTATCGCTGTCCTGCATGACAGGCGGCTGCAAAGGCAATCAGGCAGCGCGCTGGGAAAGGGCCGTCGGCAGATCACCGATCGCCCTGTCGATGATCTTGCCATCGGCATCCGCAGGCAGGCTTGCAGCCAGCGTCTCGCGGGCAGCCTGGATGGCGATGTCAACCGCCGTCTCGCGCACTTCGCGCAGGGCGGAACGCTCGGCCGAGGCAATGCGGTCCTTGGCCATCTGCTCACGCCGTGCGGCAATATCCTCGGCATCCTTGCGGGCTTTTTCCGCAATGTTCGCGGCTTCACGCAGGGAGTGCTCGACCAGTTCCTTGGCTTCGGCCAGTGCCGCCTCGCGGTCGCGCGTTGCGTCCTCCAGCATCTGCTCGGCCTCGCGGCGCAGGCGCGCGGCCTCATCAAGCTCGGCACGGATGCGCTCTGCCCGCCCGTCCAGCGCGCTCACCAGGGGCTTCCACAGTGAACGCCCGAACAGGACGAAAAACAGGACAAAGGCAACAGCCGACCAGAAACGGGGATCATGAAACATGATTATGACCTGTCTGTCTTGGGCAGCGGGTCAGAGACCACGTGCTGCCGCAGCAGAACCGACCTTTGCCGTCACGAAATCGGCCGGGGCGGCAATGCCAGATAACTGATTGATCAGCGTTTCCGCCGTGTTTGTGGAAATCTCGCGAACGGATGCCAGTGCCTGTGTCCGGGCCTGCGCGATGCGGGTCTCGGCGTCACTGATCTCGGCGGCAAGGCGTGCGTTCATTTCCTCGGTCTGCCGGGCGGCGGCCAGACGGGCCTCCTCGACAACCTTGTCCACATTGGCCTGTGCATCAGCCAGCGCCTTGCGGCGTGCGGCATGCAGGTCGGCCACGGCTTCATCAGCGCGGGTCTTGGCCTTGTGCGCGATGCCAAGGTCGGTCTCGATGGTCTGACGACGCAGCGAGAGAACCTTCTCCACCTTGGGCAGGGCCGAACGGCTCAGCAGCAGGTAGAGAACCAGAAAAATGCCAGCGCCCCATATCACCTGACCGATGACATAAGGATTGCCAAAATCAAGCTGGGGCATGCCCTCGGCGCGCGCGCCAGGAGCTGCCATGGCCATCAGCGGCAGAGCCAGCGCGGACGAAGCCAGAAAAGACTTCGCCCTTCGGATGTTGTTATACATCACGGCGCGCGCCATGTTCGCCTCCAGCGTATCAGACGAACAGGATCAGGAACGCGATCAGCAGCGCATACAGGGCCACGGCTTCCGTCAGGGCGAAGCCCAGCATGCCAAGGCCGAACACGTGCGGGCGTGCGGAC
Source organism: Komagataeibacter nataicola (assembly GCF_003207795.1). Lineage (GTDB taxonomy): Bacteria > Pseudomonadota > Alphaproteobacteria > Acetobacterales > Acetobacteraceae > Komagataeibacter > Komagataeibacter nataicola. The sequence continues at coordinate 64,064 of NZ_NIRT01000006.1, read as the reverse complement.
GGGTTGCGCGCGATGCTGCTGACCAGCGTAGAGAAGATGTTACCCAGGCCAATGCCAACGCCAGCGAGGGCGATAACGGCGATACCGGCACCAATTTCACGGGCTGCTGCGATATCCATGTCTTGTTTTCCTTGTTTCAGACGTTCTGGATTGAAATAGATGGAAGCGGATGCGGCCTGTTAGTGGGCCACCGCCTCCCTCAGATAGATGCAGGTCAGGATTGCAAACACATAGGCCTGCAAGGCACCAACCAGCAATTCGAGTGCCATCAGCGCGATATTGATGACCACGGGACCAACGGCGATGATATCACCGAAGAAGCCCAGACCGGCCAGCATGATCGTGAAGGCGGCAAACATATCGAACATCACGTGACCAGCCACCATGTTGGCGAACAGACGGATCGACAGGCTCACGGGACGCGAAAGAAAAGAAAGGATCTCGATCGGGATCAGCAGCGGGGCCAGCGCCTTGGGCGCGCCCGCGGGCATGAAGTGGGCGAAGAACTTCGCCCCCTGCACCTTGAGCGATACGATGATCGAGAGACAGAACACCATCAGCGCCAGCGCCAGGGTCACGGCGATATGGCTGGTGAAGGCGAAGGAGAAAGGCAGCAGGCCAAGGTAGTTACCGGCCAGAATGAAGAAGAACAGCGTAAACACGAAGGGGAAGAAGGCCTTGCCCTCTACGCCGATCGTATCGACCGCCATGTTGTAGATGAAATCGTAGCACATCTCGGCTGCGGCCTGCAGGCGACCCGGCACCACTGCAGCAGGCCGCATGCCCACGTACAGGAACGCCAGAACCAGCAAGGCGGCGACAATCATCATCATGGGGGACTGGCTGAACCGCAGGGATTCGCCCAATGCACCCAGAACTGGATGGAGCTCGAACTGACCGAGCGCGTCGATAGATGATCCGGCCGCCAACTTCGTTCTTCCCTATAACCGTCCGGAGCCGCCATCCGGCCCGTCTGCCTTAGTGCTTATGGCATCGGGCCTGACAAGACGCCAGACATTAAGTACACCTGCCACACCGCCAAGAAGCGAAAAGACGATGAGGAACCAGGGCTTTGTGCCCAGCCAGTGGTCAAGACCCCAGCCAATGCCAACCCCGACCACAAGAGCCGACACCAGTTCCGTTCCAGACCGGATGACCAGGCCCAGGTCGGACATTGTCCCCCCCGTATCGCGTTCAGCGGTGACGCGGGGCTTCATGCGCTCGCGGGCCGCTTCCAGTCGCCGGTTGAAGGACTCGCCGGAAGGATCGTTATCCTTATCCACTTCTCGCACCTCCTTGAGGGTGCAGGCGGTAGCTAACGGGGCTGCAATAACCTGTCAAGCAAAGGGGGGCAAACAAAGCGTTTCCCCCCGCATCTTTTTTATCGGCTGTGCGTTTGCCGCACCCTTATTGCGCCGTGGCACTGCCTGGAATCACGTCATAACCCGCGCTGCCGGGAAAAGCCCCCGGCGGCGGCGCATCGGCGGGCTCGATGTGAATGGCCTGGTTCACGTCCGGCCCGATCTCACGCGCGTTGATGGCGGTGCCGCGCTCCCCGCTCACGCCAATGCCAATGGCGTGCAGGCTGGCACCCGGTTTGAGCCAGGCAGCAAGCCGGGTGGCGTTGGTCTCGCCCACATACACGACGCTATGATCGCGCATGATGGCGCCCTGCACCCTGCCCTGCATGTCATAGAGCGGGGCGAGCACGGTGCCATCCACCGGCACGTCGGGGCCGATGGAGGGCGAATCATAGGGTGCGGGCGCATTTGCGGGGCGCACATCGGCAATACGCTGCCCGCGCGGGCCGGTTATGGCATAGGCGCGCACGATGGGGCGGCCAATGCCCTTGAGCCCGTTGACAGAAACCTGCTCGCCCGGCCGGACGATGGCGGGCAGGTTCTCGCCAAGATCCTGCGGGCAGAAAACCTGCGTGCCATCAGCCAGCAGCAGCCCCGCGATCTGCCCTGCCGGGCTGAGGATGTACTGCACGAGCTGCCCGCTCGTGACAGGCAGCGGAGCGAGGTCAAACACGGGGGCGACCTGCGTTGCCGCAGGGGCCGTGGCCGTGGGCTGCGCGCCCGTCTTGCCAGCCGCATGGGCGCTACCCGCCGCCAGGCTGCCAGCAACAAGCACGCCCGCGAGCAGGCGGCAGGAGGAACGTCGATGAATGTCCATGCGGGTACCCGTCTTTCGTCTGTCTTGACCGGCACGCTGCCGGGCGTGCCATCTCATTCCATCCCCGCCCCGCAGGCAAGGGGGCTTGACGACGGATCAGTGCCGGAAATGGCGCATACCTGTGAAGACCATGGCGATGCCCGCCCTGTCGGCGGCGGCGATCACCTCGTCATCACGGATCGAGCCGCCGGGCTGGATCACGGCGGTGGCCCCTGCCGCAATCGCGGCCTCAAGCCCGTCGGCAAACGGGAAGAACGCATCGGACGCCACAACGCTGCCCTGGGTCAGCGGGTGGTCGATGCCTGCTTCCTTCGCCGCATCGGCACTCTTGGTGGCGGCGATGCGCGCGGAATCAACCCGGCTCATCTGGCCCGCGCCAATGCCGACCGTGCTCTGGTCCTTTACATAGACGATCGCGTTCGACTTGACGTGCTTGGCCACACGGAAGGCGAAGATGAGATCCGCCATCTCGGCTGGAGTCGGGGCACGTTTCGTCACGACTTTCAGCGCCTCGGGGGTGATGCGGCCGCTATCACGCGTCTGGGCCAGGAAGCCACCGGCCACCGAGCGCACCACCACGCCGCCAGCCGCGGGGTCGGGCAATGCTCCGGTCAGCAGCAGGCGCAGGTTTTTCTTGCGTGACAGGATCTCGCGCGCTTCGGCCGTCGCGTCAGGTGCCACGATCACCTCGGTGAAGATGCCGGCGATACGCGCCGCCGCCTCAGCCTCGAGCGTGCGGTTCAGCGCCACGATGCCGCCAAAGGCCGAGACCGGGTCGCAGCGCAGGGCGCGGTCCCAGGCTTCAGCCTGTGTGGGGGCGACCGCCACCCCACAGGGGTTGGCGTGCTTGACGATGACCACGGCGGGCGCATCGAATTCCGCCACCGCCTCGAACGCCGCATCGGTGTCGTTGATGTTGTTGTAGGACAGCGCCTTGCCCTGAATCTGCTTTGCCGTGGCAACACCGGGGCGGGTCGAGCCATCGGTGTAGAAGGCCGCCTTCTGGTGCGGGTTCTCGCCATAGCGCAGGCTTTCGCGCTTTTCGCCCGCAAGGATCATGCGCGGGGGCAGCACCTCGCCTTCCTGGCCAGCAAACCATGCGGCAATCGCGGCGTCATAGGCTGCGGTGCGGGCATAGGCGGCGCCTGCCAGCTTCGTGCGCTGCGCCAGCGTGGTGCCGCCATTTTCCAGTGCGGTAATCACCTCGCCATACTGGGCGGGGTCGGTCACGATGGCCACGTGAGCGTGGTTTTTGGCGGCGGCGCGGATCAGGGCGGGGCCGCCGATATCGATGTTTTCGATGCAGTCCTCCGGTCCCGCGCCAGAGGCCACGGTGGCCTCGAACGGGTAGAGGTTGACGGCCACGAGGTCGATCGGGGCGATCTTGTGCTCTTCCATCTGCCGCACATGGGCGGGCAGGTCGCGCCGGCCCAGAATGCCCCCATGTACCTGCGGCACCAGCGTCTTGACGCGGCCATCAAGAATTTCCGGGAAGCCGGTATGCTCGGACACGTCGCGCACGGCGATGCCGGCCTCGCGCAGGGTGCGGGCGGAGCCGCCGGTGGAAAGGATCTCGGCCCCGTGGGCAACAAGCGCGCGGGCCAGATCAAGCAGCCCCTTCTTGTCAGACACGGAAATCAGGGCACGCCGGACCGGCACGGTGGTGGGGGGGGTCATCTGCAAGTGACCTTTCACGCAAGCTGGAAATGAGCCAATGCGGGTTGGATTAGTCCAACCGCGCCAGAATGGGCAATAAGCGAAATGCCATGGCTGGCTCCCCCGGCGCGGTTTGAAAAGCCTGCCTGTGAAACATCAGAAAGTTTTTGGTGAAGCTTTTTTCAAAAAGCTTCGTGAAAAATGCCGCCTTTTTTTCAACACGGCGGCACCCGGAAACTTTTGTCATTTTTTATGAAAAGCAGGTGAAAAATCAGCCATCGAGATACGTCACCAGCCGCGCCAGACAGGCAGGCTGGCGTGGCAGTTCATGGCCGTCAATCGCCACCACTTCACGCGCGCACAGGCTGTTGAGGGCAAAAACCGCGTCGGCTCCGCGCAGCATGGCGGGGGTAAGGCGACCTTCGCGCAGCAGCCCCGCCGCCAGCAGCACGCCACGGGCAATGCCGGGCAAGGCGCCATCGCTCACAGGGGGGGTAAGCAGCTCCCCGCCAATAACCGCCACGAGCGTGCTGGCACTCGTCTCGGCCACATGCCCCGCCCGGTTGAGCAGCAGCGCATCATCCGCACCCAGGCTCGCAGCCTCCATCCGCGCGAGGATGGAGGGCAGGTAGTTCAGACTCTTGATGCGCGAGAGCACGCTCTCCTCATCGCGCCGGTGGGTGGCAGTGACCAGCCGCACGGGGGTTGCGGGCGGCAGGCTGGCGGCAGCAGCAAGCAGCAGGGTGGGCTGGACCCGAGGCGGGGGCAGCAGCCCGCGCGGGCCGGGACCACGGGTGAGCGTAAGCCGCAGCGAACCGCTCTGCAGCCCGGAGGCGGCCAGCAGGTCATGCACCGCCTGCGCGATCCTGTCCGTATCGGGTGGGGGGAGCATGAGCACGCCAGCGCCGTGGGCCAGCCGCTCCATATGAAGCGTGAAATGCCGGACCGCACCATCGGCCACGCGCATGGTCTCGAACAGGCCATCACCCAGCAGCAGCCCCCTATCCGCCGGGTCGATGCGGGCCTCGGCCGGACTGAGAACCTGGCCATTGAGCCATACGGGCAGGCCTGTAGGGGTCATGGCATGTTTCCTTCATCCACCTGCGGCCCGAACAGGGCCAGCAGAGCCGCGATTTTAAGCTGCATCTCGCGGTATTCACGCTCCGGGTCGGACTCCACGGTAATGCCGCCCCCTGCCGCTGCTGTAACGTGGTCACGCGTGAGGACCAGCGTGCGGATGATGACGGCGCTATCCATGGTGCCATCGCTGCCAATCCTGACCACGGCGCCGCAATAGGCCCCACGGGGCGAGGCCTCGAGCGCATCGATCACCTGCATGGCGCGGTGCTTGGGCGCGCCGGTGACCGAGCCGGGTGGCAGGGTGGCTGCCAGCAGGTCACAGGCATCGTGCTCCGGTGCCAGCCGCCCCGTTATTTCGGAGACCAGATGATGCACATGCGCGAATTGCTCGACCGCAAAAAGTTCTGGCACGGCAATGCTGCCCATCTGTGCCACGCGCCCGATATCGTTGCGCATGAGGTCAACGATCATCAGGTTCTCGGCCCGCTCCTTCGCATCATGGCGCAGGGCATGGGCCAGCCGGGCGTCGTCCTGCGCCGTGCCGCCGCGCGGGGCGGTGCCCTTTATGGGCCGGGTGCTGACCCGGCCTGCGCCATCAAGGCGTAAAAAACGCTCGGGCGAGGCGCCGAGCAGCGCAAACCCGCCCTCACCCACCATAAAGGCCCCGAATGGCGCGGGCGATGTGGCGCGCAGCGTGCGGTACACATCAACCGCCGAAAGCCCGGGCGGACGGGTGGCCCGCATGCGCCCGGTGATGTTGACCTGAAATACTTCGCCCGCCGCAATCCGGGCCACGGTCTGCGCCACGGCGGCGCGATACGCCGCCCCGTCCTGATCGGGCCGGAAACGCAACGCGGGCAGGGGCGGGGGTTTTGCCGCCGGAGCCATCGCCGCCCACTGCGCTGCCAGTGCCATCATATGCGGAGCATCAAGGTCTGTTCCCGCCAGCCAGGCGCGACCTGTCTTGCGATCGAGCACGAAGGCATGGTCATACAGGCCGAAAGCGGCCTCGGGGCCATCATCTCCTGCCCCATGGCGCGTGCCGATGCCTTCCATACGCTGACCCGCGCCATAGCCGATAAAGCCGATCGCGCCTCCGGCAAACGGCACCTCGGGCGGGCAGCACCCACCTGGCACGCACTGGCGCAGCAGGCCGGGCAGGTCATGCGCCACCTGCGTGCCATCCAGCCAGCACATGCCATCACGCTGCTCGATCCAATGTGCAGGGTCGCGGCAGATGATGGTCCAGCGCGCACGCGGGCCGACCGGACCGCCGCTGTCAAGACAGACAAACCCCGGTTGGTCGCCCCACGCGGCCAGCACGTCATCCACATCCCGCCAGGCCAAGGGCAGGCAGGGCGCGGAGCTAGCCATCCCCGGCGTGATGCAGGGTTGCGGCATAATCCATCAGCATGGCGCTGACTTCCGGTCCGTCGGCGGCTTCAAGCGCGCGGCAGGCCATGCGGCGGCAGTCATCCATCGCCGCCGCCCGCACCGCGCGCTTGACGCGCGGCACGGCGGAAGCATGCATGGAAAACGACCGCACCCCCAGCCCCACCAGCAACGGCACGGCCAGCGGGTCGGAGGCCATCTCGCCACACAGCGAGACCGGCCTGCGCTGCCGCAGCCCGGCATCCGCCGCCAGCCGCACAAGCCGCAGCACGGCGGGGTGCAGCGGGTCATACAGCCCCGCCACATCCGTCGCCGCCCGGTCTGCCGCCAGGGTGTACATGGTCAGGTCATTGGTGCCGATGGCGAGGAATTCAGCCTCCTGCGCCAGCACATCGGCCATGAGGGCGGCGGCAGGCGTTTCGATCATGATGCCAAGCGGCGGCAGCGGGTCGGGTATGTCCACCCCCTTGCGCCGCAGCCTGCGGCCCACGCGGGCATAGATTTCACGCGCTTCATGCAGTTCCGCCGGGCTCGACACCATGGGCAGCAGCACCCGCACCGGGCCTGCGGTGGCCGCGCGCAGGATGGCGGCGAACTGCGTTTCAAGCAGGGCGCGATGGCGCAAAAGCAGCCTTATGCCCCGCAGGCCCAACGCCGGATTGACATCGCTGCCGGTGCCAATGCCTGCCTGTGTCAGGGCATCGCTGTTCTTCTCGCTTCCCCAGTCCACGACGCGGATCGTGACCGGATCGCCCGCCATGGCCTCGACCAGAGGGCGGTAGAGGGCTTCCTGCCGGGCTTCATCAGGCAGGGTTTCGGCATTCATGAACAGGAACTCGCTGCGCAGCAGCCCGATGCCCGCAGCACCTGACTGCGCGATCATGGGCAGTTCGGCCGGGATTTCGAGATTGGCCTGCAATGTCAGCACTTCTCCGCTCGACAGGCGGGCAGGCAGGCGGCGCAGACGGCCAAGCGCCTGGCGTTCACGCGCATAGGCCGCCACCTCCACCCGGGCCGCGGCCGCCGTGCGGGTGGAAGGCCGGATGATGACACGCCCGGTCGTGCCATCAACCACCAGCCGCGTGCGCCGCCCGACGCGCGCCAGCAGGCCATGGACGGCCAGCACGGCGGGAATGCCAAGCGCGCGCAGCAAGATGGCGGTATGCCCGGTGCTGCCGCCCTCTTCAGTCACCACGGCGGCGATACGCGAGGGGTCGATCAGGGCGGCATCGGCGGGGCGCAACTGCTCGGCAACAAGGATCGCACCATCGGGAATGGTGGAAAACGACCGGTACGGCGTGCCGCTGAGGTTACGCACCAGCCTGCGCCCGATCTCACGGAACTCTCCCGCCCGCCGCCTTGCCGCCACCGCATCCTCGCCTTCGGGCGCAGGGCGGCCAGGGGGGCTGAGCATGAAGGCGGCCAGGGCCTCGGTTTCGTGCTGCACGGCGGCCTCGGCCAGCATACCCTGCCCGAGCAGGGCCTCGATGCCGCGCCGCAGGCGCGAGGGGCCGAGCATGCGGCGATAGACCTCAAGCAGGGAGCCGATTTCCACCTGCCCGTCCTCAGGCAGCAGGGCCAGGCGGTCATGCAGGCGACGCAGCTGGGCAGTAGAGCGGGTTATGGCCTCAAACAGGCGCGCGCGTTCATGGGCAGGGTCGCAGTCGCGCCGCGTGGTGTCGATGGGCGGCAGGGCGGGATCATGCGCAATGGCGGCATACCCGATGGCCACGCCCGATGAAACGGGCTGACCTTCCAGCCGCGCCTCACCGGGGCGCGGACGACGGGTGGTGGCGCGTTCAGTCGTCTTCATCAAACCCGGCCCCGACCAGCCGCACGAGGGCCGCGAGTGCCGGTTCCGCCTGCGGGCCGGAGGCGGCGATGCTGATCGTCTCGCCCTTCCCCGCCCCCAGCATCATGAGCCCCATGATGGAGTGGCCCGAAACCGTCATGCCCGCATGGGTCACGTCGATGGTTGCATCGAATTTTTCCGCCATCGTGACGAATCTGGCCGCCGCGCGCGCATGCAGCCCGCGCTGGTTGACAATGCCCACATCCGCCCGCCGGGGCGCCGCCTGCGCCACGGGTTCAGCCACCATGGCCCACGACGCTGTCCGCCGCCTCGCCCGCGCAGGCCCCCACGCCTGACAGGCAGGCAGCCGGCAGGTGCGAGGCAACCGAAATATAACGCCTGCCCGCCTCTTCCGCGCCGTGCAGGCAATCCTGCAGGGCCGCCTGGCCGCGCATCTGCGCCAGCTTGACCAGCATGGGCATGTTGACGCCTGCCAGCACCTCCACGCGGTTGTTCTCCAGCACCGAGATCGCGACATTGGACGGCGTGCTGCCGAACATGTCGGTCAGCAGGATCACGCCCTGCCCGCTATCGACCGAATCGATGGCCTGGCGCAACGGTGCGCGGCAGGTGCCCGGCAGCGAGGCCGCCGTGACATTGAACACCGTGGCCTGCGCCTGCGGGCCAACCACGTGTTCGAGTTCCGCCTTCAGGGTCTCGCCCAGAACACCATGCATCACGAATACAAGACCGATCATTGCGGGTCCGCCTGCTCCGTTGGTTCGGCCAGCCCGCGCGGGCGGTTGGCCCAGCGCCAGCTGCTGCGACCCTGGCGGGCCAGTTCACGGTGCATGATCACGACGGGCCATGCATCCTGGGGGTGGGCACTGTCAGCACGCTGCGCCAGCCGCCGCGCCAGTGCCTCGACAAGGGTGACCGAGCGGTGCCGCCCGCCCGAACAGCCAATGGCGATGGTGGCGTATTTCTTGCCCTCACGCACGAAGCGCGGCAGCACGAGTTCGAGCAGCCCTGCCATACGATCAAGGAATTCGGCATAATCAGGGTCATTGGCCACGTAATCCGCCACGGCCGCATCGAGCCCGGTCATGGGCGACAGGGCGGGGTCGTAATACGGGTTGGTGAGGAAGCGGGCATCGAACACCATATCCGCCTCCCGCGGCAGGCCCGCGGGAAAGGCAAACGACATCAGCGCCACGGTCAGCCCGTCAAGCCCGCCTGCCGACCACTCGCCAAAGCGGGCCTCGACAAGCTGGCGCAGCTCGAATGGCGGCAGGTCGGAGGTATCGATTACCATATCGGCAGCTTCACGCAGGGGGGAGGTGAGGCGGATCTCGGCCTCGATCCCTTCCTTGACCGTGCCATGCACGGCCTGCGGGTGGCGCCTGCGGGTGGCTGTATAGCGGCTGAGCAGCACGCTTTCCTCGGCCGTGGCGTAGATCAGTTCGGCATTGAGGGCGGGGTTGACGCGCAGCCGGGCAAGGGCTGCGAGCACGGCGGAGGCATCGAAGCCACGCGTGCGCGAATCCACGCCAATGGCCACCGGGCGTTCGGCACGGGCTACGATCTCATCGAGCATGCCGAGCGGCGGATTGTCGATCACCTCGTGCCCCAGATCCTCCAGAATACGCAGAATCGAGGATTTGCCCGCCCCGGACAGGCCGGTCACAAGCAGGATGCGACGGGGGAGAGGTGTGTCTTCATGCATGGTGTCAGTCACGCAAAACCCTGACTTCTCTCAGCCATTTGCCGGATGACAGATCGCTGTATCATGGCGGGATCGAAACCTTTTCCTGAACCCATTCTCCCCCGAAAGGGCAATCATGGAAAGTGGCAGCCGCATCACATCTGTCTTTCATCCAGCAATTGGCTCCGTCCGGCAACGCAGTCAAGGATCAGGCCCACGCGCGCCACGGCCGAGGGCTGGGCCGGGTCGAGGCGGAACGCGGGCACGCCGGTCAGCGCATCGGGTTCAGGTGCGGGAGGCAGGCGGGAAGCATAATCGGGCGCTGACACCAGCCTTGCAAGGGCTACCACCCGCACGCGTTGCCGCCATGCCATGCGGATGATGCCGATGCCGCGCACCTCGAGCAACCCCGCAAGGGCTGCAGGCGGGCTGGCCCACCCCGCCTGCAGGCAGACCTGATCATCGGCCACGAGGGCATAGCCCGCATCAATGAGGCGCAGCAGAAGATCCGACTTGCCCGCCCCCGATGCCCCCATGAGCATGATGCCCTGCGCACCGCGCGCGGCACAGGAGGCATGGATGTGGAGCGGCGCGTTCATGCCCGTGCTTTACCGGACGGGGCGTGGTTTCGGGAAAGGAAAAATTTTTATGGACAAAGCATGGCGACTTCATGATTCTTTTGCAGATGGAAGAAAACACGTCGTTGCGCCCGCAGCCCGAACTCCACCTCCGGCACCTGACCGGGATCAACGCGCAGACCGGTGGCTTCCCCCCTGAACTGTTTGGCCAGATCCGCCAGGCGCTCATGACGGGCATGGACCAGCTAGCCAGCCGGGGCATGGGGGCGGAGAACGTCACGCGCATCATCTTCATGCTGCACGACACGGCGGGATTTGCCGCCTGTTTTCCGCTGCTCAACGATCTGTTTGGCCGTACCTGCCCCGCCACCACGTTGCGTCTGGTCAAGCCGTTTGAACAGCCGGGCCAACTTGCCGAGATCGAACTGCTCGCCACAGTCGAGCCGGACGACACGGAGACCTGAAGAACATCAGCCTGAACGAAACGCAGCAATTTTCATGAAATCAGGGGGGATCGTGGTGGAGCTGAGGGGAATCGAACCCCTGACCTCCTCATTGCGAACGAGGCGCTCTCCCATCTGAGCTACAGCCCCACAATCCTCGCGCGATAGATAACCCGCAACGGGCGCAAGTCAAGGCCAAATTTGGGGCTACATATAATTTCCCGCTCCGGTATGGCGGTTCATGGCGGTTGTATGCGCCCTCTGACGACACTAGATTCCGGTGTGTCGTCACCTATGAAAGTTGGCCCGTTGATCCCCATAATCTTTAGCCTGCTGGCTGAACTGATACAGCTTTACACCTATGTGGTGCTGGTCTCGTGCCTGTTCAGCTTCCTGCTGGCATTCGGCATTCTCGACCAGCGCAACCCGATCGTGTGGAATATCGGCAATTTCCTGTATCGCATGACCGAACCGGTGCTACGCCCCATCCGCAGCGTGCTGCCCAACTTTGGCAACATGGATTTCAGTCCGCTCGTACTGCTGCTGCTGATTCAGTACCTGGCGCTGCCGATCCTGTTCAGGATCGAAGGCATGCTGCTTGTTCCCCCGATGTAAGCGGGCTATCGCCGCCGCCATCGTGCGGCCTATAATGGGTGCACGGGCCCTGCTTTTTCACTCGGACCGCATTTTCAGGAGTTAGTATTCACATGAAAAAATCAAACCGTTTCCTGGCGCTTCTCGCCGCCCTGCCCGTAGCGGCAGCCCTTTCTGCCGCCCCCGTGCATGCCGAAGGTCTTGGCAGCCTTGGTGGGCTTGGCGGCGACGCATCGAGCCTGCTGTCGGGCAGTGGCATGAGCATGCCCTCCGTTTCCTCGCTCGCCCCTTCCAACGTCACGGGCCTGATGAGCTACTGCGTGCAGAACAACTACCTGCAGGGCAACACCCCCTCCACCCTGCTTTCCTCACTGAAGCAGAAAGCCGGGCTCGATACCTCGAGCAGCCAGTATTCAAACGGCCAGAACGGCATTCTTGATACCGGCAATGGCAATACCTTCTCGCTGTCCTCGCTGAAAGGCAACATCAAGCAGAAGGTCACCACAAAGGTCTGCAAGGCCGTGCTCAAGCAGGGCAAGTCCCTGCTCTGATCCACGCCTGACGGGGGCCGCCTGATCGGTTCAGAACGGGCGGACCACCACCATGATGACGATGACCATCATCAGCACGGTCGGCACTTCATTGGCCATGCGATAGAAGCGTTCGGGCCGCGTATTGCGGTCATTGGCGAAGTCACGCCGCCACCGTCCGCACGCCCCCTGAAAGCCCGCCAGGGCGAGCACGCAGGCCAGCTTGACCAGCCACCATCCCGCATGCCAGTCGATCACCCCCGGTATGGCGGCCAGCAGCCCGCCAAACACGAAAGTGCTGATCATCGCGGGCGCCATGATGAAGCGCAGCAGCTTGTATTCCATCACCTTGAAGCGTGCTGATTCCGGTGAACCGGCCACCACCTGGCAGTGATAGACAAACAGGCGCGGCAGGTAGAACAGCCCCGCCATCCACGCAATCAGTGACATGATGTGGAACGCCTTGAGCCACAGCATGAAGGGAATGAGGGCGCTACCCATTCACACTGCCCGCCTGCTTCTGGCTGGCCTGGATGCGCGCAAGCAGCGGCACGAATTCATCCAGATGCGCGATCCGCAGCAGCCCCGGCCACTGTGGAGCCGGCAGGTCGGGCGCGCGCAGCAGCACGCAGCCCATGCCCGCGGCCTGAGCCGCGCGGGCGCCGGTATCGGTATCTTCTAAAACGATGCAGCATTCCGGCGGCACGCCCTGCGCCTTTGCCGCCGCCAGATAGACTGCCGGATCCGGCTTGGGCTGGCCCATGTCACGCGCGGAGTGGATGCTGGCAGGCGCAATCAGCGCATCAAGCCCGGTGCGGCCGAATTTGGCCTCCATTTCCTCCACCGAGGAATTGGAGCCGATGCGGTAGGGCAGTCCCAGCTCTGTCACGCCACGCAGCATGGCGGGCGCGCCCTCGATGGTTTCCGCCTCATTGCGCATGAGGGTGACGAGGTTGCGCTGCATCCGGGCAGGCCAGTCAGCGGGCAGGCTGATGCCCTCCTCATCCTCGATCTCGTGCTTGAGCGCGGTCAGGGCATGGCCTGCAAAGCGGCGCACGGCGTCTTCATCGCTGATCTCGGGGCCATAATCGCGCAGGGTACGGGCGATCATGCGGCATGAGGGGCCTTCACTGTCGATCAGCACGCCATCGCAATCGAAAATGACCAGCCTGAGCGCGCCATCTGGGCGCAGGGCGGAGGGCAGCATGGCTCAGACCTCCCGGATGGTCTTGATCAGGTCGCCCACATGCTCGGGCGGCGTGGTGGGAATGACGCCGTGGCCAAGGTTGAACACATGCGGGCGACCCTTCATGGCATCCCGGATGGCGCGCGCCTCGGCCCGCATGCCTTCGCCACCAGCCAGAACGCGTATGGGGTCGAGATTGCCCTGCAGCACCAGCGTGCCGGGCACCTTGTCGGCTACGGCCTTCATGTCCGCCCCAGTATCGAGCGCCATCGCGTTCACGCCGGTTTCACGCCCGTATTCAACTGCCATCAGTCCCGCCAGCCGGGGGAAGCCAATGACCGGCACGCCGGGGTGGCGGGCGTTGATGATGGCGGTAATGCGTTTTGCCGGTTCAATCACATGCTTGCGGAACTGCGAAGGCGGCAGCAGCCCTGACCAGCTATCGAACAGCATGACCGCCTCGGCTCCCGCCTCGATCTGGGCGCACAGCATATCCGCCGTAGACGTGGTGAGCAGGTCGATCAGCCGATCGAAAAACGCGGGATCGGTATAGGCGAGCCTGCGGGTTTCCTCGAACTCACGCGAGCCATGGCCTTCCACCATGTAGCATGCCACCGTAAACGGCGCGCCAGCGAACCCGATCAGCGTCACCTGCCCCGGTCGTGCCGGACCGATCGCCTCCGGCCCATCGACAATGGCCCGCAGCCTGCGCAGGGTCTGCATGACCGGTTCAACCGCCTGCGCCACCCTGCCCGGATCAAGCTGGTCGAGATCGGCCTGTGAGCGCACGGCCCCCAGAACGGGGCCCCGTCCCGGCACGAATTCCAGTGACTGCCCCATGGCCCAGGGCAGGATCAGGATGTCGGAAAACAGGATGGCCCCATCCATGCCGAAACGGCGGATGGGCTGTAACGTAATGTCGACCGCCATGTCGGGGGTCATGCAGCGGGTTATGAAATCCGCCTTTTCACGCAGGGCCCGGAATTCTGGCAGGAACCGGCCCGCCTGCCGCATCAGCCATACCGGAGGGGGCCATGTCGCCTCTCCCAACAGGGTGGCGAGCAGGGGTTTGCGTGTTTCTGTCATCGATCCGTCGTTCTGTTTCGTTGTGGCCGGACTATCTCGTACTTTCGGGCTGACGGATAGCGGGCAGGGCGCAACGCGCGCGCCCCTTTCAAAACAATAAAAGAAAAGAGAAAGAAATTTCTTGATGTGCTTTTAGTGCTGTGGATCACGGGGTACCCATGTTTCCGAAAATGTACCCCGTTTTCCCCACAGTGTGTACCGTTTCCGACTCCAAGGATTCCCACGGAGTCGGAAAGTTATCCCGAATGTACCGACATAAGGCTGTGTACAACTCACCGGAATGGGGCGGGTACACGTTGTCCACGGTACTCGGTACGGCACAGAATTGTTTGGAGTACTGTCCCCATGTACCCCAGTACTCCAGAGCCCCGAATTAAATGTTTCACTTCCGCAGTACGGAGAGCGCGATGCCGGACGACTCCAGTTTAGTACTAAAGCCCGCCCCATTACAGGTGGAGTCGCCACCGATAGTACTGGCCAGCCGCTCGACGGCGCGGCGCGCCCTGATGGAATCGGCGGGACTTTCGGCCCGGTTCATGGCGGCGGATGTGGATGAACACGCCATTCGCGCGGCACAGCGCCGTGCCGGGCACGACGCCAGTGCTGCTGCCCTTGCACTCGCCCGCGCCAAGGCCAGGGCTGTGCAGGTTGACCCCGGCACGGTGGTGATTGGCGCGGACCAGATCCTGTCCTGCGGGGAGGAATGGTTCGACAAGCCCGAAGACTGTGATACGGCCCGCGCGCAGTTGCTGCGCCTGCGCGGCCGCGCGCATGTGCTGCACACGGCGGTGTGCCTGCTGCGCGATGGCCACGAGGTCTGGCATCACGTGGCCTGCCCCGTGCTGCATATGCGTGCCTTCAGCGAGTCCTTTCTCGGGTGGTATCTGGCGGCCGAAGGCGAGGCGATTCTATCCTGCGTGGGGTGCTACCGGCTTGAAGGGCGCGGGATCCAGCTTTTCTCCTGCATTGAGGGGGAACAGTCGGCCATTATGGGCCTGCCGCTGCTGCCGCTGCTCGCGGCCCTGCGCACGCATGGCATTATCTTGCCGTGAATAATCTTCCGGAGGGGGTTGCATCGGTCTGCGCTTGAGGTTATACCCCCGTCACCGGACCACGGTGGCCATGCAGATGGCCAGCACCCGTCGGAACAGTGGGGCCATAGCTCAGTTGGGAGAGCGCCTGAATGGCATTCAGGAGGTCAGGGGTTCGACTCCCCTTGGCTCCACCAGATTCCTTAATCTGGTACCCCCACACTTTAAATTATTGATGATGTCGTCAACGCCTTCATGTGCTGCATGAGGGCTTTGTGCGTCCGGATCTTATGTCCTGAAATCATGAAAAAGGTTTCGGTGATGCTTTTTTCAGACAGTTTCAGATGACGCTGCCTTTTCAAAAAAAGCAGAATCCAAAAATATTTATTTCTTATCAAATGGTTATTTCAAAATATGCCCTTAATCGGTTCGTAACCGATGCTGCGTTAAAACTGCATTTCAAAGTGATGAAATAACCCGACCGGATAGCGAGCACGGCCATGATGCAGCATTCAACCAATTGCCCGACCATGCGAGCGTGCTGAAAGTGGAAACGCAGTCTTCTGTCCGCGCCCGGCCGAATTTGGGCCGCATGGCGGCAGGGCATGCCCTTCAGCTCGAGGCTCTGCCGCTTGAAGGCCTGCTTTTGTTTACTCCGCCCCGTATTGAAGAGGAACGCGGGCTTTCCAGCGCAGCCGGTCTGGCCCGGATCGGCATGGCCAGCCCTTTTGCGCAGGATCACCATTGCCTGTCGCGGCAACGGGGCATGGTGAGGGGCCTTCACGCCCAGGTGGCGCCCCGCGCGCAGGGCAAGCTGGTGCGGTGCACGCGCGGGGCGATATGGGATGTGGCGGTGGATGTGCGCACCGGCTCGCCCACCTTCGGTCAATGGGTGGGTGTTACCCTGAATGCCGGGAATGGCAACCAGTTATGGATACCGCCGGGCTTCCTGCACGGTTTCTGCACATTGACCGACCATACGGAGGTGCACTGGCAGTGCACCACTCCCTCCGACCCCACCTGCGCGCGCAGCCTGCGCTGGAATGATGCAACACTGGGCATTGAATGGCCCGTGACCGATGGCCAGGCCATTGTTTCGGAGCACGATGCGGCGGCACCGCCCTTTTCCGCCGTGATCGACTGGTTCCATTACGCGTAACGCGCCGGCCTTTTCCACCGCAGCTGGGCGGGCGGCGTTCGGTCCTGCCTGCTGACAGGATGCCCTGGCGCGGGGATCAGGCCGAGTGGTCGAGCTCGTCGAGTTCGATCTGCCCGGCTTCGCCGGTCTGGGGCGGGGGAATGACCGGCATGGCCTGTTCCGTGGCCCGGTCGCCCGGGTGCAGGCGTCTCACCACGGAAAAGGCGGTGAGCACCGCGCAGGAGCCAAACAGCACGCTGCCCAGCACCTGCCCCACCTGCACGCCGCCCGGCCCGTAACGCATGCCCATCCACACGAACGGAATGGTGCCCAGCGTCGCCCGCCCCCAGTTGAACAGCGTGGAATACAGCGGGTGGCCCAGATTGTTGAAAGCGGAATTGGCCACGAACAGCATGCCGATGAACACGTAGCCCGCGATGGTCCAGTTACAGAACAGGTGGATCAGCATCGCCGCCGTGCCCTGCGCTGAAAACACCCGCACCACCAGGTCCTGTGTCAGGAACAGGATGGCCCATGTCAGTGCAACACAGCCCGCGACCAGCCACAGCGAGGCCACGAGTGTCGCCCGCACGCGGTCGAGTTTACCCGCGCCAAGGTTCTGCGACATGATCGGCCCCACCGAGCCCGTCAGGGCAAAGACAAAGGCGAAGGCCACCGGCACGATACGCTCGATGGTCGCCTGCCCCGCCACCGCCGCCAGTCCGAACCCCGCCATGGCATGGGTTACGAACACGCTGCCCACCGGCGTTGCCAGGTTGGTCAGGATGGCGGGCATGGCCACCTGCCCCACCAGCTTTGTGTCGGCCACGACATGGGTGCGCACGGGCCATGCCAGCAGGCCGTGACGGCGCGCGCAGCGAAAGCCCATCAGCGCCACGATCCCGCGTGAGAAAATGGTGCTGATCGCCGCCCCCTTGAGCCCCAGCCCGAGGCCCACGATCAGCACGGGGTCGGCTATGGCCGAGATCATGGCGCCGATCAGCGTTACATTCATGGAGATACGGGCCGCCCCGATGGCGCGCAGCAGCCCCGAGCACCCCATGCCTGCCGCGATCAGCGGCAGCCCGGGCGAGACGATGCGCAGGAACGTGGCCGCCTGCCGTGCCGCATTACCCTGTGCCCCGAGCAGGGCCAGCAGGAGCGGTGCGAGCCATGCGGTAAACACCCCGATGAGCAGGCAGCAGCCGAGCATGACAATGCCGAAGGAGGAGGCGACCCGTTGCGCCTGCTCCATCTTGCCCGCGCCGATCAGCCTGCCGGTAATGGCGCCGATACCGATGGACAGCCCGATGGAGACCGCGATCTGCACGAAGCTGATGACACCGGAAAAGCCGATGGCCGCCGTCAGCGCGGGATCGCCAAGCCATGAAATGTAGAAAAGGTTCAGCAGGTCGACAAGGAACACGGCCATCAGGCCGATGGCACCCGTCCCGGCCATGACCACGACATGGCGGACAATGCTGCCCGTGCAGAATGCGGCTTTTGGTCGGGTCGCGGGTTGTCCCCCCATTCGGGTGTCCTGTCTGCTGCAGTGGGGGCGGCCTGGCCGGTGCCGCCATGGTCACGCCCCATGATGCGGGGCATTGAAACCGGGCACAAGACCCCTGTCCGGCCTGTTTTTGCCGCCTGGCAGAAAATTGCCGTGTTGTTGATGTATATAATAAAATTTGATTGTGCAGTGCAAAATAACCATACCGATTGTGCAGTGCAAAAAAAGTAAAATCGTATTTTTATTTATATTTATTGTTGACGTTTAAATAGGGCGATGGCATAAGGGGTTACACGAAGCCGCTGGCTTCCATAAAAACCAATAAAATCCGGTCATGATGCCGGGCTGGACGTGTTACCCTCCGGTATCAACGTTCTACTGACAGGGTCGCCCCATGGGAGGCCCTGTCTTTTTTTGTGCCCTGCCCGTGCAATACCACCTGGCCCGCAAGGGGGGCAGGTCGGGTTAAAAATTGGACCGGGTCGGTCCATTTCTGGCAAAGGTAACAGTCCTGCCGTGCAACCCGATCCGCCTGAGTATCGCCCTTCATGAACCGCATGTCCCTGCCGCCAAAATATTCCTGCCTGCTCATCGGCCTTATGGGCGTTCTGCTCGGGGTGGTGGAGTGGCTGTTTGAACCCGACAGCAGCATACTCGACGACCTGCGCAGTCCGCAGGGACAGCAGATCCTGCAAAACCTGTCAGGCCCGCTGGCGGTTGTAATGTTTATGGCATCCGTGCTGCGCAGGCAGATCATCTATGCACTGGGACACAATATTCTGGACGATACCGTGTGCATGAGCGTGCCTTACTGGTTCATTGGGCATCTATCCCGGCTTCGGCCGCTGCACAGGACCGGGGTGTTCGTGCTGGTGACCCTCAGCCTGCAGGGGGCGTGGGCCTACTGGCAGTGGGGGTATGGCAGCGCCCTCCTGTTTGGCATCGAATGGCTGGAAATCCTGTGCGTGACCACCGCCTATCTCATATCCGCAAGGCACAGGCTGCTTATGACCGTATCCTGCGCCATGGTGTGCAATGTGGTCATGCTGGGTTGTGACTATGTCGTGGCCATGCCGATGCTGTGGGCACGGATGCAGTCCGTCGAGACCGCGCGGCCCCTGCCCGGTGGCCTTGCGCCTGATGGGCGGCATCACGTGGCCCATGAGGTCGAGCAGGATCTGTAAGCCTTCTGCCAAAAGAAGGTTTTGGTGAAGCTTTTTTCAAAAAGCTTCGAAGAACGCTGCCTTTTTGACAAAAGGCGGCACCCGAAAACTTTTATCATTGCGCGGGAGACCGGCGCTTTTACCGCTGGTGGCGAACAGGGCGTCTCCATTACGCTAAAGCCGGTTCCCGCCCGTGGCAGGAACCCCTGCATTAAGGGAGGAATACCGATGTCCAGACTGACGGCGGCCGAACGCAATGCCCTGCCCGATTCAGCTTTTGCCCTGCCGGGCCGACGCTACCCCATACCCGACGCCACCCATGCGCGTGACGCGCTGGCCCGTGCGAGCGAGATGCTGCACCGGGGCGACCTGAGCCAGCAGGACTATGACACGGTGGCCGCCCGCGCCCATGCCGTGCTGGAAAATGAATAGACCCGCATGACAAAAAAAGGGGTGCCGGACAGACCGCCCGGCACCCCTTTACGCATAAGCATGGCCCGCAGGGGTCAGCCTGCCTTGTCGAGTTCGGCCTCAAGCTGCGGCAGGATGGTGAACAGGTCGCCCACAATCCCGTAATCCGCCACCTGGAAGATCGGTGCCTCAGGGTCCTTGTTGACGGCAACAATGACCTTGCTGTCCTTCATGCCGGCCAGATGCTGGATCTGCCCGGAAATGCCCATGGCGATATACAGTTCCGGCGCCACGATCTTGCCGGTCTGGCCCACCTGGTATTCGTTCGAGACAAAGCCCTTGTCCACTGCCGCGCGCGATGCGCCAATGGCGGCGCCCAGACGGTCGGCCAGCGGCTCGAGCAGCTTGAAGTTTTCCTCATTGAGCATGCCGTTACCACCCGAAACCACCACGCGGGCAGATTCCAGTTCCGGCCGCTCGGACTTCGAGAGTTCGGTGGCGACAAAGGTGGAGCCACCTGGGCCCGCGGGCAGGGCGACTTCCTCGATGGTGGCGCTGCCGCCTTCCGCCGGGGCGGGATCGAAGGCGGATGCGCGCACCGTGATGACCTTTTTCGCATCAGCCGACTTCACGGTTGCCAGCGCGCTGCCCGCATAGATCGGGCGCACGAAGGTCTCGGCATCGTTGATGGCGACGATATCGGGGATCGGCTGCACATCAAGCAGGGCCGCCGCGCGCGGCAGCACGTTCTTGGCCGTGGCGGAAGACGCGGCCAGGATATGCGTGTAACCGCCCGCAAGCTGCACCAGCAGGGCTGCGACCGGCTCGGCGAGTTCGCTGTTGCCGGTGGTGTCGGTTACGGCAAATACCTTCTTCACGCCGGGGATGGCGGCAGCCGACTTCGCGGCAGCGGCGGCATCCGGACCGGTGACCAGTACATCGACATCGCCGAGCCTGGTGGCCGCGGTGATGGCGGAGCGCGAAGCCTGGCGGATCACGCCGCCTTCATGATCGAGGTAAACGAGAACGGTCATGATCAGATCACCTTTGCTTCGTTACGCAGACGCGAAACCAGTTCCGCTGCCGAATCGAGTTTCACACCCGCCTTGCGCTCCGGCGGCTCGGCCACCGAGATCACGCTCAGGCGCGGGGTCATGTCCACGCCCAGATCGGCTGGCGTGATCTTTTCCATAGGCTTCTTGCGCGCCTTCATGATGTTGGGCAGCGAGGCGTAGCGCGGCTCGTTCAGGCGCAGGTCGGCGGTGATGATGGCGGGGAGCGCCAGCTTCACGGTCTGTGAGCCGCCATCGATCTCGCGCGTCACCGTAACCGCGCCATCAGCTACTTCCACCTTCGAGGCGAAGGTGGCCTGCGGGCGGTCGAGCAGGCCTGCGAGCATCTGGCCGGTGGCGTTCATGTCATCGTCAATGGCCTGCTTGCCCAGAATGATGAGTTCCGGCTTTTCCTTTTCCACCAGTGCCTTGAGCACCTTGGCAACGGCGAGCGGCTCGGTTACGACATCGGTCTCGACCAGAATGGAGCGGTCAGCGCCCATGGCCATGGCGGTGCGCAGCGTGTCCTGCGCCTTGGCCTCGCCGATGGAGACGGCGATGATCTCGCTCACTACGCCTTTTTCCTTCAGGCGCACGGCTTCCTCGACCGCGATCTCGTCAAACGGATTCATGGACATCTTGACGCCAGCGGTTTCCACGCCGGAACCGTCGGCCTTCACGCGGGGTTTGATGTTGTAGTCAATCACGCGCTTAACGGGTACAAGAACCTTCATTGCATATTTGCCTGTCTGTCTTCGGATAAGGGCAATCGGTGTGGCGGATACATACCGTACCCGCCGGGCAATTACATCCCGCCCGGATAGTTCGGGCCGCCCGCCCCCTCCGGCGTGGCCCAGTCGATGTTCTGTGCGGGGTCCTTGATGTCGCATGTCTTGCAGTGCACGCAGTTCTGCGCGTTGATCTGCAGATGCGGGTCAGTGGCCTCATCGGCCACTTCATACACGCCCGCCGGGCAGTAGCGGCTTTCGGGCGCGCGGAACACATCCCAGTTCACCGTCTTCCACAGCGACATGTTGCGCACCTTGAGGTGGACGGGCTGGTCTTCCTCATGGTTGGTGGCGGACAGGAACACCGAGGAGAGGCGATCGAAGGTGATCTTGCCATCGGGTTTTGGGTAGTCGATTTTTGGCGAGATCGAGGCCGGTTCCAGCACTTCGTTATCGGCGTGGCGGGTGTGCAGCGTCCAGGGCGCACGGCCACGCAGCAGCATGGCGTCGATGCCCGCGTAAAGCGCGCCGCCCTTCATGCCGAATTTGGCGAAGGCGGGACGGATGTTGCGCACCGTGCGCAGTTCATCCCACAGCCAGGAATCCTTGATGCGGCGGGTATAGGAGCCCGGCTCCACGCGGCTGGTGGCCAGCGCTTCGCCCACGGCCTCGGCCGCGAGCATGCCCGACTTCATGGCCGTGTGCGTGCCCTTGATCTTGGGCACGTTGAGGAAGCCCGCCGTATCGCCAATCAGCGCGCCACCGGGGAAGGTCAGGCGCGGGATGGACTGGATCCCCCCTTCCGACAGGGCGCGCGCGCCATAGGCGATGCGCCGCCCGCCCTCGAAATACGGGCGGAAGGAGGGGTGCAGCTTCACGCGCTGCATCTCGTCAAACGGCGAGAGCCAGGTATTGGGGTAATCAAGCCCCACCACAAAGCCGTAGGAGACGAGGTTGTCGCCAAAATGGTACATCCACGCGCCGCCATAGGTCCGGTCATCGAGCGGCCAGCCAAAGCTGTGCTGGATCAGGCCGGGGCGGTGCATCTCTTTCGGAATTTCCCACAGTTCCTTGATGCCCAGCCCGTAGGTCTGCGGGTCCACGCCCTGGCGCAGGTTGTACATCGCCATGACCTGCTTGGTCAGCGAGCCACGGCAGCCTTCGGCAAACAGGGTGTATTTCGCGCGCAGTTCCATGCCCGGCGCGTAATTGCCGGTAGGCTCTCCGTCGCGGCCCACGCCCATGTCGCCCGTAGCGACACCGGCTACGCGCCCGCTGTCATCAACCAGCACCTCGGCCCCGGCAAAGCCGGGATAGATCTCCACGCCGAGTTCCTCGGCGCGGCCCGCCAGCCAGCGGCACAGGTCGCCAAGGCTTACGATGTAGTTGCCGTGGTTGCGCATGTGCGGCATCACGCGGTCGAGGAACGGGACCTCGATACCGCCGTTCTCGGTCAGGTAGAGCATCTGCTCTTCCGTCACGGGCGTGTTCAGCGGTGCGCCTTCTTCCTGCCAGTGCGGCAGGAGTTCCGCCAGCGCGCGCGGCTCGATCACCGCGCCGGACAGGATATGGGCGCCAATTTCGCTGCCTTTTTCAATCAGGCACACGGTGGCATCGGGGGCAACCTGGCGCAGCCGGATGGCCGCGGCCAGGCCAGACGGGCCGCCACCAACAATGACGACATCGAATTCCATAGTCTCGCGCGGGGTCTCGCTCATACCTCTGTTGTCCTCTTGCGTCATGACCGGGATGACATGGGATGAATGGGATTACACTTGTATAGGTGTGTTTCCTAGAACCGATTGGTGCGCGAATAAAGCCTTGCGTGCGTATTCTGTTCCGTCCGGCCGCATCATGGGGCCGTATTCAGGCGGCATGTGGCATCTGGGCCAGTTCCTCGGTCGCCCGCCATTCGGGGCTGACGTAATTGACGATCAGCGTGCGCCGCACCCCCCTGAGCGGCCTGCGCACGAAGCCATGCCATGATTTCGAGGACGGAATAAACAGCAGCCCCGAATTGAACAGCCCCGAGGCACGGGCCACCGGCGTGCCCTCCGCTGTCATGATATCGGTGCCCCAGTCCATCGCCTCAGCCCCCATCGAGAGTGAGACCAGCAGCGTCAGCCGCTTGGCGCCGATATCGGTATGTGGCTCAAGCCAGAAGCCATCGGTATCGAGGCACAGTTCAAGGCGCAGGGCGGCGTCCTGCAGCCGGGCATGGCACTGGTGGGTGAAGCCCGCGCGCGTGGCGGTGGCATCGAACAGGCAGGCCAGCTGGTCGAGTGCGGGATGGGCCGCGCGCTGGGCGGGGGTTACGAACAGCCGGTGCCCATTGCGGCCCGCGCGCTGGCCACCGCTGTCGCCGCCCATGAACCGCGCGCCGGGTACCCATTGCACCAGGGAGGCGGCAATGGCGGCAGGCAGCACGTCATGCAGTTGCCAGTGGGGATAGGGCCATGGCACGACAGGGCTTGCGGCAAGGGCGGCGGTGACGCAGTTGGTTTGCATGAAGGTCTGCTGCTGGCTGTGGGGTGGGCCGTGCTGGTGCCGTGGGGCCGCGCTTACAGGGCGCTGGCGTGGCGGGTGCTGCTCCGGGCCGTGAGGTAACGGTCAAAAACTGCCGCGACATGCCGCACGAAAGGCCGCCCCTTTTCGGTAAGACGCACGTCCCGGCCCGTGAGGGTGACAAGCCCGTCCGCCACCATGGGCGCAAGGCGGTTTCGTTCGGAGTCGAAATGACCGGCGGGCAGGCCGTGGCGGGCGCCCAGCGCATCAAGATCGACCCGCATGGTGCACATGAGCTGCTCAATGATATCGGCGCGTGCCCGGTCATCATGCTGCAGGCGCACGCCACGCGCCACGGGCAGGCTGTCGGGCCGGGCCATGTGGCGGGCATAGGCGGCGGCCGATACGGCGTTCTGCGTCATGCCGCCGGGCAGCGAGGAAATGGCTGAGGCCCCGATGCCGATCAGCACCGGCGCGCTGTCGGTGGTATAGCCCTGAAAATTGCGGTGCAGCGTGCCGGTGCGCAGGGCTTGGGCCATGCTATCATCAGGGCTGACGTAATGATCTAGCCCCACGGGCAGGAAACCGGCCTCGCGCAGCACGCTGTCCATCGCCGCGCGCTGCATGATGCGTTCCTGCGCGCCGGGCAGCTCGCCTACGGGCATGAGATTCTGACGCTTCTGCTTCCATGGCACATGGGCGTAGCCGAACACGGCCAGCCGGTCTGGCTTCAGGCTGGCCACGGCCTGCGCCGTGCGGGCAACGCCCTGCACATCCTGCCGGGGCAGGCCATAGATCAGGTCGATGTTGATGGAGCCAATGCCCGCCCCGCGCAGGGCATCAAGGCAGTCGCGCGTCTGTTCCCAGCTCTGGATGCGGCCACAGGCCTCCTGCACGCGGGCATCAAGATCCTGCACGCCCATGCTGGCGCGGTTGAAGCCAAGCTCATGCAGGAGTGCCGGGTATTCGGGCGGGAGATGGCGGGGATCGACCTCAATGCTGATCTCGGCATCGGGGGCTATCTCGAAGTCACGGCGTATGGCCTGCATCACGCGGCGCATTGCACTCGCGGGCAGTGTGGTGGGCGTGCCGCCCCCCCATTGCAGATGGGTCACGCGGCGACCGGGGCCAATCAGGGCAATGACGCGACGCAGTTCCTCGTGCAGCAGGGCGGCATAGGCGGCCCGCGCATCGGCATTGCGCAGCACGGCGGTGTTGCACCCGCAGAACCGGCATAGCGTGTCACAGAAAGGAACGTGCAGGTAAAGGGAAACCGGCTGGTCCGCCGGGAGGGAGGACAGCCATTCGCGGCTGTCGTCCGGGCCCACCGCATCCGTAAACTGGGCTGCGGTGGGGTAGCTGGTATAACGCGGCAGGTTGCCCCCATAGCGGGAAAGCAGGGTGCTGTCCGCCGCGCTCATGCCATCAGAACCGGTAAGCGATACCAGCGGAGATGACGGTCGGGTCCAGCGAGTCGTGGGCCTTGATCTTGGTGGTTTCACCAGCGTCTTCAGCCTCGGCGTGCATGCGCACGAACATCTGCTTCACATCGAAGTTGAAGAACCAGTTGCCAACCAGCTGGTAGTCAACACCGGCGTTGATGGACGGGCCACCGGTGAAGCTGGAGTTCAGCTTGGTCAGGCCCATTGCGCCGCTGGCATGCATGTTGTGGAACCACATGAAGGTGCCACCAACGCCCACATACGGGTTCAGGCGCTTGTGCGGACGGAAGTGCCAGGCCACCGTGAGCGTGGGGGGCAGGACCCAGGCGCTGCCCACATCGAGCTTGCCACCGACAGCGGCGCCTTCGGCCGCGACTTCATGGCGCGTGCTGGTGGCGATCAGGTCGAGCGAGACGTTGTCGGTCAGGAAGTATTCGAACGTCAGTTCCGGCATCACCTGGTTGGTGGTCTTGATGCGCGTGCCGCTGATCGCGCTATAGCGGCCGCCGCTGGCGGCAGACCACACCCGGCTGTCACGATCTTCGGGCAGCACGCCCACGGCGGACAGGCGGATCATGAAATCGCCGCGGCCCAGGCCGATCTTGGTCGAGGCACAGGTCTCGAAGATGCCGCAGTGGCCCTTCGGCTGCGCCGGGGCAACGGGGGCTGACAGCGGGGCATTGACGTAGGTGGAGGGAGCGGTCGTCTGTGCGTGGCCAGCCACGGGGGCCAGCGCCGAGGCGCCGAGCACTGCCGACAGGGCAAGTTTGCGAATGTTCTTCATGGTAAGCAGACCCTAATTTCTTTCCCGGCTGGCAGGCAGGCGAGAGCGTTAAGAATACTCAAGTTAGTTTGATGTGTGCAGAAATCACGGCCACCTAGCACTCGGCCTTGATATGAATCAATCAACCAGACAGAACTATTTACGTGTTGTGGTCCAGCCTGACTGTTCTTTCGGTAATGTTGCCGTATGAACACAGTCTGGGAAACGCGCTGTGTGTTTTTGCAGCGGGTTTACTATGGGTGATGGTTCGTATGGCGTCACACCCCCACTCGCGCGCCAGTGTTTCCATTGCGGGGAGCAGCGCATCGATAATGGTCTGCGCCCCGGTGTAGGACAGGGTGATGATGTAGTCCGATGTCAGGGTATCGCCCGAACACAGGTCGAACCCGCGCCGGAAGGTGGCCATGCCGCACGGCGGCCTGGCATCGCCATAGCGGGCGACAAGGATGCCCTGCCGCGCCCGCGCGCCGGGGCGGGCCAGCCTGCGGCCGATCCGCATCCATTCGCGCAGCGTGAGGTGTGGAAAGGACAGGCGCACAAGTGGATAAAGGAGCGGGACATCGGCGGGGTCCAGTCGTCTGACCATGGGCGGGGGGACGGCCTGCACGCGTCGGGATTTCCTCGGGCTAAGAATTTTTTGTTATGATCCGTCGTGTTTACCTTATATTTCTGGGTTGACCGCATTGATTTACATCAACCCATCAGCCATAGTCTGCGCTCTTGGCGAATGCATTTATTGTATTTCTAGGGAGCCAGGGCATGTCCGGTTACTTCGGCGCCGGAACGCGGGCGCCTGAAAGTGAATTGGAAATTATCATGTCGGATATGCCTTCGTGTCAGTTTGAATCGAGGCCACGGCGTATCGTGATCGGGTCGGGCGGCGTACAGGCGGATTTCTGCGCCAGTTGCAGCGTTCGCCCCACCAGTGTCTGTAGCGTGATCGAACCCTCCGATATCTCCCGCCTGGCCGAAGTCGCGGTGGAAACCATCATTTCCCCCGGTCGCGGCTTTATCGAGGAAGGCGCACCCGCGACCGACTTCTTCAACGTGACATCGGGTACCGTAAAGCTGTTCAAGGCCCTGCCCGACGGGCGGCGCCAGATTACCGGTTTCGCGGCGCCGGGGCATTTTCTCGGCCTTGCCGTGTCCGACAGCTATGCCTTTGGCGCGGAGGCGATCGACACGGTGCGCGTGTGCCGCTTCTCACGCGAGAAGATGGGCGAGCTGCTCGATGATTTTCCCAAGCTCGAGCGCCGCCTGCTTGAGGAAGCCTCCAACGAACTCGTTGCCGCCCAGAACCAGATGCTCCTGCTTGGCCGCAAGACCGCGCGCGAGCGCGTGGCGAGCTTCCTGCTTGACCAGATGCAGGCAGGCCTCCTGCCCGGCCAGCCGCCGCCATCGGGTGGCCGGCTGCACCTGCCCATGACCCGCGGCGACATTGCCGACTATCTTGGCCTGACCATCGAGACCGTCAGCCGCACGCTGAGCTGGATGCGCGCGCAGGGCATGATCGAGGTGGGCAAGGGTTACGCCATTACCATCGTGTCAACGCCCAAGCTTGAGGTGCTGGCCGCAGGCAACAGCTAGTCTTCCAGCCGGTCGGGGTCTTCACCCGGCGTGGTGCTGTCAGGCATTTCGGTAAAGAGCGGTTTCTGTGGCGCGGGATGGGCCGGGCCACCGACGATGTGGCCCAGCGGGGTCAGAATTTCCACATGGTCGCAGATGATCTTGAACACCGCGAGCAGGGGCACCGACAGGAAGGCCCCGAAAATGCCCCACAGCCAGTCCCAGAACATGAGTGACGCCATGACCAGCACCGGGTTGAGCGTAAAGCGCCGCGCCAGCACCATGGGGGTTATGGTCTCGCCTTCCGTCAGGTGGATGCACAGGTAGATGGCCGGGGGCAGGAGCGCCTGCCACACCGATGGATAGACGAACAGCCCCACCAGAAAATAGATGATGATGCCCATCATCGGCCCGATGATGGGAATGTAGTTGAGCAGGAACGCCATAACCCCCCACAGCAGCGGGTTGGGCATGCCCAGCAGCCAGCACTGCACCATGTTCACCACGCCCACGAGGCTGTTGATGATGGTGATGGTGGCCAGATATTCCGACACATTGCGCTCGATCTGATAGGCGATCTGCACCGTGCGGCGCTTGTCGGCGAAGGTGGGCATGATCTCGACAAAGCGCCTGAGCAGGCTGTCCCCCTGCGCGAGCAGGAAGAACAGCATCAGGATCATGGTAAAGAACTGGCCCATGAAGGCCTGCGTGCCCAGCAGGATGGAGGAGGAAAAGCGGTCCAGCCCCGCCACCCCGCCACCGCCCGTTGGGCTGGACACGATGATGACGTGCCCGTCCTGGGTCTGTGCATCGGTTGCGGCCGCCGTGGCATGCCCGCCTGCGATGGAAAGGAAGTTATGGATCCGGTCCGAGGCGCCGGTCAGGAGCTGGAATGGCCCGCGCAGGAAGGCCAGGCGCTCCTGTAATGTATTGATCGCCTCGGGCGCGCGCTCGAGCCAGCCCGTGGCGGGCACGGAAATGGCGGTGCCCACCGCCCCCACCACGCCAAATACGCACAGGATCAGGCACAGGGCCGCCAGTGGCTTGGGCAGGTGCAGCCGCGTGTGCAAAAAGCGCAGCGGCGAGGACAGCAGCAGGTTGACCACCAGCGCCAGGATCATGGGCAGGATGATGGCCGAGGCGAAATACAGCGTATAGAACACCGCCAGCACGCTGAGCAGCAGCAGGCAGGCCGTGCGGGTGTCGAGGCGGCTGTGGCGCATGACCTCGATGGCGCGCTGCTGCTGGACCTGCTCGTAGGATGGTGGCGGTGGGGGCGGTGTCTCGGGCGGCATCGGTTCAGGTCCTGGCTTGTGCTGGCTTGGCCCGTATGGCCGGGGGGCTGGTTGTCCGCTTTCCCGTGCCCACCCGCTCCTTATGGCTGTATCGGGCAGGCAGGACCAAGGATTTTGGCACATTCCCGCTACGCAACCATTGCAGGGGGCGGCGCGGTACACGCTAACGTGAATTTTCCGGCCCCATATGCCCCCTCACACGACTTGAAAGTGGCGGGAGACAGGGATCAAATACGCCTTAGACGAAGGTTCCTGCCTTTCGCATACAATCAATGGAGAGTCCCATGGCCTGGAATACCCCCAAGATCGTTGAAGTCCCCCTGGGCGCCGAGATCAACAGCTACGTCTGCGGCGAAAAGAAGTAAGATGGAAACATCGCCGCCTGTCTCGCACAGGCGGCGATTTTCTTTTACACTCTGCGTCCATGATCGACATTATCGTTCTCGGCGCGGCGGCGGGTGGCGGATTTCCCCAATGGAACTCCAACGCTCCCGGTTGCAGGCGGGCCAGGGCCGGCGATCCGGCAGCCCTGCCCCGCACACAGGCTTCCATCGCCATCAGTGGAGATGGAAAAAACTGGTTCGTGGTCAACGCATCGCCTGACCTGCGTACCCAGATCAACCAGACCCCGGCCCTTCACCCGCATGAAGGCCTGCGCTCCACGCCCATCGCCGGCGTGATCCTGACAGGTGGCGAGGTGGATACCATCACCGGCCTGCTCACCCTGCGCGAGCGACAGCCCTTTACCCTTCTGGCCACGCCCGAAGTGCTGTCCATGCTGGACGCCAACCCCATTTTTGAGGCCCTGAACCGCGCGGTCGTGACCCGTGAACCGATGGGACTCGACCAGCCCCTGGCGCTGAAGCTG
The DNA here is from genome assembly GCF_003207795.1 of Komagataeibacter nataicola. Classification (GTDB taxonomy): domain Bacteria; phylum Pseudomonadota; class Alphaproteobacteria; order Acetobacterales; family Acetobacteraceae; genus Komagataeibacter; species Komagataeibacter nataicola. The sequence goes on along the minus strand of NZ_NIRT01000006.1, from coordinate 34,351 downwards.
ACCGATGGCGCGCCCGCGGGCCTGACCATCGTGCCCTTCGCCGTGCCTGGCAAGGTGCCGCTTTATGCCGAGTCCGGCCCCGATCCCGCCGCCATATGCGAAAATGGCGAGACGATCGGCCTCGAGATTTCCGATGGCAGCCACCGCGTATGCTTCGTGCCCGGCTGCGCGCGCATGACCGATAACCTGCGCGTGCGCCTGCGCGGGGCGGATGCCGTCTTCTTTGACGGCACGCTGTGGGTGGATGACGAGATGGTGCGCGCGGGCCTGGGTGAAAAGACCGGGCGCCGCATGGGCCACATGTCCATGGATGGCATGGACGGCACCATCGCCGCCCTGCGTGACCTGGGCATCAGGCGCAGGATTTTCATACACATCAACAATTCCAACCCTGTGCTGCTGGCGGATACGCCCGAGCGCGCCGCCGTCGAGGCCGCAGGGTGGGAAATCTCCCATGACGGGATGAGGATTACGGCATGAGCGCACCCCTGCTTTCCCCCGATGAACTCGAGGCGGCACTCCGCGCCATCGGGGCGGAACGCTATCATAACCTGCACCCCTTCCATCGTGCGCTGCATGACGGGCGGCTGAACCGTGCGCAGGTGCAGGCCTGGGCGCTGAACCGCTATTATTACCAGGCCAGCATTCCCGCCAAGGACGCAACGCTGCTTGCCCGCCTGACCACGGCGGAACTGCGGCGTGAATGGCGCCGGCGGCTGGTCGACCATGATGGCGATGCACCGGGCACCGGCGGCGTAGCGCGCTGGCTCAAACTGACCGACGGGCTGGGTCTGGACCGCGCCTATGTGGAGTCGCTCGAAGGGCTGCTGCCCGCCACCCGCTTCGCGGTGGATGCGTATGTGGCTTTCGTGCGCGACCGTTCCATCCTCGAGGCCATTGCCTCGTCGCTGACCGAGCTGTTCTCGCCCACCATCATCAGCGAGCGCGTGGCGGGCATGCTGCGCCATTACGACTTCATCACGCCCGAGACGCTGGCCTACTTCCAGCCGCGCCTCACACAGGCCCCGCGTGATTCCGATTTCGCGCTGGCCTACGTGAAGGAGCATGCCCGCACGCCCGAGCAGCAGCAGGCGGTGCTTGGCGCGCTCAAGTTCAAATGCGGCGTGCTGTGGGCCATGCTCGATGAGCTGGAATATGCCTACGTCAATCCCGGCCGCATCCCGCCCGGTGCGTTCCGCCCGGACGCGGCATGAGCGCAGACCTCACAGACGACAGCATTATCCGCTTCGCGCGCGGGGTGCGGCTGCAGCATGACCGCGTGCGCGAGCGCTGGATCATCCAGGCGCCGGAGCGGGCCTTCATTCCCGACCCCATCGCGGCGGAGGTGCTGAAGCTCGTTGATGGCACGCGCACGCTGGGCCAGATCATTGCCGATCTGGCCAGCCGCTTCGCGGCCCCGGTTGATGTGATCGGGCGCGATGTCCATGTCATGGTGACTGATCTCATGACCCGACAGGTGCTGGTGGCATGACCGAAACCATTCTCTCGCCCATGAGCCTGCTGGCGGAACTCACGCATCGCTGCCCGTTGCAGTGCCCGTACTGTTCCAACCCGCTGGCGCTGGAGCCGCGTCAGAACGAGCTTTCCACCGCCGAGTGGATCAGCGTGCTCGACCAGGCCGCCGAGATGGGGGTGCTGCAGGTCCATTTCTCGGGTGGCGAGCCGATGAGCCGCCCCGATCTGCCCGAACTCATCCGTCATGCGGTGGGGCTGGGGCTATACACCAACCTCATCACCTCCGGCGTGCTGCTTAACGAGAAGACCTTCCCGGCGCTGGTGGAGGCGGGACTCGATCACGTCCAGCTTTCGTTTCAGGATATTGATACGGCAAATGCCGAGCTTGTTGGCGGCATGAAGGGCGCGCAGGCCCGCAAGATCGAGGCGGCGCGGCTGGTTGCAGCCGACGGCATGCCGCTGACGCTGAACTTCGTCATCTACCGCGAAAATGCTGCGCGCGTGCCACAGATGCTTGAGGCCGCCGTGCAGATGGGCGCGCGCCGGGTCGAGATCGCCCATACGCAGTATTATGGCTGGGGGCTGGCCAACCGGGAGGCCCTCATGCCCACAGCCGCCCAGCTTGAGCAGACGACCGAGGCGGTGGAAGCCGCGCGCAAAAAATACGAAGGCCGCCTGACCATCGATTACGTAACACCCGATTACTATGCCGACCGGCCCAAGCCGTGCATGGGCGGCTGGGGGCGGCGGTTCATCAACATCTCGCCCTCGGGCCGGGTGCTGCCGTGCCATGCGGCCGAGACCATCCCCAACGTCGCCTTCCCCGACGTAAAGCATGACACGCTGGACCATATCTGGCGCGAGGCCCCGCTTTTTACCATGTTCCGCGGCACGGACTGGATGCCCCAGCCCTGCCGCAGCTGCGACCAGCGTGAGAAGGACTGGGGGGGCTGCCGCTGCCAGGCGCTGGCGCTGGCGGGTGATGCGGCAGCGACCGACCCGGTATGCGCGCGCGCGCCGGACCATGAGCGGGTCAAGGCCGTGCTTGATACCCTGCCTGCTGAACCGCCGCCCTTTCGCTACCGGCGTTACGCGCGTGCTACGGATGAGGTCGGCTGACCTCACCCTTCACATCCACGCGCGGCAGGCAGATCACGAAGCGGGCGCCCTGCACGTGGCCATCGGCATCCATGCGGTTTTCAGCACTGATGGTGCCGCGCAGGGCCTCGATGATCTGCTTGCTGATCGACAGGCCCAGGCCGGAATGCTGGCCGAAATTCTCGCTGCTCGGCCGCTCGGAATAAAAGCGGTCGAAAATGTTGTCGAGCTTGGCCTGCGGGATGCCGGGGCCTTCATCGCTGACCGCAATCTCCACCATGCCGCCCGCAGGCACCGCGCTGAGCAGGATCTTGCCATCAGGCGGCGAGAACGAGATGGCGTTGCCGATCAGGTTGCGCAGCACCTGCACCAGCCGGTCCTCCACCGCCAGCACCACCAGCCTGCGCTCGGGGCTGTCGCCGCTGCTGGCCACAGCCATGAAGGGCTGGCCCGGCTGGCGCGTGGCCTGATGGATTTCAGCCAGAACAGACAGCAGCGGCACGATGGCCACCGGCTCGGCGCGGGTGCGTGAGAGTTCGGCATCGACGCGGCTGGCATCGGAAATATCGGTAATCAGCCGGTCAAGCCTGCGCACGTCGTCATTGATGATCGACATCAGGCGGCGCTGGCGCTCGGGGTCATCAATGCGCAGCAGGCTTTCAATGGCCGAGCGGATGGAGGAGAGCGGGTTCTTGATCTCGTGGCTGACATCGGCGGCAAAGCGCTCGATGGCATCCATGCGGGCCCACAGCGCGCTCGCACTGTCCTGCAACGCGCGGGCGACCTCGCCAATCTCGTCACGCCGGGCCAGCAGGCGCTCGGGCACCATGTCGGTGCGGTCGGAGGATTCGCGCATGGTATGGGCCGAGGCCGCGAGCCGCAGCAGCGGCCGTGCGATGGTGAGCGACAGATACCATGACAGCAGGATGGTCAGCGCCAGCGCCATGAGGAACAGCGACAGGATGGAAGAGCGCACCGCAAACAGCGAGCGGTCAACATCGCGCGCCTCACGCGTGAGCTGGATGATGCCCACCGTGGTCTGCCCCGCATGCATGACAGGCTCGGCCACCGTCACCATGAGCTGGTGGTCGGCGTTGCGACGGATATAGGGCGGGATCTCCATCACCCGCGTGCCATCAGGTTGGGTGACAGGCTGGATCGACGGGTCCGAATCCGGCGTGTCCAGCTTCATGATCCGCTCGCCCGAGAGCGTGGGCAACTGCGCCAGCAGCCAGTTATAAAGCCGCTCGCCCATATTGATCGAGGCCCCGTGGGGGGGAGGCGGATGTTCGTCTTCCTCGGCGGGTGGAAGGGGTGTGGCCTTGATGCCGAAGCCTGCCTGTTCCACGCGGCTGTCGGCCACGACCTGCCCATCAGGGGCGAACAGGCGGGCATGCGCACTCGGGCTGGGCTCTGTCAGGCGTAGCAGCAGCGGGCCTGCAAGGTCAGGGGCCAGGGTCACGTCGCGGTGCGACACGATCACGGCGCTCTGCCCCAGCGCGCCCGCATAGATGCGCGCCTGCTCGCGCAGCGCCGAGACCTCGGCCTCGAGCAGGCTGTTCTGGAACTGGGTCAGGTAGAGCAGCGTCAGCGCCAGCAGGCCGAGCGGCAGCGTATTGACCAGCAGGATGCGCCGCATGAGCGGCGAAACCAGCCGGGGGCGGTATTCCATGAATTCCGCAACCGCGTTCTGTTGCTCCCCGCTCCACCGCCGGGGCAGCAGGCGGCGCAGCGGGCGGGAAAACGGCAGGGAAGACAGGAGGAGACGGGACACCGGCGTGCTCATTCCTCCTTGTAGCGGTAGCCGATTCCGTACAGCGTCTCGATCTGGTTGAACTCGTCATCCACCTGCCGGAACTTCTTGCGCACGCGCTTGATGTGGCTGTCGATGGTGCGGTCATCCACGTAGATGTTCTCGCCATAGGCCGCGTCGATCAACTGGTCGCGCGACTTGACCAGGCCGGGGCGGGCGGCCAGCGCCTTGACGAGCAGGAACTCGGTGACCGTAAGCTGGATGTCGCGCCCGTGCCACAGGCACTGGTGGCGGGTCTCGTCGAGCGACAGGCCGCCGCGCACCATGGTGCCGGTAGGGCTGATGCCCGCCGCCTCGCTGCGGCTGACCTCGTTGCGGCGCAGCAGCGCGCGGATGCGCTCGAGCAGCAGACGCTGGGAGAACGGCTTGGTGATGTAGTCATCAGCCCCCAGGCGCAGGCCCATGAGCTGGTCCACTTCCTCATCCTTGGAAGACAGGAAGATCACCGGCAGCTGCGAGCGCGCGCGCAGGCGCTGGAGCAGTTCCATCCCGTCCATGCGCGGCATCTTGATATCGAGCACCGCCAAGTCGGCCGGGCGCGATGACAGACCATGCAGCGCACTCTCGCCATCGGTATAGGTGCGGACGATGAAGCCTTCCGCCTCCAGTGTCATCTGCACGGAGGTCAGGATGTTCCTGTCATCGTCAACCAGCACGATCGTCTGTTTCGTTGGCTCCATGGGGGCTCTCTTTTTGCTCCTTCGCCGATCCGGGCATGACCGCCAGCATCTTGCCTGGCAGGCGCGCGCAGCATAGCGTCATAACCGCCCGCATGTCATGAGGGGATGCGGGCGCCGGGATCCCCTGGAATGATAACGTCATTCCGGCTGCTCCGTTCACGTCGGGGATGTTGCGCAAAATCGGCATGCCTGCCGGGAGCGCAATGCCTTGTCCATCGGTCAGTCGTTACCTACTTGTAAGAGCATGAGCGAGAACACAGACCCCACCCCCTTTGCCGACGCCACCCCCGGCGACGGCACGCCCTCCGGCGCGCAAGGCGCCCACGCCCATGAATCGGCTCCCCCGCCCGAGGCGGAGGCCGGACCCGATCCGCGCATAGCCGAGCTTGAAGCCGAAGTCTCGGCCATGCGCGACAAGTGGATGCGCGCGGAAGCCGACATGCAGAACCTGCGCACCCGCACCAAGCGCGAAGTGGAAGACGCCCGGCAGTATGCCGTGCAGAAATTCGCCAAGGACGTGGTCGAGGCCGCCGAGAACCTCAAGCGCGCGCTCGCCAGCCTGCCCCAGCCCACCGAGGGCGAGGACAAGCTGCTGACCAGCATGCGCGAAGGCATCGAGAGCACCGAGCGTTCGTTCATGGGCATTCTCGAGCGCAATGGCATTAAGGCGGAAGACGCGAAGGGCAAGCCCTTTGACGCCAACCTGCATCAGGCCATGAGCCAGCAGCACAGCGACGAACACCCCGCCGATACCGTGATGGAGGCCTGGACTCCGGCCTGGACCCTGCACGGGCGGCTGCTCAAGCCGGCCATGGTGGTCGTATCAAAAGGACCGGCGCAGGCAGGGTGAAATCCCGCCCGTGCATGGCTGGATCCTCTTGAAAGCGATGCCCGGGCTGCCTACATCGGATAATGATGACGGCGTGCGGATGGATGTGAAAAAACAGTCCGCGCCACACGCCGGAATACTGAAAAAGAAGGGTCTGTCCCGATGCTTCGGGTCCGGACAGGCCGCTGAAAAGGAGAAGACTTTATGAGCAAGGTTATCGGTATCGACCTTGGTACGACCAATTCCTGCGTTGCCGTGCGTGAAGGCGACGAGACGCGGGTTATCGAGAACAGCGAAGGCGCACGCACGACCCCGTCGATGGTCGCCTTTACCGACAGCGGCGAAATGCTCGTCGGCCAGGCCGCCAAGCGCCAGGCGGTCACCAACCCCGCCAACACGCTTTATGCCGTCAAGCGCCTGATCGGCCGCCGTTATGACGACCCGACCGTGGCGAAGGACAAGGGTCTTGTCCCCTACGAGATCGTCAAGGGCGACAACGGCGATGCATGGGTCGAGGCGCAGGGCAAAAAATATGCTCCCGCGCAGATCTCCGCCTTCATTCTGGGCAAGATGAAGGAAACCGCCGAGTCCTATCTTGGCGAGCCGGTCAAGCAGGCCGTCATCACCGTTCCGGCCTACTTCAACGACGCCCAGCGTCAGGCCACGAAGGATGCGGGCCGCATCGCGGGCCTTGAAGTGCTGCGCATCATCAACGAGCCGACCGCTGCTGCACTGGCCTATGGCCTGCAGAAGAAGGACGGCGGCACCATTGCGGTCTATGACCTTGGCGGCGGCACGTTCGACGTGTCCATCCTCGAGATCTCCGATGGCGTGATCGAGGTGAAGTCCACCAACGGTGACACCTTCCTCGGCGGTGAAGACTTTGACGCCCGCATCATCGGCTTCCTGGCCGACGAGTTCAAGCGCGAGCAGGGTATCGACCTGCGTCAGGACAAGCTGGCCCTGCAGCGCCTGAAGGAAGCGGCGGAAAAGGCGAAGATCGAACTCTCCTCCTCCAAGGAGACCGAGATCAACCTGCCGTTCATTACCGCTGATGCATCCGGCCCCAAGCACCTTGTGGTCAAGCTGAGCCGTGCGAAGCTCGAAAGCCTGGTCGATGACCTGATCCAGCGCACGCTCGAGCCCTGCCGCGCGGCGATGAAGGATGCGTCGGTTTCGGCTGGCGAGATCGACGAAGTCATCCTCGTGGGCGGCATGACCCGCATGCCCAAGGTGATCGAGGCCGTCAAAGAGTTCTTTGGCAAGGAACCCGCCCGCAACGTGAACCCCGACGAAGTGGTCGCCATCGGCGCCGCCGTGCAGGGTGCGGTGCTGCAGGGTGACGTGAAGGACGTGCTGCTGCTCGACGTGACCCCGCTGTCGCTGGGCATCGAGACGCTCGGTGGCGTGTTCACCCGTCTGATCGACCGCAATACGACCATCCCGACCAAGAAGAGCCAGACCTTCTCGACCGCGGAAGACAACCAGAACGCCGTGACCATCAAGGTCTATCAGGGCGAGCGTGAAATGGCGGCTGACAACAAGCTGCTTGGCAACTTCGACCTGACCGGGATTGCGCCCGCACCGCGTGGCGTGCCCCAGATCGAGGTGACGTTCGACATCGACGCCAACGGCATCGTGTCCGTCTCGGCCAAGGACAAGGCGACCGGCAAGGAACAGCAGATCAAGATCCAGGCTTCTGGTGGTCTGTCCGAGTCCGACATCGAGAAGATGGTGAAGGACGCCGAAGCCAATGCCGAGGCCGACAAGGCCAAGAAGGAGCAGGTCGAGGCCCGTAACCAGGCTGAAGGTCTGACCCATCAGGTCGAGAAGTCGCTGGCTGAAGGTGGCGACAAGATCCCGGCCGCTGACAAGACCGAGGCGGAAGCCGCGATCGCCGCCGTGCGCAAGGCGCTTGAAGGCACCGATGCCGAGGCGCTGAAGACCGCGACCGATAACCTGACGCAGGTTGCCATGAAGGTTGGCGAGGCCATCCACAAGGCAGGCCAGGCCGAGGGTGCCGCAGGTGCCGCCGCAGGTGGGGCAGCACCGAAGGACGAAAAGGTCGTGGACGCCGACTTCGAGGACGTGGACGACTCCAAGAAGTCCTGATTGCCGCAAGGCGTCATACAGGCTCCGGAAAGCGGGGCGCGGGCCTGAGGCGCCGCGCTCCCTTTCCACCAGGGTGGCGCCCGTGCTTCTTTGAAGACGGGCGCTTTTCATATGCTGCCCAACAACCAAAGCTGGAACGCGAGGATCGTGCCGCGACAAGCCGGGCGGCCGCGTTTGCTAGAGGACCAACATGGCCACCAAGATAGATTATTACGCAGCCCTTGAAGTTTCGCGCGATGCCAATGGTGACGAGATCAAGCGGGCGTATCGCAAGCTGGCCATGAAATACCATCCCGACCGCAATCCGGGTGATGCGGACGCGGAAAACAAGTTCAAGGAAATCAGCGAAGCCTACGACGTGCTGAAGGACGACCAGAAGCGCGCCGCCTATGACCGCTTTGGCCATGCCGCATTCGAGGGCGGTGGCCCGGGCGCGGGTGGCTTCGACTTCGGTGGCGGCGGCCTTGGCGACATCTTCGAGCAGATGTTTGGCGACATGATGGGTGGCAGGCGCGGTGGCCGCCGCTCGGGCGCTGATATCCAGGTGCAGGTCACCATCACCTTCGCCGAGGCCTTTGCGGGGGTGAAGAAGGAAATCACCATCCCCACCCGCGTCACCTGCAAAAGCTGCGACGGCACCGGCTCGGCGGACAAGGACCAGCCGCCCGAAACCTGCCCCTCGTGCCACGGCGCGGGCAAGGTGCGCGCGCAGCAGGGCTTTTTCGCCATCGAGCGCCCCTGCCCCACCTGTCACGGCACCGGCCGCCTGATCCGCAACCCGTGCAAGGAATGTCATGGCGCGGGCACGGTGGAAAAAAACCGCGTCATCGAGGTGGCGATCCCCGCAGGCGTTGAGGATGGCACGCGCATCCGCATCACCGGTGAGGGCGAGGCCGGTGGCAAGGGCGTGCCGGCAGGCGACCTGTATGTGCATGTGTCGGTAGAGGCGCATGCCATCTTCCAGCGTGATGGCGCCAATATCTATTGCCGCGTGCCGGTGCGCATGGGTCAGGCCGCCCTTGGCACCGAGATCGAGGTGCCAGTGGTTGATGGCTCGCGCGCCAAGGTCAAGATTCCGGCCGGCACCCAGACGGGCGAGCACTTCCGCCTGCGCGGCAAGGGCTTCTCGGTGCTGCGCTCTTCCGCGCGGGGCGACATGTATATTCAGGTCGTGGTCGAGACCCCGCGCCATCTGAGCAAGCGCCAGCGTGAACTGCTGGAGGAATTCGAGACCGATGCGGCAGGCCACGCCAAGGGCAGCCCCGAGAGCACCGGCTTCTTCAGCAAGGTGAAGGACTTTTTTGAAGGCAAGCTGTAAGCCTGTTCTCACGCCACGGAGACCATGGCGTGCAGATGGTTGAAATTGCTGATGGGTCAGGTGTAGGGTCGAACCACTATTCATGGTGAATCCCCCCCAACCTGCACCATGGATAGAGTTCAGGCGGCGCGATCCCCCGGTCGCGCCGCCATTTGCATATCTGGGCACTGGTGGAGAAAACAGCATGAACGCGCAGCCCCTGCGGATCGGTATTGCGGGCCTCAATGGCCGTGTCGGTCGCCTTCTGGCGCAGGAAGTGCCAGCGGCAGGGGCCGTGCTGGCCGGTGGCACGACGCGCGATGGCCGTCGTGTTGACGGGATCGACTGCCCCGTTCATGCCGATATCGCCGATCTGGCTGCGCAGTGCGATGTGGTGATCGACTTCACCCATGTCAGCACGGTGGCGGCGCATGCCCGGGCCCTGGCAACGGCAGGCACGGCCTGGGTGCTGGGCACGACCGGCCTGTCAGGTGCCGAGCAGCAGGCGGTCGATCAGGCCGCGACCCGCATTGCCGTGGTGCAGGCGGCCAATTTCTCGCCCGGCGTAACGCTGGTGACCCGCCTTGCACGCCAGATGGCCGCCGTGCTGCCCGGCAGCGAGTATGATGCCGAGATCCTTGAAATGCATCATCGGCAGAAAGTGGATGCTCCATCGGGTACTGCCCTGGCCATGGGCCGCGCCGTGGCCGACGGGCGGGGCATCAGGCTTGAAGATCATATTGAAAGCGGGCGTGATGGCCATACCGGCCCGCGCGCCGATGGCGCGATCGGTTTCGCTGCCCTGCGCGGCGGGCAGATCGTGGGTGAGCATTCGGTCATTTTCACCTCCAGCCATGAACAGATCAGCCTGACCCACCGCTCCTTTGACCGCAGGGTGTACGCCACGGGCGCAGTGCGGGCCGCGCACTGGCTGCGCGGGCACAAGGCAGGGCTTTATGACATGGAAGATGTGCTGGGCCTGCCGCGCGACTAAAATCAAACCATTGATAAAAAACAATAAAAGTTTTCAAGTGTCGCCTTTTTTCGAAAAAGCGGCGTCTTTTGAAGCTTTTTGAAAAAAGCTTCAGCAAAAACTTTTCCATGTTCAGACAATGTTTGTGTGACCGGTTTTTCAGATAGCGCCCTGACCATCCGCGCGCCGCAGGCCGTGCGGGAGGGTGCTATTCGGGGAAATGGCTTGACGCTTGGGCGGGTTTCGGCCAAACGCATGCGATCGTACGCCCGGTTTCGCAGGCGTTATTCTACTCCATACGAGGCAGACAGGACCATCATGCGCAATAAAGGCGATTTTCTGTTTACATCGGAATCAGTATCCGAAGGGCATCCCGACAAGGTCGCTGACCGGATCAGTGATACCGTTCTTGATGCGTTCCTGACAGCAGACGGTGAATCCCGCGTTGCGTGTGAAACGATGGTCACCACCAACCGCATCATCCTTGCCGGTGAAGTACGTGGTCCGGCTTCCGTAACGCCTGACCTGCTGATTCAGGGCGCGCGCGACGCGGTGAAGGATATCGGCTACGACCAGGCCGGCTTCTCGTGGCGCAATGCCGAGGTGGAATACTACCTGCATGCCCAGTCCGCCGACATCGCCGTGGGCGTTGACAGCGCGGGCGAGAAGGACGAAGGCGCAGGCGACCAGGGCATCATGTTCGGCTTCGCCACGCGCGAGACCGAAAGCCTCATGCCCGCGCCGCTGTTCTACGCGCATGACATCCTTCACCGCGTGCGCGACCTGCGCAAGGCGGGCGATCCGCGCGCCGCGGCCCTGCAGCCCGATGCCAAGAGCCAGGTCACGCTGCGCTATGTCGATGGCAAGCCCGTGGGCGCCACTTCGGTCGTGATCTCGACCCAGCACGTGGAAGGCGCCAGCCAGGCCACCATCCGCGACGAACTCGGCAGCATCGTGCGTGACGTGCTGCCCGAGGGCTGGATGCCGCCGGAAGACGAATTCTACGTCAACCCGACCGGCGTGTTCGTGATCGGCGGCCCCGATGGCGATTGCGGCCTGACCGGGCGCAAGATCATTGTCGACACCTATGGTGGCGCGGCCCCGCATGGTGGTGGCGCGTTCTCGGGCAAGGACCCCACGAAGGTGGACCGCTCGGCAGCCTATGCCTGCCGCTACCTGGCCAAGAATGTCGTTGCCGCAGGCCTTGCCGATCGCTGCACGCTGCAGATCTCCTACGCTATTGGCGTGTCTCACCCGCTTTCGGTCTATGTGGACCTTGATGGCACGGGCAAGGACATTGACGAGGCGAAGCTCGGCCGCGTCCTGCGCGAGGTCATGGACCTCAGCCCGCGCGGCATCCGCAAGCACCTGCGCCTCAACCGCCCCATCTACACCCAGACCTCCGCCTATGGCCATTTCGGTCGTACGCCGGATGCGGCGAAGGACGATTTCACCTGGGAGCAGACCGACCTGGTCGATGCCCTGCGTGGCGCGTTCAACCGCTAAAAGGTGGTCTGAAAAAAATAAAAGTTTTTGGGTGCCGCCTTTTTTCGGGAAAGCGGCAGTCCTTGAAGCTTCCTGAAAAAAGCTTCACCAGAAACTTCCCGGCCTCTATACGGGCCGGGGCCTTTCGGGGGCCTGCCCTGACCGCTTGCAAAAGCCGGTCGTGGCGGCCCCTGTTGCGTTCCATCAGGGTAATCATGCCGTATGGCCCGGCTATTACGGCAGCAGGAGCAGGATTTTCGGATAGATGACGGCCTCCGTGGATGTAAAGGCATCGCCAGACCGACTTTATGGGCGCCAGCGCGGCCATCCGCTGCGCCCGCGCCAGCAGCGCCTTCTGGACCAGACGCTGCCGCGCCTGCGCTTTCCGCAAGGCGCCATCGCTGATCCTGCATCAGGCTTTGGCCACAGGCCCGCGCAGGTCTGGCTGGAAGTAGGCTTTGGCGGGGGCGAGCATTCGCTGGCCCAGCACGCAGCCCACCCCGATGTGGGCTATATTGCCTGCGAGGTGTTCGAGAATGGTCTGTGTTCCCTGCTCTCGCGCGTGGTGCCCGATGGCGGCGAGGAAACCGCCCCCGTGCCCGACATGCTGCGGGTGTGGGATGAGGATGCCCGCATCCTGCTGCGGGGCCTGCCCGATCAGTCGATCGACCGCATGTTTCTCATGTTCCCCGACCCCTGGCCCAAGTCGCGCCATGCCAAGCGCCGCTTCGTACACCCCGAAACGGTCAGGATGGCGGCCCGCATCCTGCGCCCCGGCGCCGTGTGGCGCGTGGCCAGCGATGACCCGACCTATCAGGCCTGGGTGGAGGAAGTGATGGGCGCGCAGGACCTGTTTGATACAGCCCAGCCCGCCACCGTGCGGCCCGAAGGCTGGCCACCCACCCGCTACGAGGCCAAGGCGCTCAAGGCGGGCCGCCAGCCGCTGTACTGGACCTTTACGCGCCGCTGATTACGAAAGCGACGTGCCGGTCAGCCGTTCCGCCGCCTGCCACAGCCGCCGTGCAATGGTCAGGTCGCGGGCGGCGGGCGGCACGAAGGCTTCGGTTACCGGCCCCCGGCGCTCGCCCCAGCCACCGGGGCCGTAATAACCGCCATCACGCGCCTCGGGCGCCATGGCGGCGAATTCGATGGGCAGCGCGCCATCGACTGCCGACTGCCCCATCAGGCGGAACGCCCACACCGCGCCAAAGCGGGTCATGCGCTCATGCAGGCCCTGGTCGTTATTGAGGCGGCTGGTGGCGATATCGGTCATGGACCAGCCGGGGTGGGCTGCGATGGAATGCAGGTTCCAGCCATGCGCGCGGGCCTGCCGGTCAAGCTCCAGCGCTAAAATGAGGTCGGCCAGCTTGCTCTGGCGGTAGGCACGGAACGGCGCGTAGCGGCGGCGGGCCTGCAGGTCATCAAACACGATCTGGCCGGTCAGCGCCGCAAGGCTTGCCACCGTCACCACCCGCCCGCCATGCCGGGGTGCGCACAGCAGCGGGCGCAGGCGCGCGGTGAGCGCGAAGGGCCCGAGGAAATTGGTGCCGAACTGCAACTCGAACCCGTCGCGCGTTTCCAGCCGGTGGGGCGTGCCCATCACGCCTGCATTGTTGACCAGCACATCGAGCGTATCGGTTTCATCCGCCAGATCGCGGGCAAAGGTCGCAATCGAGTCAAGGGAGGCGACATCAAGCAGGCGGAAAGAGGCATTGGCCCCTGGCGCGTCGTGTTGCAGGCGCGTGAGTGCCGCCAGCCCCTTGTCGGGGTTGCGGCCCGCCAGTATGACCCGCGCGCCGCGCCGCGCCAGGCCAAGGGCGGTCTGGTAGCCCAGGCCACCGGTCGCACCCGTGACCAGGGCCAGGCGCCCATCCATGCGGGGGGCCTGTTTTATGGTCCAGTGTCTGCTCATGGTTCAGCCTGTTCTCCGGGTTGGTTCATTTCTTTCTCGGCGGCGGCTTCCGCCTCGGCTGTCAGCCGCGCTTCGTTGCGCCGCAGGAAGATGATGACACACACCAGCACGATCCCGCCACAGATGGCCACCGTCATCCCCACCGGCCCCGACAGTCGGGTGATCCGGTTGCCCAGGTAGTAGGCCGCGTAGGCATATCCTCCCGCCCATAATACGCCCCCCATGGCATTGAACAGGAGGAATTTGGGCCATGACATGTGGTTGGCGCCTGCCAGCAGGGCAACCAGCACCCGCAATATGGCGATAAAGCGCCCGAGGAACACGATAAGGCCCCCATGTCGGCGGAACAGGAAGCGCCCGAGCTGCAGCCGCCGCGCAGTCAGCCCGATCCGCGCGCCCTTGCGCTCGAGCAGCGGGTAGCCCAGCCATTTGCCGATCAGGTAGCCGCAGTTGTCACCCATGATTGCGCCCACGATGGCGGCCGTCGCCACCCATCTGATGTCCAGCCTGTGGGTGGTGGCGCAGTAAAGTGCTGCGGAAATGACCAGTGTTTCCGCCGGAAGCGGGATGCCCATGCTCTCGAGCATGACAATGACCCCGATAACGCCATAGCCGTAATGCTGGAAAAGGGATTCAAGATGGTGAAGCAGCGGACTACCTGTCAGAGATAAGAAGATTATGTAGGGTACGGGCACAGGCCGTGAAACACGGTTTGGGCAATCCCGACACCATTGTCACGCACAAATGGCAGGAGCAGAAGCATGACCCAGTCCCGCACCAGCGGCAAGACGGACATCGAAACAAGCCCTTATGGCACATGGCCCTCACCCGTCAGCGCGGCGCTGGTGGCGGGGCAGACGGTGTCGCTGTCCGATGTCCGGGTCGATGGGCGGGATATTTACTGGATCGAGGGCCGCCCCGCAGAGGGAGGCCGCCGGGTGCTGGTGCGTGCCCGTGCAGGACAGGTGGCCGATGTAACGCCCGCGCCGTTTGATGTCGGCACCCGCGTGCATGAATATGGCGGGGGCGCCTATGCCGTGTGCCAGGGCCGGGTTGCGCTGAGCAACCGGCGCGATGGCAGCGTGTGGCTGATGGAAGGCGGACAGTCGCGCTGCCTCGCCGCAGGTGCAGGGCTGCGCTTTGCCGACCTGACCTTCAGCGCCGATGGCCGCTTCCTGTTCTGCGTGCGCGAGGATCATGGCGTGGCGGAGGGCGAACCCGCCGCCGCCATCGTGGTGCTGGACTGCACGGCGATGGTGGAGGACCCGGCCTTCAATGGCGGAACCCCGCTGGTGATGGGTCCGGATTTCCTGTCATCGCCCCGCCCCTCCCCCGATGGGCGGTACCTGGCGTGGATCGAGTGGGACCATCCTGCCATGCCGTGGGACGCCACCCGCCTGCGTGTCGCCACTCTGCTGCAGGAAGGCAGCGACCCCCCTCGCCTCGCAGCACCCTGGACGCTGGCGGGCGATGACGGGCAGGCGGAATCCGTCATTGAACCGGGCTGGGATGCGGCAGGCCGCCTGCTCGCCCTGTCGGATCGCAGCGGGTGGTGGAACCTCTATCGGTTCGACACCACAGCCTCCGCCCCGGTGGCGCTGGCCCCCATGCAGGCCGAAATTGGCCAGCCGCACTGGATCTTTGGCCTGCGCAGCTACGCGCTGCTGGCCGATGGCACGATCCTGGCCATGATCGTAAATGGTGGCGAAGCCCGCATGGCCTGCCTGCGCGATGGCGTGGCCACACCCGTGGCCCTTGGCCACCCCTCAGGCTGCCCCGTACCGGTGGAAGGCGGCGGCTTTGCGTGGCTTGACGTGCCGCCTGACAACGCGGCGGCGGTGGTAACGGGCATGCCCGGGCAGCCGCCCCATGTGCTGCGCCGCGCCACCGACCTGCCGCTCGGAGCGGCTGATATCGCCCTGCCGCGCGCCATCACCTTTCCCCTGCCCTCGGGCGATGGTCTGGGCCAGGCCTTTTTCTATGCGCCCACCAGCAGCCGCCATGTCGGCCCTGCGGGTGAAAAGCCGCCGCTGGTGGTTATGGCCCATGGCGGCCCGACCGGGCGGGCAAGTGCCGCCTTCTCGTTCAAGGTGCAGTGGTGGACCAGTCGTGGCTTTGCGGTGGTGGATGTCAATTATGGCGGCTCGACCGGCTTTGGCCGCGCCTACCGCCAGCGGCTGGAAGGCCAGTGGGGCGTGGTGGATGTGGATGACTGCATCGCCGCCTGTCATTACCTGGCCGACCGGGGGCTGGTGGACCCGACCCGCATCGTCATACGCGGCAGCAGCGCCGGGGGGCTGACGGTGCTTCTGGCGCTGGCGCGTTCCGAACTGTTTGCCGCAGGCACCAGCCTGTATGGCGTGACCGACCTGCGGGCGCTGGCAACCGATACCCACAAGTTCGAGTCACGCTATCTTGATACACTTGTTGGCCCCTACCCTGCCGATGAAGCGACCTATCTGGCCCGCTCCCCCCTCACGCAGGTGGCGCATATCCGGGCGCCGGTGCTGTTTTTGCAGGGACTTGATGACAAGGTGGTGCCGCCCTCGCAGGCGCGCTCCATGGTGGAAGCCCTGCGTGGGCAGGGCGTGCCGTGCGCCCTGTATGAATTTGCGGGCGAGGGCCATGGCTTCCGGCAGGAGGCCACCATACGGCAGGCCTGGGAGCTTGAACTGGCCTTCTACCAGCAGGTGCTGCGCCTGCCCGTGACCCCTGCCCTGCCGGTTGAACTGAAGGCGTAAAAAAGAATGCCGCCTTTTTCAAAAAGGGCGGCACCCAGAAACTTTTATTCTTCTTCTTCCACGATCGCGGTGTTGCCGCGCGTGGGGCGGAAGCGGCCTTCGCGCAGGGCTTCCTCGATATCCTCGAGCGATGCGCCGCGCGTTTCGGGCACCATGAAATACACGAACAGCACCGAAAGCAGGTTCACCCCGGCATAGAACCACATGGTTCCCCCCAGCGTGATCTTGGTGACCAGCGTAAGCGCCGTGCTGGTGACAAGCAGGTCACTGCCCCACAGCATGGCGGAATGCAGGCTGGTGGCGTTGCCGCGCATGGAAAGCGGGAACATCTCGGCGCCGAGCAGCCAGCCCACCACCTGAATGCCACCGGCGTTGAACACCATGAACAGCAGCATGAACACAATGATCAGCCAGCTGCCCATGCTGCCCGGCTGCGGGTGGGCAATGAACATGATGCCCAGCCCGATCAGACTCAGCACGCTGCCCGGCCCCATGACCAGCACAAGGCGGCGGCGGCCGATGCGGTCAACAATGTTCGAGCCCAGCACGGTCATGACCAGGTAGATGATGGAAATGCCGATGCTGGCCATCAGCGCCGATGAACTGCCAAACCCCGCATCCGACAGGAAGGTCGGCGCGTAATAGATCATCATCTCCAGCCCGCCTGCCTGCGTGAAGAAGGCAACGCCAAGGGCGGCGATGAGTGCGGGGCGCACCCAGGGCTGGCGGATGCCGCGCCAGCCGACATCGCGCGGGTCGGTTTCCTCATTGGCATTGGCGTGGATGCGGCGCATCTCGCGACGGATCTCGCGCTCGGAGGTGCGGATGCGCTGGAGCTGCTCAAGGGCGGAATCCAGGCTTTCATGCTCGGCCGCCCAGCGCGGGCTCTTGGGCAGGAAGAACATGGAGATGAACACGCCTGCCGCCGGAATGGCCGCAATGGCCACCATCGGCCGCCAGCCCCACGCATCACGCGCGGCGAAGCCTATGATGTTGGCGGCAAAGATGCCGATGCCGATGGCGATGTTGAACATCGTGACCATGTGGCCGCGCTTGTGCGCGGGGGCAAGCTCCGAGATGTACATCGGCACCACCTGGGTGGAGCCACCCACCGCCAGCCCGAGGAACACGCGCGCCGCGATCAGCGTATACACATCAGGCGAGAAGGCGCAGGCCAGCGCGCCGAGCACGAACACCGCCGTTACGATCATGACCGATTTGCGTCGGCCATAATGTTCCGACAGCCAGCCGGTGAGCAGCGAGCCCAGCACCGCGCCCGCGAGGATGGCGGAGGCCACCATCTCCTGCAGGAAGCTGCTGAGGTGGAAGTCCTTGGTAATGAGCAAAAGCGCGCCCGATACGATGCCGGTATCGTAACCATAGAGGCCGCCACAGATTGCGGCCACGATGGCTGCGAGCCACAGGGTCTTGCGCGCGTTGGGGGAAATCTCGATCTGCGACAGATCGGGTAGCGGTTCGGTGGGCTGCTGCGTGGTCTGGGTTGGGGGGGACTGGGTGTTCATGCGGGTGCCTTTTCCTTTCCTTGTTGTTATAATTCATCCGTATCGGCCCGGTTCCCCCGCAGGGTCAGCCTGCCCCTTCGTGGGGCTGGGCGTTCAGGGCCGCTTTCATGCGGGCAATGTGCCCCATGGTGGCGTGCAGGCCGCTCCAGTCATCGGCCGTGGCGATGGGCTGCCACAGGGCTTCCACAGTCTCGACCGGCATCAGGCATGGCGCCCCGTCAGCAAAATAGGGGTGCGACAGATCACAGCCAGGCATGGGCTCATGCTGCATGAGCGCGTCCCGCACAGGGCGGAAACTGTCCTGTGCATAAAAAGATGCATGTGGCCCCGATATGGCCCGTTTTTGGCTCTTGGGGCCACCATACCAGTCAAAAAACGGAAATTCAAACCCAATCTGGCTTTCTTCCATGAATGAGAACAGACATTCACGCAGATGTTGCGATGATTTTCTTGAAATTTCATTGACGCCAAGCCGGTTTAATACAGAAATATCAAGGAATCTTTCGTATTTCTCCCAGAATTCATCAAAAATACTTTGAATTTTCTCAAGTGACGAAAGCGCGATCAGGCACTCGCCCAGCCGGGCCACGTTCCACATCATCGCCTCGGGCTGGCGGCCATAGGCATATAGGCCTGAATGGTCGAAATAGGCGGCGGTGAAGCGGGGGTCGAAACTGGGCAGGAACCGCCACGGGCCGTAATCGAAGCTCTCGCCGGTCAGATTAATGTTATCGGTATTGAGCACCCCGTGCACGAAGCCCGCCGTCATCCACTGCGCCGTCATCTCGGCCATGCGGGTGGTGGCGGCTTCGTACAGTGCCGCCGCCGGGTCGGGTTCATTGGCAAGGTGGGGGTAATAGGTCTCGAGCACATAGGCCACGAGGTGCTTCAGGCTGGTCTGGTCATCATTGGCCACAAGGCGCTGGAACGTGCCGATGCGGATATGCGAATGGCTGAGCCGTGCGAGCACGCATGAGCGCGTGGGCGAGGGTTCATCGCCCCGGTGCAGCGCCTCGCCGGTTTCGATCACGCTCAGTGTGCGCGAGGTGCGCACGCCCATCGCATCAAGCCGCTCGCTGGCCAGGATTTCACGCACGCCGCCCTTGAGCGTCAGCCGCCCGTCTCCCCCGCGTGACCATGGCGTGGTGCCGCTGCCCTTGGTGCCGATATCGAGCAGGCGGCCATCCACGCTGTCCATGAGTTGCGCGAACAGGAAGCCCCGCCCATCGCCCAGATCGGGATTGTACGACCGGAACTGATGCCCGTGATAGCGCAGCGCCAGAGGCTGGGGCAGCGAACCGGGCAGGGGGTCGAAATGGCCGAAATGGCGGATCCACTCCGCATCCGTCAGCCCGTCGAGGCCGATGCGCCATTCGGCATCATGATTGCGGTAACGCAGGATATGGGCGGGGAAGGTGGCGGCCTGAACCACGTCATAGAATTCATCGCCGAGACGGCTGTGATGGGTGGCGGGGGCATAACGGGTGGAGAAGGGCATTTTCATATACTTTATGTGTGATAATTTATTTTTCCTGATCCGCATCGAGCACGGGCAGGTCGAGGGAAAAGGATGCATGGTTTTGCAGGCAGGAGGCAATTTCCCGTCCGGACACGTCGCCCAGCGTGGGCGGTGACCAGCGCGGCGCATTGTCCTTGTCGATCAGGCGGGCGCGCACCCCCTCGGCGAAATCGGGGCGGCGCAGCAACTGGCTGATTAACTGGAATTCCTGTTCGAGCACATGGTCAAGGTCGGGCAGGGCGCGCGCGGCATGGTAGGCGGCATAAGTGATGCACAGCGAGAACGGGCAGGCTCCCTGCATGGCGGCAAGGTCGGCCTGCGCCCATGGGGCCGGATGGGCCTGTAGCCGCGCCATTACCGTCGCCACGTCCGGCGCGTCATAGACCGGGGCGATGGTGGCGGTGTCCGGGCCGCCATCAAGGGCAGGGCAGGGTGGCAGGCTGTCCATCACCTGCCCTGCGGGCAGATGGGCGAGCGCCTGCCTTATGCTTTCAAGCTGGCCGGAGGGGGCCTGCCGGTCGGCAAAGCCCGCGGCGATGGCCGTGGTGGCGTTCATGCGCCCGCCGGTCAGGGCAAGGCGCAGCCCGCTCAGCCCCGGCGCGCGGGAGAGCAGGTAGGACCCGCCCGCATCCGGTGTCAGCGCAATGGCGTTCTCCGGCATGGCCACGCAGGCGCGCTCGGTCACGATGCGGTGGCGTACATGCCCGCCAAGCCCCACGCCGCCGCCCATGCAGATCCCGTCAAGAAACGAGACAACCGGCTTGGGGTAGCCTGCCAGCATCGAGGCCAGCCGGTAGCTGTGGCGGAAGGGTTCTGCCGCCGCTTCTACCCCGCGCTCGTGCAGCAGGGCGCGGATGGCGCGGATATCCCCGCCCGCGCAGAAGGCTCTGGGGCTGGTGCTGTCAAGCAGCACGGTTTCAACGCTCGGATCATGGCGCCACGCGCGCAGGGTGGCGGCAAGGTGGTGGATCATGTCCAGGTTCAGGGCATTGAGCGCCTCGGGGCGGGCGAGCGTGATGCGGCCTAGCGCGCCTTCCTGGCGGGTGCGGATGGGTTCGGGGGGCACGGGTTGCGTCCTTTCGTGTGGTTTTGCGGTATTCAATGACGATAGAATGCGCTACCTCCGCTGCTGTCCGGCGTCACGGCTGCGTGCGGACCACAGGCATGCACAGTTACCGAGGCAGAAGCACCATGGGGATTGACGCCCTCACCTTTCGCAACGCCATGGCCCGCCTTGGCGCGGCCGTAAATGTTGTCACGACGGGAACACTGGAAGACCCGGCGGGTTTTACCGCGTCCGCCGTGTGTTCGGTTACCGATACGCCGCCCACGGTCCTGGTCTGCCTCAACCGCAACTCCCGCGTGCGCGACCGCTTCCGGGTGGATGCGGCCATGTGCATCAACGTACTTGCCGCTGACCAGCAGGACATATCGGGCGTGTTCGCAAGCCCGCTCGAGCAGGCCGAGCGCTTCCGTTCCGGCCATTGGGATACGCTGACCACCGGTGCGCCCGTGCTGAACGAGGCCGTGCTGTCGCTTGACTGCCGCATTGAGCGGATTGTGGAAGTGGGTACCCACAGCGTCATGTTCGGCGCGGTGGAAAGCCTGCGCAATTCCAGCCCCCGTGGCGGGCTGGTCTATTTCAACCGCAGCTACCACATGCTGCCCCATGCGCCGGGCGAATAGTGCCGCTTTTTTAAAAAAAGACGCTGTTTTTTCTGAAGATTTTTGAAAAA
Organism: Komagataeibacter nataicola; assembly: GCF_003207795.1. Classification (GTDB taxonomy): domain Bacteria; phylum Pseudomonadota; class Alphaproteobacteria; order Acetobacterales; family Acetobacteraceae; genus Komagataeibacter; species Komagataeibacter nataicola. The sequence goes on along the minus strand of NZ_NIRT01000006.1, from coordinate 13,157 downwards.
GCTTTATCAGAAATTTTTTATACGTCTTCTACATTAAGAAAAAATCCAGCCTTCTGGTGCATGCATGGCAATGCAACAGAATGGAGCCAACGCCATGACACAGACCCCGCGCGCCCGTGCCCCGCAGGTTCCTGTCTTGACGCTGCGCGGGCTGATCTGGATACATGCGGGACTTGCCCTTTTTTTGGCCCTGATGGCCATGTGGGTGGATCACCTGCCGGACTGACCGCCTGCCGGGGCATAGGGCAGGGTGGTTGGAGCCTCCCGGCAACCGCACAGGAGCACAGCAGTGGCCCGCATGACACAGACGGCTGGAACCGGCCTGCCCGCAGGGATGGAGTCCCTGCTTGAGCAGGCTGCCAGCCTGTGCGCCGCGCGCGCGGTCAGGCTGACCGACATGCGCCGCCTGGTGCTCGGGCTGGTGCTGGCCGCCGACCGGCCGCTGGGCGCTTATGAACTGCTTGAACAGATCCGTGCCAGCCGTGGCCGCCCGGTGGCGCCGCCCACGGTGTACCGGGCGCTGGATTTTCTGATGGAGCAGGGGCTGATCCACAAGATCGAGCGGCTTTCCGCCTTCGTGGGGTGCAGGCACATGCTGGAATCGGGGCATGCCTGCCACGGGCATGTTCATGCGGCGCAGTTCCTGATCTGTAGCGCGTGCGGGCGCGTGACCGAACTCGATGATCCCCATATCCTCAAGGCGCTGCTTGAAGTGACAAAGGCGCGGGGCTTTACGGTGCGGCAGACCACCATCGAGGCTGAAGGCCTGTGCGCCGCGTGTGGCTGAGGGTGGTTGAACGGAGCAGGCGCGGCCCTGGCGGGGCGTGAGCCGGTATTGATGGGGCGGATGCATGGGGCAGGGGCGCAAAGGCAGGATGGCGGGACTGCCGCTCATACCCACCGCACCCCGGCACCCGCGCCGCAGGCGGCCTGCGGCCCCGCCCGTTGCGCCGCCACCCGTGGCCGGGGCGCAGCCCGACCTGTTTGCCGGGGCCACGACGGATCGCCCGCACGCGCTGACCTATCTTGATATCACGGCGCTGGGGCTGGCCGTGGTGCCGGTCCACGCCCTGCGCCCGGATGACGGGCCGGATGGCTATCTTTACCACATCACCACTGCCGCCGGGCTGGATATGCTGCGTGCGCGCGGCACGCTCCTGTTCTCGCCGCGCGCGCCCCTTGTGCTGACCGAGCGCCCCGGCGTGCTTCCATGGCTTGCAAATATGATGGAAGTCATGGAATCGGATAGTGAAGCAGGGCATAGATCAGATAGCCCCGTTGTTTTTAGGGTAAAACGATTTGTCATCGACAGGCTGCTGGAACATGATCCCGACCAGACGCGCGAATATGGTGTATCGTTCTTTCTCCTGACCGGTCTCGCGCGGCAGGAATAATGTGATCACCGGCAACAAGAAAAATATCAAAGGACCGGATTTTAATGGAAAATCAGCCTGCGCCGCCCGTATTTGATTCGGCCCGGATGCGTACCCTCATCATTGGTTGCCTCGCGGCGCTCGCAGGCCTCATGGCCGGGCTTGATATCGGGGTCATATCCGGTGCGCTCGACCTGCTCGCCGCCAACTTCCACGCCACCACCTTCGAGCAGGAATGGATTGTCAGCGCCATGATGGGGGGCGCTGCTATCGGCTCGCTGTGCGGGGGCTGGATGTCGCACCAGATCGGGCGCAAGCATGCGCTGCTGGTGGGGGCGGCCGTGTTCGTGGCGGGTTCGCTGGCCTGCGCGCTGGCGTGGTCCATCCCGTCCATGATTGCGGGGCGGCTCATCATGGGGCTCGCCATCGGGGTGGCGGCGTTCACGGCGCCACTCTACCTGTCCGAGATTGCAAGCGAGCAGGCGCGTGGCGCCATGATCTCGACCTACCAGCTCATGATTACGGCGGGCATTTTCATCGCCTTTCTCAGCAACACCATGTTTAGCTATTCGGGCAACTGGCGCGGCATGTTCGCCGTGGCCGCCGTGCCGGGCGTGCTGTTCCTGATTGGCGTGCTGTTCCTGCCCTACAGCCCGCGCTGGCTCATGATGCGCGGCCGCCGCAAGGAAGCACTGGAAGTGCTGGAAGACCTGCGCAACGACAGGAGCGTCGCCATGCAGGAGATCCAGAACATCAGCCGCCAGCTTCAGCAAAAGCAGCGCGGCTGGAGCCTGCTGCGCAACAACCGCAATTTCCGCCGCTCCATCTTTCTGGGCATGACGCTGCAGGTCATGCAGCAGCTCGCGGGCGTGAACGTGGTGATGTATTACGCCCCCAAGATCTTCGCGCTCGCAGGCTATGTCGGCCCCGCGCAGCTTTGGTGCACGGCCATGGTGGGGCTGGTGAACATGCTGGCCACCTTCATTGCCATTGGCCTTGTCGATCGCTGGGGGCGCAAGCCGATCCTCTATACCGGTTTCCTGATCATGGCGGTGGGCATGGGCAGCCTTGGCTTCATGCTCAACCGCCCGCATCTGGACCAGTCGGAGCAGATCATCGCGGTGTTCATGCTGCTGATCTATATTTCCGGCTTCGCCATGTCGGCGGGTCCGCTGATCTGGGTGCTGTGCTCGGAGGTGCAGCCACTGCAGGGGCGTGACCTTGGCATTTCCATCTCCACGCTCACCAACTGGATCGCCAACATGATCGTGGGCGCAAGCTTCCTGTCGCTGCTGCAGTGGATGGGCAATGGCCCCACCTTCTGGCTGTTTGCGGGCTTCAACCTGTTTTTTGTGCTGGTCACGTGGCGCTTCATCCCCGAGACGCGGGACATGTCGCTTGAAAAGATCGAGCAGCGCCTGATGGCGGGGCTGCCGCTGCGCGAGATCGGGCGGGGCGCGCCACTGCCGGAGGATAAATAGAAAGTAAAGGTTTTTGGGTGCCCCTTTTTTCAAAAAGGCGGCTTCTTCTGAAGCTTTCTGGAAAAGGCTTCACCAAAAACGTTTATCTGTTTTCAGTCCGGCCGCCAGCCATCGCGCTGTAGCGCCACGCCGGCCAGGTACAGGCTGCCGCATATGATCACGCGGGCAGGAGGGGCATCCGCGCCTGCTCCGGCCACAAGATGGCTCAGGGCAGCGTGCAGGGTCGGGCCTGCCGTGGCGCGGCCGCCTGATGCGGCCACGATGTCGGCCACGGGCTGGGCCAGATGCTGGCCTTCTTCCGCTACAGCCTGGATGGAGGCGGCGCGCGGCAGCAGCGGAGCGAGGAAACCGGTGGCATCCTTGGTCTGCTTCATGCCAATGACCAGATGGGTGGGCCTGTCTGCCCACTCATCCATCACCTGCGCCAGCACTTCGCCCGCGCCGGGGTTGTGGCCACCATCAAGCCATAGTTCCCACCGGGCAGGCAGAAGGGCCGCCAGATGGCCCGACAGGCGCTGCATGCGCGCGGGCCAGCGTGCCTGGGCAATGCCCGCCCAGCCCTGAGCGGGCACGGGCAGGGTGCTTGCCCGCAGGGTGGCGATGGCCAGCCCCGCATTATCAATCTGGTGGGCGCCGCGCAGGCCGGGCAGGGGCAGCTCCAGCGTGCCATGGGCGTCACGGTAGCGCAGGGCGGTGCCCTGAGCCGTGGGGGCGATGAACCATTCATGGTCACGCCGCCACAGCGGGGCCGCCTGCGCGCGCGCGGTGCGGGCAATGACCTCCATTACCTCGGCAGGCTGGCGGCCTGTGGCCACTGGCACGCCGTGCTTGATGATGCCGGCCTTCTCGCCCGCAATGGCGCCGAGCGTATCGCCCAGAAAGGCCTCATGGTCCATCGAGATGGCGGTAATGGCGCAGGCTGCGGGGCGCTGGATCACGTTGGTCGCGTCGCACCGGCCACCGAGGCCGACCTCAACAATTGTCAGCTCCGCCGGGTGGCGGGCGCTGAGCATGAAGCCTGCCGCTGTCAGCACCTCGAACACCGTAATGGGGGCGCCTGCGTTGACCTGTTCGATCTCTTCAAGCACGGCGGCGAGTTCGTGCTCGCTCACGATCTGGCCCGCAATGCGGAAGCGCTCGGTCACATGCACGAGGTGGGGCGAGGTGAGCACATGCACGCGCCAGCCCGCCGCCTCGGCCACGGCGCGCATGAAGGCGCAGGTACTGCCCTTGCCGTTGGTGCCCGCCACGTGCACGACAGGCGGCATGTGGCGCTCGGGGTGGCCAAGGCGGCCAAGCAGCGTTTCAAGCCGGGTGAGCGACAGGTCGATCAGGGCCGGATACAGCCGGTTCAGCCGTTCCAGTATCTGCCCTGTGCGGCCCACGAATTCCGGCCCGAGGGCAGGCGCTTTCATGTGCGGGGTTTCCGTAGCTTAAGCGGCGCGGGGGGCTATGTGGCGGTAGTTGAGCTGCGCGGTAAGGCGGCCAAGCACCTCGCGCAGGTCGCCGCGCTTGACCACCATGTCGAGCATGCCATGCTCAAGCAGGTATTCCGCGCGCTGGAAGCCTTCTGGCAGCTTCTCGCGCACCGTATCCTCGATCACGCGCTGGCCCGCGAAGCCGATCAGTGCATTGGGCTCGGCAATCTGCACATCGCCCAGCATGGCGAACGAGGCGGACACCCCGCCCGTGGTCGGGTTGGTCAGCACCACGAAGTAGGGCAGGCCTGCTTCCTTGAGCATCTGCACGGCCACCGTGGTGCGCGGCATCTGCATCAGGCTTATCATGCCTTCCTGCATGCGCGCCCCGCCTGAGGCGGTGAACACGATCAGCGGTGACTGCTGCAGGATGGCCAGGCGGGCGGCGGCAAGGAACGCCTCGCCGAGTGCCGCGCCCATGGTGCCTGCGATGAACTCGAACGCCATCACGGCCACCACCGCGTTATGGCCACCAATCTGGCCATGGGCCACGGCCATTGATTCCTCAAGGTGGGACTTGGCGCGCTCATCCTTGAGGCGGTCGGTATAGCGCTTGCGGTCACGGAAGGAGAGCGGGTCAACCGGCACCTTGGGCAGTTCGATGCGGGTGTATTCCCCGTTATCGAATGTCCATTCCAGCCGCTCGGGCACGGTGGCGCGCATGTGGTGGCCGCAATGCGGGCACACGTTCAGCGCCTTGCGCAGGTCCTTGGTCAGGATCATCTGCTCGCATGAGTCGCAGTTGGTCCACAGGTTGTCCGGCACTTCCCGCTTGAGCAGGCCGCGGATCTTGGGGCGGACATATTCGGTCAGCCAGCTCATATTGCCTCTCCCTTAAGCTTTCTGGAGGCCTGTTCCATACAGGCAGATGAACGATTGGGCCAGATTGTCATTGCAGGGGACGTTGTGGAAAATCGCCAGCGAAACGGCCCGCAAATCATAAAAGGTTTTTTGGTGAAGCTTTTTTCAAAAAGCTTCAGAAGAACGCCGCCCTTTTTGAAAAAAGGCGACGCCCGGAAACTTCCGTTTTTTATCAATGGATTATTTTGAGTCGGTTTTGTCCACGGCATGCACGGCATCGGCCAGGCCGCGCAGTTGCGCCAGCACGTCGGGCACGGTGCGGGGCGTGGCTTTGCCATCCGCATCAAGCGTGCCCTCAAGCGTGTTGAGCAGGGCCGAGGCCACTACCGCGGCATCAGCCACGCGCACGGCGCTGGCCGCAAGCGCGGGCGTGCGGATGCCAAAGCCGATGGCGATCGGCAGGTCGGTGGCGCGGCGCAGGCGCGGCAGGGCTGCGGCCAGTTCATCGGTGCTGGCGGTGCGCGTGCCGGTAACGCCCGTGATGCTGACGTAATACACAAAGCCCGACGCGCCACTGAACACGACGGGCAGGCGCGCGTCAGGCGTGGTGGGGGCGACAAGGCGAATGATGTCCAGCCCGCTGGCCGCTGCCGGGCCTGCCAGCAGGTCGGCTTCCTCCGGTGGCATGTCGACCACGATCAGCCCGTCCACGCCCGCGGCTTTTGCATCCGTGCAGAAGCGTTCCGGCCCGTAGGCCTCGATGGGGTTGGTGTAGCCCATCAGGATGATCGGCGTCTCGTTATCGCCTTCACGGAAAGCCCGCACCATCTCCAGCACGCGCTTCATGGTCGAGCCGCCCTTCAGCCCGCGCAGGGCGGCCTTCTGGATGGTCGGGCCATCGGCTGACGGGTCCGAGAAGGGCACGCCAACCTCGATCAGGTCGGCGCCTGCGGCAGGCATGCCGCGCAGGGTGGCGAGCGAGGTGTCGTAATCGGGGTCGCAGGCCTCGACATAGGGGATGAGGGCGCCACGGCCCTGCGCGCGCAGGGTGGCGAAGCGGCGGGCGATGCGGCTCACAGTTTCACTCCCAGATGTTCGGCAACGGTGAAGATGTCCTTGTCTCCCCTGCCGGAAATGTTGATCACGATGATCTGGTCCCTGCCCATGGCGGGCGCGATCCTGGCGGCATAGGCGATGGCGTGGGCACTTTCCAGCGCGGGGATGATGCCCTCGGTGCGGGTGCAGAGCTGGAAGGCGTCGAGCGCCTCCTGGTCGGTCGCACCCACATATTCCGCGCGGCCAATATCGCTGAGCCATGAATGCTCGGGGCCGACGCCGGGGTAGTCGAGGCCCGCGCTGATGGAATGCGCTTCGGTGATCTGCCCGTCATCATCCTGCAAAAGGTAGGTGCGGTTGCCGTGCAGCACGCCCGGTTTGCCCCGTTCGATGGAGGCGGCGGTGCGCCCGCTGTCCAGCCCGCAGCCTGCCGCCTCGACGCCGATCAGCTTCACCTCGGGGTCATCGAGGAAGGGGTGGAAAATGCCCATCGCGTTCGACCCGCCACCGATGGCGGCCACGATGGCGTCGGGCAGGCGGCCCTCGGCCGCCAGGATCTGCTCTTTTGTTTCCACCCCGATGATGGACTGGAAGTCACGCACCATCTGCGGGTAGGGGTGGGGGCCCGCCACGGTGCCGACCAGAAAGTAGGTGTCATGCACGTTGGTCACCCAGTCGCGCATGGCCTCGTTCATGGCATCCTTCAGCGTGCCGGCACCGGCCGTGACGGGAACCACTTCCGCGCCGAGCAGCCGCATGCGGAATACGTTGGGCTTCTGGCGTTCGACATCGGTGGCGCCCATGTAGATGGCGCATTTCATGCCGAACAGCGCGCACACGGTGGCGGTGGCAACGCCGTGCTGGCCCGCGCCCGTCTCGGCCACGATGCGCGTGCGGCCCATGCGGCGGGCGAGCAGGATCTGGCCCATGACATTGTTGAGCTTGTGGGAGCCGGTGTGGTTCAGCTCCTCGCGCTTCATGTAGATCTTTGCGCCACCGAGCTGCTCGGTCATGCGGCGGGCAAGCCATAGCGGGCTGGGACGGCCGACGTAATCCTTGAGGTAATAATCCAGTTCGCGGTGGAATTCGGGGTCGGCCTGGGCGGCCTTATAGGCGGCGTCCAGCTCCAGCAGGAGCGGCATCAGGGTCTCGGCCACGAAGCGGCCCCCAAAAATGCCGAAACGGCCGCGCCCGTCCGGCCCGCTGCGCAGGCTGTTGGCGCCTGCCTGTGTGTCTGTTGCGCTCAACTTCTCTACTCCGCAAGAAATAGGTGCGTGGCTCAGGGGTTTTGCCATGCAGCCGTCCCGGGCTGCCGTGTCATGCGGTTCTGGACTGGATGGCGGTAAAATACCAGCCCCCGGGGGCCACAGGAGCGTGTCATGATTTGACATGCTTGCCCCGGCATGATGGATGAACAACGACAGGAACCAACGAAAGACAGCCCATGTTTCTAGCGCATCACCCCGGCGCGCCGGCCCGCACCGTGACCGCAGCGGCAGACGCGGCAGGTGCGGCATGGCTGGACCTGCTTGACCCCACCCCCGATGAGGAAGCCCTGGCCGCCCAGATTACGGGCCAGCGCATTCCCACCCGCGCCCAGCTTGACGAGATCGAGAGTTCATCGCGGCTGTTCATGGAAGATGACGCCGTCTACCTTTCCACCCCGCTGGTGCGGAAGACGCCGGATGATTTTTTCGTCTCCCCCGTTGGCTTCGTGCTGATGCATGAGCAGATCCTGACCATCCGCTTTACCGGTTTCAGCGCGTTTGACGTGGTGGCGCGGCAGGTGGCGGGGCAGACCGCGCCGCTGAGCGCCAATGAGGCGGGGATCATGCTGCTCGAGGCCATCGTGGACCGGCTGGCCGATATTCTCGAGCATCTGGGGCAGGCGCTTGATGGCATGTCGAAGGATGTGTTCCAGTCGGAAGCGCCGGGGCAGGCGCAGGCGGGCACGCTGCTGCGCAACATGCTGCGCCGGGTGGGCCGTTCGGGTGATCTCGGCTCATCGGTGCGTGACAGCCTGCTGGGGCTGGAGCGGATCTCGATCTTTCTGGGCGAGAACAAGCGCCATGACCTGAGCGAGCGGCTGCAGGCGCGCTTGGGCACGGTGGGGCGTGATATCCGCTCGCTCAATGATTTCGTGTCACAGACCGCCAACAAGGTGCAGTTCCTGCTTGATGCGACGCTGGGCTTTATCAGCATCGAGCAGAATAACGGCATGAAAATTCTGACCGTGGTCAGCTTCATTGGCGTGGCGCCCACGCTGGTGGCCGGTATTTATGGCATGAACTTTCACGATATTCCGGAGCTGAACTGGAAATACGGCTACTGGTACTCCCTGGCCCTGATGGCGGCCACCGTTGTGCTGCCGCTCTTGTGGTTCTGGCGGCGGGGATGGCTGGGAAAGTAAGGATATATCTTATACGATATTATTATAATATCGAACCATTTCAATAATTTAGGTTTCAGGCACGCGGAAAATAAAATAAAAGAAATTTCATGATTGCCGGACACGGGCGCGCATGCCACGGTGCTGTCCGCAGATGCCGAAGGGGAACAGCCTGTCATGAAATCACACCACCGGGTTTGGGGTCTTCTGGTGGTCGCCTGCCTTTTTACCGGCGTTTCAGGCAAGGCGCGGGCGCAGGTAAAGGTGTTTTCCGGGCTGGGGCATGACACGGGTTTCACACGGTGGCTGGGCGGCGTGACCCTGACGGGCCAGATCGAAGGCGGCATCATGGCCAACCCTGCCCGCCCCCAGCCCGGCTATAATTTTGGTGATTTCTTTGCCGACCACGCCAATCAGGTACAGCTGAACCAGGCGGAATTCACGCTTGCCAAAGCCATTGATTCCACCCGCAATACCTATCAGGTCGGTTTTACGCTTGAAGGCATGTACGGCTCGGATGCCCGCTATTACCAGCTGCTTGGCGTGAGTGACCGGGAATGGAACGCGCGTTACCAGCTTATTCCCGCACAGGCGCATGTGGATGTGCACCTGCCCTGGGCCACCCGGGGCGGGCTGGACATGCAGGCAGGCATATTGCAGGCCCCGATGGGGGTGGAGGGGCTCGACCCCACCTCGCGCCCTTTCTACACGCTGGCCTATACATCTGAATATTCGGTGCCGTTCCAGCATATCGGGGCCATGTTCAACTGGCACGTGACGCCGATGATTGATGTGACGTTCGGGATTGATACCGGCAACCAGACATCCTTTGGCCACGCCGACAACAACAATGCGCCCGCAGGCTATTTTGGCTTCAACCTGAACAATCTCGCCCACGGCAGGCTGAAGATTGTGGAACTGAGCCGGGTCGGGCCGGAAAATGCCTGGCGGGACATCGGGCATTACGAAGCCGATCACACCCAGCGTTTCTGGAATGATGTCAGCGCCTATTACCAGGTCAACAAACGCCTGAGCCTGACGGCGGAGTTCAATTACCTGCATGATGAAGGCACGCGCGGCATGGGCGCGCGCGGACAGTTTGCAGGCGTGGATGCAGAGAGCTTCATCAGCTTCCTGAGCTACCGCATCAACCGCGACCTGACTTTCAACTATCGTGGCGAGATCTATCGCGACAACAACAACGCCATGGTCTCGACCTTCAGGGGCAACAATTCCTACATGGAGGCCCTGGCAGGCACGGGGGGCGAAGTCGTGCCGGGGCCATCAGCCTCCAGCCATGGCACGACCTATGGGGAAATGACGCTTGGCGTAAGCTACCGCCCGCAGATTGGCCACCATGTGCGCGTGTTCATGCTGCGGCCTGAAATCCGCTTTGACCGGGCGCTCAATGGCACCACGCCATTCAATGGCGGGCGCAATAACGGCATGTTCACCTTTGGTGGGGATGCGGTCATCGGATTTTAAGTGGAAAATTGGAAACAGTACAGGTTTTATTGAATATATTGTTTTTTAAGTATTATACGTAAGTATATGTAGAGTTTTAATTTTATTTGCCGTCTCTTTTTCTGTATTGTAATGGAGACATTCTTTAAAAAATGGTCCGGTAACGCCCTGAAATTATAAAAGTTTTTGGTGAAGCTTTTTTCAAAAAGCTTCGGAAGACGTCGCCTTTTTGAAAAAAGACGACACCCAAAAACTTTTCCGGTTCTTATCAATGATCTGTTTTTACACACGCGCTTGGTTATGTTGGTATCAGATTGAATGTATCAGGAAGAATATAATTTCTTCTTATAAAGCATTTCCATGCGTTTGATGGCCTGGAGCCTGTCATCTATGGAAAGGGCCCTGTAGAGATTTATGATATTTTCTTCGTCCTTTGTAATGGACATCTGCGTTTTTTCGCTGCTCTGCCCATTGAGGAAAACCTCCTCGCTGATACCGAAAATTTTCGCGATACGGGGCACATGCCTGCTTATCATGTTGGGGCGCCCCGTTTCCCAAAACCCAACGGCGGTACGGGAGACACCAAGCATGTCGGCCAGGGCCTGCTGGCTCAGCCCCGCCGCCTTGCGCAGGAGTTGAATCCGCTGGCCGATTTCACGTGAGGGGGAAAACCCATGGATACTGGCAGCATTCAGCCCATCATTGGACACGGCCTGACTCTGCTGGATCCATTTACGAAATCCCATGATCGTCGTGGTCTGATATGTCAGGAAACGGCGCTTTGATGTCTGTTTGTGGAATGAGACTTCGGTTTCCCCCACTTCATCAATGCCGCGTATTTCGCTGCGTGGGGGCGCGCCGGTCCAGATCTGTCCGGCTTTGAGGGTAAAGGGTGTATTCATGCTTTTTAAGACCGGTCGGTCCCCGCACCCGCTCAGGGTGCAGGGATCATCTCTCACGCTGTCAGGGACTGGGGCTGGGGAGCGGACCTGATGACATAGGGGCCACCTGCAAGGATTTCGAGGCAGAGCAGCCCCATGAGCGTGGGGTGCCGGGGGCCCAGATCCACGGTGGCCTGTCCGTCCGTCCAGCGGCAGGGAACATTTTCGGGTGCGTACCAGCCATCATACCAGCCTTCAGGCGCTTCATTGGCAAGGTGGGTGGTAATGGGGCGCGCCACGCTGCCTTCGAACAGCCTGATGTCCTTGACCAGAACGCCGAGCTGACGGCGATCGTCAATATAGGGTCCGATCGTGTCCGATGGGCGGCTGGTCCGGGACATGATGCGTACGGTCTCCACTCCAGGCGGGATCATGAAGAAGGCAAATCCGTTTGCCTCACGCATCTTGTGGATGATGGCGCCAGCCTGCGTCATCAGATGCAGGTCGGCCTCGTCTGTCAGGGCGGTGGTTTCGGCCTGGGGGGCATGCCCTGCCGCAGCGGCACGGGCCGCAATCTGGCGGAACAGCGGCTCGACGAAACCCGGCGACACGTCCAGTGGGGCTGCGGCGTGGGCCCATGTCAGGTTGCGGCTGCCACTGAGTAAGACGACATTGTCTTTCTGTCGGAAGGCACGGCGGTTGCCGGTATCGAGATAGCTTTCGGTCAGCATGCCATCAGCGATGATGACCGCGTGTTCCTGCGTTTCAATATGGTAGTAATCGTAGGATGTGATCGTGTGATCATAGAAAATGGACGTGTGATTGACGAGCATGCGCGCGGGCACGAACCTGCCCTCGAAATACAGGCAGTGCTCCGCCGTAATCAGCATGTCCTTGTAAGGCACGCCCTCGCTTATGGCGTCTTTGAGGATGCGGACCGGGTAACCCGCTTCATCATCGGGCAGTTCGGGGTGAACCGTGGCATGCGCCCTGCCTGCCCATGTGATGGTGCGGGGCTCGGGTGCGCCATTCACCATGACGGTGATGGTGTCGCCAGCGCACAGGTCTTCAACGGCGATGTCCGCTCCGGGGGTGCGGATCATGGAGCCGGCGAGGAAGCAGACCAGGACCGTGCCTTCGCCATCGGCATCGGGCACGGTGGAAACATAACCGGCAGCCTGCGGGTCCGTATCCTGATACTGGCCCTGGAGCGCCAGCGTATCCCCGTTGGAAAACGTGAGGGTGGACGTGCCAAACAGGCCATTATAGCTGATGCCGGTAACGGTTGCGGGGACGCCATCATTCTCCACGATAATGGAATCACCACTGCCGAAGTTATTGATGGATACGCCAGACAGTAGCGCAATGCCGGTACTGGAACCGGCAAGGTTGAGCGTGCCGCCACCGCTGCCAAAATTGATGGTGGCACCCGCCAGGGCCGAAATAATGCCAGACCCGTTGAATGTGCCGCCATTTGTCAGATTGATGGTCACCCCGCTTGCAGCATTCAGCAGGCCGCCAGCCAGAGCGACCGTGCCGCCGTTTGCATCGAGGGTGGTTGTGGTCAGCGCGTTTACGGCGCTCGCACTGACTGTCACGACCGTATTCTTTTCGGCCGTGATGGTAAAAGTGGCAGCGGCGGTGACGGGCAGGTCAAGCAGTCCGGCCAGATTGATGGTTGCATCGACGGGCGTGCCGTCAGCAGAGGAGACGGTCATGTCCGCAGGGGAAAGAAGGCCGAGCACGCCGCCAGGATCCAGCGTATATGAGCCACTTTGGGTTACGGTGTTGCCTGTTCCGTAGTACACACCGAGAATGTCAGTCATATTCATGCTCCTGAATTTGTATAGCCGGACTGTATTGTTTTGGAATTTTTAGGATGCACGCCAATATATAATATTTACTTAAACATATTGTTATGATTGCTTTTTGAAAGCATTGTATGAACACCTGTCCGAAAAGTCAGGTCCAATCAAACCCTGAAATTATAGAAGTTTTTGGCAAAGATTTTTTCAAAAAGCTTTTGAAGGCACTGCCTTTTTGAAAAAGGCGACATCCAAAAAACTTTTCTTTTTTATCAATTATTTGTTTTCAAACCCTTTTTAAGGGCTCCATGCTGGTCGCTTATGCGTCTTATACCAACCATTGTTTGGCCTGACTCACGGGGTACCCATCGGTTTAAAAATGTGATTCATAGGATGCAGACCATTCTCTGAAGGAGGCATTCTGGATGG